>JAIQFI010000095.1 GCA_020073345.1 Terriglobia bacterium
GCAGCCAACAAATCAGGCCCTTCTCGATTGGCTCGCCGTGGAATTCATGAACAAGGGCTGGAGCATTAAACAGATGCAGCGGCTCATGATGACGTCGGAAGCCTACCAAATGGCATCCGAATATGACGATGCCGCCAACGCGAAGATCGATCCAGAGGACACCTACCTGTGGCGCTACCGCATTCAGAGACTCGAAGGAGAGATCATCCGCGACAACATCCTGTCCGTTGCAGGCTCTATCGATTTGACGATGGGCGGCCCGGCAATCTTCCCGCACGTCGATGAATCCTTTATCAAGACGCTGTTTCGCGGAATCTATAGAAATCAGGACGACGGTCCCGACGTGTGGCGGCGAAGCATCTACATATACCAAAAGCGCACGCTTCCAAATCCTATGGTGCAGGTCTTCGACTTGCCCGACATGAGCCAGTCTTTCGGGGCCAGGTACGTGTCGACCGTACCAACGCAGGCCCTGCAACTGATGAACGACGATTTCGTCCTCCGCCAGGCGCAAATGTTCGCGGACCGGGTCAAAAAAGAGGCGGGCAATGACGTGGCCAAGCAGGTCGATCTGGCCTACCGGATCGCGCTGACGCGGCCACCGACAGAGAGGGAAGTTTCATTAGCGAGCGACATGATCTTATCGGGCTCGCTTGTCGACTTCACGAACGTCATCCTCAATCTGAGCGAATTCTTATACACAAGGTAATCAAAATGAAAAACTTCTGGTCTCGGCGCGATTTTCTGTTTCAGTCCAGCGGCGGCATCGGTGGGCTGGCCCTCGCTCAAATGCTCTTCGATCAAAAACTGCTTGCGCAGAGGGCGCGCATCGACGCTTGTGCGACGGCCCCGATCGGCGGCAACCCTCTTGCGCCAAAGGCTCCGCATTTCAAGCCTCGCGCGAAAGCCGTCATCTCGATCTTCAATACCGGCGGAGTCAGCCAAATGGAGACGTTTGAGTACAAGCCCGCGATGGAGAAATACTCGGGCCAGGTCTTGGGCGGCGATGTCCGGGTCCACGACGGCCGGCCGGGTCCGATTATGCCTGGCATCTTCAAATTCAAGAAGTATGGACAATGCGGAAAGGATGTTTCCGAAATCTTCCCGAACCTCGGCGGGAAAGTAGATGAGATTGCATTTCTGCACTCAGTATGGGGAAGGTCTGACGATCATGTGCAGTCGACCTACGAGATGCAGACAGGGCAGCTCCGGATGGGATATCCCAGTATGGGAAGTTGGATCACCTACGGTCTGGGGTCGGAAAATGCGAACCTGCCCGGATTTGTCGTACTGCAGGACGCTCGCGGCGGTCCGCTCGGTGCATCGAACAACTGGCAATCCGGCTTCCTGCCTTCCACTTTTCAAGGCACTCCATTCGGAGCCGCCGACAATCCGATTGTGGATTTGAAGCGGCCTGCCGGAGTGACTGCGGATCAGCAGCGCCTTCGACTCGATATGCTGGCGAAGTTGAATGAGATCCACGCAGAGCGCTATCCCGGTAGTTCGGAATTGGCAGGAAGAATCTCCTCTTACGAACTTGCATACCGTATGCAGGGCTGCGCGCCGGAAGCCGTGGACTTCAACAGAGAGTCGGACGCCACCAAGAAACTGTACGGATTAGACGAAGAAATCACCGCGCCATTTGGGAAACAATGTCTGATGGCGAGGCGTCTGGTGGAGCGCGGCGTTCGTTTCGTACAGCTCTTTTCAGGAGGGCTGGGTGTCCAAAATAAAGATACGTGGGACGCTCACGCGGACTTGAGGGAAAACCATTCGCTCCATGCCAAGGAAACGGACCTGCCCATCGCGGGGTTGCTGACAGATCTGAAGGCGCACGGTCTTCTGGATGACACTTTGGTGATCTGGCACTCCGAATTCGGCCGAATGCCTCTCTCGGAAAACGGCGTCGGCCGCGACCACAACCCCGGCGCGATGACGATCTGGATGGCGGGCGCGGGCATCAGGGGTGGCCAGTCGATTGGAACGACCGACGAAATCGGCTACAAGACGGAAAAGCAGCCGATCTCCTATCATGACGTGCACGCCACCATACTGGCTTTGCTGGGCATCGAGCATACCAAACTGACGTATCGATACAACGGCCGCGACATGCGGTTAACGGACGTCGCCGGCGAATTGATTCCGCAGATTGTCGGATAGCAATTGTTAGGCGTATGAAATTACTCCGGGCATTACTGCTCGCCGCGCTTCCGGCGCCGGCTCAAACGAGCGCGTACAAGACTCCACGCGATGGCTATGGCCACCCCAACCTGAACGGTATCTGGCAGGCCATGAACGCCGCCAACTGGGATATTCAGGGACACGCCGCTCGGCCGGGCACTGTGGCCGCTCTAGGAGCCCTCGGGGCCGAACCTCCTGGCCTTGGAATCGTGGAAGGTGATGAGATTCCGTACCTGCCTGCTGCGCTCGAACGGAAGAAGAAAAACTTCGCCGGCCGGGCCAGACTCGATCCGGAGCTGAAGTGCTACATGCCGGGCGTGCCGCGGGCCAACTACATGCCGTATCCCTTTCAGATCACCGAGTCGAAGGACGTGATCCTCTTCACCTACGAATACGCCGGCGCCGTGCGCGCCGTCAACATGAACAACCCGGGCCCGGCGCCCACCGACAGCTGGATGGGTTGGTCGGCGGGCCACTGGGAAGGCGACACGCTGGTGATCAATGTGACTGGCCTGAACGACCAGACCTGGCTCGACCGCGCAGGCAACTTCCACAGCGATGCTCTGCACGTGGTGGAACGCTACACCCTCCGCAGCGCCGATACGATGCTCTACGAGGCCACCATCGAAGACAAGAACGTCTTCTCAAAGCCATGGAAGATCAGCTATCCCCTCTACCGTCACGTGGAAAAGAACGCGCAGTTACTGGAATTCAAGTGCGTGGAATTTGCGGAAGAATTGATGTATGGCGGTCTTCGTAAGCAGCCCTCGAACTAACATGTTCAGCCGATACCTGGTCTTCGCTGTTCTCGCCCAGCAGCCGGCTAAAAAATGGGCTTCGCCGCGTACGCCTGGCGGTAAGCCCGATCAGCGGTCCACTACACTTCCCGGGCTTCGGGACTTTGGACGCCTCCGTGAAATGAATAATGACAAGACTCCCAATGTATCGATCTTCCGGTGAACGTTAGTTCACATGAACGTATCAAAACCCCATCTCCAACAACGACTGGAGTTACTAATCGCGGGAAGAGCAGATTCCCCAGATTGTTGATAATAATAAGAACAGGGTAGAGAGCTGGGAACCAAAAGAAGCCCACCGTTCGCTTCACACACAGGTGGTCCGAACTGGAAACCTGAAATGGGGGCTGCGAACGTTCCCGGTCAATACTTTTCCCAACACAACTCTGTTGACAAATCAGGTCCGCTCGTCCAAACTCCCATCAGTAGACAAATGGTGACGTACCCCTGCAAACCGCCTCGAGAATCTCCAGATGAATGTCGTACCTCCTGGGGAGAGGACTGCCCGAGCATGTACAAAAAAGCCGTGCCTGCTCAATCGGCAATACTGCAAGAATTGCTAACAAATTGCTAACAGGAGGTCCAGAAACAAACGGAACCAACCAAGACATACTCGCCGTATCTTGTTGATGACTCGAGTCAGCGACACCCATCCAAGAACACGTGTTGAACTCATAACCCAAAGGTCGTAGGTTCAAATCCTACCCCCGCAACCAATTCTTTCAATCGGTTGCACGGATTCTGAGCGAACCGAAAAACTCCCATTAGCTCCCAATAGCAGCCAACTGGCCTTGTGAGGCCGTTGCTTCACTGGATTTCTTGCCCTTCAATACCATCTCTACAACCTTGCTGTGAGCCTGACGCTTACTATCCGTCATGGCCTTTCCGTAGACGTTCATGGTCGTCTGGATGCTCGCATGCCGCATCAGTTCTTTCTGTACGGACATCGGCGCTCCAGTATCATCCATCCAGGAACGGTAGCTGTGCCGAAAAGTATGCCAACCAATTCCGGACCCGAGCCCGGCGTTCTCCCCGGCTTTCCGAATATGCTTCTGTTGGATGGTCTCTTGGTGATACGGCCTGCCTGTCTCGGGATTCGCAAAGAGCCAGCCCTCAGATGAGGGGTAGCACTCTGCCCGATACTTGAGCAGAATCTCGACCAGGGCTGGGTCCAGCGGAACCCGATCTTTCGAGTACTCCGTCTTGACGTCAGCTACCCTGCCGTGGACAGCGCTGCGCTGAACCAGGAGGCTCCGGTCATTGAAGTCGAAGTCCGACCACCGAAGTGGCATGATCTCGCTGGCGCGGAGCCCCAGAAAGCCAGCAATCCACACCTGGGTTTTATACGGCTCCCGGATGAGCGGAGGTATCCGGCAGAACTCCTCCGCAGCGAGTATCCGCGGTGCGCGAAGACGCTTGGTTCCACCCCGAACCCGAACCAACTTGATGGGATTCTTGTCTGAAAGTTCCCACCGCATCGCACACTGAAAAATCGTGTGCATGAGGGTTCGAATGTGGCTCCTAGTTTTTGGCGCAAGGCTTAGGCCCTTCAGCCAATCTTCGACGGCCATCGCCTTGACGGAATTGAGTGGCACATCAGCCCAGCGGGGTCTGATGTGGTTTTTGATTTGCGACCTGTAAGATGTTGCGGTTGAGTGTCTCTCTGGCATTTCCTCCTTCTCGTATCTGGCGATCACGGCACCGAAGTTCACCGACCAGACTGCATACTCGGGGCCTTCCGCGTTAATCCGCAAGATCAGGGATTGAACTGCAGCCGCCTTCCGAATCGCGGATTCAGTGCGGTACTCGGCAAACGGCCCCACGATTACTGACCGCCTTTGCCGCATGCCTTGAGAGTTGGGCTCGTAGTACCTGAACTCCCAAACCATGTCGCCCTTCTTCCTTTCTTTCAGCTTCAAACTTCCAGTCTGATAACGTGTGCGCGTAAACAACGATTTCCTTCCTTTCGTTACTCACGGCACGAGTGGCGGGGTTGGGGATACCGCACTGCGTAACCACACGTCCAGCTCGCTGGCCCTGAATCGCCAGAGGTCCCCGATTCTTTTCGCCGGCACCTTCCCCTCGCGAGCCAGTTTCTGTAGGGTTTTGGGATGTACTCCCAACAAACTAGCCGCCTGTTCTGTCTTCAATAGGGGCTCAAATGTTTCCATAAGATCTCCCATCCCTACTAGGCGAAATTTCAGGTGTCTGCGGTCAGCAACGGCCAGCCGCTGTTTGGTCATCCGCGAGATAACGCCTTCGGGGCCGAGTTGTGCTACAGGGAACATCCAAACCAGGAAATTCGCGGCTCCGATCAGCACTCCCATGCCGTCAACAATTGCAGCCAATGCTCGGCTTGGTTGGCGTCTCCCGGAGTTGGCTGGAAGAAGCAGGAACCTAGGTTCTAGATCGCCCGCCCCCTGACCCCGAACCTCGGTCCGGGGTTCTATCGTTTCGGAAACGGAGGGTAGAAGTACGGATATGAGGCAGCGGTCGTCTCCGACATACGAACTCCGTTCAGGAGAACGTAGTCGAAGTGGCGAACGACACTCACCAGACCTTCCCGGTACCAAAATTCGCGCGCGATTCCCGCAGCGATGTCAGCGGTATAAGCGCCGGATGCAAAATAGACCAGTAAACGCCGCGTGAGCGGCTTAACTGGCGGAGCAAAACCAGACCGCCAGGAGACTGGTTCCATCGAACATTCCCATAGGCTTATGTTTTGTGGAACACCGGAGAGGTGTACACAGTGGAGTTATACGCGCGGGTGCGGCGAGCCGTCGTCGTC
>JAIQFI010000056.1 GCA_020073345.1 Terriglobia bacterium
CTTCCCGCGCAATACCTTTCCCAGGGCGCGTCGCTGCTGACAAAGGTTCCGAATCCGTACTTCGGGCAGATTCCGGCCTCGTCGTCTCTCGGAGGAGCGACGATCGCCCAACAACTGCTGCTGCGTCCGTACCCGCGCTTTACCAACGTGGCTCTCTTCCGCGACAATGTAGGCCAGTCCACCTACAACGCCGCGGCCGTCAAGCTCGAAAGACGGTTGTCACGTGGTCTGACGGTCACCGCGTCATACACCTTCTCCAAACTGATCGACGACGCGTCCAGCGTGTTTTCGCAGACCATCTTCACCGGTCCGGTGCTGGGCACGACCGGAGCGGCGGACGCCAACAACCGTCACCTCGAGAAAGATCTTTCCAGCGGCGATATACCACGGGTGTTCGCGCTGGGCTGGGTCTACGATATTCCGCGTCTGTGGAAGATCTCGGGGTGGCAGCTCGGGGGCCTGATTCGCGTGCAGGCGGGCGACGCCGTGCCCGTTACCCAGGCCACCAACAACAATTCGAGCCTGGGATACGCGGTGCAAAGGCCCAATCGGGTCAGCGACCCAAATGAGTTCGCCGGCCGCACGGTGGCGAAATATTTCAACACGGCCGCCTTCACAGCCGCACCGCAGTTCGCGATCGGAACCAGCTCCCGCAACCCGGTTCGCGGACCGGGGCTTCAGAATGCGGATGTGATGATCGGTAAGACGTTTCGCATTACGGAGCGCGTGAGCCTCGAATTCCGTGCGGAAGCTTTCAATGTCTCCAATACGCCTCCGCTGAACGATCCCAACGGGATTTTCGGAAACGCGGCCTTCGGTTCGATCATCAGCGCGGGGAATCCGCGCGACTTTGAATTCGTGGCGAAGTTGCATTTCTAGGAGAGAATAGTCATCGTGAAGACGGGAATCAAAAACCGGCTGGCCGAGTTTCGAAAGAGGAAGCGCGTGGGCGCCACGGAGCTTGCGCGCATCGTAAACGTGAGCCGTCAAACCATCTACGCGATCGAAGCCGGGACCTACATTCCGAATACCGAAGTCGCCTTGAAGCTGGCGCGCCTGTTCGAGACCACCGTCGAAGAGCTGTTTTCAACGCACGAGGAATCCCTGAACTCGTCCGGCCTGCTGCCCTCGGAACTGCTCAGCTCGGCGGCGCCGGCGAAGGGCCAGCCGGTGCGAATTTCGAAGGTCGGATCGCGGTGGGTCAGTGTGCCGGTGAGCGCGATTCCTTACTATTTGCCGGAAGCCGACGGCGTGATCGGCCGCGTGAACTACGGTGGGCGAGCGAACCTGGCAGTGTTCGACCAGGAAGAACCCTTTCAGAAGCGGCTGGTGCTGGCGGGATGCGATCCGGCGACGAACCTGCTCGCGCGCATGGTGGAGCGGATCACCGGCATTGAGGTTGTCACGGCCGCGGCGTCCAGCAAACTGGCGTTGACGTGGCTGAAAGAGGGTAAGGTGCATATCGCGGGGTCGCACCTGGAGGATCCGGAAACCGGCGAGTACAATCTACCCTTCCTGAAGCATGAATTCCCGGGTGAGGATTTCCGGGTGGTGACGTTCGCGCAGTGGGAAGAGGGCCTGGTGGTGGCTCCTGGCAATCCGAAGAAGATCCAGAAGATTGAGCACCTGGCGAAGAAGAACGTGCGCTTCGCGAACCGCGAGCCGGGATCGGGAAGCCGCGCGCTGCTGGACGAAATGCTGGGCGTGGAGGGAGTGCGCGCCGGGCAGATCGAGGGCTATCACCGGATCTCTTACGGGCACCTGGCTGCGGCCTATAGCGTGGCGTCGGGCGAAGCGGATTGCTGCCTGGCGACGCGGTCGGCTGCAAGGACCTTTGGGCTGGATTTCGTCCCGCTGCGCCACGAGAGGTATGACCTGGTGATGCGCAAGCAGACGGTGGAGATGCCGGCGGCGCAGGCGTTCCTCGACGTACTGCAGCGGGCGACGCTGCGGCGGAGGCTGGAAGTGCTGGCGGGGTACGATACGACGCGTACGGGGGCGGTATTGGTTTAGATGCGAATGAAAGTGTGAATGCAAGTAACAGGCAGTTTCTTGGCTTGGACGTTACACGGTCGAGTGGGTAATTCCCGAGTGCGCTTCTCGGCAAGACTGGTACTATAAAGAACCATGGGCTCGAAACTCCACGATAATATTGACGGGAGCCCTTCGGAGTTTACGAACCAGAGTCAACGTCACAAAAACGAAGTGGATGCGTATTTTTCCGCGGACGTTGAAACCGATGGACCGATCCCGGGACCATTTTCAATTCTCTCTTTCGCTTTTGTCTTCGCAGGTTCGTTTGATGGTAGACATTTCGATCGGCCGAGCAATTATGAGCAGACGTTCTATAAAGAGCTGCGACCAATATCTGAGAACTTCGAGCTTGAAGCCCTTCGCGTCAACGGTCTTGATAGAGAGCGCCTTTGCCTCGAAGGAGAGTCTCCGGAGAAGGCTATGACCGAGGCTTGCCGATGGGTGAAAAGAATTGCTGGCCCTGCCCGGCCGGTATTAGTCGCCTATCCCTTGAGCTTTGACTGGAGCTGGCTGTATTGGTACTTCATTCGGTTCTCGTCCGACGGGTCGCCTTTCGACTACTCGCGGTGCTTCGATATTAAGACAGCCCTCGCCGTCAAGGCCGCCATTCCCATCTCAGAGGCGGGCCGTTCGCGGATTGATCCTTCACTGCGGTCCAGACACCCGCACACCCATCGCGCAATCGACGATGCGGTCGCGCAAGCCGAAATTTTCGCAAATGTGTTCGAGTGGGAGGGCGTCCGTGGGCGAACTCGCTGATCGCCGGGCCGCGACGGCCAAAAGGAGCACCAAGCTCCGTGGCCGATTGAAGGCGGCTAACCGACTTGCGAAGGGTAAAGCATGCGTCTACGCAACCGGGTCTTTCGGGCGATGCGAAGCGAGCAACCACAGTGATCTGGATCTTTTTATCTTAGGGAAGAGGGATGGGAAGCCAGGGCCTGATGGCAAGGAAGGAAGCCTCCTCAAACGACTTGACGAAATCTGTATTAAGGCGGATCTCATCGAGGCGACTCGGGGGCTAAAAATCCCGGAATTCTCCGGCGACGGCCGTTACCTCGCTCACTACTCCGTTCACGAATTCACAAAAACACTCGGCACCCCAGAGGATGACGTTACTAACACATTCACGGCACGCCTCCTTCTTCTGCTCGAGAGTCGCCCACTGCTTGAGCCGGCAGTGTACCGGGCGGTTACCGAAGAAGTCATTAACGCCTACTGGAGAGACTACGAGGATCATAAGGGCGACTTCATACCAGCGTTTCTTGCGAACGATATCCTCCGCCTGTGGAGGACATTTTGCGTCAACTATGAAGCGAGGACCGAAAGGGTGCCCGCTGCGGAGAAGGCGAAGGGCAAGCTGAAGAACTACAAATTGAAGCATAGTCGACTCCTGACTTGCTACTCGGCTCTTCTTTACCTCCTCGCTATTTACGGCATCAAACGGACGGTTAGACCATCTGATGCCATGGCCATGATCAGCCTGACGCCGACCCAACGGGTTGAGTGGCTCGGGGGCCAGCCGAGTTTGGCTCGCGCGCATGGCAAGCTCAATGAGCTTCTTGGTCAATACGAGCGCTTTCTCGAGGCTACGAATGCCGACGAAAAGGAGCTCGTCCGCAGATTCAAGAACAAGAAAACCAGCGAGTCCTACATGAGCGCCGCCTACAAGTTCGGCGATCTCGTGTTCGATGTCCTGACCAGCATTGGTAACGGGAATCGATTCCACCGGTTGTTGGTTGTATAGGTTGGTTTTTCTCGCTCAAGTCCGGATGACTTCACCTGACTGTATAGACGGTTCGTTCTCACAGTCGACGTCGCCGAGGCACTTCCAGGCTGCCGGAGGCGCAGGCGTTCCTCGACGTACTGCAGCGGGCGACGCTGCGGCGGAGGCTGGAAGTGCTGGCGGGGTACGATACGACGCGTACGGGGGCGGTATTGGTTTAGCTGCGAATGAAGGATGCCGGGCGAAAATGCGGTCTTCAATTTGACGGCGGCACGGTCTATCATGAATGAGATGTGCTACTGGAGAGTTCGATGAAAAGAATGTACACAACTGCGATCACGCTATCCGCCACGCTGCTGCTCGCGAGCGCCGCGCACGCGCAGGTGACGCTGAACTCGGTGCGAATCGGCGCGAAAGACACCGTCGCACTGGCGAAGTTCTATCAGGCGGCATTCGGCATGCAGGAAGTCAATCGGATCAATGCAGCCGGAGGACCGGAGGTCTTCGTGAACTTCGGTTCGACGATTGAGAGCGCCAAGGCCAACAAGAGTGAGCCGATCGTGATCATGCATCGCGATTCCGACGACATAAAGGACCCGATCGCGCACGTGATCCTCAACGTAAAGGACATGGCGGCGACAGTCGCCGCCATCAAGACCGCCGGCGGCTCGATGGCCGGCGATCCTAGCCCATTCGGAAAAACCGGCGTGGTCATAGGCATCGCGATCGATCCGGCCGGCAACCGCATTGAGCTGATTCAACGGCCATGAGCAGGGGAAAACCTATATGAGTTCCATTGCTGTTCCGGTACGGGAAACGACGCAGAAGCCTTGGATACTGTGGACTGGCCGCGTCCTTTCGCTCTGGCCCGTCTTTATTGTGGTGCTGAGCGCTACCTGGAAGCTGACCCGGAACCCGTGGTACGTCGGGGAGTTTGCAAGAATCGGCTGGCCGGAGAGCGCCTTGCCGCTCCTCGCCTTCCTGCAGCTTGGCTCCCTCCTCTTGTACGTCATTCCGCGGACGGCGATTCTGGGCGCGGTCCTGCTCACCGGCTACCTGGGCGGCGCTATCGCGACTTATGTCCGCATGGGAGAGCCTTATCCGGTGCTGGTCCCGCTATCGACGAGCCTGATTGCCTGGGCGGGAATCTACCTGCGCGAGGAGCGCCTTCGATCGCTGCTCCCGCTCCGCAGGCAAGTTCCGCGGTCGTGATTTGTCGCGGGGGAACGTTGAGACGGCCCGACGCCCGGCGAGGATGCTTCGCGGTGGCGTGACGATGATCAAGGGGGACACCGATTATGGGTTCGACCAGACGCACCGTCCTAAAAACAGGCGCGGCGGCGACAGCTATGGCCGCAGCGCCGCAACTATTTGGTCAGCAGAGCGGGAAGGGAGGACCTGCCATGTCGTTCTACGAGAAAGGTCCCGTTCGCATCCGTTACGAGCAGCACGGTTCCGGCTTTCCGTTGTTGCTCATTGCCGGCGGGGGATTGAATTCGACGATCTCGGGCTTGACCAGCGGGTCGCCGTTTAACCCGATCGAGGAGTTCAAGGGAGAGTACCGCTTGATCGCGTCGGACCTGCGCAACGCCGTCGAGGGCCAGTCGACGGGTCCCCTCGAGATCGACAGGCCATGGGATTCCTTCACGGATGACCAACTCGGCCTGATGGATCACCTGCGCATCCAAAAATTCATGGTGCTGGGCTTCTGCATTGGCGGTCCCTTTATCTGGAACCTGTTGCGGCGGGCGCCGGATCGTATTGCGGCAGCCGTGCTGGCGCAGCCCAGCGGATCGCGTCCGGAGATGCGCGACCTTTTCTACGAAAACAATATGAAGGGCTGGGGTCCGGAATTCGTCAAGCGACGGCCCGAGATCAAGATGGCGACGGTGGATAAATTTCTTACCAAGATGTACCGCAACAACCCCGACTTCGTCTTCACCGTGACACGCGATTTCGTGCGCAATTGTCAGACGCCCGTACTGATCCTGCCGGACGATATCCCGGCGCATCCGTACGCCGTCGCGATGGAAGCCGCGATGCTCGCGCCAAAGGCCGAAGTGAGCATGTTCCCGTGGAAGGAGCCCAAGGAGCGGATTCCGCTGGCAGTACGCCAAATACGGTCGTTCTTAAGGGCACATCGGCCTGCTTAGACGGCAGTGTCCATGTGCTCGTCGCAGTTACTTCACCATGTGTGGGCGATCCTTCTCGTTCTGCGTGCAGAACATCTCGAAGATATCGTTGTCGGCCACCAGTTCGAAGGGAGTCCGGACGGTGAACTTGCGTGAGTACATCTGAGGATCATCGAATGTCATCTCGACATCCAGATGTCCGAAATCGCGCCGGCGGAAACGCTCCGTCACATGCATTGCTTCACTGCGGGGATGCCCTATGGCGTCCAGCGGCGTCCGGTCGTTGAATCCGCGCGACTCGACGATGAAGGTGTCGCCCTCCCAGTGACCGGTGGAGTATCCGAGATATGCGGGAAACTCGAAGGTGGCTGGAAACTGGCGTCCATCCGTGAAAACCTGGCGGTGAAGGCCGTCGACTTCGTACAGAATCATCGTCTCTTTGGGCGCCTGGACGATTTTGAATGGTTCGGCAAGCAGCCCGGCCACGGGCCAGCCGTACTCGCCATGGCAAACATTGTCAACCCGCCGCTCGGCGGTGCGCCGCATCATCAGCGCCTCTGCTTCCGGCCGCAGCGGAGACTCTTCGGCCTTGAAATCGACCAGGATGTTGAGGGCGTACTTGTGCACGGATTCGAGTTCCATCCCGATCAGTGCAGCCTGCGACTCGGCCTCGTAGGACGCGCCGAACATGCGCTTGAATTCAGCGGTCGGGGTACGCTCGTGCAGCCAGACGCCGGTCAGATCCGGCTTGCCATCGGTGCTGCGTGGCGCCGGAGCGGTGAGGTTCGGTTTTCCGTCTTTCAGCCGTGGTATGCCCTTATCCGGGTAGTTCAGCCACTGCGCGCGCGCGCCGATAGGCAGGAGAAGCGCCGCGATGAGCAACCGCCAGCACATCATTTTCAAATGGTCCACGACTCGATTCTATCAACTCGAGGCGACGGCGCCCACAGGTCCAGCGTTTGGTAGCCGATCACGCCTTCTGGCCCGGCTTCTGCGACATGGATCACTTCTCGCGCCGACAGCGACATCAAATAGCGCCGCTGTTGCCCGGCGGACCATGGGTTGTTAATCGCGGTGTGAATCCGTTCCGACGCAATTCCTTCGAGCACCGCAATCATCGCTTCAGCGTCGTCCGCTGTTGCTTTCGGATGACAATGTCTGTCCTCAACATTTGAAACCTAGACGCCCTTCTTTGCCAGGAGATCCACGTACGCTCCTTCGACAAGCTGGGACGGGTCAACACCCAACTTCGCCATGAGTTCATGAGCTTCGCGTATCCCACGCTCCGCGGGCTCGCCATCGTCAAGGACGACCTCGAGCTCGAGAAAACGCCCCAGGTCTTGAACATCGTCTAGGTGTACGCGAGTTCTACCAACCAGAAACAGCGTACGGTGCTTCCGAACGCGGCCGGCCTGTCCGTAGGCAAGCGATAGTAACTGCCGGAGAGTATCGGGCGAGGAAGTTGGCGAGAGAAGGTAGAAGGATTCTTTTGGGCCTTGTTGATCGGGGCGACGGTAAAAGATAAGTTCACCTGATTCGTTGGAAAACGCTCGCAGCTTCAGCCGCCCGGACTCACAAGGGAAAAAGGTATCGTCCTGCTGCAGTTCGATAGGACCCTGATCGGCGATGGCCGCCGCTTTTCGGGCGACAGCCTCCGGATTCGGGATGTAAGCCTTGATTTCGATGTTTCTTGGCATAGAGCATGGAGGCCGATCAACTCGCCGGACGGATGCGGCGCGATTGGATTCTTTCCACGCCCCCCAGTTCGTCCAAGGCCCGGAGCAGGATTCTCTTGGCCTCATCATACCTGGTGAGTCCCACCGCCTTCATCAAGCGCTTCTCGATTTGCGCTCTCACTTTTCGGGCGAGCTTTACGGCGCGCCAGCCGCGGCGAGACAGGCGGATCCGTTTGGTGCGCCGATCGCGGGCGACGGCCACTTCGAGAGCACCCAGCTTGATCAATTCCGCGACCACCTTGGACGCGGCCTGCTGGGTCACTTCCATGCGTCCGGCCAATTCGGTAATGGTGCGGTCCTGGTCAATCAGATGCTGAATGACGTAGCCGTGGCTCTCCCGGATATCTCCGAATCCTTTGCCAGCCAGTTGCGCCGCGACGAGTTCATTGAACCGCAAGCCCAGGAACAAGGCGAGATATCCCAGATCGAGCCCGGCGGGAACTACCGGAGCGGGGCGGCCCTGTCTTGATTTCACAACCATGGTTGTGTATCATACCACATAGCGAGTGAAGCACAATGCTGATCGAACAACTGTTCTCACAAGGAATCATGACCATGGGGCCTTCGAGGTTCGATCCGCAGCGCCAAGTGGGAGTTTTTTCTCAGGATATGATCCGGCGGCTATCCGCGGCGCGCACCGTGGAGATGGACAAGTTCCGCTGGATTGCCGGTGAATGGTGTTATGAGAACCTGGTCCCGGCTACGCGCCTGAGTCCCGCTTACTCGGATGCCGGCAATCAGAGATTCGCGTTCTGCGAGGCGGACAACTGGGTATGCGGCGTATCGCCCAATGGAAGCCAGGTGCGCCAGATTACCTTCGATCCTTTCAGCAAGCAATGGATCTATGTGCTGACTCGCGGGTCCTACGGCATTCTTCGCTCAAGGGAGGGTTGGGCCGGCGATCAGATCGTCTTTTCCGGGTTGATGACCATGATCGGAATCGACTGCGAATGGCGAATGACATGGGACAAAAAGAGTGACGACGAATTTGGGTTCGTCAACGAAGAACAGGTCGCGGACGGGTCGTGGGCGTATATCGATGAGTGGCGATTTCGGCGTAGATAAAGGGCCGGCTTTGAGACCGGCCCTACTTATCAGTTAAGGCAGCTTGCAGGAGAAACTGGCGGCGTCGTTGGTACTGCCGGCGCCCTTATATACGGCAACCTGCGGATAGGCGCACAGCGGGCGGGTCATATCGACCGCGCTGCCGGTAACGTGCGACGCGATGATGGAATCCGGAGCCTGACCGGCTTCACGCCAACGCTCGATTACACCCATCTTATTGAACTGGTCGGGACCATCACCACCGCGGCAATGTGCCATTCCGGGCTCCAGGTACAGCTTGAACCAATCGTCCTGTTTCTTCCCCATTTTGTTGAGGACTTCTTTGTAATACAGCACGGTGTGACCCGGCGGGATGGCGGGATCGGCCCAGCCATGATAGAGGAGCAGTTTTCCGCCACGCGCTTTGAAGGCCGACAGATCGTACGTGAGGACGTCGATACCTGCCTTGTCAGCCTGCGCCACTTCGGCGTCCAAGTCGAAATTGTGCCAGTCGTAATCCTTATCCTGGTGGCCCAGAATGCGGATGACGTCCCAGACGCCGCCTGGTCCCGTGGGAACGGTCTTGAGCGATCCAACTTGCAGCTCCGTGCCGGGCGCGTACCCGGTCCAGATGACTTCGCCTTTTTTAGTTTTGACGTCTCCGAACACGATGCGCACGGTCTCCAGCTCGCCCGAGGTCAGGCAGGTGGGTCCATCCGCGGCTTTACACAAGAGCGCTGAGGGATCGTAATGGCACTTTTCGGGATTGCTGATGATATTGTCCTTGACGCCGTCGAGGGCGTCGCAGGAGTCCATGACGGCCTTGTGCAACGTGTCGACCTTGGCCTGCGTGAGCGGCGCGTTATTCTTCATCAATTCGAGCGACCGTTCGACGCCGGCAGCATGCAGATGAACATGCGGGTTGGCGGGAGCGCCCACGGTCGCGGCGTCGAAATCCTCGGGGAACTTGGTGATCTCGATGAGCCCCTGCCTGCCGCCAGTGGAGCAGCCATTGTAATACGAGTACTTGGGACCTTTGCCGTAGAACGCTGTGGTGATCGATTTCGCCTTGACGACGGTTTCATGCATCGCTCGATACGCGAAATCGGTGATCTTCTCGGGATGGCCGAGCGCGAACATGCCGCCTCCGCCAACGTCGTTGGCGCGGTGCCCGGTGTCATTCGAGGCGGTCGCATAGCCTTCTTTCAAGGCAGCCGCCATCGCGGGATAGCTGATGCTGCCGGCCCATCCGCCATTTCCCACTACTTGGAGTTTTCCGTTCCAGTTTTCGGTGGGCAAGAATACGGCCGTGTCGATCAGCGAGTCCGACGACGGCGTCAGCACCATCAAGACCCGGCAATAGGCGGGTACCGGAAGAGGTTGGGCAGCTCCGCGTCCACCGGGAGCCGGACCCTTGGCCTGTTTGCCCGCGCCTCCGCGACCGCCCGGAGCTGGATCGAGAGCGGGGATGACCGGCGTGAGGGATCCAGTGGGGGCCGCAAAGGGACCAGCCGGGATGAACTGGATCGACTTGATCGCTACATCGGGGAACGAAAGTTTCAGTTGATCACAAGGCGTCTGTGCAGCAGCGAGCACAGCCACAAAAGGAAGAGCAGAGAGCGTGTACAGTTTGGACATCGAGGTCCTCCTTATATCTTTAGCTACTGTACACGCAAAAACGGTCTTAGTGTGATTCGGCCTCCGCGCGTTGGCCCATGGCAGACAGCACCCAGGCCAGGTTGGAATGCGGGAGAGACTCCTCGGGAACCAACTCAATCGCCCGCCGGAATTCCGCCCCGGCTTCCGGATACCGGCCCAGGCGCGTGTAGACTACTCCGAGATCGTTGTGCGCCTCGGCAAAATCAGAATCGAGGGCGATTGCTTTTTCCAGTTCAAGGGCTGCTTTCCCGGCGTCCTTGATTCGTGCAGCTTTATCGTAGGCCTGGCGAGCCGCTTTGGGCGGCCGATGGCGCAACCGCTTGGCCGAGACAGTTCCCGGCGACTGGCGCACAGGCACGCTGACGGTCGAGATCATTGGGGCAGCCATGGAGGAGAACCACAATTCGTTCCGTGTGCCAGATGTATCGATGATTTCCTTCCGTCCGCGCATGTCGGCGAGGGCGGCGGACAATACCTCCTGTGCGGTCGGCGGTGAAGATTGGGGCCATCCGGGCAATACCAAGGCCGAGCTCAGAAGCGCGGGCATCACGGCCAATAAGGTTCGTGTCATTGGTGTGCCTCCTCACCCCGGAGCATGCAAGCTTGTGACCGGGTGCGAATCGATTTAAGTTATTGATTGCGTAGCTCATCCGATTTCGGACAGTGCGTGGTCGTGACAGGGCGTGTTCGGATCTGAACAGACGCGGCCAGCCGCGCTACACTGATCGCGATGTCCACTATGACGATTCGGCGCGCGACGCCGGAAGACGCGGCTGCGACCGGCAAGATCTGCTACGAAGCCTTCCTAAAGATCAACACCGAGCACGGATTTCCTCCGGATTTACTGTCGATGGAGCACGCCGCGGGGCTGATGTCGACGATGTTCGGACATCCTGCGTTCTTCTGCGTGGTCGCGGAAGATGGCGGGCGCATCGTGGGCAGCAACTGCATGGACGAGCGCTCGCCCATCGCGGGGATCGGGCCGATCACCATCGATCCGGCTGCTCAGAACCGGGGTGTGGGACGAAAGCTCATGCAAACCGTGCTGGATCGCGCACGCGAGCGCAATTTCCCGGGAGTGCGTTTGGTGCAGGCGGCGTTTCACACGCGATCGTTATCGCTGTATGCGACGCTGGGATTCGATGCGCGCGAGCCGCTTTCCGTGATGCAGGGGCCGGCGATCAAGAAAAAGCTCGACGGGTGTTTAGTGCGTCCCGCAGGGACGGAAGACTTAGTCGCGTGCAATCGGGTGTGCGTGAGTGTGCACGGGCACGATCGGGGCGGGGATCTGGCGGACTCGATCGCGCAGGGGAGCGCGGCCGTGGTGGAGAGGCATGGAAGGATTACAGCCTACTGCAGCAGCCTGGCGTTCTTCGGGCACGCGGTGGCGGAGAGCAATCTGGACTTGCAGGCGCTGA
The DNA here is from genome assembly GCA_020073345.1 of Terriglobia bacterium. Classification (GTDB taxonomy): domain Bacteria; phylum Acidobacteriota; class Terriglobia; order Bryobacterales; family Bryobacteraceae; genus Palsa-187. The sequence continues at coordinate 11,747 of JAIQFI010000056.1, forward strand.
TCGCGGCGGCGGAAGGATTCGGCGGGCCGGGAATCCTGGTGCCGACGCGCAACGCCGAACTCTTCCGATGGTGCCTGGCGAACGGGCTGCGCGTTGTGGAGCCGATGACGCTGATGACCGTCGGGTTGTACAACGAGCCAGCGGGGGCGTATCTGGCGTCGATTTTATATTGACGGCTAAGCCGTTTGGCCATCCCCTCAGGACAGTAGTGACCAATTGATGCGCCTCCTCGTCTAACGGATTGCAGGAAGGACACCATTTTTATGACTAATCGATTACTACGTTGGGGCGCAGCCCTGGCTTTTTCCGCTGTTGCTTTTGCGGGTTCAAAGACCTACGATGTGCTTCTCTCTTCTGGAGCGAAGGCCGGCAGCGTCCAGCTCGCGCCTGGCGAATACAGACTGAAGGTCGAAGGATCCAACGCCATTTTTACCGGTACGGAAAATCGGCAATCGTTCACGGTCCCCGTAAAGGTTGAGAACACCAATACGAGATACAGCGCAACTGCACTCGACACTGTGAAGCAAGGCGACACTGTCAAAATTACTTCGATCCAACTGGGAGGCTCCAAAACAAAACTCGAGTTCGGCCAGTAGAGTTTGGGACGGCGGGCGGAATGTGGTGAAATAGAGGAGACATCCCCTGGTCTGGAGGAAACACCTCATTGAACCCAGCAGTCCTCGCCCTGGAAGACGGCACGGTCTTCGAGGGACAGAGTTTTGGTGCGCCCGTCGAACGCGCGGGCGAAGTGGTCTTCAATACCGCGATCACTGGATACCAGGAAGTTTTCACCGACCCATCCTATTCCGGGCAGATCGTGGTGCTGACGAATCCGCAAATCGGCAACTACGGCGCCAATGAAAACGATTCCGAGTCGTCGCAGCCTTACATTGAGGGTCTGGCGGTTCGGGAGTTTTCACCGCTATCGAGCAACTGGCGTTCGGATCAGACCGCGCAAAGCTTCTTGACTGACAGCGGAGTCCCCGTAATTTCCGGGATTGACACCCGGGCACTGGTGCTGCATCTGCGGTCGCGCGGGGTGATGCGCGGCGTGTTGTCGTCGATTTCGACGGATGCGAAGGAGTTAGTGGAGCGGGCGAAGAAATCGCCGTCGATGAACGGCCTGGATCTGGCGACGCGCGTCTCAACGAAAGAACAGTATGCATGGGACCGTGGCGCGATCGCGGCGTCGCCTTCGGAAGATGTTGGCGATCCCGCTGAGGCGCGGTTTCACGTGGTGGCCTACGATTTCGGGATCAAACGGAACATCCTGCGGATGCTGGTGCAATCGGGCAGCCGCGTGACGGTAGTGCCGGCGGGCACGAAAGCGGAAGACGTGCTGGCGCTGAAGCCGAGCGGCGTGTTTCTTTCGAACGGCCCGGGCGATCCGGAGCCGCTGACGTACCAGGCGGAGCAGGTGCGCAAGCTGGTGGGGAAGACACCGATCTTCGGGATCTGCCTGGGACACCAGATTCTGGCGCTGGCGCTGGGCGGGAAGACCTACAAGCTGAAGTTCGGGCACCGCGGGGCGAATCATCCGGTGCTGAATAAGGTAACGGGGCGCGTGGAGATCACGTCGCACAATCACGGGTTCGCCGTGGACCCGGACTCCCTGAACTTGAACGAAATAGAAATCACGCACATGAATCTGAATGACCAGACGCTGGAGGGCTTCCGGCATCGTAATCATCCTGTGTTCTGCGTGCAGTATCATCCCGAAGCGGCGCCGGGTCCGCACGATTCGCATTATTTGTTTGGAGATTTTGTGAAGCTGATGGAGGGCGGGAAATAATTGCCGCGTCGCAACGACATTCACCGCATTCTGATCGTGGGCTCGGGGCCGATCATCATCGGGCAAGCCTGCGAGTTCGACTATTCCGGAGCGCAGGCGTGCAAGGCGCTGCGCCAGGACGGCTATGAAGTGGTCCTGATCAATTCTAATCCGGCCACGATCATGACGGATCCGAACCTGGCAGACCGGACGTACGTTGAGCCGCTGAGCTTAGAATACGCCGCGGAGGTGATCCGGCGCGAGCGTCCCGACGCGCTGCTTTCAACGGTCGGCGGACAGACGGGATTGAATCTTTCAGTGGAGTTGGCCGAGGCGGGCGTGCTCGACCAATACGGGGTGGAACTGATCGGTGCGAAGCTGGGCGCGATCAAGAAGGCCGAGGACCGGTTGCTGTTCAAGGACGCGATGAAGAAGATCGGCCTGGACCTGCCGCAGTCGCAGCTAGTCACGACGATCGAGAAGGGTCTGGAGTTCGCTGGGCGCATCGGATACCCGGTGATTCTGCGCCCCAGCTTCACGCTGGGCGGCTCGGGCGGGGGCATTGCGTATAACCGCGAAGATCTGGTCGAGATTCTGGAGCATGGCCTGGATCTTTCGCCGGTACACGAGGTCCTGATCGAGGAGAGCGTGCTGGGCTGGAAGGAATTCGAGCTGGAGGTGATGCGGGACCAGGCGGACAACGCCATCATCGTGTGCTCCATCGAGAATTTCGATCCCATGGGCGTGCATACGGGCGATTCGATCACGGTGGCGCCCGCGCAGACGCTGACGGATCGCGAATATCAAATGATGCGCGACGGCGCGCTGAAGTGCCTGCGCGAGATCGGCGTGGATACCGGCGGGTCGAACGTGCAGTTCGCGATTGATCCCGCGACTGGCCGCATGGTGATCGTGGAGATGAATCCGCGCGTATCACGTTCCTCCGCTCTCGCTTCCAAAGCCACGGGGTTTCCGATTGCCAAGATCGCGGCGAAGCTGGCGGTGGGGTATCGCCTGGACGAGATCAAGAACGACATCACGCGCAAGACTCCGGCCTGTTTCGAGCCGACTATCGACTACGTGGTGGTGAAGATCCCGCGCTGGCAGTTCGAAAAATTCCCGGGCGCGGAGCCGGTGCTGGGCACGCAGATGAAGAGCGTGGGCGAGGCGATGGCGATCGGCAGAACGTTCAAGCAGGCGCTGGGCAAGGGGATGCGGAGCCTCGAAACAGGCAAAGCCGACGGCGCGGTGACGTATCAGGACGATCTCATTGAACCTCGTTTGATCACCCCCAACCCGGACCGGCTGGGCTACATCCGCTTTGCATTCGAGCGCGGATACACCGAAGAACAGGTTCACGCGCTCACGGCGATCGATCCGTGGTTCCTGCGGCAGGTGCGCGAGATGGTGGACCTGGAGCGCGACATGGGCAAGGTCACGCTCGGTTCGATCACACGGGAGCAGTTCCTTGCGGCGAAGCGCGACGGCATCTCCGATTCGGAGCTCGCCCGGACCTGGAAAGTGGGACCGCTGGATGTGCGGGCGCGGCGGAAAGAGCTGGGCGTGACAGCGGTGTTCAATCGCGTGGATACGTGCGCGGCCGAGTTCGAGAGCTTCACGCCGTATTTGTATTCGAGCTACGAATCGCACTGCGAGGCGGCGCCCTCGGATCGCAAGAAGGTCATGATTCTGGGCAGCGGGCCGAACAGGATCGGGCAGGGCATTGAGTTCGACTACTGCTGCTGCCATGCGTCCTTCGCGCTGCAGGAGTTCGGCGTCGAGTCGATCATGGTGAATTGCAATCCCGAGACCGTCTCGACCGATTACGACACCAGTGACCGGCTGTACTTCGAGCCGCTGACGCTGGAAGAAGTTCTGAACATCTACGAGACGGAGAAGCCGGACGGCGTGATCGTGCAGTTCGGCGGCCAGACTCCGCTGACGCTGGCGCTGCCACTGAAGCGTTTTGGCGTGCCGATTATCGGGACCGATCCGATGAACATCGATCTAGCGGAGGATCGGAAGCTATTCGGCAAACTTCTGGACGAGTTGAGTATCCCGGCGCCGGCCAACGGTTCGGCGACGACGGTCGAAGGCGCATGCGACGTGGCGCGGCAACTGGGCTATCCAGTGCTGGTGCGGCCGAGCTATGTGTTGGGCGGACGCGCGATGGTGATCGCCTACGACGAAGACACCGTGCGGCGGTACATGCAGGAAGCCGTGATCTTCTCGCAGGATCGTCCGGTTTTGATCGACCGGTTCCTGGAAGATGCGACCGAAGTGGACGTGGACGCGCTGGCGGATACGAGCGGCGCGGTCCTGATCGCCGGGATCATGGAGCACATCGAAGAGGCGGGCGTGCATTCGGGCGACTCGAGCTGCGTGCTGCCGGCGACGTCGCTTTCCGAGCAAACGCTGGCGACGATCCGGACGTATACCGAACAACTGGCGCGGGCACTGAACGTGATCGGGCTGATGAACATCCAGTACGCTGTGAAAGACGGTACGGTCTATGTCCTAGAAGTTAACCCGAGAGCCTCGCGCACGGTGCCGTACGTCAGCAAGGCGACCGGCGTGCCGCTGCCGAAGATCGCGGTGGGGTTGATGCTGGGACAGAAGATTTCCGATTTCACGGACGCAAAAGGCGTCCTTACCGTCCCGCAATTCTTCGTGAAGTCGCCGGTGTTTCCGTTCAACAAGTTCCCGGGCGTGGACCCGTCGCTGGGGCCGGAGATGCGCTCCACCGGGGAAGTGATGGGCGTGGGCGAAAATTTCGGCGAAGCGTTCGCCAAAGCGCAATTAAGCGCGGGCACGCCGCTGCCGGACAAGGGCCGGGTGTTCTTCACGGTGAACGATCGAGACAAGCTGGTGGCCGCGGCGCTGGCGAAGAGGCTGACAGAGCTCGGCTTCGAGATCACCGCCACACGCGGTACGGCGAATGCGATTCGCGCCACGGGCGTTGCGGTGAAAACCGTGTTCAAGGTGAACGAAGGCCGGCCGAACGCGGTGGACCTGCTGAAGGCGGGTTCGATCAGCCTGATCATTTATACGGGCACCACGGGCGCCCATGCATTTGCCGATGAGAAGGCGATCCGCAGAAACGCCGTGACCTACCGGGTGCCTTGTATCACGACGATCAGCGGAGCGCGGGCGGCAGTGGAAGCGATTGCGTCCAAGGGGCGGGATCCGATCCGCGTGTGGAGCTTGCAGGAGATCCACGGAACCACGACGACGGTGGCGAAGCGGTAGACTCAGCGCTCTTAGCGCTTCAGGTCGGCTTGCCAGTGGAGGACCACCGTGATGGGTGTTTGCGAAGTTTGAGCTTGTCTCGGCCCAACCGTCATCAGAGACCTCTTGCCGTCGGAGGCCGCATCCCAGCCGGTGTAGCCTAATACCGCGAATAGTTGCGTGGGGGTCCCCATCTGAAACGCCGGGCCGCTTCCATTAACGTCCACGGCCATCACGGTACCGTTGGGACCCATAAAGATGAGTTCCTTGCCATCGTTGCGCCATCTCGGAGTCGATCCTGCCGCTCCGTCCCTGGATACTTGCCACTTGCCTTCGCCCAGAGAAGGTCCTGAAGCAACAAAGGGCCGCACGTAAAGCTCACCTCGGCCGGACTCGGTGGAGCGGTAAGCGATCCAGCGCCCATCCGGAGAGAAACTGGCATTGGTTTCGTTAAAGTTGGTTCCCAACAGGAGCGCAGGTTTACGATCGCCTTCCAGCGGCAGCACCCATAGGTCGCTCCCGGTTTTCTCCACGTTCACGGTGTAATAAAGCAAGAAGCGCCCATCGCGGGAAACACTGCTCGGCAGCATGATCTCGCCCGGCTTTTTCAGCAATTCTTTTTCGTCGCCCGCGCCGCTTGCGGACTTTTCGTACAGCGTGTCCAGCCCATTGCCGGCCGCAAATATGATCTGAGCGCCGTCCGGCGTCCAGACTGGAAACGATCCCGGGCTTTGACGGAAGGTGAGGCGCGTACGGACGGCGCGGGCAAAATCGAGCAGCCAGATGTCGCCCTTCACTTGCTGACCCGCATCCCGTCCCGCCGCGCGGGTTGCATCCGGCGACAATACCAGCCCCGTGTTGTGACCCGGCTCCGGGAAGGCGGCCGTTGTCTTGCCCTGGCGATCATACCAGGTAGGCTGTAAGACGCCGGCTTCCACCGTCGAACCCGAGCGATAGGCGAGCACGCCGGTGGGCGAGACCGAAAAAATGCCGGACGACCCAGTGGTTCCGACGTGCTCGGCCACGGGAACCGGCTCTCCGCGCAACTGCAGCTTGCTGGTGTCGAAGGGCTGGGCCATCAAGGTGCCTTCGCGCATGAAAAACACATTTCCGTCTACGAAAGGAGCGCCATACCCGCTTGCCAGGACGAGATTCAGTGATTGCTCCGCGGGCTTCGCGTCCAGGGAGCCGGCATAAATGCCGCCCGTCGCGGGGCCGGTGGCGCGAAGATACAGGAAGTGTTCTCCATCCGGCAGGAAACTGGGAAAAGAGTGAGAATTTTCTCCGCGGGTTCTGTCGATGGCCGTGACATCGGTAGCCACGCCGCCCGCAGCAGAAACCCGGCGAAGGGGTCCGCTCCCGCCGCGGCTCCCGAAAAGGATAACGCCGTCCTTGCTCCAGGTGCCACTCCCTATAATCGCGTTAATTGTGCACAGGGTCTGCGCCGGCCCGCCCGCGGCCTCGATCTTCTTTAACTCATTCCTGACTGCAAACCCGAGGTAGCGGCTGTCCGGCGACCAGAAGGGCGAGGTTGCGCCTTCGGTGCCCGCCAGCTTCCGCCACTCCAACGTATTCAGGTCGTGAATCCACAGACCGCTTTGGGCGCCGGTGGCATTGAAGACCAGTTTGTGGCCATCGGGCGAGACGGAAACATACTCGCTGAAATCGACGTTCTCGGGCAGTGTGACCTGGAAGCGCGCGAGCGTGGGAGCCGGCTTGGGCCACAGCGTCCAGACAGCAGCGGCCGCAGCTAGCACAGCGACTGCGGCGATACTACGCCACAGCAGTTTCTTGCGTGAGACACTCTGCGCCGGGATGGGAACGCTGCTGCTGCCGGTACCGACCTGCGGCGCGTCCAGATCGATCATTTCCAGCATCGGCTTCAAGTCCCGCGCCGACTGCCAGCGATCGTCGGGCTTTTTCTCCAGGCATTTTCTGACCACGCGCTCGAGCTGGCGCGGCACCGAGGGCTGGCGCAGATTCATTGGCGGCGGCTGGTCCTTCATGAGAGAAGCGAGCACGGCGGCTTGCGTGTCGCCGCCGAAGGGGCGCTGGCCGGTGATCATTTCGTAGAACACAACGCCGAACGAAAAGATGTCGGACCGCTGGTCGGTATCCTTGCCTTCCACTTGCTCGGGAGCCATGTAGTACAGCGTGCCGAGGACAGCCCCGGCTTGCGTAAGGGGCTCGGTGATGGTGTCGATGTTGACCGCGGATTCGGCGCCGGGCTTCCCGGCGCCAATCTTGGCAAGGCCGAAGTCGAGAACCTTGGCGCCGTTCTTCGTGATGATGATGTTGCCGGGCTTGAGATCGCGATGGATGATGCCCTTGGCATGCGCCGCAGCCAGTGCGTCGACAATCTGGATGGCGTAGGCCAGCGCTTTATCGAGCGGCAGCGGACCTTGTTCAATGAGCTTCGAGAGCGTCTGGCCCTCGATGTACTCAATCACCAGGTAATTCGGGCCGATGTCATGCAGCGTGCAAATATTGGGATGGTTGAGCGCCGATATGGCGCGGGCCTCGCGCTCGAAGCGGTCATTGAATTCTCGCGAGGAAACTTTGATGGCGACCGGCCGTCCCAGGCGCGTATCGGTCCCACGGTACACTTCCCCCATGCCGCCCTTGCCAATCAGGGAAGCGATCTCATACGGGCCAAGCTTGTCGCCGTGAGAAAGTCGCATAAGATCCATTCAGTGTACCGCCGCGACGAGGCGGGTAACAGGGGCTCGCTTGTAAGGTTAGACAGTGCGGCTTTGCGCGGCCGACCTGGGAGGATAGGAGGCCAAGCTCCCGCGTTTTAACGGGCGGGTTCTGGGGCGGTGTCGCGGCTGCGCTTCTTGCGGTTGCGCTTGCGCGCCAAGGCGGCCTTTACGCGCTTCTTCTCGCCGGGCTTGAGGTAGAAAGAGTGGCGCTTGATCTCCTTGATGATTTCTTCACGGAGGACCAAACGTTTGAACCGGCGCAGCGCGCTCTCCAGAGTCTCGCCGTCTTGAAGGTGAATTTCTGCCATTAGAATTCGATCTCTCTATTAAACCAGATCTCAGGCGCTTTTTTGAGGCCCGCTGCCGACTTCCTCATCGTACTCATAACCTTGCAGCTCTTCCAGGATAGGATTCCCCTCGGCAACTTCGGGTCCTCCTCCGGGTTCTTTTGGTTGCAGGCGTTTGGTGCGCTTTTCATCCTGCTTTTCCTTGCGCGCCTGTTCTCTTTGCCGCTTCTTGAAGGATTGTGGACCTCGACCAGCCATATGTCATTGCTCCTGCTATAGATACGCCGCACACTCACACGGAACCGGCGGCGGGGCAGCGAAGTTATCTGCGATTTAGCAAGAACACCACGACCGGCTGGGAGCAAGCGACCAGCACTCTATTACTGTACCATTTGCCTCGATCGGCTTCCACCTGACCGCTAAGAATGGCCCCTATCGCGTGGCTCCGGTCACCGTGGGAGGTCCGCGAAGCTCTTGAGCCAAGCCAGGTTAGCCGCGCCGCCGTCGTCGTCGATCCAGTTATAACGCGGCGTGGCATATTCGATCCAGCGGTTGTGATCGGTGTTAATGCCGTACGCGGCTTGGCCGAGGAGCCGGTCGACGGCCGCTGGACTGAGCAGCCGGGAATCGAACACCTGCGCTTCGAGGAACGTTTGCCTTGACTCCGGAATGTTGCTCAGCGAAGTCAACCGCTGGGCTAAGTAGGCGCGCCGGGCGGCCGTCAATTCCTGCGGATGGTCTGTAGCCACCATCATGCCCTGGCCTCCGGAGCTCCATACGCTCACGTAGCGGAACACGGAGCGCAGCGTGGCGATCTGCACACCCAGCTCGCGCGGTTGGGTGTGATGGAACTGCACCCATTGCTGCAATGCTCCACCGCGCTTCAGCCGCGACTTGGCCATTTCATAGAACTCGCGAGAGTACAGGTTGGTGGCCCCGGCAAACCACACACTGGTGATCTCGATGGAAATCACGTCAAAGGAATGCGCGGGAGCCAGCTGCACGAAATTGCGCCCGTCCTCGAGACGCAAGCGGACGTTGGGCTCGGCGAGCACGTTGCCATTCACGTTCTGAAACCACCGGGAGGAGGCGTGCACGATGCCAGGTGCGTACTCGGCGATATCGACGGCGCCGAATCCCAGGCGGGCCAGCGTGTGCACGCTCTGGCCGGTTCCCAACCCGATTTGCAGCGCCCGTCCGAAGTCCTGGGTGAACTGGGAGGGAATGGATGCGAAGGCGATTTGCGCGAAGCCCTGCGACTCCAGATCGTCCGTGCCTTCGAACTTGCCGTTGCTGAGCAGCATGCGCTTGGTTGGCAAGGTGGCGTAATCCAGCTGCACCACGGTGGTGAAGCCGCCCTGGGCATGCTCCTCGAAAAACACCACGCCGACGCTCTTGGCCCCTTCGTCGCCAGGCTTCGGCGGCGCCGCTGGTTTATCGGGTTTCCCGAAATACGTGTTCTGGCCGGACGTCAGGAGCAGATGGTCCCAGTGCCACGTCATCGCGTAGCCGAACAGCAGAACACCGGGGATCAGAGTCTTGAGCAGGACGTTTCGCGGCAGCTGCTCGCGCCACAGGAACAGGGCGCCTGTCAGTGCCAGCGCCACGACGATGACCTTGATCGACCACTCCGAGCCCAGCACCGGAATGAAAAAGAACACGCCCAGGATGGCCCCGGCCAAGCATCCCGCCGAGTTGGCCATGTTCAGGTAGCCCACGAAATAGAAGGCGCCGGGCCGGCTGAGAGCGGGATGCCGCAACAGCATGGGGTACAGGGTGCCGAGCAGCGCGGCGGAGGGCACGATCAGCAACGCAGCCAGGAGAAACTTGAAACCCTCGACCGTGTAGAACGATTTCATCCATTCAGGGATTTGCGTCAGAAAGGCGATCTGAATGTAATCCCACAGCCGGAATTGAACGATCAGCAGGAGCGCCGACCAACCCAGCACCTTGGAAAACGCAGCCAAACTAACGGGCTCCGTGGTCCGCCCGGCGCGCAGCGACCCGAGGAACAGGCCGATCAAGACCACCGCCAGCATGGAGGCGAAGGCGTAGACGCTGGCGCCCAGCAGCGTTGCGATCAGGTGGGTCCACAGCACTTCCAGCGCGAAGAACACCAAGCCGGATAGCAGGGCGGTGGCCAGCAGCAGGGCCTTACCGTCGATGGACGCCACCGCTGCTCCACCGGTTCCCCGCGCTACGTTGCGTGATGTGGGCTCGGGAAGGATGAGAGATATTGCGAAGACCACCACGCCGATGCCGCCGCACAGCCACATGGCGCCACGCACGCCGATCGCGGGCAGAATCGCATAGGCCCCGCCGAGCGCCGCCGCGGAGGCTCCCAGGAGATTCGCGCCGTAGGCGGCAACCCAGCTCGATCCACTCTGTTTGTTATCGCGCTCCGGCGCCTGCGCAAGCACCTGTGCAATCAGGGGGAACGACGCACCCATCAGAGCCGCGGAGGGCAGAATCAGGATCGCCCCAAACGCGAAACGCACCGCGAATTTCTCGAGCGCAGAATCATCGAGGCTTTGAAACTGCACCAGGTGAGAGCTGAGCGGATGAAACCCATAAGTGAAGGCCACACAACTGGCCCCCACCAGCAACTCCAAAACCCCATACGTGACCAGTGGGCGCCTGATCCGGCCGCGGCGGGTTAGTGCCGCTATGCCCCACGCCCCCAGCCCGAATCCCAGAAAATACGCGAAGATAACGATGGCCGAGGAGAAGACGGTGGCGCCCACCAGCAGGGCGATGTACTTTTCGAAGCCCTGCTCGGCCAGCACGCCGGAAAACCCGGTGAGGGCGTACAAGCCCAATAGCACCATCAAGGAGGCGGTGCGCCTGGAGGTGAGATTCGCGGTGGGAACTAGAATGGTAGCCACAGTGCGGGGCTGCAGTCCCGGTGGTCTATTTATCGGCGGAACCGGTTGCGAACTTCAACCAGCGGTTCGTTCCAAGCGCCAAGCAGCAATCGCGGGTAGTGCTAACGATACAATCGCCAGTGACCAGGTCGCCGCGCCTTCTGGAATCTGCAAAGCCGCGCCGGTGCGAAATGCGATCAGCCAGGCCAGTGTGATGGCGGCGCCGCTGGCCATCGCGACCCATCGAACCTTACTGAAGGTTGGGCTGCCGGTTGGGCTCTGCGTTCGCGTGCAGGCAGCTTGAATGGCCAGCGCCAGTGGGGGAGCCACCATGAGATCGGCGAGATAGTGCTCTCCGAACCCGAGCGTCGCCAGGGCGGTCAGCGTCAGGTATGTTGCGGCGATCGCTCCCATCCACCAGTTGCGGCGGCGCATGTTCCAGAACAGGAGGAGCGTCCAGCCGACATGCAGCGAAGGCATGCCATTGCGAGCCGCGGGCTGCAGCCAAGCGGGCTGGATCGCCGGGCCGGCCAGATCCGGGACGTGAAATGGAAAGTCCTTGCCGAACAGGTAAATCGGTCCGGCTGCCGGACTCAATTGATAGAGCAGGAAACCCACAACGCCGATCGCCACGGAGAGCCATCGCAGATCGACCACGATGCGTGTGTTGATCTGGCGGTCGCGCCACTGGATCGCCAAGCAAGCCGCCAAGCCGAGCGGCAGGCTATTGTAAATGTAGCCGCACGCCTGGAGGAGCCAGGGATGGGCGCGCAGGAGCCTTCCGATCACCCAGCTCGGCGGGCCGCCGAATTTCGTATCAAAGACGTACAGAATCCGGTCGTAGGTGATGGGCGTCAGCCCAATCGCCAGATTCACCGCCACCGCAGAGCATAGGCACAGGGCCGGAATCAAACCAACTTCGCGTGCGCGCTCGAAGTGGACGCGCTTGATTTCGGCTGGAGCCCAGAACCATTGGAGGGTCGTCAGCAGCACGCTTCCCAAGCCGAGAAAGCCGCCCGGAATCCCCATCGCCGCGCCATAGAAGTTAGTCACCTCCGCATGAAGAAGATAGTAAGGGGCGGCGAACATCGCAGCACAAGCGGCCACTATCGCGAGTTCCCGCCGGGTGGGCTGCGACACGATGTGTAGGATGAACGCTCCGGTAAAAGCGAAGGCGATGTAAGGGGACGCTCCCAGGCGGAACGCCGCGGCGAGGATGAATAGAATTAGGGCCAAGCAGGCCGTCTGGGTCCACCGATAAGGGGTCTCCCATGCGTGCTTTTTAACGGAGGCGGGGAAGACGACGGTTTGGGACGGTGTAGTCACACGAATCCTGGTGAATCATCGGCATTCTGGACTTTTGCCATCATAGGTCCAGGTGCGAATTTTAGTGACCAACGACGATGGGTGGGATGCGCCCGGCCTAGCCGCGTTGAAAACCCTGGCGGGGCGATTTGGCCAGGTGTTTGTCCTGGCCCCGAGAGAGCCACATTCCTACGCGGGCCTCGCGTGACCACCGACTGTCCGCTGGCATTGGCAGAGACTGGTCCGCAGGAATTCACGCTGACGGGCACGCCGGCAGACTGCGTACGGCTGGCAGTGACCACGCTATTCCCGGATATTGACTGGGTGCTGTCGGGAATCAATCGCGGAGGAAACCTGGGAGCCGATCTTTTTACCTCTGGAACGGTGGCGGCGGTGCGGGAAGCTGCGCTGCTGGGCCGTCCGGGGATCGCGGTATCGCAATATATTCGAAAGGGCCTGGCGCTCGACTGGGAACGGTCGAGTGCGCTGGCGCTGCCGGTGATCGAGCAACTGCTCAGGGAGGGGTGCCCGCCCAAGGGATATTGGAACTTGAATCTCCCGCACGCCGAGGTTCGGGAAAACCCTGCCGTGATCCGATGCGATCCGGACAATGAGCCGCTGGATATCCGGTTCCGGCAGGACGGGGACTGTTTCCACTATGACGGTTCTTATGCGTCGCGGCGGCGGACGCCGGGAAAAGATGTGGAGCTGTGTTTCGGCGGGTCGATCACGGTCAGCTGTCTCTTACTTTAGCCATTCGCCGGCGTGCATGATCATCTCGGCCGAGCTCGTGGCGGCATCGCGCAGTACGAGATCGGCAGGCTCTCCCACGGCGATCAAAGAGCTGCTGGGAATGGGGGTGACCAGCTTGCCCATGCCGGAAGTTATTTGCGCGCCCTTGGGCACGGGAGTGGATTGTTGCGGGCCCACCGCCTGAAATTTGCCGTCGCGGATGACGATGACGGAATGCTCGAGCCGGGGATTGTCGTGGCCGGGATCGAGTTGCGCGCCCACGATGACTTTCACGGGAGAGGTATCGGCGGGAGAGCCGCAGGAGGCCAGCAGCCAGATCAACGGAAGCAGGAGCGCCCTACTCATCCTAAGAGCATCTCCAGAGAGAGTGCGCGCAGGTCGGGCACCAGGACATCGGGGGAGTGCGCTGCCAGCTCTTCGGCCGACACCAGGCCAGTGGCGACCGCGATGGATCGCACTCCGTTGGCACGCGCGGCGCGAATATCGTTGGGATGATCGCCGATCAGAGACACGCGGCTGGACCGGTCAATCCAGCCCTGGCCCCGGGCATGGCGGACGGCGATGCGGACCAGACCAGCCCGGTCTTTGGCGAGCTCGGCAAACGCGCCGAAACGCAGGTACGGTTTCAGCCCGGCGCGCTCCATTTTCTTCCAGCCGATGCGGGACAGGTTGCCGGTGACCAGGCCGGCGGGGATGCGTCTCCGCCACAACCGGTAGAGCAACATTCTCGCGCCGGGGCAGACTCGGCGGCGCAGGTCGGGACAGCTACGCACGTAGATCCGCTGCGCCAGAACGACCATCTGAGGCATAAGCTGCCGGATGCGCGTTTGCGAAACGCCGGCATTGGCGAGCATGCAGGCGAGAATATCGCGATCGAGCATGCCTTGCACGGGCACGCCTTCGGTCGTGGTTTCGATGCCGGCGGCGCGGCGGACAGCGTCGATCAGGGCCTGGCGATGATGCGGACCCGCACGGCGCAGCAGGGTTCCGTCGATATCGAAGAGGACGAGAGATCCCCGGTCAGGTAATACCATCCGATACTTCATGATATCCGGCTGCTAGAATAGCTTTGTCATGCAAGTTCTCCAAGCGGGTCGGCACAAATTACTTCTGTTGGAGCTCGATCCGGAGTTCATCGAGAACATCGCGCGCCAGGCGGGCTTCGAGTTCAAACTCGAAGATCAGGAGCGGCGCGTGCTGCTGGAACTGTCGGCCGAAGACCGGCAAGCTCCGCTGTTGCTGTTTGATGCGGCCGATCCCGCCAACCTGGGATGGTTTTCGCGCTGCCAGTTCTACGTGGACGGCGTTTCGGGAACCGTGCTGCAGACGCCCATCCAGATCGCCAACCAGCATGACCGTGGCGGGCGCGCGCTGCCGCATGCCATCCGGCTGCAAATCAACAAGGAACTTCCGGTGACGTTCCGGCTTCCGAATAAGGCGCCGGTTACCGAGCAAACTATTTACGCGGTGCTTTACAATGTGCTCAATGCGTTGTTAAACACCGGGGTAGGCGTGTGCGGAGGCAGCGTGGTGAAGCCGCTGGCCGGGCGCACCGAGCCGCCTGCGTCGCGGAACTAGGCTACCCAGCCGCGAGCTGGTCCAGCAGTTCTTTCGGATAGAAAGACTTCAGTTCGGGGTAGGCCTCGGCAAGGCGGATCAGGTCGAGCTCGTCTTTCTTGCGCTTACTCAACCGGCGCTGCGGATCGGAATAGGCCCAAAGTTTCCCGTGAGCGACGTCCTCCAGGCAGGCGACTTTCGTTCGAACCCCTAGAATCTCCGCATCTCTGGACCGCGCAGGGAAAGCTTGGTACCTCTCATCCGTAGTGAACTGGATTCTCAGTTCGCTACCGGGCGCCTGAAGGTTCACGGAATGAGGATGGTGTTCGACCTTGAAACCCTCCTTCAGGAGATGATCGGATAACCCGGGGAGGTTCGGAGAGATCACGACGATGTCGGCATCCAGCGTGTAAACGGGATCGACGTAACAATTGACCGCCAGACCACCAATCAAGCAGTATGGCCCGAACGATTCGCAGGCCGCGATTACGCGCGCGAAGTCCGTCGCGCCTCCCTTGGTCGTCAATTCGTACGCCTCCAGGGCTGTCACAACTTGACTCTATCCGAAGGGGGACATCCGGGGCAAACACGCCGCTCCGCCTGTGGCTTCACGCCCATACACTGGACGTATGGCAACCTTCGGACTGATCGAGTATCGGGATGCGCCGCCCGAGGTGCGCGCGGTGTATGACGACATCATGGCGACCCGCAAGACCGATTGGGTGAATAATTTCTGGAAGGCTCTGGCGCACGATCCCACGGCGCTCAAACGAACCTGGGAAACCGCCAAGCAAGTGATGGGCGCGGGCGCGCTGGATCCGCTGACCAAGGAAATGATCTACGTCGCGGTGAGCATGAGCAACCAGTGCGATTACTGTGTGGCGTCGCATATTGCCGGCGCCCGATCCAAGGGCATGACGGACGAGCAGCTCAAAGAGTTGATCGCGGTGATGGGGTTCGCGAATGCGAACAACCGGATCGTGGCGGGATATCAGGTGGAGATCGACGAACGGTTTAAAGCCTGAAGCAAAACAGGCCTGAGTCAAAAAACGGCGGCGAACCGGATGGCTCGCCGCCTCCTCCGAGTCGCGGCTCTTAGTCGCCGTGACGGCCGTGGCCGTCTTGATCGTCGTCGTCCGTCTCTTTACGGAGAATTTCCCAGGTAAAGTTATCGCCGTGCTGCTGGGTGTAGAACAGGCGCCAGCCGTTATGGAAAGGCTTGGGAATTTTGGCGCCGAGAAGGCCATTGACGGTGGGATCGCCGTCGGAGAGATGCCAGCCGCTGATTTCGTTGTCGCCCTCATTGTTGAAGGCCCCGGTAAAGCCCAAAGGCGTGGTCCCGAAGAGCGAATCGAGCGTGGCGGAAGTGTCGCGGCCCTCGGCGAGAATTCGGATCGGCTGCGCGCCGTGGGCATAGCTAGTCTTCAGATCGAAGAGCCAAGCGTTATCGAGTCCGTTGCGCTGGGTGTGGAGCCCGTCGCCGGCATCTTCCACGAACACGATGTGGTCGGCGTCCCAGAAGGCGCAGTTATCGAAGCCGGAGTGGTCCTGGTCACCGAGATATAGCAGGGAGAGCTCGCCGTGATCGCCGTTCAGGACCAGCTTGAATATTGAGCCGAAGCCGCCGTAGGCGATTCCTGCCGGGGTCTGGTTGTCAGTGTCGCCGGTCTCATCAAAATAGAACTCGTTGAAATTGGAGCCCGGGCGAAACTGGCCGTTTTCAGGACGCTTGAAAGGCGTAGCGCTCTTCAATCTGGCGGCCGCAATGGCGTTGAACGGGGCAACCCCGTCCACAGCGGTGTCGTGAATGGTCACCCAGGTGGTCTTGAAGACGAGCCCATAGGTATGCAGGTCCAGCACATCCGGAGAGAGGACGTTGCCGTC
Source organism: Terriglobia bacterium (assembly GCA_020073345.1). Classification (GTDB taxonomy): domain Bacteria; phylum Acidobacteriota; class Terriglobia; order Bryobacterales; family Bryobacteraceae; genus Palsa-187. The sequence goes on from JAIQFI010000056.1 coordinate 28,098, forward strand.
GAAAACAATCGGGTGGCCGTTACTCGCGTGCGATGTCACCTGCAAGGCCTGCAGTTTGCCGCCCTTCTTAAGATCGGAAGAATTGGTGGGCAGGAAACGGTAGACATAACTGTTGGGAGCTTTCCCGTGGTTCACCGTGGTCCCGCCAACGTCTTCGACGATGATGAGATTACCCTTCGGGTCGGCCTGAATGCCTTCATAGCCACCTTGGCCGATGATACCGGTGAGGGATTCGACTTTGGAAGGAACGTCCAGCGTGGCCTGCCATACGCCGCCGCCGAGCGAACCTTCGGAAGTGAACAGCAAGCGCTGGGAGAAGGGGTACCAAGTGCTGCCGTCGATGTTCGGCAAAGGCTGACCGTTCACGTCCTGGTCGGCCATCAACGTGACGAGGTGCTTGGCGTCGGCATCCAGGTTGATCCTGGTGATGTAGCCGTGAACATCGGCAGTGGCACTGGTCAAGCCCAGCTCGTGGCCCTGGAACAGGAAGTGCGTGCCGTAGTTGTAGTGCGGGTCGGCGCCTTTCTGACCCTTCAAAACCAGGTAAGTATTCTTGTCCGGCTCGGTTTTGGTGGCTTCGACCCGGCTGCCGGCGGTGACCGGAACCATGGGTCCATTGTTATCGTACCCGTAGAACGTGACCAGGGCGCTGGGATTCTCGAGAGCGTTGGAGCCCTGCGCCACAGGGGTTTCGATCAGTTCCGGTGAAAGAACGTTGGGAGCGGCCATGCCCGGTATTTTGTGATTCGCGGAAGGCACATTGGTTGGAATTGGGTCAGCCGCGAAAGCACGTGTTGCCAGAAACAAGGGGAGCACGTAGTGGGTGTAACGCAATTGCATTGATTCCTCGTGGAATTGGATTTGACTTCAGCGCGAGTGTAGCAACGGCGGATTTCTAGACGATTGCAGAACGGTCAACTTCCAACAACACGATGAGGCTTCGTGATTATGGAAGCTGCGCGGGCGCGTTCACGTGCACCAGGTCGATGTTGTTTTCCTGGCAGATATATTCCAGGAGTTCCGTATTGGGCTGAAGCCGAGCCCGGCCAGTGGTGGTAAACGGCTTGGCATACGCGCCGGGATCGTCGATGGTGACCTCGATGGTCATGTTCCCCAGATCCGTTCGGGTGTAGCGTTCGATGGTGTGCAGCTTTTCCGTATGCGGATGACCCAGATAATCGAACCAGAACTTGTCGTTCAGGCCGACCGTGTCCACCACCAGCGTGTTCTTATCCCAGGTGCCGATGGAGTGGCCATACCAGGTCGGATCCGGATCTTCCGGATGCTTGCCGTTCATGAAGATCTGCCGGAAGCTGTGGATGTTTCCTTCGAACAAAATGAAGTAGTGCGTCGGCGTTTGCACGATTCTCCAGGGATACGGAGCGCCGCGGGGAATGCCGGTGGGCAGGCAATTCGCCTCCGGATCGTCCTGGGACTTGCGCGTCTTCATGAGAGCCTCTGCCCAGGGCAGCATGACGAGCTGGTTGCCGGGCTTGAGCCCTTTGGAAATATCGCCGGAGTTGCTGCCGCTGCCCATCCACGCGCCGGATAGATCGACGGTACCATCGGCGAAGTGAGGAGTGGGTCCGGTGGGTCCGGCTGGACCGCCCCGTCCTTTGCCTTTCGGAGCGGCCTGGTTCGGCGCAGGAGCCTGTCCCAAAACGAGAGACGCCGCGATCAGCGATACCGCGACGACGTAGCAGGTCACGAAACTTTTTTGCACGCGGATTCTCCTACTTCACATCAGGAGGCGGAGCGGACATGAAGGTCAGCTTGGTCCCGTCGGATTTCTCGATGGTGGTCGCGCTGGCCGTATTCGTGCCATCCTTGGCCTGGGCCGCCACGACGACAACGTGATCGCCTTCCTTGAGAGAATGCCGGGTCCAGCCGTTCCGCTGCATCATGTTCGGACTGGCGAGCTCCAGGTTCCAATTCGCCACTTTACCGTCGGGACCGGTGACGTCAACATAGAAATGGGCGTGCGGATTGGTCCACTCGAACTTCGTGACGACGCCCTTTAGCTCGATCTTCTTGGTGGAGTCGTATTCGGCTGCGAAGGAGTGATGCGCGGCGACTGGCAGCCCCATCATCAGCAATCCAGCGCCTGCGGCTAGCATGCTCAGCGTAAGTCTCACCGCCACACACCTCCAAAAGGATAGTTTTTCACATCGGGGTGTGGGGTGCAATCGTTGGCACATGGAAAGAAAAAGGGGACAGACCGCTCTGTCCACTCCCACGCTGGCAGGCGAAGTCAGGAGCTTGCTGGAGGGGACAGAGTAGTCTGTCCCCTTTTTCACCCTTTTTCAATACTCTAGACGAATCCGATGGCCCGACCGCCGATGCCGACGCCGAACCACAGCGCCAGGGACAGAAGCGCGACCAGCCAGCCCAGTAGCGTGGGACGCTTGCCTTCGTCCTTGTGGGTGATCCAGCGGAACAGCGTGAACTGGAAGATGATGGCCGGGAACAGCACCGCCATCTTGAACTTGAATCCGTCATTGACGAAGCACTTCATGGCTTCGGACGTGAACAGCATGTAGCCGGTGGCGAGCATGGTCACCAGCCCCCACGTCATGTAGGGTTCCAGGTTCTTCGCCAGCAGCGCAACCGGCTGTTTCCTCAGGCCGAAGCCCATCATGCGCAGATCGATGATCACAATCGCGCCAAACATCATGGTCAGCGCCAGAATGTGGACGGTCTCGATCACGGGGAAGGCCCAGATGGTACCCGAAATCGCCTGGCCTAGCCAGGTTTTGTCGTTCCACTCAAAAAACGGTTTGAAGGATTGCCACATTTTAGAAGTTATAAGCGGTGGTTCTGCCCGCGATGATCACGATGCCCCAACTGATCAGCGAAATCCAGCCGGCTAGTTTCGCGGCGCGGGGCGGATCGGCCGCCCATTCCCACTCGTGCATGGTGCGGTAGATCTTGGACGAGTGGAAGATCAGCACGTTCAGTCCCGCCAGGAACAGGAACAGCACCTTCAGGCGGAACCACGGGCTGTTGTAGCACTTGATCGGTTCCGA
>JAIQFI010000011.1 GCA_020073345.1 Terriglobia bacterium
CTTGGGGAAGACCGAGGCCAGGTCAGCCAGCTTCGGCAGCATCTTGAGCTTCCCGAGCAGGCCTTCCGGCTTTTGCATCGCCAGTAACTCCGAGATCCGCCCGGCGATCTCTTCGACCGACGACACCTCCAGGGCGATCTCCATACGGCGCATGCTGGCGAATGCGTTGATCAACACCGGGATATCCGAGCCCTTGGGTTTTTCGAACAGCAGTGCCGGCCCGCCGGATTTTACGCTGCGGTCGGCAAACTCCGTGATCTCGAGGACCGGGTCGACCTCGAAGGGGATGCGCTTGAGCTCGCCGTGCTTCTCCAGGGCGCGGATGAAGTCGCGCAAGTCGTCATAAGCCATGTTCCCTTATTATGGAAGATTACATGACGAACATGACAAACAGGACGGCTTTTATTACAGGGGCGAGTCGCGGGATCGGGCGGGCGTGTGCGCAGGCTCTTAGCGATGCCGGCGCGCGCGTGATCCTGGCCGCGCGGGACGCGAAGAAACTGGAAGAAGCGGCGATGCAAATTCCCCGCGCAACGTGCGTCACGATTGACCTGGCGTCTCCGGAATCGATCAAGGATGCTTTTGCCAAAGCGGGCAAGATCGACATCCTGGTGAACAATGCGGGCATCACCAAGGACGGCCTGGCGATGCGGATGAAGAAAGAGGATTGGGACGCCGTGCTGGCCACCAACCTCACCGGCGCCTTCCTGGCGATCCAGCAAGTGCTGCCCACGATGCTCAAGGAACGCTGGGGCCGGATCATCAACATCTCGTCAATCGTCGGCGAGACGGGGAATCCGGGGCAGTCGAATTACGTGGCCTCGAAGGCCGGATTGATCGGGTTGACGAAGTCGCTGGCGCAGGAGATCGCGAGCAGGAACGTCACGGTCAATGCCGTGGCACCGGGGTTCATCGAAACCGACATGACGGCTGTGCTATCCGATGACGTGAAGAACACTCTGCTGGCGCACATTCCCTTGCGCCGGTTCGGCAAGGTGGAGGATGTGGCGGCGGCGGTGCGGTTTCTGGCGAGCGAAGAGGCCGGCTACATTACCGGGCACGTGCTCGACGTCAACGGCGGAATGTACATGTAGCCAGTGCCTTGCTCACCTGGTCCAGAACGTTGGGCACGTTGCCATCGATAACCGTCCCGATGGGACGCCAACGTGCCGCCATGCGTTCACTGACGAAGCCTTTGGCGATGCTGATCAGGGGAACTCCGCAGGCCGACGCAACGTGGCCGGCGGCGGAATCGTAGCCGACAAACAATTTCGAACGCGCGATTTCGGCGGCGAAGGGCGCGAAGGGACCATCGTGGGTTCGCATGCCGGCCGGGAGGGCACGTTCGACGCGGTCGCGTTCCGCCTCGCTTCCGCCCTTGTCGATCAGAACGGACGCGCCGGTCGCAGCCAGCATCCGCAGCAAGTCGCGCTCGAAGTCGTCGCCGAGGCGCTTGGCGGGATTGTCCCCCACGCCGAGGCTCACCGTGATGTCGACGGGGGCGCCTTCCGGCGCACGCGGAGCAACGTAGGGCCGAGCCTCCGGATCGTCCGCCCAGCGCCCCGCGAGATCGGGCAGGCGTGCCTCCCCGTTGCCGCCAAATGACCTGCTTTCGAAGAAGCGGTAACGATCGTCGGGGCAGACGCGAATCAAGCCAAGCTGGGTGAGTCGCGAATCCGGGTCGAGAACGAGGCCATCGTCGAACCACAACGCCGCGGATGCTTGAAGTCGATCGCGCAACGAGCCGCCGCGGGCGTAAGGCACGTCGCGGTGAACGATCCGCGGATCAGCCTCGAACAGCTCGTAGTTCTTGCGCGGACCAGCGAAGACGATTTCCGCCGAGGGATAGCGGCGCTTGGCGGCGTCCAGCAGCACGCTGGTGACCGCGACGTCGGCGCCCAGCGTGATCCGGGAAAGAACGTAAACACGATTCGTGGCCGGCCAGAGGCCACCAGTGATACGGCGAGTGCGGGCGATCAATTCCGGGCAGACCCGCGCGATCACGTCGGTAAATAGCCGCGCATACACCGCACACAAGTCCGGCTCAAACAGATCACCTAAACGTTCCACTACGACGGTGAACAGCGCGCGCCCGTCATCTTCGGCAATTGCGCGATCGAGTAGCTCAGGCGACCACGACTCTCCGCGAAGGCAGAGATCCAGCAGTTCGTTACAGGTACTTGCCAACCAGCAGCTCCAGCTTTTTGCGAGTGGCCTCAGGAATGGCCTTGCGGTCGGTGATCAGAGCATGTGCCAGGGCCGATCCGCATTTGCAGGTGCGCATATCCGGCATCGCGGCGACCGCGGCCTTCACCAGCTTGGCGGCGTTGGCCGCGTTCTGCGTGAGATTGGCGATGATGTCGTTCACGGTGACCGCATCGTGCTCGGGATGCCAGCAGTCGTAATCGGTAACCATGGCGATAGTGGTGTAGCAGAGCTCGGCCTCGCGCGCGAGCTTGGCTTCCTGAAGGTTGGTCATGCCGATGACGTCCATGCTCCAGCTTCGATACAGGTTCGATTCGGCGAGCGTCGAAAACGCCGGGCCCTCCATGCACAGGTAGGTGCCGCCCAGCTTGACGCGCACACCCGCATCCTGACCGGCGGCGAAAGCCACATCGGCCATCTGGGTGCAAATCGGATGCGCGAAGCTGATGTGCGCGACCAGGCCTTCGCCGAAGAATGTGGACACGCGACCGCGCGTCCGATCGACGAATTGGTAGGGAATCACGAAATCGAGAGGCTTGTGCTCTTCCTTGAGCGAGCCCACGGCGCTGAGGGACAGAATGCGCTCGACACCCAACGATTTCATGCCCCAGATGTTCGCGCGAAAATTCAACTCCGAGGGCGAGATCCGGTGTCCGCGGCCGTGCCGGGCCAGAAAGGCGACCTCCCTGCCGGCCAGCTCGCCCACGATGTACGCGTCCGACGGCGAGCCCCAGGGCGTCGTGACCGTGCGCTCTTCATGTCGTTCAAATCCCGGCATGGAGTATAGTCCGCTGCCGCCAATAATTCCGATGGTTGGTTTCATTCTTGTATGAGCTCTAAAAGCACGCCGCCGGTGGAGGCGGGGTGAATAAATACGTAAAGGTGGCCGCCGGCTCCGGCGCGAGGCTCGTTGAGCAGGCGCGCGCCCGCGGCTTTGAGCCTCTCGATAGCGGCGTTCAGATCGGGCACCGTGAGAGCCACGTGATGTAATCCTTCGCCGCGCTTGTCGATGAACTTCGCGATCACCGAATCGGGGCCAGTGGCCTCCAGAAGCTCGATACGCGATTCCCCCACCGGAAGCATGGCGGCGTGGATCTTTTCAACAGCTACAGTTTCCCGCAGTGATACCGTCAAGCCAAGCTGGTCGCGATAGAAACCCAGTGCTTGATCGATGGACCGGACCGCAATCCCTAAGTGATTAATTCTTGAGCCACTCATGAAGTATCGAATACGGATCGCGCTGATGCGTCGCGACTTCGCGTCCCGCGGAGAGAATCGTTTCCGCGGAGAATCGGTCCATCAGCCGGTCGCGCAACATTTCGCGCAGCCGCGCTGCCCAGATTTCTGCGGATCGCTCAGCGTCGCGACCCCGCGGTTCCGCGCGTCTGGCAGCGGCCAGCAAATCCGCAACACCCTTGCCTTCGAGCGCGACGGTGTTGACAACTTCGACCTCCGGGCCATGCGCCAGACCCAGGGCCGCATGGATTTCGCGTTGGAGTTTATCCGCACCAGGGAGATCGGACTTGTTGATGACGAACACTTGAGCGATCTCCATGATACCCGCTTTAAGCGTCTGGACATCGTCTCCGGCGCCGGGAGTGAGCACGACCAAAGTGACGTGCGCCAGGCGCGCGATCTCGACTTCGTCCTGCCCGACGCCCACCGTTTCGACCAGCACCACATCGCGACCCGCGGCGTCGAGCAGCATGGTCAGTTCGGTGGTCGCGCGCGCCAGGCCACCTAGCCACCCGCGGGTCGCCATTGAGCGGATGAAGACTCCCGGATCGGCGTGATGTTCCTGCATGCGGATCCGGTCGCCCAGGACGGCGCCGCCGGAGTACGGGCTGCTGGGATCGACGGCAATCACGCCCACGGTCTTCCCTTCCTTGCGAATCAGACGCGCGAGCTGATCGCACAGCGTGCTTTTACCGGCTCCAGGAGGCCCCGTGACGCCCAGAATCAGTGCGCGGCCGGTGTGCGGGAAAAGCTCGCGCAGCAGCGGCTCGGCTTCAGGACTGCGGTCTTCGATCCACGTTGCGGCGCGAGCCAGCGCGCGCAGGTCGCCATCGAGGATTTTTTCGGCGGTGCTCACACAGTATCCAGTTTCGCGTAGAATATCCCTATCGTGCTCGGCACCAGTCTGCTGCACTACAACATCGTCGAGAAACTGGGCGAGGGCGGTATGGGCGTGGTCTACAAAGCCCAGGATACGCACCTTGACCGCTTCGTCGCGCTCAAGGTTCTTCCGCACGATCGCGTCGCGAACGAGGAACGCAAGCGCCGGTTCATCCAGGAAGCCAAAGCCGCCTCCGCGCTGAACCATCCCAACATCGTCACCATCTATGACATCGCCACGGACCGGGACGTGACGTTCATCGCCATGGAGTTCATCCCCGGCAAGGCGCTTTCCGACGCGATCCCGCGCCAGGGTCTTCCGCTTCCTCAACTGCTGAATTATGCGGCGCAGATTGCCGACGGTCTCGCCAAAGCGCATCAGGCGGGCATCATTCATCGCGATCTCAAGCCCGGCAACATCATGATCGGTGACGACGGGCGGGTCCGGATTCTCGACTTCGGTCTGGCCAAGCTGACCGATCCGGGTGTCGGTTCTGAAGACGATGCCACACACACCATGGCAAACAACCCAGCGCCTAAGACCGACGAGGGGATCGTACTAGGCACGGTCGCCTACATGTCGCCGGAGCAGGCCGAAGGGCGCAAGGTCGATACTCGTACGGATATTTTCAGCTTCGGCGTGGTCCTGTACGAAATGATCACCGGACGAAAGCCCTTTACCGGGCAGACGCGCCTGGCGACCATGTCGGCGATCCTCAAGGAGTCGCACAAGCCGCTCTCAGAAGTAGCACCCAGCGTTCCGCCCGATCTGGAGCGCCTAGTGGATCGCTGTTTGCGCAAGGACCCGGATCGGCGGTGGCAGAACATGCCCGATGTGCGCATTTCGCTGCTCGAAATGCACGAGGATTCCGCTTCCGGAAAACTTGCAGCTGCGCCGGCCTCCGCGGGAGTCCGATCGGGGCTGGGCAGGCTTTGGATCTACGCCGCCGCGGTCCTGGTGCTGGTTGCATTGGTGGTGGGTTGGGCTTTGCTGAGGAAGCCTGCGCAGCAAGCGGCCAAAGATCTGGTCCCGATCCCTCTCACGGTCTTCCCGGGTGACCAACGGGATCCAGCGTTTTCTCCGGACGGAAACCAAGTAGCTTTCTCGTGGGGTCCCGAAGGCGGCGTCACCAACGAATACGTGAAGGTGGTTGGGGCCGGCGATCTGGTGAGGCTGACCAACACTCCGGGCGAGGATCGGATGGCGCAATGGTCTCCGGATGGGAAATGGATCGAATTTTTTAGGAATGTGAACGGCAAGGCTACCATCGTCGCGATCCCCGCGCTGGGCGGTCCGGAAAGAACGATTTCTCCAACCAGGTTTCACGCCTCCTGGACGCCGGACAGCCAGTGGATTGTGGTGGGGGACGGCGGAACTCTTTACCTGGCGCCGCTGCAAGGTGGAGAAAGAAAGGTTCTCCTCGAGGGTAAGTACCAATGCGGAGCTGGGTCCATCTCGCCAGATGGGCACACGCTGGCCGCCGCGTGCAGAACAGCCGCAGGCTCGCCTCTGTATGTTGTTCCGCTGTCGGACGGATACGTGGTCAAAGGCACGCCTCGCATGGTCGCTCCGGAAGACTGGAACGTTCCCAGTTGGAGTTGGACCCCCGACAGCAAAGAACTTGTTTTTATCCGCAGCATTGGAAACGCAAACCTGGGAGGCGATAGCTTCATGTACCGGGTTGCAATTGACGGCGGTACGCCGCAGCGCATCGAGTATACAGGCAACAATCCCTGGTACCTCGACGTCGCCCGCCGCGGTGATCGGCTCGCCTATACGCGGCTCAAGCGCGACATCAACGTGTACCGGGCTGAACTCGAACCGGACGGAACGCTTAAAAAGCCGGGCGAGCGAATTGCGTCCTCGTCGCGCACGGAAATGGACGCTCAATATTCGCCCGACGGCTCGCGCATCGTGTTCACCTCCAACCGCAGCGGTCCGGACGAAATCTGGGTTGCGGGCAGCGATGGAAAGAATCTCGTGCAACTCACCAGCTCCACCGCTCCAGTCGGAACCAGTTCGCCGCGATGGTCGCCGGACGGCACCATGATCGCGTACACGTCCCGTGCCGCAGACCAAAGCGCGACCGACATTTTTGTGATCTCTTCGTCCGGCGGTGCTCCCCGCCGGATCACGGACGATCCCGCTGCCGATTTAAGTCCGTATTGGTCCCTGGACGGAAAGTGGATCTACTTCGCTTCCAATCGGGGAGGCGCGACCGGCTTATGGAAGGTCGCTGTGGCGGGCGGTACGGATACACAAGTGTCGACGCGTGTCGGTTCCGCCGGTGCGGAGTCGCCGGACGGGAAGTGGCGCTACCAAGTCTGGTCGGACGTCGTCACTCGGGTTCCCTTAGCCGCCGGCCCAAAGGATGGCGTTGCCGCGCAGGTCCTCGTGCGTGATCGAATCGCAGCCAACGCGGCGGCAATCACGGCTCGCGGCGTCTATTACCTCAGCCCGGCGCAAGATCTCCAATCCTCTACGCTTCGCCTGTTACCGTTGGACGGAGGAGAACCCAAGACCTTGGGTACGATTCCTCATACCACCGAGGCGGGCCTGAGCGTGTCGCCGGATTTCAAATCGATCCTTTACTCGCAGTGCGATCAGTGCGCCGCCGACCTGATGCTGGTGGAGAACTTTCACTAACTCTTGAGCAACTGCCGCGCGATCACCATGCGCTGGATTTCGCTGGTGCCTTCGCCGATGGTGCACAGCTTGGCGTCGCGGTAAAACTTCTCGACCGGATAATCCTTGATGAAGCCATAGCCGCCGTGGATCTGGACCGCTTCATTCGCCACGCGCACGGCGACCTCGGATGCGTACAGCTTGGCCATCGACGATTCCTTGTTCACCGGCGCTCCGGAATCCTTCAGCCAGGCCGCGCGCAGCGTCAACAGCCGCGCGGCATCGATCTCCGTGGCCATATCGGCCAGTTTGTTCTGGATCGCCTGAAATTCCGAGATGGATCGTCCGAACTGTTTGCGCTGTTTGGAGTATTTGAGGGCCGCTTCGAAAGCCCCTTGCGCGACGCCGACGCTCAGCGCGGCGATCGAGATGCGGCCGCCGTCGAGGACACGCAAGCTGTCGATGAAACCCTCGCCCTGCTTGCCGATCAGGTTCGCGGCGGGCACGCGGCAATCGGTAAAGATCAGCTCTCCGGTGGGCGAACAACGCATGCCCAGTTTGTTTTCCTTCTTCCCGGTGCGGAATCCCGCAGTGCCTTTTTCGACCACGATCGCCGAGATGCCGTGCGTCGCTTGGGCGCGGTCTGTCATCGCCATGACGACGAACACATCCGCGATGTGCGCATTAGTGATAAAAGTTTTGCTGCCGTTGATCACCCAGCAGTCTCCCTGACGCACCGCGGCAGTACGGGTGCCTCCGGCGTCCGACCCCGATTCAGGCTCGGTGAGCGCCCAAGCCCCGATCAGCTCCCCGGCAGCAAGCTTCGGAATGTAATGCCGGCGCTGTTCGTCACTCCCGGCGAGATAAATGTGATTGGCGCACAGTGAAACGTGCGCCGCGATGCTCAGCGTGATGGAAGGATCCACGCGGGCCAGCTCCTCCACCAGGATCGAGTAGTCCACATAGCTGTATCCCGACCCGCCGAGCTCTTCCGGGAACACTGCGCCGAGCACGCCCAGCTCGCCCAGCTTGCGGAATATCTCCACTGGGAACTGCTGCGACTCATCCCACTCCATGACGTGGGGGAGCATTTCGGCTTCGGTGAACGCTCGGATGGTTTTGCGAAGCTGGTGGTGTTCTTCGGTGAATCCGAAATCCATTTGGGTTACAGGAAGTTTGCCGGGTTAAACGATTTCTTCCCGCTGCGCATCCCAGCGTACGGTGCGGCCTTCACGATAGCTGTCCACAGCCATGCGGCAGGCGATGGAGACGCGATAGCCCAGCTCCAAGGGGCAATTCGGCTCGCCGCCCATGCGGATGCAGTCGAGGAAATTCTGCAAATGGGCTTGCGGGACGTGCGCTGTCCGGCCGACGGCTTCCTGCAAGTCGGGCCGGTTCACCTTCTGCGGCACGTAGCGGACCTGGCTGGCGCGCGTGATCGACCCGTGCGTGCCCAGCACATCTTCAGTGATTCCCAACTGATTGTTGCCGAAGCCGGAAACCCAACTGACCAGGATCTCCTCAGGCTGCTGCAGCGTCACGCTGACGGTATCGGGCACCTGGCGGCCGTCTTTCCAGAGATAGATGCCGCCCTTCATGGTCGCCGACTGCGGAATGTCCAGATTCAGCGTCCCGTACCAGAAGCTCAACTGCTGGCTCATGTGCTCGAACACGCTGCCGCCGGAATAATCCCAGAAATAACGCCAGTGCACGAAACGATTCGCATCAAACTCGCGCGGGGGCGCATCGCCAAGAAACTCAGACCAATCCAAGAGGTCGGGCGTCAGGTCCGGCGTCAGCAGCGCGGGCCGGGCCCATTGCGCCTTGTTCACGGGCGTGTTGCGATGCATCTGCATGGCGATCGCAGTGATCTTCCCTAGTCGATCCGGTCGAGAGAGAAACTGGCGGACGTCCGCGACATGTCCCGTGGAACAAGCCTGGTGACCGATCTGGACTACATGACCACGCCGATCGGCTTCGTAGACCGCGCGCATCTTCTTGGCCTGCGAGACGCTCAGCGCCATGGCTTTTTCGAGATACACGTGCTTGCCCGCCGCGATTGCATCGCAGAATTGCTGGGCGTGAAGATGTTGGGGAGTCGCGATGATCACGGCATCCACGGCAGGATCGTCGAGCAGGCTCCGGTAATCGCGATGGATCGACGCGCCGGGCGCGATCACCGCAGCCGTCTCCAGACGTTTGGAATAAACGTCGGCGAATCCCGCGATTTCGGTGTTAGAGCAGGCGCGGATATGGTTGACCAGCTCCATCCCGCGATCGCCAGCTCCGATGATCCCGATGCGGATGCGGTCGTTGGCCCCCAGCACGCGGGCCGGACCTGCGGCCAGGGTCCCGGCCAGGCCGTAAGCGACCTTACCGACGAAATTCCGGCGGGAATCCATGTATTTTCAGTGTAGCCCAGTAGGACAGCCGGTCTGGAGACCGGCCCTACTCAAGGTGCTTGTGGAAACGCAGGACGCTGATCCACAGGATCGTTACCCCGAAAACACCCAGCGCGAGAAGATTCGGCCACAAGGTATCGAATCCCGAGCCCTTCAAGAAAATGCCTCGGACCACTTCCAGAAAATATCGCATCGGATTAAAGTAGGTGAACCACTGCACCGCCTGGGGCATGCTGCGGATCGGAAACGTAAAGCCGCTCAACATCATGAACGGCTGAAATAGCAGGAACGTCGCAAGGTTGGCCTGCTGCTGCGTGCGTGAGATGGTGGAAATCAACAGGCCTGCGCCCAGCGTGGTCAGAATGAACAGCAGCGACGCCAGGCACAACAGCCAGAAGCTGCCCGCGAAGGGTATGTGAAATACCACCAACGATGCCGCCAGCACCAGCAGCATATCCCAGAAACCGATCAGGACGAACGGGAGCGTTTTGCCGAGGATCAGCTCGGAGGGGCGGATCGGCGTGACCATGAGTTGTTCCATGGTCCCCAGCTCTTTTTCACGAACGATGGCCATGGTGGTCAGCGACAGGGTCACCAGCATGATGATGTTGACGATCACGCCCGGGATGAAATAATTCCGGCTCTTCAGCTCGGGATTGAACCAGACACGCGTTTCGGTGAACACCTGGGGAACCGCCGGATGCATCGGTACCCCCGCTGCCACCAGCTTTTCGCGCTGCCGTTCTCCCATGACTCCGCTGGTAAAGCGCGCGATGGTCTGGCCGGCGTAGCCTGAAACGATGGAGGCGGCGTTGGAATTGCTGCCATCCAACAGCACCTGGACGCTGGTCGGACGGCCCCGCTCGATGTCGCGCGCGAATCCGGGCAGTACGCGGATCACTCCGTCGACACGGCCGCGATCCATGGCGTCCTGCATTTCCTTTTCGTTTGCCGGCGTCGCGGAAATGATGAACCTGCCGGACCCCAGGAATTGGGAAAACAACTCGCGGCTTTGCGGGCTGCGATCCTGGTCCATCCAGGCGATGCGGGCGGTGTTTACGTCCAGGTTCGCCGCGTACCCGAAAATCAGCAACTGCATCAAAGGAGGTATGAACAGCAGCCCCCGCATGCGCGGATCGCGAAAGGTCTGGGTGAATTCCTTACGAATCATGGAGCGGAGGCGTTGTCGCATGATTTCCTTAGATTTTCTGCCGCAGCTTCCGGACCGCCAGGAACGAGATACCCACTGCGTACAGAATCAACAGCAGCAGATCGAACCACAGCAATCGCAGCCCGAGGCCTTTCAGGAAGATTCCCTTAGTCATGTCAATGAAGTACCGGGCTGGAATGATTACCGAGATCACGCGGATGATCCACGGCATATTCGCGATGGGATAAATGAATCCCGACAGCAAAAACGCCGGTAGGAAGGACGTCAGCGTGCCCATCTGATAGGCCGCCAATTGATTTCGGAACATGGCGGAAATATACAGACCCCAGGCCAAGGCGCCGTACAGAAACACACACGCGGAAAACAGCAGCAGCACGGCACTGCCTTTGAGCGGCACCTTGAAAATGACCACACCCACGAACAAGGCGATCAACATGTCCGTCAGCCCGAGCAGGAAGTGCGCGGAGAGTTTGCCGAGCGCCATCTCCACCGGACGCACCGGCGTGGACAGAAGCTGCTCCATCGTTCCGTTCTCCCATTCGCGCGCTATGGTTAACGATGTCAACAGCGCCGCGATGATCATGGTGATCACTCCAATCAGCCCCGGCACGATGAAATTCCGTGAAATCAAGTCGGGGTTGTACCAGACCCGGACGCTCGCATCCACGGGGGGCTGGAGCACGCTGCCTGTGCGCTGGCTTTGAGCGTTATCACGGGCATTCCGCGCGTAGGTCTGGATCAAGCCCTCGGCGTAGCCCATGGCGATCGACGCGGTATTGGAATCGGCCCCGTCCAGCAGGATCTGCACCGGCGCTATCTTCCCCTGCAGCAGGTCGCGCGAGTAATCGTACGGAATCGCGACGCCCACCAGGATGCGCCGCTGATCCATGGCGCGCTCGATGGGCTTGTAGGAATCGACCTCATCCACGATTTGAAAATAGCGCGAGCCCCGAAATTGCTGAACCAGGTTCTGGCTTATGGCGCTGCGGTCGGCGTCATAGATCATGGTCGGGATCCGGTCGACGTCCAGACTGAGCGCATACCCGAATAGCAGCAGCACCAGAACGGGCTGAGTCAGCGCCGCCATCAAACTGCGCGGATCGCGCACAATGTGCAGCAGCTCTTTGCGGGCCATGGCGCGAGTGCGGCGGAGATTCATCGGGGCACTCTCATCGAACTGCCGCTCTTTCCTGTTCTTCGATCAGCCCAACGAAAACGTCTTCCATGGACGGAGGAATCGGGTCCAGCCCGTCGATCTTGATCCCCGCAGAGCCCAGCGCAGACCGGATTTCTTCGATGGCGCGCGCCTCGTCGTCTACTTTGACATGCAGTCCGCTTCCGAACACCGCGACATCCACGATTCCCCGGCGGCCGTGTAAGGCGCGCATGGCGCCCAGCAGGTTCGTGGTTTCCAGCATGAGTAAATGATGCTCGCCGAAAACACGCTTCAGCTCTGCAGGCGAGCCGAGCGCGACGATCCGTCCGCCATACATCAGCGCTACGCGATGGCAATATTCGGCTTCGTCCATATAGTGGGTGGTCACGAAGATGGTGTGACCCTGTTCGGAGAGCTGATAGATCAGCTCCCAAAAATTGCGACGGGCGACGGGGTCCACGCCGCTGGTGGGTTCGTCCAGAAACAGAATCGGAGGTTCGTGTAGTATGGCGCAGCCCAGCGCCAGGCGCTGTTTCAAGCCGCCGGGGAGCTCACGCGTCGAGGCCTTGCGCCGGTCTTCCAAGTTCGCCATGCGGAGGACGTAATCGCGCCGCTGCGGCAAGGTTTCCGGCGAAACACCATACACCCCGCCAAAAAACTCGATGTTTTCTTCCACTGACAGGTCATCGTAGAGCGAGAACTTCTGCGACATGTATCCAATGTTCTGCCGCACTAGTTCCGACTGCGTCACGACATCGTATCCGCCGACCGTCGCGCGACCCGAGGTAGGGGCGAGCAGGCCACACATGATGCGAATGGTGGTCGACTTCCCCGCCCCGTTGGGACCCAGAAAACCGAAGATCTCGCCGCGGGCGACGTCGATCGAGACATCGTCCACTGCGACAAAGTCGCCGAAGCGTTTGACTAGCTTCTCGATGCGGACAGCGGGGCCGTCATGGTTTTTTGGCAGCATGTCCTTAGGCGGCCGTAGCCACTTCTTCCTTGCGCGCCAGTGCGATGAACACGTCTTCCAGCGACGGCGTGATGAGCTGATACGTGAATGGAGTGATCTTCAGCAGGTTCTCGACAGGAGTGACGCGCTCGTCGACAAACAGGTGGTACTCGATACCGGCGTGATGCACGCCCAGCACGCCCGGTTGGCGCTCGAGAAGTGGCCGCGCTTCTTCCGGATGAGGGAAATGGACGCGATAGCAGCTCTCCTCCAGACTCTCCTTCAACACCGCCGGCGAATCGCACCGGATCATCCGGCCCCGATGCATCATGCCCACGCGATTCGCGCGCTCGGCTTCATCCAGATACGCGGTAGACACCAGAACCGTCAAGCCTTCGCTGATCAGTTGATACAGGATCGCCCAGAAATCGCGGCGGGAAACCGGATCGACGCCATTGGTGGGTTCATCGAGAAACAGCACACGAGGCTTATGCAGCAGTGTGCACATCAGCGCCAGCTTCTGCTTCATGCCGCCCGAAAGTTTCGCGGCCTGGCGCTTGCCGAACGGCTCCATGCGGGTCATTTGCATGAGCCGACCGCTCAGCTCCTCGCGTTCGCGCCCGATCACGCCGAAAAGGTCGCCGTAAAATGCCATGTTCTCGTTCACGGTGAGATCGCCATACAGGCCGAAGCGCTGCGCCATGTAGCCGATCTGATCCTTGACGGCGTCGAGTTCTTTCGAAACATCGTGGCCCGCGACAATCGCCTTGCCCTCGGTGGGATCCATCAGGCCGCACAGCAGGCGCATCGTGGTGGTTTTGCCCGCGCCGTCGGGGCCCACCAGCGCGAAAATCTCGCCCTGCTGCACTTCCAGATCCAAATGATCCACGGCAGTGAGCGGGCCGAAACGCCGCGTCAGCCCCTGGGCGGTCACGATTGTCATAAGATCCGCACGATTGTCATACGATCTGAATGCCGCTCACAACAGAATTTCCCCGTCCACCGGCATGTTGTTCTTCAGCTCCTGGTGCGGATTGTCCACATCGATCTTGATCCGGTACACCAGCTTCACGCGCTCTTCCTTGGTCTGGATTTGTTTAGGCGTGAATTCCGCCTCGGAAGAAATGAACGAGATGTGGCCGTCATAGGTCTTGCCGGGGAAGGAATCCGTGCTGAGCCTCACTTGGCCGCCTAGCTTCACGCGGCCAAGATCGGTCTCGTTGATATAGGCGCGCAGCCAAGGGTGTGCCAGATCGCCCAGGCTGACGATGGTGGTGCCAGCGGCGATTACTTCGCCCGCTTCGGCCGACTTCACCAGCACAACTCCGTCGATGGGAGCGACAATCGTGGAGTCGGCGATCTGCGTCTGCGTCATGCCGACCTGCGCGCGAGTGCGGTCGATTTCCGACTTTCGCGCGGCGAGTTCCTGTTGCTTGCGGCGCAGTTCGATTCGATTGGCTTCGGCAGTCTGCACCGCTGCCTGCGCCCGGGCCACCTGCGCGCGGGCCCCGGCAATTTCTTCTTTGCGCGGACCCTCTTTCACCAGGGCCAGATGGTCTTCGGCCTGGCGAAGCTGCGCCGCCGTGCTGTCCAGCTTTGCGCGTGCCTGATCGTATTGCGACTTGGAAATATCTTCTCGCGCGAACAGAGCTTGGGCGCGGTCCCAATCCGACTTCGCCTGGTCGTTCCAGGCTTTCGCGTCCGCGACGGCGGATTGCGCCTGCTGGATCTCCTGCGGCCGGCTTCCCGCCACTAGTTCGTCCAGTCGCGCCTGCATCTGCGCGAGTTCGGCGCGGCGGGTGGAGATATCACTGTCGATCGTCGCGGCCTGATACTCGATCGAGGTCTGCAACTGTTGCAAAGAAGATTGCGCAGAAGCGACGGCGGCTTGGTCCCGGAGCAGCTGCTGCTCCAGTTGCGCGGAATCGAGTTTGGCGATCAGATCCCCTTTCTTCACGAAATCGCCTTCGCGCACGGCCAACTCGGTCATGCGTCCCGCGGTCTTGAAGGAGAGGTCCACCTGGGTGAGCTCCAGATTGCCGGAAGCCAGGATCCGGTTCGTCGAGCCGTTCATTCCGCCGTAAAACCAATACCATGCGCCACCGCCGGCGGCGGCCAGGACCAGAAGAATCAGGACTACGCGTCTTCTCTTCATTTCTGGACATACTCCTGAATAGCGCCGGTGGCCGTAGCCAATTCCAGCCGGGCAAGATTGTAGCTATAGAGCGCGTCGATCTGGTTCGAGCGCGCCCGATCCAAGCGGGTCTGAGCATCCGTGACTTCGAGCGAATTCGTCACGCCGGCCTGATAGCGGCGCTGGGCCTGTTCGAGTTCGCTTTGCGCCAGCGTTAATCCCTGGCCCGCTGTTTGCACCTGGCTGTCGGCCGAATGCAGGCTGTCGAGCGCCAGGCGTACATCCAATTCCACCTGCAACCCCAGGTCGCGCGTGCGAATTTCTTCCTCGCGGACCTGCACCAGGCTTTCTTGCCGTCGGGAAGCCCGCCGCCCGCCATCAAATAACGGCACCTTGAGCTGAACCCCGATGGTGTGGGTCGGATGCGCCCCCACGATCTCGTTTCCGATCGTGCCGTAGTCGCCGAACGCGGAGACCGAAGGCAGCCGCTCGGCTTCCATGGCCGAATAGTTCATCCGGGCGGTTTGCTGGTGCTGTTCCTGCGCCTTGAGGTCGGAGCGGCCCTTGCGCGCAGTTTCGAGGAGCGCCTCCACCTTCGCGGTGTCTACCGCTTGATAGGAGAGTTTATCGCTCAGCTGGACATCCATGTCCAGGTTCAAACCCATGGCGCGCAGCAATTGCATGACGGCCCGGCGACGGTCGTTCTCGGCCACCGTCAGGCGCTGGCGATCGTTAGCCAGCTGGACCTGGGCACGCGTAACTTCGATGCCCGTCCCGGTGCCGGCGTCCTTCTGGGACTGGGCCAACCGCTCCAGAGCCACGGAAAGTTCGACATTCGCGCGCGCGGTATCGAGCGCAGCGTCCTGGCGCAGGCTGGCGAGATATGCGCGGGCCACCTGCTCGCTCACCTGGTCCTTGGTCACATCCAGATCCGCTTTGGCGGCCTGCAAACCGGTGCGCGAAGCCTGATACTTGCGGATGGTCGTGAAATCCAGCACCGTAAGTTGCGTGGAGGCGCGCGCATCGAAAATGCTGAAAGGCCCCACGACGGCCGGAATCGAAAACCCCGGTATCGGAAACTGGAAATTGAAGCCGAACGTATGCAGGTTGACGGTTTGGCTGCGTTCCTGCACCGAGCCGTCGAGATTGGGAAAAAACGCGGCGCGGGCCTGACTCACGTGCGTTTCCGACACCCGGATGGACTGCTCGGCCAGGGCCACCCGGGCGCTGCCTTCGGGAGTCAGCGCGATGTCCACCGCGCGTTTCAGACTCAATTGCATGACGCCCTGCTGCGCCAAACCCAGAGGGGCAAACAGCGCGAGAACAGGAAGGATACGCTTCATTTCAGTCACTCCCCTTGGATGCCGGCGCACGGAATCCGGCGGCAACAAACCGCACCGCTCGCTCCACGAACGCCTCGCGATCCGAAATATCGCATACGCCGTTAGTGATTTTCGGATAGATTCTTCCCCACAACATGGTGTGCGTCATAACGCCGACGGAAAAGTGCAGCCGCCATAAGATCTCCGAGGGCGGCAAATCCGGCAGCGCCTTGGATAGAGCCTCGACGAAACGCTGCGAAACCGGGGCCAGATGCTTGTGGAACACGCGTTCCACAAACACCTCCGGGTTGGAAAGAATCCTTCCGATCAACGGCACGACGGCGTCCACTTTGACTTGCATCACCGGGGCCATGAACGCGGTCAGGATCTGCTCGACCGTCGGATTCGGACCGGCTGCGCTCAGAAGTTCGAAGCGCTTCTTGTTGACGGGTTCGATCCGGCGGGCCACAATCGCGTCGATTAGGCTGTCTTTCGTCTGGAAATGATAGTTGATGGCGGCTAAATTGACGTCCGCCGCGGTTGTGATATCACGTAAAGATGTAGCATCAAAGCCATTCATTCCAAATAGCTTCTCCGCGGAATCCAAGATACGGCTCTTGGTGTCGATCTTCTCAGTCATACGTTCGTTTCAATCATACGACCGAACGTTTCCCGGGTCAAGCAAATCTTGCACACCTTAGAACATAATTTCACACCAAGATCTTACGCTCGCTTGAGAGTAAGCGATCGCGGCAAGGTCCAGTCCTTTTCGACGCAGATGCTTACCAGGGCCTGGCATTTGGAAGGATTCGTGCACTCTCGACGCGGTCCCGTTCGAGCGTCGCAAGCGGTTTGGCAAAGAGGCCCTTCCATGGATCCACGTTATCTGGCAATCGTACCGTCCGTGATTGTGATCGTGTCAGTTTGGGCAGGGTTTATGATCCGGAGTTTCGCGCGAGGCTGGGCCGTTCCGCAGTGCTGGCACTGCGGAGCCCACAAAGTCCGGCGGTCCCGCTCAAGCGGCGTTGCCGACGTGGCGGCTTCCCTGCTTCTGCTACGGCCGTACCGCTGTAAAGGCTGCCGCGTACGATTCTACGGAACGCGTTTCGTGAAGAACCGTCTTAAGCCTTCGCGGGAGCCAGCACCGGCGCATTCGCGAGCAAGGCGTCTTCAAACGCAAAATCCGGTTTAGGGAAGGCACTGTTGCGCAGGTACCAGCGATGCGTTTCCTTTAAGGCCGTGACGAAGTCGGTAGGTTTGAATTTCAGGACGCGCTGGGCCTTGGCGGTGACCAGCGTAATCGGTGGCACGTCGAAGTACATTCCGAAATACAGCTTGGGACCCATTGGATGCCCCCCGGCCCGCAGAATATACTCGCGCGGGATACGGACGAACTTGGGCTGCTTGCGGCAGGCCTTGGCGAAAGCCTCCACGGCCTCGGTCTGGGAAATCGGTCGCGGATTGGCGACGTTGAACGCGTGGCCGACCGCGGCTGGTTCGTCCACCGCGCGCAGCGCCGCCTTTACCAGATCCTTGATGTAGACGAACTGCATCAGGCGGCGGCCGTCGCCTGGAACGATGATCGCGCGCCCGGCGCGCAGGCGATCCCAGAAGAAGGCTTCCCGATAGTACGGATTCCCCGGCCCGTAGATATAAGGCGGCCGCAGCGTCACCACCGGCAGCCCGATGCGCTGATGCAGCCGGAACAGGGCTCGCTCGCTCATGGCCTTGTTGCGGACGTACAACTCGGGGGCGTCGTCGGGCGCCAGAGCGTCGCCTTCATGATGATTCAGGCCATCGCCATAGGCAGCCACGCTGGACATGAATACATACCGTTTAATGTTGTCGCCGGCCGCGCGCACCGTGGCTTCCACATGACCCGCGGTGGTTCCGCGATCCCAATCGTAAACGTTATCGAAGACCAGTTCGAATTTCGACCCAGCCAGCGCGGCGCGCACCGCCTGCGCGTCGTTACGATCGGCCACGATATTGCGCACGCGGCGGCCCAGGTTGTGCTTGGCGCGGCGATGCATCACTGCGACGCTGTGGCCGGCTTTCAGAAGCTCTGCCACCAGCGTCTGGCCGACGAATCCTGTTCCTCCGATCACGAGGCAATTCATGGGCGGGCATTCATAGGCAACCCGGGCGCGCGCGCGACGAGATCAGTCGTAATACTCCAGACCTAAGTGCGTGATCAGGTCCTCACCGCGCATCCACCGGAGCGTGTTCTTCAGCTTCATCAACTGGATGAAGATGTCGTGCTCAGGGTAGAGCCCTGGCGCGGTCATGGGAGCCTTGAAATAGAATGAAAGCCATTCCTGGATGCCGCGCATTCCGCAGCGTTGCGCCAGGTCCATGAACAGAACCAGGTCCAGGACGATGGGGGCGGCGAGAATAGAGTCGCGGCACAGGAAATCGATCTTGATCTGCATGGGATAGCCCAGCCATCCGAAGATATCGATGTTATCCCAGCCTTCCTTGGAATCGCCGCGCGGCGGATAGTAATTAATCCGAACAGCGTGATACAGATCCTTGTAAAGCTGCGGATACAACTTAGGCTGGAGAATCTGATCCAGCACGCTGAGCTTGGTTTCTTCCTTGGTCTTGAAAGAGCCGGGATCCTCCAGCACCTCGCCGTCGCGATTGCCCAGGATATTGGTCGAGAACCACCCGGAAATGCCCAGCATGCGCGCCTTGAGGCCGGGCGCGATCAGGGTCTTCATGAAGGTCTGGCCAGTCTTGAAGTCCTTCCCGCAGATGGGGAGATTGCGCTCGCGAGCCAGCTCCTGGAGCGCCAGCGTATCGGTAGTCAGATTAGGCGCGCCATTGGCGAACGGAATACCGGACTTCAGTGCCGCATACGCGTAGATCTGGCTGGGCGCGATTTCCGGGTCGTTCTGCATCAGTCCGCACTCGAAGTCCTTGAGCGTTTTGTGGACGGCCGCGGGCTTGTGGTAGACCTCGGTGGATCCGCACCAGATCATCACGTTTCGGGAAGTGTTGTTGGTTTTGCGGAATTGCTCGATGTCTTCCATGAGCATGTCCGCTTTGTCCATCTTAGTCTTGGCTTCCTTGACGTTGGGACCGTTGATGCGGCGAATGTATTCCGAATCGAAAACCGCCTTCATCGGTTTAATCGCAGAGAGGGGTCCCTTGAGTTCGTCGAGCTGGGTGCGTTCCAGCACCTTGGCGTTCACCGCGGCCTCGTACGCGGTGTCTTCGTAAATATCCCAGCCGCCAAACACCAGGTCGTTCAACCCGGCCAGCGGGACGAAGTCCTTGATCATGGGAGTGCGGCCGTCGGTGCGCTTGCCCAAGCGGATGGTCGAGAGCTGGGTCAGCGATCCGATGGGTGCGGCCGTGCCACGCTTCACGGCTTCCACTCCGGCGATGAAGGTAGTGCTCACGGCGCCAATGCCGGGAATCAAGACGCCAAGTTTTCCGTCCGCGGGCGCAATCTGGACGTTATCGCGATTGGGCAACTGCTAATCCTCCTAGCCTACTTGGGCTGGCCTATCGGGTTCGCCTTTTGGATTCCGGCAGTGGTCTTGGGCCGTATCATGCAGGGTGCGGCGAGGACGCGCGAAGGCAAATCACCTGTCTTGATATACTAGCATTTCATGCAGAATCGCGCGACAGCGACCATCTCCGCGATCCTGGTGGACGACGAAAAACTCGCATCCGAGGAACTGGCATACCAGCTCAAGGAGTTCCCCGACATCGACATCATCGCCACGGCGTCCAACGGCCTGGAGGCGCTTAAGCTGATCCAGGATCTGGAGCCGGACCTGGTCTTTCTGGACGTGCAGATGCCCGGCCTGGACGGTATGGGCGTGATCCGAAAACTGCGCGAGCAGGAGATTCCCCTCCCCTATTTCGTTATGGCGACTGCCTACGACCAGTACGCTGTGGAAGCTTTCCGCTGGGAGGCGCTCGACTACGTTCTGAAACCCGTAGACAAGGAACGATTGACGGTAGCCGTAGATCGCGCGCGCAAAGCAGTAAGCGATCGAAATAAAGGCGCTCAGCCCGAGCCGGTTTCGTCCAAGCCAGCTCTGCAACGCAGCAAGCTCCTGGTGAGAAGCAACCAGCGCAATTTCATCGTCGACGCGCAGGACGTGGTTTACGCCACCATCGACGATGGGCTGATCACGGTGGTCGCTAGCAACCTCGAGGGCCAGTCCAATTACCGTACTATCGAGGAGCTGCAATCCAACCTCGATCCCGACACTTTCTGGCGCGTGCACCGCTCTTACCTGGTGAATATCCACCGGATCAAGGAAGTGATCCCCTGGTTCAAGTCCAGCTTCCAGCTCCGCATGGATGACAAGAAGCAGACCGAGATTCCCGTGAGTCGCGTCCAGACCAAACGGCTGCGAGCCCTGCTGAAGCTGTGAGCGATCGTTATTTAGAAGACCTTCGGGTCGGCGAAAAAACGCTGACCGGCTCGGTGACGATCCCGGAGGCGGAGATGCTCGCTTTCTCGCGCCAATTCGACCCGCAGCCGATGCACACCGACCCGAACGTTGAGGGAGGATTAATCGCCAGCGGATGGCATACCGCTGCCCTGGTGATGCGTCTGGTCGCCGACGCCAGACCGCTGGGGAATTTACCCATCTTGGGAATGGGTGTGGATAACCTGGCATGGCCGCAGCCGGTGCGCCCCGGCGATACCATTCAGGTCGAGACGGAAGTACTCGCGATCCGGCCTTCGAAGTCGCAGCCCACTCACGGAATCGTGAAGCTCCGATCCACCGCGCGGAATCAGCATGGCGAGGTGGTGTACGTGGTCACTCCGAATTGCTGGGTGCCGCGCCGCCCGGTCTGAAGCAGCGTCATTTTCGGGTTGGCCCCTTGCGCTCCGGCTGATTGAACCCCAAATCCTCCAGCCGCGCCACGATGGAAGGGCTGGAGTCCAACAGGTTGGCCAGGGCTTCCTCGGCGGGCACTCCGCTTCGTTCCGGAGGCGCCACTGGACCTTCGATCTGCGCGGCCAGTTGCTCACGAAGCCCCTTGGGCAGAACGCTGTCCAGGTATTCCAGAGCCACGCCGCGCAGCTTGGCGTCGTCAGTGTGCAGCGCGCGGAATGCCAGCCGGACGGACTGCTGGGGCAGCACCAGGCCGAGCAGCGTGGAAACATGCGTCATGACCTGAGAGGCTCTTTCGCGAAGCACTTCATCCACCAGCAGGAAGTCAGCGTCCTCGGCTCCTGCTCCTTCCGGCCCGCTAGCGGCGCGTTTTGAAAAAGCCTTCCGGCCGGCGGTCAGCTCGCTCCCGACGATTTCGAAAATCAGCGCAGGCTGAGGCCGGTATTCCGGATTTCCTTGCAGCATCTTTTCCAACCCGCGGGCGCACCGCTGGCGAATTTCGAAGCGATCGTCGCGCAATTGCCGTAACAGTCCCTGCCACGCGAGCGGACTCTTGGAGGCCGCCAGCACGCGGGGAATGCGCCGGCGTACTTTTTCGTTTTCCGCGGGATCCGCCAGGCGGTCCGCGAGTTGTCCCGCAATTTGGTCCACCGCCCGCGAAAGAGCATCGTGAGCGGCACGCGCGGTCTCATCGCGGCCCAGAAGTTTGATCACCTGGGGTATCAGCAACGGTTCTCGAAGGTCGATGGAATGAAGAGCGGCGCGGGCGCGCAGCGGGTCGCTGGATCGCAACTCCCCGAGAAGCCGCATCGTTACATCGGCCGGATGGGCGGGGTGAGCTTCCGGTGTTTGCTGTACTGCTCCCAAGCCGGAAATCGACGACGCCGAACGAAGCACGATAGATCGGGTGACCTCGTCTTCGACTTCTTCCGGACGAATAACAACGGTTTGCCGGGCCAGACCTTTCTCCAGCACGGAAACGTACGCCCGGTCCAGCCGGAATGCCAGCCAGGCCGCCACGCCGGACCACACCGCGACAGCGGCCAGGATGAAGCGGACCGCGGCTTCGGGAAACACCAGGAGCAACTGAATGGCCGCGGCCGCCAAACCCTCACCGAGGCGATCCGCACCGATATCGATTACGGTCTTGACCGAGCGCCGTTCGGTCGCGGGCATGGGCGTGAAAAACAGCTCGTAACCGGAGCGGAATAGCGATCCTCGTAGTAACACCTCCAGTCCGCGGTTGATGAAGACGGCCGCCATGCCGGGCGCGAACAGAGAAACCAGACTGACTCCAGTGACTGCCACGGGAAGCACGGCCACGGTGCGCCCCGGACCGAATCGCCTCAACCAAATCCGGCTGAGGCCGGCCTGGACTGCGAACGTCGCCAAGGAAATGGAGGTGTAAAAGATCGCAAAGAAGCGGCTGAGCCCGGCACCCTTGCCGAATTCCGCGACGGCACGCGCACGGAACAGGTAGTCGAGACCGGCCGCGCTCATCGAGACCAGCATGACAAAGGCGGCCAGTCCGACCAGGTAAGGCGCGCCCGAGATCATTTCAGGGAAAGAGAGAACATCCTGGCTCTTTTCCGCCCCTTGGGCCGGAGCAAAACGGAACAGCGCCAGACTACCCGCGACTTGCAACACCGCCAGCAGGATCAGCAGGTCGGCGCTGGAACTCAAGGCCGCCACGCGCTCTGCCATCACACCACCGGCCAGACTCCCCAACGTCCCGAACGCCGCGATTTGGCCGAATCGGCGGCGGGCCTCGCGGGGATCGAAGCGTTCGCTGGCCAGGGCCCAAAAGCCGGAAAGCATCACCGGGCCCAGGGCCATAATGTGGATATAGATGAAAGCCGCAACGGGGCGCGGAAAGGTCGTAAGAAGCATCCATTCCGCCCCGTGTAGCCCCGCCCCCAAAAGATACAGCGATGGAATCAGGCGGTACGGACCAAAGCGATGCACGAGCTTGGCGCTGAAGAGCGCGACTAAGATGGAACAGACTGCCGCCGCTCCGACGGCTGGAGGCAACGCGGTCGCCGGGAATTCCGCGAGGAACAGGCTGTCCCGGGTGGTCTTGGCGGCCAACTGCCAGGCCATCATCAGGCCAGACACCAGAACTGCCTGGCGGGCTGCGGAGGAGTTCGGTAGCCCCGGGATTTTCATCGCTAGGTCCCGGCAGGACGAGCGACCGCATCCGCGGGGACAAGCGTGTCCTGTGAGCGCGGCGGGGTGCTGGGCTGAGTCTGCCGCCGGTGCGCGCGGGCGATCCCAAAGGCGACGGCCAGCCAGACCACCGTCAGAACCAGATTGATGACCGCGAAGCCCTTGATCCCCAGCGCGAAAGCAGATCCCACTTTCACCACGCCTGCTTCGAGCACATCTCCGGCGCGTTTGAAGAAGGTGTCGATCGCGGCTTTGGCCTTATACTTCGCTTCCCGGCTGGTGGGCAGGAACAGGGCGTGCACAGTGGTGTTCTGCACCGAGTAATCCGCGCCGTTCTCCAGGATCTTGAGCCAGCGTATCACCGGCAACACCGGCAGCCATAGCAGAAACGAATAACTTCCCATGGCCAGGGCGGGAAGGATAAACAGCGCACCGCGAACTCCCGCATACCGGAAGATGCGGGACACTGCGAACATCTGCAACCCCAGCGCCACGCTGTTGTACCAGACCTCGTAGTGTCCGTAGAATTCCCCGATAAACTTCTGTTGCCCGAGAACGTCCGAGCCGGCCGCGCGAACCGCCTCCGCCGTCACCAGCTTGCCGAGCAGGAACTCTCCGGAATTGTTGACAATGTTCAGCAGCAGAACCAGGATTGCGATCAGCAGCAGATAGCGGTCGCGCATCAGCAGTTCCAGCGCGCCCGTACTGGCCAAAGGAGCTTCCGCGTGTACGGCGGAGAAATGGACCGCGTCGGACGCAGCCCGGAAGTGAATCACCCGGCTGATCAAAATGCAGATCACCAGCAGCCCCGCTGCAATCAGCATCAAAGGATAGGGCCCGGTGGCTTTCACAGCCATGGCGGCGGCTTGGGCGCCCACCAGACTGCCCACGGAGCCGCCTACCGCGATCGCGGGAAACAGCCTCTTGCCGTGCGATTCCGAATACAGATCATTGGCGAAGGACCAGAACTGCGCGACCACAAAGACATTGAAGATCCCGACCCACACGAAGAAGACCACACCCTCGCGAACGCCCGCCACGCCGAATATGTAGAACAGCAGCAAATTGGAAATAAAAATCAGCGTGACCCAGGTGATCAGGCGGATGCGGCTCACCCTCGAAGCGAAAGCTCCATAGGCCGGGACAATGGCCAGCAAGAGCAGAGCTTGCGCCGCGGCCGAATACGCCTTCACCTCGGCCCCCCCTTGGGTCAGAATCAGAGGCTCCCGCACTGTCTTCAGCAGGTAGTAGCTCATCAGCAGCAGGAAGGAATTCAGTCCCAGCAGCAGGACGCCCACACCCTCGCCCGCCCGCACATCAGCCAAAAGGGACAATGCCCTTTCTGCGATGCTTTTGGGCCCGGAATCGGCCGCTGCGACGCCAGACATTTGATTTAGGGGCCTATTTTACTACAACGGATGGTGATAAACTTTTGAGAACAAATTATGCGAACACTTCATCGCTCTGCTCTCAGCGCGGTTCTGCTTGTAGTTCCCTTCGCCTTTCTCCACGCGGCCGACGTACTCACGCCCGAGCAAAAGGAGGATTTCCTCACCAAGGCGACAATCAAGCAGAGTAAAGACGTGAACAAGGGAACTACGGGAACCTTGCGCGTCACCCTGACCGATGGAACGCTAACCCACGAGGCGAGCGTGCAGGCCATCGACGATTACAAACAGTCCTTCCTGAACGAAATCCAATTTAAAGATACTTACAAGGACAACATCGCCGCCTGGAAACTGGCACGGCTGCTGGGAATCGGCGACATGGTGCCTCCCTCAGTGAAGCGGACCTATCAAGGGAAGCCAGCGTCTTTCACCTGGTGGATCGACAACGTGAAGATGGACGAAACCGAGCGAAGAGCTAAGAACATCGAGGCCCCCGACAAGGACGCCTGGAACCAAGAAAACAATGTTATGCAGGTCTTTGACCAGTTGATCTACAACATGGATCGCAACCAGACCAACATGCTGATCGACCAGGGCTGGCACCTTTGGTTGATCGACCACAGCCGCTCCTTCCGTACTCACAAGACTCTAAAGGACTCGAGCGTTCTGAAAGCGATCGACCGGAACATGCTGGCCAAATTGAAAACGCTGGATGAAGCGACTCTGACCAAGGAGTTCGGCCGGGACGTATCCAAACCGGAAATTCAGGGACTGCTGGCCCGGCGCGATCTCATCGTGAAACTTTTCGAAGCCAAGGGCGAAAGTGCGCTGTTCGACCGTCCCCAAAGGAACTAGCGGGCAACTTAGCCCGCGGCCTTGAGCCTCTTGGCGATCCGCGGGTATACCCGCCGGGCGTTGCCTTCAAACAGCTTGTAGCGATCGCCCTCGCTCAGCGGAAGTGCGTCCAGATACTTCTTGGTGTCGTCGTAGTATTGCCCCGTCCGCGGATCGATGCCGCGCACTGCACCCACCATCTCCGAGCCGAACAGGATATTGTCCACTGGCACGACCTTGAGCAGCAGCTCGATTCCCGGCAGGTGATACACGCACGTATCGAAGAAGACATTCTTCAACAGGTGTTCTTCGAGCGTCGGACGCTTCATATCCTGCGCCAGCCCGCGATAACGACCCCAGTGGAACGGCACCGCGCCGCCGCCGTGCGGGATGATGAACCGCAGCGTGGGGAAATCCTTGAACAGATCGCCCTGGATGAACTGCATGAACGCCGTAGTGTCTGCGTTGATGTAGTGCGCTCCGGTCGCATGGAACACGGGATTGCACGACGAGCTGACGTGAACCATCGCCGGTACGTCCAGCTCCACCATCTTTTCGTACACGGGATACCAGTACTTGTCGATGAGCGGCGGCGCGGTCCAGTGGCCGCCCGAAGGGTCGGGATTCAGGTTGCAGCCGATAAAGCCGAACTCGTTCACGCAGCGTTCCAGCTCGGCGATAACGTTCTGGGGGGGAACACCCGGCGATTGCGGCAACTGGCACACGCCGACAAAATTACTCGGATAGAGCGTGCAGACCCGGTGAATCAGATCATTGCAGTGCCGCGACCAATCCGCACTTGTCATAGCGGTGCCAATATGATGAGCCATGGCGGAAGCTCGCGGCGAGAAAATGGTGACATCCGTGCCCCGCTCGCGCTGCAGTTTGAGTTGCGCGCCTTCCAGGCTCTCGCGAATCTGATCATCGCTGATATTGATTTTGCCGTCGTAGGGAGGTTGCGACGGATCCTTCAGCGCAGCGATCTGCGCGTCGCGATAATCCTGGAGGGCCTTCGGAGCCGTCGTGTAGTGACCATGGCAATCGATAATCATGTTAAATCGTGATCCTAACAAAACTCGTCGAGCGGCTGCACAACTTTTCCGTTCACGATCGGCGTGCAGTCCGGTGGAAAATCCTGGATTAGATCGTGCCCTTCGTCGCGAAGCTTCCGCAGGAAGCTCTCAAGGTGCCTCATTGCGCCATTGTCACGATCATGCAAGACCACCAGGCTCCACTCACGCGTTCTGCAATCGGCTAATGCTCGATCCATCCAGCCGTCCGGATCCCGGAAATCGCCCGGCACGACGTTCCAGAGCACGCAGGTATAACCGCCAAGCTTCATCCGATCGACAACCGCCGGATGCAGCAGACCTCGGCCTAGCCGCCCCGCGCCCCCGTGAGGACGAAACAACCGTGGAGACTGATCCAGCCAAGAAAGGGCTTGTTCGGTGCGATCGAATTCCCCCAGCGCACTTTCACGATCCAGGTCGCCCAAACGTGCCCCATGCGACCAGGTGTGATTTCCGACCCAGTGCCCTTCCCTGCTCGCGCGGCGCGCCAGATTCAGACCGTCGGGTGTGCTCACCTTCTGGCCCAGCACAAAGAAGGTGGATTTGATGCCATGATGCCCGAGGCAATCGAGCACCAACGGCGTGGCTTGCGGATCAGGACCGTTATCGAAGGTCAGAGTGACTTTAGCCACCTACCGCTTGGCGACCAACACGCTATCAACGATCTCGCGAAACTCTTCGTCGGTCAGTAGGCCGCGCTTCTCGATGCCCTTGTCCTTGACGCGTTTCAGCATCTCGCCGATGGCGTCATCGTCAGCATCGGTGATGCCGAGCTTCTCAAGATTGTAGGTGATCGAAAGCTTGCCGCTCTTCTTGCCGAGCACCACTTCGCCCTTGCGCCCCGTCAGCGCAGGATGCGTCCCGAACATCGCCAGCGGCTCTTTCACGACGAGATCCACGCCGATTCCGGATTCGCGCGTGAAGTTCCGGTCTCCCAGGATCGGCTTGTTCGCGGCGATGGGAAACCGGCTGATGCGGCTCACCAACTCGCCCAACTCGGGAAGCTTGGCCAGGTTGTACTTCGTGTCGTAGCCGTATAGTACGTGCAGCGCAACAATGAGTTCCTCGAGCGCCGCGTTTCCGGTCCGCTCGCCCAACCCGTTGGCGCAGCTATGGACGCAGTCCGCGCCCGCCTCGACGCCGGCCAGCTCGGTGGCCACCGCCATGCCGAAATCGTTGTGCGTGTGCACTTCCACGGGCAAGTTGTTGGTCAGCTTCTTCACCATGCGGACCATGAACTTCATGGCTTCGGGAAGAATGCAGCCCATGGTGTCGACCACGCCCACCGCATCCGGCGGCGCTTCCTGCATGATCCGCGTGAGCACGTTGGATAGATCTTCCTCGCGCGCCCGAGTGGTGTCGTATGGGAAGTACACCACATGCATGCCGCGCGACTTGGCATAGTTGATCACCGGAACGCTCTTGCGCAGCACGTCTTCCCAGGTCCACTTGAACTGATACTTCAGCTTGGGATACCCGATGGGAACCTCGATGATCACGCCGTGGCAGCCGCATTCGATCGCCTTGTCGATATCGGCGTTGATGGCGCGCGCGAAGGTGTAGATCTTCGACTTGAGTCCCAGCTTGGAGATTTGCTTGATGGCCTGGAAGTCCTGATCGGAGACCGCCGGCATTCCGGCTTCGATCCGGTCCACGCCGATCTCGTCCAGCTTTTCGGCGATCTCGACCTTTTCGGCGATGCTCATCACCACGCCGGGCGTCTGTTCGCCGTCGCGCAGTGTCGCATCGTGGATGCTTACGCTCTTGGGAAGTTGGTAGGTGTTCCGGACTTCGGGGACGAAGTTATAGGGGCTGACCCACCACTCGTTCTCGCGAAAGTACTTGTCGTTCATCAGCTAACAATTATAAACCCGGGGAACGTGAAGCGATGTGTTTACTGGACTTCTACGTCGGCGTGCAGGTCCTGCCAGTCAGGCAGCTCGAGCGGGCCGATGGTCCGCTCAATGGAGCTGAACATTTCCTTGGCTTCAAAGGCCGCCAGGGCGGGCGAACGGAAGGTCAACCTCGCGATCGGTGGCTGTCCGGACTTCGCGTTCGCGGCGCGCAGGGTCACGTAGACCATAACGCTGCCGAGGGGGGCGCTCGAATGATTCACCACCAGGTACTGAATCTGCGGCTTCTTATTCACTTCCATGAAGCGAATCCCGGTCACTTCGACGAAACGCGCCAGAGAGTTTGCGGACCGGGCTGAGACGGGTGGTGGGGGCGCCGGGTCGGGAGCCGGTTTCGGCGGGGCGCTTGTCGAAGGGCCCGGCATCACGCTATAAGTCGCCGCTAAGCCGGCGGTGAGCAAGATCCCCAACACTACGAGTCTAGTCGCCCATCCGTAGCGGTTCGCCTGTGCTCCCGTTCTCCGAGCCCTCCGGATGGGTACCAAACCGGCCGCTTGGAGCGACATCAGTTCCCGCGGAAGCGCCGGACCTGGCAAGGTCACTTTGAGCTCGGATACGATGCCGTTGGCGATCGTTTTGGTGGCGTACGCCGCGGGACCCATCAGGCGGTCGGCGGCTTTGTAGTAATCCTGAAACGGCGCGAAGCGGGGCGCTGCCACGCGATCCGGACGGTTTGGAAATTGAGCCGGGCGCAGAGACGATGGCTCTGCTCCCATGGGCTGTTGGGATCGTGCGGGGCTTTCCGCTGGGCGTGGATGGAATACCTGCTCCGCCGGAATCCCCGCGGCCACCGAGGGAGGCTGCGGCTCCGCCAGCAAGCGCACACTCGGCGGGGGGGCAAGCAGCGGCTGGACGGGAGTCACGTCGAGGACCAAGGGGGGCCGCGCTGCCGGGGCTGGCGTAGGGCTTCCGGAGATGATCCGCGGCGCAGTGTAGGGAAGCCGCTCCCCGTGGAGGTGTTCCGCGAGGTCCGCCAGACGATCGGCGAATGTTTCCAGCTCGGCGGGCCTCGCCAGCGGTTCAGGCGGCACCGTAGGTGGCGCATCCAGCGCCGGCTTCAAGGCCACGGCGGGCTGCACAACCACTGCTGGCATTAAGATAACTTGCGGCTCGGGAACCGGCTGCTCTGGAGGGGCAGCTGGGGCTAGTTCAATCACCGGCTGCCTCACCATGGGCGCCGCCGGGGGCACTACTGGCATGGGTGCTGGCGCGGTCGAATGGCCACTGGATAGAAGGGGAGAGACGCTCGCTTGCGGCTCACAAACCGGACATTCCTTAACCCCGGGAGCGATCTCCTGGCCGCACTCCGGGCAGATCCAGTGGAACATGCATCCAATTTACACGGAACTGCTTTAAATGCCCTTCAGGGACTCACCCTACCTACTCATACGGGGCACCTTAGCCGGGTTGAGATTCGATCTCAGGACCCTCAATGCTGCAGTTTAGCGGGAAGAAGGGACGGTGCGACTGCCGGCCAGCGTCTGAGTCGGAGCCGAGAGGAATTCCAGAAACTTGCGCTTCGAACCGGTCTCAACAATCGGCCGGTTAAGCAGGCTGGCCGCCAAGTCGGCGAATTGCGCCCCCAGCTTGGATTTCGGATCGACGAACTCACCCGCACGGGTCGCGGTGTTGACCACCTGGTAGTCGTTGATGAAGCTATACATCACCGGCACGCCCAAAACGTCTTGCACCTGCTGCGGCGTCAGCAGCGATTGCTTGGAGATCCGGTTCAACACCACGGAGACACGGCCGTCCAACTCAAGATTCTTAAGAAAGGCCAGCTTCTCACGGGTCAGATGCAACGAAGGCACCTCCGGTGTACACACCAGAAATACCTGCTGGGAATCGCGGAGAATTTCCAGAGAATAACGTTCCAGGTTACCCGAGAGATCCACGCATACTACGTCGTAGTTACGCAGCCAGAACTGGGCCAGGTCATGAACCTGCGCTGGCTCCACGTGCACGTTCGGGTTCAGGGGACCGGAGTGCAGGACATCCAGCTTAGCCACCGTTGTGACCAGTTGCTCCCACAAGTTCTCATCCAGCTCGTGCATGTGCTCGAGCACTTCCATGATGGCGTGCTCGTTCCGGATCTTGAGCAGGAAGCGCAGAATGCCTGAGCTGAGGTCGAGATCGGACAGCAGCACCTTGGTGTTTGCCACGCGTGCCAGGGCCGCACTCAGATTGAGGGCCAGCGTGGTCGCGCCGGAACCCGCTTTGGCTGGAAGGAAGGAATAAATCCTGCCTTTAGTCGAGTAGGTCGGCGGCTTCTGTTCTACCAGTGCCTTTACACTTCTCAACGATTCGACCAGGGCGCTGAGCTCGAACGGCTCGGAAACGACTTCACGTACGCCAGCGCGCATGACTTCCCGAAGCGTGGCCGCGTCGCAGTGCCGGTGATAGGCGATGTACTGAACGCCTTCCACCTCCTGATTCACGCGCTCGACTACTTTCACGGCGAGATCGCCCTTTTCAAAGCTGATAAATATGACGTCGGGAGCGTTTGTGCGGAGGGTCCGAATCAGCTCGCCTTCGTCCGGGTAGCCGGGCACAATACGGCTGACGCTCACGTCATTGGCTAGCGCGCTCAGCGCTTTCTCCAGTTGTTGCGCCTGCCTGGCGTCTGAACCGATGATGACTGTCCTCAGCATCTAGCCTTGCCCTCACCTCTGAGCCTACGTGACATATCGCGCCCCGACAAATCGTTCTTCCCCCCAATTCCGGTTCGAGATCTCCCTATACGCCAAGAGATTTCGCTTAACCCGGCCTCGGGTGTTTCCCCTAAGTGCCCACCTGTGTCTACGAGTAATGGATCGGCTGCCAGCTCCCATTCAAGTAGGCCCTAGACGAGAACCGTGCATGCAGGACACCGGCTCGGCTATTCTTGACATGAAGCCATGGGCCGAATCCTGGGACGTATTCTGTGGGCCGCGATTTCTCTGGCAGCGGCCTTCTCTCTGGGTACCGTTGCGCAAAGCCGCGGCGAGCCGGTCAACAGCACCTGGCTGGTGATCGCCTCGGTTTGCACCTACCTGGTGGGATACCGCTTCTATGCCAGCTTCGTGGCGGCTCGGGTCATGGCTCTCGACGATAAACGCGCCACGCCCGCGGAACGGCTGCGCGACGGCCATGATTTCGAGCCCACCAATAAGTGGATCGTCTTCGGCCACCATTTCGCGGCGATCGCCGGTCCGGGACCCCTGGTCGGACCCACGCTGGCGGCGCAGTTCGGCTACCTTCCCGGATTCCTGTGGATCGTGATCGGAGCGACCCTGGGCGGGGCCGTGCAGGATTTTGTGATCCTGTTCGGTTCGATCCGGCGGGACGGAAAATCGCTCGGCCAGATCGCCCGCGAAGAGGTCGGCAAGGTGGGTGGTTTCACGGCGCTGGTCACTGTGTTGCTGATCATGATCATCCTGCTGGCGGTAATCGCACTGGTCGTGGTCAACGCGCTCAAAGGTAGCCCATGGGGGACGTTCACGATCGCCGCGACCATGCCCATCGCGGTATTCATGGGGTTATATCTGCGGTTCTGGCGGCCGGGGAAAGTGGTGGAAACCTCGCTGATCGGATTCGCGCTGGTGATGGCCAGCGTCTTTGGCGGCCAGGCTGTGGCGCAATCAGCGGTACTGGCTCCCTGGTTTACGTACTCGGGCGTGGCCCTGGCCATAGGGCTGATCGTCTATGGATTCTTCTCGAGTGCCCTGCCGGTATGGCTCTTGCTCGCTCCGCGTGGATACTTAAGCACCTTCGTGAAGCTGGGAGTGGTGGTGCTGCTGGCGGTGGGGATTATCTTCCTGCGCCCGGAGCTGAAGCTGCCCCCTTTCACGCGCTTCGTCGACGGGACTGGGCCCATCTTCGCCGGAAAGATTTTTCCGTTCTGCTTCATCACCATCGCCTGCGGAGCGGTTTCCGGATTCCACTCCCTGATCTCGTCCGGCACGACTCCTAAACTGCTCGCACGGGAGCGCCACGCGCTGGCGGTAGGATACGGTTCGATGCTGCTCGAAAGTTTCGTGGCCGTGATGGCGCTGATCGCCGCGGCTTCGCTGCAACCGGGCGTGTTCTTCGCGGTGAATTCTCCCGCGGGCATCGTGGGCACGACGCCCGAGGCCGCGGTCGCCACCATCAGCAACTGGGGATTCCCGGTGACGGCGACTGAGATGCAGACTCTGGCGCGGGATGCCGGCGAGCAATCCCTGTTCTACCGCACCGGCGGCGCGCCCTCGCTCGCGCTGGGCATGGCGCAAATCTTTGCCTCCAGCGGCGGTGGCCGCGCGCTGCTGGCCTTCTGGTATCACTTCGCCATCATGTTCGAAGCGCTGTTTATCCTGACCACGCTCGATTCCGGCACTCGCGTGGGGCGGTTCATGCTGCAGGATATGTTGGGACAAGTGTGGCCCAGGTGGGGCCGAACCAATTGGAAGCCGGGCATGCTGGCCACCAGCGGGGTGATCGTGGCCGCATGGGGCTATTTTCTGTATCAGGGTGTGATCGATCCGCTGGGCGGCATCAATACGCTCTGGCCGCTGTTCGGCATCGCGAATCAGTTGCTGGCCGCGGTAGCTCTGTGCGTGGGAACCACCCTGTTGGTGAAGATGCACGGATCGCGCTACATGTGGGTGACTGCGGTTCCCCTGGTGTGGCTGGTGGTGGTGTGTTTCGTGGCCGGATGGCAGAAGATTTTTTCTCCGCTTCCGGCGCTCGGGTTTTTGGCGCAGGCCGATCAGCTGGCGGCCGGTCCGCAGTCTGCCACCACTGCCGCGCTGGTCTTCAATGCGCGGCTGGACGCAGCGGTCACCGGAATCTTCCTGGTGCTGGTTGCGACCATCCTCATCGACTCCATCCGTGTATGGATCGGCGTCCTGGGCGGCTCGCGGGTATCGAAGACCACGGAGACGCCGTTTGTTCCCTCGCGGCTGGCGGAGGAGTCATGAGGGCGTTCTTCCGCTCTTTTATGCGCATCGTTGTCGCAGTGGTTGACGAGATATCCGATCAGAACGCCTATCGCCGTCACCTTGCGGCGCACGGAACCGTCCACTCCCCCGACGAATGGCGCCGCTTTCAGGACGAGCACGCATCCGCCAATTCCCGCCGCCCCCGCTGCTGCTGAGTTTTGATAGCGCGTTATTTGTCCAAGTTCTCACTGGAACAAATCACTCAAGAATGGTATCCATTAAGTCATGCGGCTTTTGTCCCTCGCAAAGCTGAGTGCAGTCGCCTGCGTGGCCACATTTGCCCCAGTCCAATTATTTGCCTGCCAATGCGCCGGATTTTATGGAAAGAATGCCTGGGAGCGTTCCCAAAAGCGCGAGCAGGCGTCGACGGTGATCTTCGAAGGCGTGCTGGAACACTCCGAGTTGCGGTGGAGTCGATGGAACGGAGAAAGTCTTGAGAATCCCTCCAGCTTGCCCGAGAAGATGCGCTTAACATTTCGCGTGCAAAGAGCGTATAAGGGAGACTTAGGCCACGAAGCCATTCTCACCACGGGGCTGGGAGGAGGCGATTGTGGGGCCAGGTTCTCTACAGGCTTGACCTATTTGGTTTTCGGGGCTGGTTCGAGTCCGGGCGGGTTGGGCGTAAGCATGTGCAGCCCGGGAGGATGGATCGAAGGGGGCGATTTAGCGTCAGATCTGCGATATCTCAGGAAGCAGCCTCCTATCACGAGTGATCTGGAACTTGGTCGACCCCTGAAGCAACGACAACAAGGCGATCTGGATCAGGACCAGAAGCGCTATTCGGCCGCCACCGGGAGTATCTGCGGTACTGTCGTTACGGAAAAGACCAAAGACGCGAGTGGCGGCGTGGTTTCATTTCTCTCCATCGCAGGATTTTCACCGGTAGAGCACCCGACCGCGAATGTAAATGCGGACGGCACTTTTTGTTCGGACCGTTTGGGCCCAGGCGAGTACTACCTTTTCTTCGGGCGGACAACGGATGGACAACCGACGTCTGCCGTCTTCTATCCCGGCGTGAACACTCGCGCGGAAGCAACGGCAGTCGAGATCGGAGCTGGGCAGAATCAATCCCGCTTCATTTTCAAAGTTCCGGCAAAAAAGGCGTATGCGGTGCGAGGCTTGATTTCTACCAATGACAAGTCGGGGCTAAAAGCCTACCATGGTATTCGGGTCGATCTGGTGAACTTGGATGCCCCCTATTCGGCTTGGTACCACACTGAGATCCATTTCAATGGCGTCTTCCCTCTTCCGAACGTGAAGTACTTCACTTTCGGCGACGTCCTTCCTGGCCAGTACACCGCTTACATTTACCGGATTGCGCCGGGTTGGTCCTCCAAGAAAGTAGATGTCAGCGTCACTACTCACATGAAGTTCGTCTTTCTCGACTTGGTGCACAGGAAGTAGTTGCCACAGGGCGATCGCCAACTTGCAACTGCCCACGTGGGCGGGTCGCCGTGGCTCCGTCCGCTGAACACCTCTGACCGTTATTCAGATCGCGCTACAATAATCCAGGAAACCGGCGAATTTACGAGACTCGTATTTCAAGTCGGACTTATTAGCGCCCTTTGCTACGCGCAGGCGCCAGCCCCCGAGGTGAGCTCCCGGGAGACGCCCGTTACGTTCACCAGCCGGGTCAACCTGGTGCTGGTTCCCGTGGTGGTGCGCGACAATCAGGGACACGCCATCGGCACACTGCGCCAGGAAGATTTTCAGCTCTTCGACAAAGGCAAGCCGCAGTTGATCACCCGGTTTTCGGTGGAGAAGCCGGCCAGCCCATTCATCCCCGTCGTGGTAGCATCGTCCCTCGACGAGAAGGGTGCCGAAAAATCCGCTAGCGCTCCCACGCCCGGCGCCGTTCCAGAACGCTTTGTCGCGTATTTGTTCGATGACATCCACCTGAATGCCGCCGACTTGCTGACGGCGCGGACTGCCGCCGACCGTCATCTGAGCGAGTCTTTTGTACCAGGCGGCCGCGCCGCGATCTACACCACGTCCGGCCAGATCGTCCTCGATTTCACGGATGACCGCGACAAGTTGCGTGAGACGCTGAACCGCATTCAACCGCTCGCAACCGTCCGGGAAGCGACTGAGTGTCTGGACATCAACTACTACTGGGCGGATGCAATCATAACCAAGTCGGATGCCCAGGCTACGGCCGCCGCAACAGACGAAGTCATGGCGTGCCGGGGATACCCGGCAGACCAAAGAGATGCCGCGGCGTCAGAAGCCCACGCTACCGCCATGAGCGTTTTTAACCTGGGAGAACGTGAAAGCCGCCTCAACTTAAGTGTTCTGAAGGACGTTATACGCCGCCTTTCCGCTACACCCGGAAGCCGGAATGTGATTCTGGTTTCACCTGGGTTCTTTCTGCCGCCCGAGATGCGTATTGAAGAAGCCGAATTGATGGATCGCGCGATCCGCGCCAATGTGACCGTGAATTCCCTGGACGTGCGTGGCGTCTATACCGTGATTCCCGGAGGCGACGCAAGTCAGCCTGGACGTGCCAGCATCTCGGCATCCAACTTGATGATGTTGATGAAGCAGAACGCGATGTCCGCGGATTCCGATGTGTTGGAGGAACTGGCGGATGCAACCGGCGGGCGGTTCTTCCATAACGACAACGGCCTGTTCGAGGGGTTCCGGCAATTGGTAGCTCAGCCCGAGTACATCTACATATTGGGATTCTCTCCCCAGAATCTGAAGCTCGACGGCGCTCGTCATGGCTTGAAGGTTGCGCTGAAAAATCCCAAAGGTTTCGAGATGCAGGCGCGCAACGCTTATTACGCTCCCAGCCATGCCGTCAACTCCGAGGAGCAGGCCAAGCAGGAGATTCAGGAGGCTGTCTTTTCCCGCGACGAAATCCAAGACCTCCCGGTCGATTTGAACTTGCAGTATGCCAGAGCCGGCGAAACCGCGGTCAAGCTCAATGTTCTCGCCAAGGTAAATCTGAAACTGCTCCACTTCCGGAAAGCCGATGATCGAAATCTCAACACGCTGACGGTGGTCGCAAGCGTGTTCGACCGGAATGGAAACTTCGTCGCTGGAATACAAAAGATTGTCGACATGCGCTTGCGCGACCAGACACTCGACTCTTTGAACTCCGCCATCACCGTCAAGACCACATTGGATGTGACACCGGGCAGCTACCTGGTGCGGCTGGTCGTCAGGGATTCTGAAGGGCAAACCATGTCGGCCCGCAACGGCGTGGTGGAGATTCCATTTTAGGAGAGTGTCTATGCATCATCGAAGCATCCTGCTATTCGCAACCGCGCTCTGTCTGGGTTGCGGGACGGCTACGGCTCAATCTTCAAAAAACAATGCTCCCGCCGATGCGGGAAACGTGATTCGAACGGAAACCAAGCTGGTTCTGGTGGACGCAGTCGTAACAGACAAAAAAGGGAACTACATTCGCGATCTCACGGCGAAGGATTTTCGAGTCTGGGAGGACAAAACGGAACAGACCGTGAAGAGCTTTTCCCTGGAAGGTGGCGAGCCTTCCCCCGGCGCGCAGAAACAATACCTGGTGTTCTTCTTCGATGTCACCAGCATGAGTGTGCCTGATCAAACCCTCGCGCGGCAGGCAGCCGGCCGCTTCGCTTCCGCCAGCTTCGGTCCCAACCGGATGATGGCGGTCGCCGATTACGGCGGCACAATGAGGATGACGCAGAACTTCACGGAGAATCCCGAATTACTCGCGAAGGCTTTTAGTGCCATCACACAAGGCACAATTTCGTCGGTCACCACACAGGGCTTCGGAGGAACTGGCTCTGACTCCAATCGTAGCGGCCTTTCCTCAGGTCGCGGAGGTGCGGGTGGGAACGGTTTCGGCGGAAATGCATCCGGAGGGAATGGCCCCGGGGCGAGCGGCCCAGTCTCGGATTTCGCCGCGCGCAACGCGCTTCTTTACCTGAAGCTTCTCGCGCGGAACCTGAGAACCCTGCCGGGCCGTAAGGCTTTGATCCTGTTCACCGGAGGACTTGCCGTCAGCCAGGACCATATTTCGGAGCTGACCGCGGCTGTGAACGCCTGCAATATGGCGAATGTCACGGTTTATACCGTGGATGTCCACGGTATCGGGAAACTCGCACAGGCTTCCCCGGAACGCCCCGCGGGCGTGATGGCAGGTCTTCGCCAAACGCTGCTAGGAGCTTTATCGTTTCCTGGTGAAAACAGCGGCGGATTCGCGACCTCGTTCCTGCCCCAAGCGCGTGGCGGTGGTGGCGCGCCGGGCGGCGGTGCGCCCGGCGGGGCTGCACCCGGTGGCGGTGGAACGGGCGGTGGGGCACCTGGCGGTGGCGGCCGTGGAGGAGCACCGGGCGGCGGAACCGGCGGGCCGTCGGCTCCGGGCACGGGAACACCGGGCGCGGGCGCACCAGGCAACAACCCATTCCCCGGGAACAATCCCAACTCGAATAACGGACGAGGGAATTCTCAAACGGATCCCTTCAACCGCGACCAGAATCAAAATGCGGAGCGACCCAATCAGGAGGTCGCCCATCTGTTAGTGAGCGGCACGGGCGGACTGGAGATACGAAATACCAACGATCTGCTCGGGGGCCTGGAAAAGATCGGCAAGGAGCAGAACGAGTATTATCTGATCGGCTACACCCCGCCGCCGTCGGACGAGGAAAGCTGCCACAAACTGCGCGTCCAGGTGAGTCGCAGCGGGACCCAGGTACGGGCGCGCCCTGGCTACTGCAGCGCAAAACCGCGCGATCTTCTTTCCGGAAAACCAGTCGAGAAGGTTCTGGAGAGCCGCGCCGCAGCCCCGCAGGCGGGCAGCATAGGCGCCTCCATGCAGATCCCCTACTTCTACACTTCTTCGAACATGGCGCGAGTGAATGTGGCAATGGAAATTCCCTCCGACTCGTTGAAGTTCCAGAAGCAGAAAGGCAAGCTGCACGCCGCCATGGATGTCTTGGGCATTGCAACCACGGCCGATGGCACCATCGGGGCACGCTTCAGCGACACCCTGAAGCTGGATTTCGACGACCAGCGCCAGATCGACGGTCTGAAGCTCAAGCCGCTCCATTATGAGAATCAGTTCGACATCGCGTCCGGAGCCTACACTCTCAAGA
This sequence comes from Terriglobia bacterium, assembly GCA_020073345.1. Classification (GTDB taxonomy): domain Bacteria; phylum Acidobacteriota; class Terriglobia; order Bryobacterales; family Bryobacteraceae; genus Palsa-187. The sequence goes on from JAIQFI010000011.1 coordinate 38,359, forward strand.
TTGTGTTCAGCGCGGGCGGCGACAGCTTCGGCAAACTCGAATCGCCGCTGGTGGTGGGCGAGTACAAGCCCAGCCAATTTAGCCTGAGTGGAGTAGCGCTTAGCAAGGAGTCCCGTCCGGCTATGGATGTGACCCTCGGATTGGATGCGCTGCTGATCGACGATCAGACGCCGCTGATTGCCAACGGCAAGCGCATCATTCCCTTCGGTTCAAACCGATTCAAAAAGACTGATCCAGCGGGTTTCTACTTTGAGATTTACGAACAGCTGCTGGCGACTGCCGGACCGCAGAATCGTCCGGAGATCGGGGTTCAGATTCGAACCCTGGATCGCCAGACCGCGCAACCGAAGACGGACTCCGGAGTCATTAAGCTGAACACCCAGAATGCCAATGAGAACGGGATGCTTCCCGTAAGTGTAAGCATGCCCCTGACTCAAGTAGAGGCGGGTTCCTATCTACTGGAAGTGCAAGCTCTGGATAGCGCTGGCAACAGTGTCCGGCGCGTTACGCCTTTTGACGTAGAGTAGGTCACCCCGTCGGAACGTTCGACTTGATCACGCGTGCCAGGGCATGCAGCGCCCGGGCGCGCGAAAATGTGGGACGGCTCACCAGGGTGATCCTCCGTGATGCCTTACCAGCCAGCGGGCCAGGGCCACGCCCCCACTGCAGATTGGCCGACGAGCATTGCTAAAATGAATCGATCTGCCGTGACGACTCCAACTCATTGGCTGTTCTCGCGAATCTTTCATCCGCGCACCACTAACTTCAGACGCTGGACGCCTCGCGCGGCCGTATGCACCCTGCTGGCCCTGGGCCTGATCCCCATCCGCGGCCAGCGGAGCCTTACTGGTGAAATCGAAATTCGCCAGGCGTTGGAGCGGCTGAACACGCTCGGCAGCGTCATGATGATCGGCGCGCATCCGGACGACGAGCGCGAGCAGGTCCTTGCGTATCTGGCGCTGGGCCGTCACGTGCGGACCGCATATCTATCGCTCACGCGCGGCGAGGGCGGGCAAAACCTGATCGGGCCGGAACAAGGCGACGAGTTGGGGATCATCCGCAGCCAGGAGCTGCTCGCTTCCCGGCGAATCGACGGAGCCGAGCAGTATTTCACCCGCGCGATCGATTTCGGCTTCTCCAAAACCGCGGACGAGACCCTCCAGAAGTGGGATCGCAATAAGGTCCTGGGCGACGTGGTGTACAACATTCGCCGGTTCCGTCCGGACGTCGTGATTCTGGTATTCTCCGGCACACCGCGCGACGGGCACGGGCATCACCAGGCGTCCTCCATCCTCGGTAAGGAAGCCTTTTCGCTCGCGGGCGATCCGACCAAGTTCCCCGAGCAACTGGCGTACGTCCAACCCTGGACGCCCAAGCTCCTGATGATGAACGCGGGCTTTCCCGGCGGCGCACAGAATAAGGGCAAAGGCGGCAAGAATAAGGCCGACGACACGCCCCCGGCGGACCGGCTGAATATCGACGTCGGCGTCTATTCGCCCGAGCTGGGCGCTTCCTTCGGCGAAATCGGCGGAGCGAGCCGCAGTGCCAATCGTACCCAGGGGACCGGATCGGCGGAAGCGAAGGGTTCGCAGCTGGCTCCCATGGAAACCGTGATCGGGGACAAAGCCAGGAAGGATCTGTTCGAGAACCTCGACATCACCTGGAACCGTCTGCCCGGCGGCGCGGCTGTGACCCAGGTGGTGCAGCAGGCACTTGATTCTTTCGCTCCCGCGCATCCTGAGGCGCTGCTGCCCGCGCTGATCAAGGCGCGTCCCCTCATTGCGGCGATTAAGGATCCCTTGGCCGAACGGAAGCTGAAAGAGGTGGATGACTTGATCGCCCTCTGCGCGGGCCTGTCGCTCGAAGCTCAGGCCGACAAAGCGTCCGTGAGCCCGGGGGCTACGCTTAAGGTCAACTTCACGGCGATCCAACGTCTGCCCGGGCAAGTGGCGCTCACGGGAATCCGGCTTACCGGAATGGAAGGCGCACCCACGGTGAACTTGGCTCCCACGGTTCTTGTGAATAATCAGCCGAGCCGGTATAACGCGAGCTTCACCGTGCCCCAGAATCAGCCCTACACGCAGCCGTCTTGGCTTGAACAACCGAAAGACGGCGCGTTGTACTCTGTTCGCGATCCCCGCAACGTCGGACTGGCGGAAGACGCCCCGGTTCTGGAGGCTCATTTCCGCCTGCAAGTGGCTGGTGCGGATCTCGAGCTGACCCGTCCTGTGCAATATCGCTATGTGGACCGCGTTTTCGGCGAGCAGGTGCGTCCGTTCACCATACTCCCTCCGGTGGCGGTGAGCCTTCCCGAGCACGCCCTGGTCTTCGGCGACGCCAAGCCGCGCAGAATCGAAGTAGCCGTGCGGTCCAACGGCGGCAAAGTCGCCGGCGACCTGCGCCTGGACGTGCCCACGGGTTGGACTGCCGACCCGGCTTCGCGCCATTTCGAGCTCGCTGCGACCGAGGAGCAGACCAACGTCTTCTTCAACCTGGTTCCGCCCGCTGGCGACTCTCGCGGCAAGATTCGCGCTGTCGCGCAAGTAGGAACCCAGACCGTTTCAACAGGAACAGAGGTGATCCAGTATCCGCACATCACCACGCAGACGCTCCTGCCGCCGGCGGAGGCTACGCTGGTTCGCGCCGATATCCGGATCCTTTCGAAAACCGTCGGGTACGTGATGGGAGCGGGCGACGACGTGCCCCAGGCCATCCGGCAGCTTGGCTGCGAAGTGACTCTGTTGACCGAAGCCGATCTGGCGCACGGCGATCTTGCGCGCTTCGACGCGATCGTTACGGGCGTGCGCGCGTTCAACACCCGGCCCGATCTGCGCGCGAACTACCAGCGGTTGTTCGATTACGCCAATAACGGCGGAACGCTCATCGTCCAATACAACGTGCCGGAAGGGGGTGCACCTGGGGGCCCTGGCGCCGGCGGACCGGGCGCGCCGGGTCAAGCTCCAGCAGGTCAAGCGCCTCCTCCAGCCGCACCCGCACCAGCCGTTGCAGCGGCCGGAGATGGCGGATTGTTGGCGCATATCGGTCCGTATCCGATCCGCATCACTCGCAACGATCGGGTCACGCTGGAGGAGGCTCCCGTCGCTTTCCCCAACCCGGACCTCCACCTGCTGCACGCGCCCAATCAGATCTCGAGCGCGGATTTCGACGGATGGGTCCAGGAACGCGGGCTATATTTCGCCGACGAATGGGATCCCAAATACAAGAGCGTGCTTGAATCGCACGACCCCGGCGAAATGCCGCTGCCCGGCGGCATGTTGTACGCACCCCTCGGCAAGGGCGCCTATATTTTCTCCGCCTACGACTGGTTCCGCGAACTGCCGGCGGGCGTTCCCGGCGCCTATCGAATGTTCGCCAACATGCTGAGCGCGGCCAAGACCCAGTGAAGAAACAGCGGTGATCGAGCCTCAACGCACGGTAGCCGACGAACCGCCGCCGTTTCTCGGGGCGTGGAAACGCCTTTACATCCTGGTCGTCATCTACCTCGCCTGTGTCATCGGGCTGTTCTACTGGTTCACTAGGTCGTTTTCACCATGAGGACCCTTGACTGGGTCGTGATGTTCGCCTGGCTGGTCTTTTTGGTTTCGTACGGACTGTGGCGCGGCCGCGGCTCCAGCAGCACGCAGGAATTCATGCTGGCCAACAAAACGATGCCCTGGTACGCCATGGGGCTTTCGATCATCGCCACCCAGGCCAGCGCCATCACCTTCATTTCGACCACGGCGCAAGCCTATGTGGACGGCATGCGCTTCGTGCAGTTCTACTTCGGACTTCCACTCGCGATGGTGATCCTCTCCGCCACGGCAGTGCCGATTTTTCATCGCGCCAAGGTCTACACCGCCTATGAGTATTTGGAACACCGCTTCGACGCCAAGACGCGGCTTCTGGTAACCATCATTTTCCTGATATCGCGCGGCTTGGGCGCGGGGCTTGCGCTCTCTGCGCCGGCTATCGTGTTGTCGGTGGTCCTCGGCTGGCCGTTTCGCGTGACGATTCTGATTATGGGCGGACTGGTAGTGCTCTACACTACTCTGGGCGGGATCAAGGCGGTTACCTGGGCCGATGTGCAGCAGATGACGGTGATCATGGTGGCACTGGTGATTGCGTTCGCCATCGCGATCTCGATGCTCCCTCCGAACGTGTCGTTCTTGGATGCGGTGAAGCTCGCCGGAGCCGCCGGCAAACTGAACGCCGTCACGACTACCTTCGATTGGAACGATCGCTATAACATCTGGAGCGGCTTGATTGGCGGGATGTTTCTCGCGCTGGCGTACTTCGGAACCGATCAGAGCCAGGTCCAGCGCTACTTGACCGGCAAGTCCATCGGCCAAAGCCGCCTGGGCCTCCTGCTCACCGCTATGGCGAAGGTGCCCATGCAGTTCTTCATCCTATTTATCGGTGCGATGGTGTTCGTGGTGTTTCTCTTCGTACGGCCGCCGCTAATATTTCAACCGGTGGCGATGGCACAGATCCAGACATCGCCGCAATACGCCGGAATCGAGAGCCGCTACGAGCAAGCCTTCGAACAGCGCCAGACGGCTGCGCGCAGGATCGTAGCTTCTCAAGCTGGCGCGCTCCGGGATTTTCGGGCGGCACAAACCAATCTAGACGCCGCGCGCGCCGATGCGCTCAGTCTATCCGGCGGGTCCGACACGAATTACATCTTCCTGTCCTTCGTGACTCGCTATTTGCCGGTAGGTGTCGTCGGCCTTTTGATCGGGGTGATTTTCACAGCAGCCATGTCGGCGATATCCGGGGAGATCAACTCACTCGCCACCGTCACGGTAATTGACATTTATAAACGACACATTGTCAAGCAAGGTCTCGATTCCCATTACCTCAATGCGTCCCGTGTGGCGACGGTATTTTGGGGTATCTACGCCATCGTCTTCGCCAGCACGGCCACCGGATTCGGGGCGCTGATCGAGGCCGTCAACCAGGTCGGTTCACTGTTCTACGGTGGGATGCTGGGCGTGTTCGTGCTGGCATTCTTCGTAAAGCGATGCACCGCCACTGGAGCTTTCGTGGGGGTCCTGGCCGGTGAGGCCGCCATCTTCACCACGGCGCAGTTTACGGGCGCGTTTCTTTGGTACAACGTGGTCGGGTGCCTGGTCGTGGTCGCGGTGGGGTGGTCGATTTCGGCGATGCAGCCACGGAACCTTTAAGGCAGCAGCTACGTACCGGTCAGTAGGGGCAAGGAGGGCACAATGTTTTGTGATGGTTGCGGGACCCAGCTAGGGAATGCGGCCACGTTTTGTTCCAGATGCGGCAAATCAGTGGGGGCGACTCCGCTCATGCCGCGGCAGGGGCGCATCGCCGGGCACGTTCGGTTGTTGGGCATTCTGTGGCTGGCGATATCAGCGCTTCGGCTGATTCCCGGACTCTTTCTGGTGGCATTCGGCGCCACGAGAGGGTTTGGATCCGGTATGCCGCTGTTCGTCCACGACCTCCTGCCCGCCATCGGAATGGTATTCCTGTTCTGCGCAGGCATCGGGATCGCCGCCGGCTGCGGTCTGCTAACCCGGCAGCCCTGGGCGCGCATGCTGGGGATTATTTTCGGGGCTCTCAGCTTAGTCGATATACCCTTCGGCACTGCGATCGGGATCTACACGCTGTGGGTCTTGCTGCCCGCGGAATCAGAGCAGGAGTACCGCACCTTGTCGCAGGCGGCGTAGCCGTGTCAGGCAAGTCCAATTCAAGTAAACTTCAGCACTGGACTGGCGTCTTATCGCCAGCCTCGCCCTCTGAATTTCTCCCAACAAAACAGTAAATCTTTTCTGAAAAAAACGCAACCGTTTTTCTAAACTCTGCATCCAAACGGCCACAAGGGGGAACGAATATGCTTCGTTCATTTTGGGTCGTACTTGCTCTGTCCGTCATCGCGCCGGCTCAAACTCCGGCGCCCGATAAACTTCCCATCAAGCGAGTAGTACTGTACAAGAACGGGGTCGGGTATTTCGAACACCAAGGCCAGGTGCAAGGGAATCAAGACGTGGGGATTTCCTTCACCTCGGGCCAGCTCAACGACGTACTAAAGTCACTCACCGTACTAGACCTGAACGGCGGCCGGATCACCGGGGTGAACTACGGATCTTCCGCGCCCATCGACCGCCAGATCGGCGACCTTCGTCTTCCCATCGGGCAGAAGACTTCTCTCATGGATTTTCTCGACGCCATCCGCGGAGCCCGAGTCGAAGTCAAAAGCGGACAGCAGAGCCTGAGCGGCCGGCTGCTCAGCATCGAGCGCAAGACGCGAATCGCGGGCGGAAACACCTCGGAAGTGGACTTCCTCTCGCTCATCACCGAATCAGGAGAAGTACGTACCACCGAACTATCTCCAGCTTTCTCCGTAAAGCTCCAGGAACGAGGCCTATCCGATAAAGTGGAGCGCTATCTCGATTTGGCGTCTGCCTCACGGGAACCAGATATTCGCCGGATGTCGGTGTCCACCGAAGGAACCGGCGAGCGTTCCCTGTTCCTTAGCTACATCAGCGAGGTTCCAGTCTGGAAGGCGACATACCGGATCGTGCTCAGTCCCAAACAAGTCAAGATGCCGTTGTTGCAGGGATGGGCCATCGTTGATAACACAGTTGGACAGGATTGGGAGAACGTTCAGTTATCGCTGGTAGCGGGCGCGCCGCAGTCGTTCATCCAGAACCTTTCGCAGCCGTTCTATACCCGCCGGCCCGTAGTACCCCTGTCCGAGGCTTTGATGATGCAGCCGCAAACGTACCAGGCGACGCTGATCCCGGGCGTTGCGCAAATCGCGGGCACTATTTCTGACCCGTCCGGAGCGGTGGTCGCCAACGCCACCGTCAGGGCATACGACCTGAACGGCAACCTCTTGGGCTCAGTCAATACCGACGCTCGTGGCGATTATGCCTTTAATTCCCTTCCCGCCGGTCAGGTGCGACTGGAAGTCAGTGTTGCCGGGTTCAAGAAGTATGTTCACCAGGGAGTCAACGTTGGTTACGGGGCTCCCATGCAGCGCGACGTACGACTCGAAGTGGGCAGCGTGGCCGAATCCGTGACGGTGACGGCGGAAGCCTCGCGGCTCAATACGCAAGCCAGCACTGTTTCTCGCAATAACCTCGGTAGTGGTTCCAATCTCGGCAACTTCGACCGGCTCAACCAGTACACAAACCTACAGAAGTCCTACGGTCAGGTCGGCGGGGGTTTGCCGTTCGCGCCCAACCTCGAGGCCGCACGATCTAGCGTCGAGACCGCGGCTGTAGCCCGCGATCTCGGCGATCTGTTCGAGTACAAACTAAAGGAGCCGATCAGCATCATCAGAAACCAGTCGGCGATGGTTCCCATCGTGCAGTCGCCGATCTCCGCGGAGAAAGTCTCTGTGTGGAACTATCGTTCCAGCGCTGCGCGCCCGCAACGCGCGCTGTGGCTCAACAACACCACCGGGGTTACGCTCGACGGCGGCAGCTTCAACGTTCTGGAGCAGGATACCTTCGCCGGAGAAGGCATCTTCGACAATATCCGCCCGAATGAGCGCCGCTTGGTCTCCTACGCCGTGGACCTGGCGATCAACGCAAGCTCGCGCAACTCGACTGACCGGCAGCGTGTGACCAGGGTTCGCATCAACAAAGGTGTCTTGATCCAGGAAAGTGAAATGCGTGAGACCAAGACCTATACGTTCCGCAACGAGGACACCACTCCCCGGACGGTGATCGTCGAGCACCCAGTACGGGCCGGTTACTCGCTGCGCGGGGAAGCGAAGCCTGAGGAGACGACGGCACAGTGGATGCGCTTCCATCTGGAAATCGGGGCCAAGCAGACGGCGACGCTAAAGGTGGAAGAAGCCCGACCGCTGGAGGCTTCCTTCCAGATCTCGCAGTTGAACCACGACCAGGTCGCTCTTTTCGTGAAGGAGCGTTCCATCAGCTCCGCGGTAGAGGAAGCACTGCGCGGCGTCTTCAGCCAAAGGAGCGCGGTCGATAGCCTCGAATCGCAGAAAGACGAACGAGATGAGGAGATCCATAACATTTACGACGACCAGCAGCGTATCCGCGAGAATCTGAAAGCCCTGACGGATAGCGCTAACGAGAAGGCCCTGGTGCAGCGCTACACCAAGCAACTGGACGATCAGGAGAACCGCCTCGATGCGCTCCGCCGGGAAAATGCGCAGATCCAGTCCCGGATCGACGCCGCGAACGAAGTTCTGGAGAAAACCATCCAGAGCTTGTCTTTCGATGAAAAGCTCTAGGTAAATAGGGGGCTGCCGTCAGCTGCGCGGCGTGTTCATCGCAACGACGCGTTCAGTGAGCCCTGACGGTAGCCTTCCAAATCCAGCGTCACGTAGTGGAAGCCGAGCGGCTTGAAAATCGCAGTGAACGCTCGCGCCATTTCAGGAGCTAAAGCGCGCTCCAGCTCTTCCGGCGCGATCTCGATCCGCACCAGGTCGCCGTGAAACCGTACGCGAAATTGGCGGAAGCCCAGCGCCTTGATCGCTTCTTCGCCGCGCTCCACCGTTTTCACGTTCTCGATGGTCACCGGAGTCCCGTACGGAATCCGCGAGCTCAGGCAAGCCGACGCAGGCCTGTCCCACGTCTTGAGTCCAGCGCGTTGCGATAACTCGCGGATCTCGGCCTTGGTTAATCCCGCTTCCACAAGGGGCGCCTTCACCTGATGAATCTTCGCCGCGCTCTGACCCGGCCGGTAATCACCAAGATCATCGACGTTCACCCCGTAGATCACGTGCGCGATGCCCCGCTCGCGAGCCACCTCATCGAGCCTCGCGAACAACTCATCCTTGCAGTGAAAACAGCGGTCGGGACCGTTCTTGACGTAATCCGGATTCTCGAACTCGCGCGTCGCGATGTACTCGTGCCGGAACCCCCACTCGCGCGCGAACTCCTCGGCATCGCGCTTGTGCGATTCGGGAAACGATGCGGAATCGGCGGTGATCGCGATCGCTTGGTCGCCCAAAGCCTCGTGCGCTGCCCATGCGAGATATGCCGAATCGGCGCCGCCGGAATACGCTACGATGACGCTGCCCAGATCGCGCAGGGACTCAAGAAGCGCGTCCTGCTTAGTTTGTACGTCGGAGCCCGCCACCGGAATCATATCTTGAGTATACCGGGTAGTGGTCCGGAGCCATCACAATGCGCTGAAGCTCATTGCGATCGAGCCAGATCACGGAACACGACTCGCACGTATCGATATTGACATTCCCAGGGCCGCCGTAAGGATGACCCGTCATGCTTTTGCCGCACTGCGGACACGTGAAATGGCGGTCTGCATCCGAGTTGTCGCGAGGCTGGATATCCGATCCAGTAGGCCGCCGCAAAGTGCGCAGGAATTCGACCAACGGCAAAAAGTTCGCGATCGGAAGCAGCAGGCCCCGGCACTTCGTGCAGTACAGCACGGACTTGCCCTGAATGGTCCCGTCCGAAAGCAGCGCTTGGCAGGCCGGGCAGACGCTGGCAGTCTCCGCGCCGACCTGAACTTCGTCTTCGTTTACTTGTATCTCGGCCATGCCGAATCTATCGGCATTTGGCCCAACTACTGCAGCGGCAGATCGCTTTGCCCGTTCGTTCCGCCTTCCGGCGCGTCCGGAATCAGACTGGCCGCGGCCACCTGATCGCCTTCCTCGACGTTCACCAGCCGGACGCCCTGCGTCGACCGGCCCGCCTGGCGGATCTCGCTCGAATCGATACGGATGATCTGACCCTGCTTGGTGATGATCATCAACTCAGAATCTTCCTTCACCGAGAGGATGCCCACCACTTTGCCGATACGCGGCGTTGTCTTCATGTTGATCACGCCCTTGCGGCCGCGAGCAGTCAGCCGGTAATCCTGGAGCGGCGTACGCTTGCCGTAGCCATTTTCGGAGATCGAAAGAATCAAGCCTTCTTTGGCGACGACTTCCGCGCCCACCAGGTAATCGCCCTCTTCGAGATCCATGCCCCTAACGCCGCGCGCCGGACGGCCCATTGGACGGACATCTTCTTCGTTGAAGCGGCACGCCATGCCTTCATGCGATCCCAGGAAAATGTAGTCCTCGCCGCTGGTCAACCGCGCCGCCAGCAGTTCGTCGCCTTCGTCCAGACCCAAAGCGATAATGCCCCGCGCCATGGGATTGTCGAACTCGGTTAACTCGCACTTCTTGATAACGCCGTGCTTGGTAACCATCACGATGAATTTGCCCGCCACGAACTCCTTCACGGGCAGGAAGGCCGTGACCACTTCTTCCGGCTGCAAATTCATCAGCCCCGAAGCGTGTTTGCCCTTGCCGGTGGTGCCGGCATCGGGGATGTTGTAGATCTTGAGCCAGAACACGCGGCCCTTGTTGGTGAAGATCAACAGGTACGCGTGCGTGGAGGCGATGATCAGGTGCTCCACCACGTCCTCGGCGCGCGTGCCCATCCCGATGCGGCCCTTGCCGCCGCGCGTTTGCCGCCGGTAGGTATCGACAGCCGTGCGCTTCAGGTATCCGCCGCGTGAGACGGTCACCGCGACGTCCTCGACCTGGACCAGGTCTTCGAGCGTAATCTCGCCGGTATCCTCGATGATCTGGGTCTTGCGCTCGTCGCCGTATTCCTTCAAGACTTCCTTCAGTTCGTTCACGACCACGCCCCGCAGAACTTTCTCGGAGCCCAGGATGTCCATGTACTCGGCGATCCGCTTCTGGATCTCCGCCAGCTCATCCAGAATCTTCTGCTGCTCCATGCCGGTCAGGCGCTGGAGTTGCAATTCGATGATGGCCTGCGCTTGTCTCTCTGTGAATCGCGGACCACGCGGATCCGCGTCCACAAGCTTCGCGTATTCTTTCGCCTCGGCCGGCGTGATGAACGCCATCAGCGCTTCCCGGGCTTCTTTGGGATTCTTGGCCGCACGGATCAGCGCAATCACCTGATCCAGATTCGTCAGGGCTCGTTGGAAGCCGAGCAAAATATGCTCGCGTTCCCGCGCCTTGCGCATCAAGTAATCGGTTCGCCGCCGGACCACATCCAGACGGTGATCGATGAAGCGCTTCAGCGCGTCCAGCAATCCCATCTCCTTCGGCTGCCCGTTGACGATCGCCAGCAGGATCACACCGAAGGTGATCTGCATCTGCGTGAGCTTGTACAGGTTGTTCAGAATGACTTCGGCCTGCTCGCCGCGCTTCAGCTCGAAGACGATGCGCATGCCGTCGCGGTCGCTCTCATCGCGAATCTCGGAGATGCCTTCGAGGCGCTTCTCGTTAACCAGCGCCGCGGCGTTCTCGATCAGGCGAGCTTTGTTGACCTGGTAGGGCAGTTCCTGGACGATGATGGCCTGGCGATCCTTGCCCATGTCCTCGGTCTTCGCGAGCGCGCGCAGCTTGATGGTGCCGCGGCCGTTCGCGAAGTAGTCATGAATGCCCTGCCGGCCCAGGATGAGGCCGCCGGTGGGGAAGTCGGGACCGGTCACCAGCTCGGCGATCTTGGGAAGACCGATGCCCGGATTCTGCACCAGCGCGATGCAGGCGTTGACGATCTCGGTGATATTGTGCGGCGGAATCTTGCTCGCCATTCCCACCGCGATGCCTTCGCTGCCGTTGATCAGAAGATTCGGCACCCGCGTGGGCAGGACTTCCGGCTCGATCTCCTGCTCGTCGTAGTTGGGTTTGAAATCGACGGTTTCTTTGTCGATGTCTTCCAGAAGTTCGGCCGCGATGCGAGCCAACCGCGCCTCGGTATACCGCATGGCCGCTGGCGGATCGCCGTCCACGGACCCGTAGTTTCCCTGCCCGTCGATCAGCGGATAGCGCATCGAAAACGGCTGCGCCATGCGGACCAAGGCGTCATAAATCGCCGAGTCGCCGTGCGGATGGAGCTTACCCATGACATCGCCGACCACACGGGCGGACTTCTTCGTCGGGCGGTTAAAATGCAACCCCATCTCGTGCATCATGTAGAGAATCCGGCGATGCACCGGCTTTAAACCATCGCGGACGTCGGGCAGGGCGCGTCCCACGATCACGCTCATGGCGTAATCCAGGTACGAGCGCTTCATCTCGTCTTCGATGTTGATGGGGATCAGGTTTTTCGCCCCACCATCGCCGCCTAGAGGTATCTGCCCGCCCGGAGGCGGAGTTGTCGGGTCCTGAGGATCTGCCAAGTGTTAGTACTCCTAAGTGGACGTGCCGCGAGTGCGGCGGTTAAGTACTATTTTACCTCATTGTGTCACTTGAGAAAGTGCCACAATCCGGCCGTTTTTCTCATCGGTGGAATCGTATTCTGGCGGCATGAGAAAACAACCTATAGCGCTCCTTCTGGCATCAATTCTTGCCATTTCCTCAGCCCAGGCAGCCGACGCGGTCCGATGGGAGGACCTTCCCAAGAAAATCGGAAAGGGGAATAACAGCGAGTATACGATCGTCACCCAAGACGGGAATAACCAAAAAGGACGAGCACCGGAGTTCAGTGCGAAAGGCGTCCGGGTCGGTAATTCGAGCCTGGTTGTCGCTCGAGGAGAGGTTGCCGTAATCAGAGTCCATCACCACCAAAAAATGGGTGATGCCGCGGATGTGCCTTTCAAGTGGGTTTTCAGGAGGATGGACGAGGGCTGGTTGATTTTTGCATGGGCGCTCTTGCCTGCGTTCATCGGAGTGTACGCCGCCACAGCCCCGCCCGCGATCGCCGTCGAAGGCATCCGGCGGCTGCTACCCGACAAAGTGATAACAGTCGCACCATGACACGCAGTCTGTTACACTGCGCCGGTGGTTCTGTACCTGGCGACAATCTTCCTCAGCGCCTTTCTTCTGTTCCAGGTCCAGCCGATCATGGGCCGATTCATCCTGCCCTGGTTCGGTGGCACACCGGCCGTCTGGAGCGTCTGCCTTCTGTTCTTCCAGGCGGCTCTCCTGGCTGGATACGCATACGCGCACTGGCTGGGCTCGCGAAAAAACCCCCGTATTCACATCGTGCTCCTGGCCGCGTCGCTGGTATTCCTCCCGGTTATTCCCACGCGGCCAGCGATTACCGACACCCCATCCGCACGGATTCTGCTGTTACTCGCAGTAACTGTCGGCGTCCCGTACTTTCTTCTTTCGGCGACAGCGCCCCTATTGCAGAAATGGTTGGCATCGGAGCGGTCGCCGTGGCGCCTCTATGCTCTGTCTAATTTCGGATCGTTCCTGGCGCTGCTGAGCTATCCGTTCCTGGTCGAGCCGTACGTGCGACTGCGCGCGCAAGCCTGGGTCTGGTCGGGACTCTATATCGCATTCGTCACCCTGTGCGGGGTGGTAGCGTGGGCCTCCAGACCCGCGGCTCCTTCAAGCGAGTCCGGCCAGGAGGCCGGACCTACTGACGCCGGACCTACCTTCCCTACAATTCTCTTCTGGCTGGGACTCTCTGCAGCCGGCTCGACCGTGCTCCTGGCCACCACCAACATTCTCACGCAGGATGTCGCCGTGAGCCCGTTTCTGTGGATCGCCCCGCTTGCACTCTACCTGCTCAGTTTCGTCCTGACTTTCGAAAGCGATCGCTGGTATTTGCGGCGGCCTTTCGCGATCGCGATAGGAGTCCTGGCCCCCGCGTCCTACGCCGTTCTCAACGCCGGAGTGGGGATCAGTTTATCGATTCAGTTGGCTGTGTACCTGGCTGCGTTGTTCGTGGCTTGCATGATTTCAAACGGCGAACTCTGGCTTGCGCGGCCCGAGCCGTCGCACCTTACCGCTTTCTACCTGACGATTGCCGGTGGCGGAGCTTTGGGCGGCGTGTTCGTCGCGCTCATCGCGCCGCGCATTTTCAAGGAGTTCGACGAATATCCCCTCGGGCTCGCTGCCACTTGCCTGCTGGGACTCGTTGGCTGGATGCGGGCCGGCGCATGGAGCATGTGGACCAAACACAACATCATGGTCCGCATCCCGCTGATGGCCCTGCTGATCGGCGGGCTGGGCGGCGTGGTGGCGATCAATCTCAGTGGTGTTCGGCCGATTGTCGCCAAGTGGCGAAATTTTTACGGGATTCTTCAAGTCACCGATCACCCCGATCCCAAAGGCGCGATGCGTGAACTGACGCATGGTCGCATCAAGCACGGCTCGCAGTATCTGGAACAGGCCTGGCGCGACCGCCCGACGTCGTACTACGGCCCGCACAGCGGCGTCGCGATGGCGCTGAACGCGCTCCCCGAAGCTCCCCGGCAGATCGCTGTGATTGGACTTGGCACCGGAACTATGGCCGCCTGGGGCCGTCGCGGCGACCTCGTCCGGTTCTACGAGATCAATCCGCTAGTGCCGACGATCGCCACCACGTGGTTCACCTTTCTGCCGGATTCGAGAGCCAAGACCGATGTCGTGCTCGGCGATGCTCGCATCCAGATGGAGCGCGAAGTGTCGGTTTTCGATCTTATCGGGGTCGACGCTTTCTCGAGCGATGCCATCCCGATGCATCTGCTCACCGCGGAAGCCGCCGACATCTACCGGAAGCGCTTGATTCCGGGCGGCCTGCTGCTCTTTCACATCTCCAACCGCTCGCTCAATCTGGAGCCGGTCACCCGAGGCCTCGCGCAACACCTCAACTGGAACGCCGCGCAAATACTGGCGGAGGACAGCCCGTCGACCGGCGAGGACGGCTCGCGTTGGGTAATTCTTACCGAGAATCTCGGGCTGCTGCAGAAGGTCACGCAAGCCGCGCCGCATGTCGGCTGGACCGACCCAAATCGCAAGCCGATTCTGTGGACCGACGACTTCGCCAGTCTCTGGCACGTCCTGAAGTGGTAAGCTACTTTGCCCGCGTAGCGACCGCTTCTTCGGTGAACATGTCCAGGATCGTGCGGGTCAACTTAAGGTCATTGCCCGCGAGCTTCCCTTTATAGACGATCCGCAGCGGCATGTCCTGGAAATTGAGGTTCTCAACGAACGAGATATCGTCGCCGTTCACGGTGCCCTCGGTAATTTCGGTTTCCGTCATGGCCAGCTCTGATTTCGCTTTGCCGGTGAGCTTGGTGCCTTCGACCTTGAAGGTGTAGGTGTACTTCTGGGCGCCCACCTGCGTATCGAAGGTCGCAGTCCACGTCCCGGTTACATCCGCAGCAAATGCCGCTGCCGCCATCGCAGCCACGATCACCGCACCGATCAGAAATCTCTGTTTGACCATCCCCGGTCTCCTTTCTTAGATCCTACTAGTTTTCCTTAGGTGCGCGCCGGCTTCTGGTGTAGAATCGGGCTGAGCTAGTAGGTGTAGATGTCGCAGTTTGCTGTTTCCGATCCCCCCAAAAGCCCTCGTACCTCCGGGCTTCTGGATCGCCTTGCTGATTTGTGGTGCCGCCGCATTCACGACAGCCCAATGATGCCCATCCATGGCCGGTATCAATGCCGCAAGTGCCAGCGTTACCATGACGTCCCCTGGGAACCTCCCAAGGACCAGCCACCCCGCCAAAACTCTATTTCAGCTTGATCTTGATCTCGGCCGCGTAGAGCATGGTCCGATCGTTATCCCGCGCGGCCCATTTCAATAGTGTTTCAACGCTCGGTTGCACTTTGGTATGAAACACTTCGCGACCGTTGGCGGTCACGGTCACCGGCTGGCTGAGATCGAACCTGTCCGGCGACAGCAGCAGCGTGAACGCGGTTACGCCCTTGGTCGTCGCTTGCACGGTGTTACCCGATCGAGCCACGTCCACTCGCCCCGGTTCCTTCGGCCGGCCGAATAACGGGTCGGTACCCAGCGAATCGGTGAAGACGTTCGCGTCCTGCAACTGTTTGGCCTCTCCCGGCGCGATTCCAAACGCATCGATCACCAGCCAGTGAGCGCGATTGTTCACGGCATCCGCGGCTTCCCAGGTCAGCTTGTCCGGATGCGGGTCGCGCGGGTGATCCGCCACGAATTTCTCGAACGGACCTTTGATCTCCGGCCACCAAGCGGTGTTGTGTTCGCCGTCAGGTTGCGGATGGTAGTCGATCTGGACTCCGTTCTTCATTAAGTGGCGCGTGTACGGCTCGACGATCGAAATCGGATAGAGGCGGTCTTTGCCCCCATTCACCACGAACAGCGGTTTGTTGCGAATGTTATTGGGAAAGTTGCGGCCGTCATCGATCTCGCCATTCGCCAGCACCATGATGTAGCCGTTCAGCGGCAGAAAACTCGCATACGGCGTGGTGTCGCGCATGGCGACGAAGTAAGCACCGGTGCCGCCGTCGGAAACGCCCGCCACCACCACGCGGTTCTCGTCGATGTTGTACCTCCGCTTCAATTCGTCCACGATCGCGTGCAGATTCAGCACCTCATCGTCGCTCCACCAGGGTTCGTCATTCCAGGCGTAAGGGATCACGTAAAACTGTTCGGCGCCCGCCCCCTCACCGGACAAAGCCCCGATCTGGCCGTTGCCGCGGGGCCTATTGTCTGAGCGGCCGCCCACTCCTCCGTGGAGCTGAAACCGGACTTGGTAGCGCCGCCCCGGATCGTATCCCGCCGGAACGGTGACTGCGTAGTAATGTTCGACGCCATCGGCGGTGCGATTGGTGAACTGCACGACGCCTTGTTTCTGCGCCGCATACGTCCTGCCCTGCTTCAGCCGGAGTAGCGCGACGTCAAAACTGACGCCGGCCTTCAGAATCTCTTCAGCGGCACGCGCGGCCGAAGCCGGGGAATCGGCTGCCCAGAACTTCTGGAACGAAGCATCAACCCGATTTTGACTCTGGGCAACGGGCACCAAGAGGAGTAGAGCAGCGAAGCGGATCATCGCGATGCCCCCATCCCCTGCCCTCCTACCGCCTCCTTGAACTGGGCTGTATCCGTGTAGCTCTGCCACACGGCGATCTTGCCATCTTTGAATCGAAATACGTGCACGAACTCCGCGTCAATTGTGGTCCCCGTGGCTTTGTAGGTTCCGCGATACCGGCCGCGCGCGATCACTACTTCCCCGGCACCCAGAATCTCCTCAGTCGTGGCGGTAAACTCGTCCCATTCCGAGTCAATCCGAGTGAAAATGCTGTCCCGGATCGAGTCTGGACCGATATAGGGGCTTCCCGTCGCATAGATGAAGTTTTCCGCCGGGTGCATCTCTACTTGCGAATCGAACAGGTCCATGGTCGCCGCGATGTCCTTGATCGCGTATAGCCGATAGAAACGCTTCACGATTTGACGATGGTCAGCTACCATAACACTCGTTCCAATGCCTCGCAAAAGAAGTACTCGCCCCACATCACGGACTCATCCACGCCCAGGCTTTTGTTGACGTGATACATCCCGCCCTTGAGGATCCCTTCCCACTTGGGGTCGGATTTCGCCAAGTGCCGTTCGCACAGCGAACGCAAGATGTGAACCGCGGTGGACCAGTACAGGTGTCCTTTGAGGGAATCCGGGACCAAGCGACACAGGCGCAGCAGTCCCGCGGCGCAGATCGCCGCCGAGGACGAATCCGGCAGCGTTCGATTTTCGGCGGGCGCGTTGAAATCCCATGGTGGAATGCCGTCGGGCGGCGAGTGCGTAATGTAGAAATCGGCGCACGCTTCGGCGGTGTCCAGGAAATGCGGATCGCGGCTGTACTCGTAGCAGGTGGTGAAGCCGTACATCGCCCAAGTGAGTCCGCGCGACCAGCACGAATCGCCGCGAAATCCCTGATGCGTAGTCTGCCGCAGGAATTCGCCAGTGTCGGTGTCGAAAATCCCTTCCTGCGCGGTGGATCCGTCACCCCGCACCAGCACTCGCCGCGTGGTGTGAGAATGGCGCATGGCGATATCGCGCAGCCGCCGGTCCCCCGTTTCCCTGGCGGCGAAGAAAATGATCCCGACATTCATCATGATGTCGATGAACAGCGAATTATCCGCGACAAACGAGCGCAGATACTGCCCCTTTTCCTTGAACCGCTGAGCCAGCGTTTTGCCGGCCTCGATCAGCACCTCTTTGTGCGCTGGATCTCCGGTGAGCCGCCACCAGCGGTAATACGTCGACAAAAATAGGAATCCAAGATCGTGAACGTCGTGATCGTGTTTGCGAGGCTCCAGCGGCGTAGTGTACTTAATGGCCTGCTCCTGCCAATAGTTGGCTTCGTTGGAATTCGGCGTGGAATGCTTGCGGAAGATCCACATCATGCCGGGCAGGAATCCGTCGCCCCAGTGAGTCCAGGCCGGACCCTCCACTTCCCATTTGCCGTTCTGGGTATGCAGTGGATAGAAGCCGGGATGCTTCTCGATCAGTTTTCGCACCTGTTTTTGCGAGTAGGCGTAAGCCTGTTCGAACAAGTCGCCGGTGTCGCTGGAAAGATGAATCACTTATTCCGTTCTCCAGAACATGAGGATACCGCTTAAACGCGTGCCGGCTTGGCGCGAGATCATGATGTCGCCGCCTGCCAGCCGGCCCATCAGCCGCGTAGAAAACGCCGGCTGGTCAAAGCGGAGCTTCAGGCGGGCGTGCCCACCGGGCCAATCCAGATCCTGAAACTCGACCTGGAGTATGAAATTGCCCGAAGACCGGTCCAACCGGACGATCCGGCCGCTCGCGACACTGCCCTTGGGTGCGAGCAATTGCCCGCGGTTCTTCACATCCGCCCAAAGCTTCGCCCGAACCGGATCGCCCACCGCCGCCCGTATCAGGTCCAGGCCGGACATTTCGAGTTGCAACGTAAGATGGGCGGGAATCTCCACTTCCTTGGGCGGGACCGGCGCCGGCGTTTCCGTCAGGACTGGATCGTTAAATAACAAAGTGCTTTCACCCGTGAATTTCCGGCAATTGGCGAAGCGGACCCAGTTCCGATTCACCAGATCGGGCGTGGCCATCATCAATTTGCTTTCCACCGGCAGGAGAAAAGCGTCGTCGCCGATTGTGAGCCAGCCATAGTCGACACTGTTTTCCGCCGCGGTGATTCCCAGATCAGCCGGAATATCTTCCGCTGCAATTTCCATCCGGCGGACGTCGAGCGTCATCGGATCGGCGTAAAACGACCCGTGAAATCCGGCCACACCCTCGCGTTTGCCGTTCCGTAGGCGGGATCCACTGACCGAGCGGGATACTCGAAAATCGTAACGCCGAACGGAAAGACCGTTCAGCTGGGTCTCCCCCCCGTCTTCGAACACGGCAACATCGGAAAGAAATAGAATCCTCGCATAAATGGCGAAATTTCCATTTCCAAACATTCCCGTGGCCACCAGGTCGCCCAGTTCGCGGTCTTCGAATTGCTTCGACCCCGGCCACGCGAACATTTCCTTGCCGTCCACCAATGCGACTTCCAGACGCAGCGTGTCTTCAACTCGCGCAGTGCCTCCCACCGCCTGACGCGTCCGCTCCACGGTCTCCGTGCAGGTGTAATCCGGCTGCCGCTGCAGAATCTGGGCCATTTTTTCGCGGATACGAGGCAACAGATCGGCTCCCTGTAAAGGCAGCAACGGCGCCGCGACTAAAAGGATCCAGAAGTTTGCCACTGGGATTAATTATGGCATCGCGGCCATGATTTTTATGAGATCCGGGGACGATCTGCTAGCATCGAGAGAATGTCTGCGAAGATTACCATCAATGCCAACGGCTCAATCCGCGTGGAAGGCGACTTTGAGATCAGCGACGCGGAGGGTAAGCCGTTCGGCCTGGGCGGACGCACGGCCATTGGCTTGTGCCGCTGTGGACACTCCGAGAACAAGCCCTTCTGCGACGGATCGCATCGCAAGGTTAACTTCCAGTCGGTGTGTGCGGCGCGCGATCTGCCGCCGCCGGCGCCTAAGCCCTAGCTACGTGGAATTAGTTACGTGGAATGTAATACGCCGGGCTATCGCCAGGTTTCCTGAAGCGGCTGCGAAAAGATGTCCTCGGCGACGCCCTCGGCGACAGCCGCTTCCTTGGTGCAGATCCAGTATTCAGGTTGCCAGTGCTCCGTGCGATCGTAAGGAGCCTTGTAAACGTAGAAATTTTCGGCCCGCCGGCGGACGCGGGGCTCAGTACGGGTTTCCTTGCCAAGTGCGCAAGCTTCCCGTAAGGCCGCTTCGTAGCTGTCGAACGGCCCGTCGATGTAATCGCGATGGTTGATGATGTGCCACTGCATGGCGTGAACGAGTAGTTTCTAAACCGCTTTCAATCAGTTAGATGAGGCCCGAGGCCAGTTGGTTTCAAAACCCAACCTATTGTTATTGTTCCAGTTCGGCCCGCGTTTGTAAATAGTTGACGACTTCGGCTCGCGAGAGCACACCATCCAGGTGGCTGTTGGACATGACGGGAAGCTGATTCACATTCTCCCGGGCCATGACTTCCAGCGCATTGGCCAAAGGCGCGTCGGGGCGGACGGCCTGCATCCCCTGCAAGGGCCGCATCACGGAATCCACCGGTGTCCCGGGCCATAGACTCCGATCGACCTTGCGAATCTCGTGCGGCGTCACCAATCCGGCCACGTGCCCGTCCTCCAGTACCACGAAACATCGCCGGCCAGTCCGGAAAAGCCTCTCCACCAACTCCTGGACGCTCTGCCGGCCATCCACCGTGGCACAGTCGTGCGACATGATGTCGGCCACGTGTACATCCTGCAGCGCGCGCTTAAACCCGGCCTGCCGGCGAGTCTCCCCGGCTGCCTGGAGCAGGAACCAGCCGATGAAAGTGATCCACAGGCCGCCCACGTTCGCCCCAAAGAAAAACTGGACTAACCCCAATGTAATGAACAGTCCGCCGACCACCTGGCCCGTCTTGGCGGCCGTTCCGGTAGCTCGCGCGGCATCGCCGCTCTTCCACCACACCAGCGCCCGCAGGACGCGTCCGCCATCCAGAGGATAGCCCGGTACCAGGTTGAACACCGCCAGACCGATGTTGATGTAACCCAGCCACATCAGCATGGTCTTCGCTGGCGCCGCCGGTCCGGGCAGCAATACGGCTACTCCCAGACACAGTAGCCCGATCGCGATGCTGGTCAGCGGTCCCACGATCGCGATCTGGAATTCGGTTTTGGCGTCCGGGGATTCGCCGTCAATCTGCGACACTCCACCCAGCGCGAACAGGGTGATTTCGCGCACCGGAATCCCGTGCGACTTGGCCATCAAGGAATGGGCCAGTTCATGCAACAGCAGGGAAACAAAGAAGAGAACCGTCGTGGCGAGGGCCAGCGTCCAGACCAGCCCGGCGGACCATCCCGGGTTGGCGGCACGGAATTGTGAGCTTAAAGAAAAAACCAGCAGCAGCGCGATCAGAAACCAGCTGAAGTGCAGGCCGACCTTGATGCCGAAAACCGTCCCAAGTGGTATGTGTGACCGCATAGACCGCGCCCTTCTGAAGATACCTCGAGCAATATCACTGCCATTTTAGATGTTCAGCGGGGGAGCCGGCCAGTGCTATTGCGCTGGCGCTATAAGATAGTTCCATGAGAATTGCGGCTTTCGTGGCGCTCACCACCGGTATCGTGATTGGTCAAGTGCCCGCGATTGATTGGAAAGCCGAAGAAGCCGAGATCCTGCGCCACTACAGTGCCTTAGTCCAGATCGACTCCAGCAACCCGCCCGGGAACGAGACCCTGGTGGTGAACTACATCAAAAAAGTTTTCGACGCAGAGGGCATCCCAAGCCAGGTGTTCGCCCTGGAGCCTGCGCGGGCCAACCTGGTCGCGCGCATCAAGGGCAACGGCAGCAAGCGCCCGATCCTCATCATGGCCCACACCGATGTGGTCGGCGTGCAGCGCGAAAAATGGCCGGTGGACCCGTTTGGCGCCATCCGCAAGGACAGCTACGTCTGGGGCCGGGGCACGGTGGACGATAAGGACAAGCTCTCCGCGAATCTGATGCTCATGCTGCTGCTGAAGCGAACCGGCGTGAAGCTCGATCGGGACGTGATCTTCCTGGCCGAATCGGGCGAGGAGGGAAGCACCAAGCCGGGAATCGAATTCATGGCGAATCAGCATTTCGACCAGATCGATGCCGAATACTGCCTGACGGAAGGCGGGGGCGCAACCTTGAATGGAGGGCGAACTACGACCGTAACCGTCTCTACGACCGAAAAACTGCCGCGCCGCATCCGGCTGGTGGTCAATGGCACATCCGGGCACGGGTCCATCCCTCGCACTGATAATGCGCTGGTGCATTTGTCCTCGGCGGTAGCGAAGATCGGCACCTGGGAGACTCCACTGCGCCTGAACGACACGACGCGAACCTACTTCGAGCGGCTCGCGGGGATCAGCTCCCCGGAGGTAGCCGCGCGCTACAACGGGATCACCGATTCGCGCCGCACTGCGGCGGTTCAGCATTATCTGGCCGAGAACGAGCCGATGCACTACTCCATGCTGCGGACTTCGGTGGTCCCGACCATCCTCACCGCCGGGTTCCGCATGAACGTGATCCCCTCGCAGGCGGAAGCGACAATCGATGTCCGCATGGCCCCCGGCGAGGATGACCGTACGTTTTTCGATCAGATGCAGCGCGTGATCGGCGATCCGGCGGTAAAGATCGAGCGCTTGACCGACGGCGAGCGCCCCGCGACGCCTCCCTCGCGCCTGGACACGGAGATGTTCCGCGCCCTGGAGACGGTGAGCAAGCGAGTCTATCCTGGCTCGGTGACGCTGCCCACGATGCTGACGGGCGCGACCGACATGGCCTTTCTGCGAGCGAAGGGAATCCAGAGCTACGGCATCGGGCCTGCCTCTAGCGATTCGGACCGCACGAACTACGGCGCGCATAGCGACGTCGAGAGGCTGCTGGAATCGTCACTCTACACTTTCGTCCGCTTTACCTGGGAATCGGTCCTGGAAGTGTCCGCGAGTAAGTAATGCTCAGGGCGCTTACGCGCGAGGTCAGCCCAACCATCGCGAACTGCGAGCTGGAATTCCTGGATCGCCAACCCATCGATTTGGCCCTTGCTGTCGAACAGCACCGGCAATACCAGGCGTGTTTGGCGGAACTGGGCGTACATGTTGAAGTACTGCCTCCGGCACCCGACATGCCGGATGGGGTCTTCGTAGAGGATCCGGCGATTGTGCTGGACGAGATCGCAGTGATCACCCGGATGGGTGCATTGTCGCGGCGAGGCGAGAGCGAAACACTTGCACGGGCGCTAGCAAAGTATCGAGAGCTGCGTCACATCGTCGAGCCGGGAACGCTCGAAGGTGGCGACGTGATGCGTGTGGGCAAGACCTTGTACGTGGGATATTCGCGGCGGACCAACGTCGCGGGCATCCAGCAGCTGGCAACCATGCTCCATCCGCTGGGATACTTCGTCGTGCCGGTGGAGGTGCGCGATTGCCTGCACCTCAAGACCGCGTGCTGCTATATCGGTAACGACACGGTGCTGGCGAATCGTGCGTGGATGGATCCCGACGCTCTCTGTAGTCTGAAAATCCTGGACGTGCCGAGTGACGAGTCTCGCGGCGCGAACGCATTGCGGCTCGGCGATACGGTTCTGATGCCCGCGGCGTTCCCTCGCACTCGCGAATTACTGGAACGCTCGGGTTTCCGCGTCCTTACGATCGACAATTCAGAGTTGCTCAAGGCCGAAGCAGGAGTAACCTGCACCAGCCTCATCTTCGACGCCCCCTAGTGTTCTGAGTCAGAAAAGCGTCGAATACATTCGCGGGCCGCTTCGACTAACGAATTGCCGTTTTGATTATGCTGACCCGTTCCGCTAGAGTTCCTCGCTCGACTGAGACCAGTTCGAAGCCAAAGTCTCGGTAAGTCTCTTCGTGGATTTTCTCAAAACGCAGCGCATCTTCAAAGCTGATTCGCCGCGCTTCGGTTGGCGTGATGAAGCCAACGTTGCGAATGAAGAAGACCCGGTTCTGGTAGATCGATTCTTTTTGGATGCGCTCCAGTTCGCTGGTAAGAAAAGGAGAAAAAGGGTACCCAAGGTGGACTGCCAACGCCGCGGTACAGACAACGCAGCGATCGTGAAACTGAACCTCATCCGGTTGATAAGAAGCTCGAATCTGACGGTCCCTTTGCAGATGAGCGATTGCATCAATGAACGAGGGACGTCTCCAGAGGTCAACCGTTCCTTGCGCATGCGCGGCAGCGATGACGTCCGTAGCCGCCTCTTCGACTACGCTGAACCCGTCGAGCTCTAACTGACGGATGATGGCTGTCTTGCCCGCACCCGGCGCGCCGGTGATGATGAACCTTCTCATGTGCTTTCACTTTTCAGAGAAGCCCTCGCCATGCGCGCCCGGACACTAGAATCTCACCAGAGAACCCTGCAGCTCCGCGATCGTTTCCGGCGAGCCGCTGAATAAATCCGGCGGGAATTGGCGGACACGCGCAATCTCGCTGGCGATAGCGCCCGCACTGAAATTGTTCACCCCCATCCCGGCCAGATATTGCAGGCGCAGGTCGATATCGCGGTTAATCTGCGCGCCTGCGAGCCACTTCCGCAGGTCGGATGCGCGACCGAGATACGTATCGAGCAGACTCAGCGCGTTCGGGAATCCGACCGCTTGCAAGGACGCGCGCACCGTCGCATAATCCGGGCGATCCAGGCGAGCCTGAAGCGAGTCCACGTCGATCTTCGTCGGCTCGACCTGTCCCAGCAGCACCACGTCGTAGCCCTGGCCGTTGTTGTCATTGGCCCAGATGGTCCCGTTGGGGAAAACCTCGAAGAACGTGGCGATCTCGCTCTTCACCGTGTCCGGATCGCTCTCATACAGCGGCACCCATTGTGTGATCACACCGCCCGGCTTCAGATGCCGCTTGCACTCTTCGAAGTATTCTTTCGAGTACAGCGTCGCGGCGCCCTTCACCCACGGATGTATGGGATCAGAAGTAATGATGTCGAACTTCTCCGCGGTGGTCAGCACGAAGTGGCGCGCGTCGTCATAGTGAATGTCGGTGCGGGGATCGTTCAGCACGTGGTAGTTTTCCTCGCCGAAATACTGCGTGGCCGCGGGCGGGATCAGCTTCTCAATCTCACAGATCACGATTCGCATAATCTCGGGATAGGTCGTGAACGACCCCGCCGTGACACCCGCGCCGAACCCGACGATGAGCACCGAGCGCGGGTCTTTCGTGATGAGCGCGGAGATGTGCCCCAGCATGCGCTGCAGACGCATATCGAAAGGCTCCGTGGAAGCTTCCACCTTCCCGCTCACGTGGAAATAGCGCTGCCCGCTGGGAAGCTGCGAAATTACCACGGAGGAGTTCATGCCTTCGCCGATGTAGAGCGGCTGGCCGGCGTCGGTGGTAGTGATACTGCGGCGGCCGTACGCCAGCGATAGCCAGGGAACATCGTCAACCGTGCGGATTAGAAAGGAGATCACGAAGCAGCCAGCGAGCATATACGCAGCGAACTTCTTGCCCAGATACGCGAGCGCAATCATGGCCGCGACAGCTGAGATCGTCATGAGGATTCGCTCGGCGTTCCTGGTTCCAGCCACGGGTATGATCACGATACTGAACGCCAGCGCACCGAGAATCGCTCCCACGGTATTTGCCGCGTAGGTCTCGCCCGCCAGCCTCCCCGGATCTTCGCCCGGCGCCGCAACCGCCGCCAGCGCCAGGGGGAAACTGGCGCCCCACATGAGGGTGGCGGGCAGCACGGCCCACAAACATCGCACCAGATCGATTTGGAATGTGAACCACGGGCTGGTGGACAGAATCGGATTCACCGGCCAATAGGGAATGGAATCGGCCAGCATGAACGCGGTCCAGCCAATCCCAGCAGCCGCCAGGAACTGGCAGAGTCCCAGCGCGACTCGTGGCCTCGCGATCGATCGCGCCAGCAATGCCCCGGCGCTGCTGCCGATCCCCAACCCGACCAGGAACACGGCGAGAATCACGGAGAACGTGTACACAGTCGCGCCCATCATGGTGGCCAGCAGCCGCGTCCAGACGACTTCGGCGCCCAGGGCGCACATGCCGGAAATCCCGATCACGAGATACACGGTCTTGGCGTCCGCCGCCCGCACCGCGACGGGCGTGGAACTCTCGTCGGGCGGGTTGTACTCGGCCGATCGGGCCAGTAGAAGTGCGATTACGCCCGTTGCGGCGTTGATGAACACAGCGGTATAGGTCGTGAACGCCATGTCATAGACGCGCAGCAGATAGAATCCCGCGATCAGGCTCCCGAACACCGCGCCCGCGATATTACCGCCATAGAAGAACCCGAGCCAGGAGATGCCGCTGGGCGTGGTCTCGATCCAGCGCGCGATGGCCGGAAGCGATGCGCCCATGAGGAGCGTCGGCGGCAGGAGGCACACCGCCGCCACCACGGCTCGTAGGAACACGCCCTGGAGTCCGATGCTCGCGACGGCGGCGTAGACCCGATCGAGCACCGGAATCGCCCACAACACCAGCAGGCCCAGCACTCCGATCCCCAGCTCAAGATAGGCGTACACGCGCAGCGGATGATGGCGCGCCGAAATTTTCTTAGGAAGCAGGATGCTGCCCAGGCACATCCCGCCCATGAAGGTCCCCAGCAACGCACCCAGCGACACCGCGGAGGAACCAATCGCCAGTTGCAGCAGCTGGAACCATACGATCTCGTAAATCAGCGCCGCGCAGCCGCTGCCGACGAACAGGATCAGCAGGATGGGCAGGTAGGGGCGCGCTGAACTTTGGTGTTCTTGCATGTAAACGGTCTATGATACCGAGAGTGGCGACCTTCAGGGCGATTCTAGTTACTCAGGATGACGGAAAGACTTCCGCGTCCGTTCAAGAGTTGGACCGCTCCGCGCTTCCGCCCGGCGAGGTTCTGGTGCGGATCGCCTACTCCAGCCTGAATTATAAGGACGGCCTCGCCGTTACCGGAAGACCGGGCGTGATTCGCACGTTCCCGATGGTTCCCGGCGTCGATTTCGCGGGAACCGCGGAAGAATCCAGCTCGCCCGATTTCAAGCCGGGCGATGAAGTGGTGGTGACCGGATGCGGAACGTCGGAAACCATGTGGGGCGGGTACGCCCAACTGGCGCGGCTGAACGCCGAGCATATTGTCCCGCTTCCGAAGGGGATGACGCTGGCGCAGGCCATGGGCATCGGAACCGCCGGTTTCACTGCGATGCAGAGCCTGCTCGCGCTCGAAAAGCACGGGCTGAAGCCGGGAGACCGGGAAGTGCTGGTCACGGGAGCCGCGGGCGGGGTCGGCAGCATGGCGGTCGCGCTGCTGGCGAATCTCGGCTATAAGGTCGCGGCTTCGACGGGCCGCCCGGAGCTTCACAATTATTTGCGGGGCTTGGGCGCGACCGAAATCCTGAGCCGGACGACACTGGCCGCGCCTTCCAAACGTCCGCTGGACACCGAACGCTGGGCCGCGGCCATCGATTCCGTAGGCGGCGAGACTCTCGCGGCGGTGCTGCGGTCGCTCGCGATCCACGGGAGCGTGGCCGTGTGCGGGCTGGCGGGCGGGGCGGCTCTCAATACCACCGTGTTCCCGTTCATCCTTCGGGGCGTGAACCTGCTGGGGATCGATTCGTCGAAGGCGACGAAGGCGCTGCGCCTGGAGATCTGGTCGAGGCTGGCGAAGGACCTGCCGGTGAAGCTGGTGGACTCGATGACAGATATCGCCCCACTGGGAAAAGTTTTCGAACTGGGAGAGAAGATCCTGGCGGGCCAGATTCGAGGACGCATGGTCATCGACGTAAACGCCTAGTGCTAAATTCAAGGTGATGCGCGCATCGCTCGCCTTCGGCCGCACGGGCCTCGAAATCGACCTTCCCGATACGCACGAATACAGCGTTCTGCAATGCCCTTCGATCGCGCCGCTGGCAGATCCCGTCGCATCAATAGAAGCCGCGCTGGATCGGCCCGTTGCAGGTCCGTCGCTGACGACTCTTGCGGCCGGAAAGAAATCTGCTGCGATCTCCGTTTGCGATATCACCCGACCGGCCCCGAATCCGGTAGTCCTGCCGCCGCTGCTGCGACGCTTGCAGGCCGCCGGCATTCCGAAAGAGGGCATTCGCATCCTGATCGCCACCGGGCTGCACCGCGCAGCCACATTAGCCGAAATCCGGCACATCGTGGGCGAAGAAATTGCCGCAAATTTCGAGGTGCTCAATCACGACGCGCGCAACGCCTCGCAGCATCGCCGCATCGGGACGACGAAAACAGGCACGCCGGTGTTCGTCGACGAGCGTTTCCTCAGCGCGGACTTGCACCTCTCGCTCGGATTCATCGAACCGCATCTGATGCTCGGATTCTCCGGTGGCCGCAAGCTGGTCGCGCCCGGCCTGGCCGCCGAGGCGACCATCAAGGAGCTGCACAGCTCGCGATTCATGCGCGATCCGCGGGCGCGCGAAGGCTCGATCGACGATAATCCTTTGCACGCCGAGCTGCTTGAGATTGCCCGCATGGCCCGGCACGATTTCATCGTGGACGTCTCCCTCACGCGCGACCGGAAGATCGCGGCCGTTTTCGCCGGAGAACCAGAGGCCGCCCATCGCACGGGGGTGCGCTGGGTTTCAAATGCTCTCATGCAGACGCTCGAAAAACCGTTCGACGCCGTTATCACCACTGGCGCGGGCTTTCCCCTGGACATGACCTTCTACCAGAGCATCAAGGGGATTACGGCCGCCTCGCAGATCGTGCGGCAAGGCGGCAACATTCTCCTGTTCGGCGCGTGCGATGAAGGCGTCGGCGCGCCGGAATTCACTCGCATGGTCTGCGAGCACACTTCGGATACCGAATTCCTGAAGTCGATCGAAGGCGTGCCCGTGACCATCGACCAGTGGCAGCTCGAGAAGCTCGCGCTGGCGACGCAGAAGGCCAAGGTCTCGTATTGCGTTCCGGGCGTGCCGGAGCAATTCATCGGCGGGTTGTGGGGACCGGGCTTCCGACATCCCTCAGATGCGGTGCGAGCGCTGTTCGCGGAGCTGCCGGTGGGCAGCCGGATCGCGGTGGTGCCGGAAGGACCGTACGTTTTAGCTGGCGTCGCTTAACAGGCCTCGAACAGTCCTGCAGCGCCCTGCCCGCCGCCGATGCACATAGTGACCACGCCGTAGCGCGCTCCCGGCACGCGCGACATCTGGTTCGCCAGCGTCCCCACCAGCCGCGATCCCGTCATTCCGAAGGGATGTCCGATCGATATCGACCCGCCGTTCGGATTCATCTTCCCAATCGGAATGTCGAGCCGCTCGCGGCAATAGATCACCTGCACCGCGAATGCCTCGTTCAACTCCCACAAGTCGATATCGTCGGCCTTCAGCCCGTGCCGCCCCAGCAATTTCGGCACGGCGAACACCGGACCGATACCCATCTCGTCAGGTTCGCAGCCAGCCACAGCCATCCCGCGAAACAGCAGCTTATACCGGATACCCAGCGCGTCCGCCCGCGAACGCGACATGAGCAGAGTGGCCGATGCACCGTCAGACAGCTGGCAGGAGTTGCCCGCGGTCACGGTTCCCTGCCCGCTGGTTTGGTCGAACGCGGGTTTCAGCGCGGCCAGACCCTCGATCGTCGAATCCGGACGATTGCACTCGTCCCGGTCGCAGAGCGTTTCCTTGCCCTCGGCCGTGATCACTTTCATCGGCGAGATCTCGCTCGCGAAAAATCCCTCCTGCTGCGCGCGAGCCGTCCGTTGCTGGCTGAGCAGCGCATACTCGTCCTGCGCGTCCCGGCCGATTCCATAGCGCCTGGCGACGACCTCGGCCGTCTCCCCCATGGCGACGTACACGCGCTGGAGCTGCGGGTGCGGTTCGACGTTCGGCTTCACCAGACTGATGCTTTCGGCGCCCCCGGCGATCACTGCTTCCGCTCCTTCCTCGACGATCTGGTGCGCGGCATCGGCGATGGCCTGCAGCCCGGAAGCGCAGAACCGGTTCACGGTGACCGCGGCGGTCGAAGCCGGCAAGCCAGCCAGCAGCGCGGCTTGGCGGGCGAAATTGTAGCCCTGCGATCCATGTGGCTGGGCGCATCCCAGAATCACATCCTCCACTTCGCGGGGATCGAGCGCGGGCGCCTTGTCCAAAACGTCGCGGATACAGTGCGCAGCCAAGTCGTCGGAACGTGTCATGTTGAATGAACCTCGGAAGGATTTCGCCAGACCGGTACGCGAACTTGCAACGATCACCGCTTTCCGCATGTGTCTAGAATTATAAATCCATTCCACAGAATGACATGCAAACCTCCGGCACCTGGGGCTTTTGCCTACGGTTTTCAGTATTGATACCGCCTCAAATCTTCTGAATGACATAGCTTGGGCTTTTGGTTACAGACACTTGACAGGCATGCACCTGCCCGTGTAGACTCACTTAGATTTAGGTTTGTGACTTCTTTCCCGTGGGGGGTTTCTTATGCGTCGGTTTACAGTTCTTGCTTGTCTTCTTGTGTTCGCGCTAGCTGCGTTTGCGCAGAGCGATCGCGGCACAATCACCGGAACCATTCAGGATCCCGCCGGGGCCGTCGTGCCTAATGCACCGGTCGAAGCCAAAAATAAGGCTAACGGTACCACCTACTCGGCTGCGTCTTCTGGCACCGGCAATTACACGATCGCTCAGCTCCCCGTCGGCACATACGAAATTTCCGTGGCGGCGGCGGGATTCAAGAAAGCAGTTCGAACCGGTGTGGAGGTGGCCTCCCTTACTACGTTCCGCGTGGACTTCACGCTGGAAGTTGGCGCAACCTCGGAATCGGTCACGGTCACGTCAGAAGCTACGCTCTTGAAGACGGAGAGCGGCGAGTTGAGCCACAACGTCTCCATCGACCGTATGAACAGCCTGCCCATCTTCACTCTCGGCAGCACGGGCGCCGGTGTACGCAACCCTCTGGCGGTGGTCGGCTTGCTCCCTGGCGCGCAGTTCGTCAGCGACAATACACTCCGCGTCAACGGAATGCCGTCCAGCTCGCAAAGCGTCCGCATTGAGGGCCAGGACGCCACCAACGGTTTCTGGAAACAGCTCAACTCCACAAACCAGACCGGCGTCGATGCGATTCAGGAAGTCTCCATTCAGACCTCCAACTTCGCGGCCGAATTCGGCCAGGCGGGCGGCGGTTACATCAACTACACCATGAAGTCCGGCACCAACGCTTACCATGGTGCGGCTTTCGACTACCTTTCCAATGAAGTGTTCAGTGCCGGCACGCCCTTCACCGACGCCGGCTTGACGAACTCCCTGAGAAACGGCCAGCACGTGCGTAATTCGCTCCGCCGCAACGATTTCGGCGGCACTTTCGGCGGCCCAGTGCGGATTCCGAAGCTGTACGATGGGCACGATAAGACCTTCTTCTTCTTCAGCTATGAGCAGTACATTCAAAAATCGCTGACCACCAACGGTCTGAACACGGTTCCCACGGCAAATTACCAGCAGGGCATCTTCAGCAATGTTCTCAATCCTCAGCTTACGCTCGGCGGCGTGGCCCAGGTCGATCCGCTCGGCAACGCCCTGATCGGCAACCAGATTTACGATCCGAGTTCCTCGACGGTAATCGGCGGCCAGGTGGTCCGATTGCCGTTCCCAAGTAACACCATTCCAAAAACGAGCCTGGATCCCACAGCGCTCAAGATCCAGGCGCTGCTTCCGCAGCCGACGCTTCCGAATGCCGTGGTCAACAACTACCAAGTTCCCGGCTACCGCAATTTCACGCACACCGAAATCCCGACGTTGAAGCTGGATCACAACCTGAGCGCCTCGATCAAGGTTTCCATGTTCTACTCCGCTAACCGGGTTTATTCGCCGGCGGCGAACGGCTACACCCAGGCTTTCAGCGGCGCCGAGCCTACCAACAACCTGTCGCAGACCACCCGTATCAACTACGATCAGACTCTTACTCCCACGCTGCTGATGCACTTCGGCGCGGGCCTGGTTCACACCACTCTGTACACGGTTCCGTCGGCCACCTTTGACCAAAGCACGTTGTTCGGAAACAATGTTTTTTACATCCCGAACCAGTTCCCGGGCATCACGCCCGGCTTCGACTTCAGCAGGGGCGGCAGCAACGTCGGCATGGGCGTGGGCTTCTCCGCCCTTTTCCAGAAAGACACCAAGCCCACGTTCACGAACAGTTTCACCTGGGTCAAGGGCAACCACACTTTCAAATTTGGCGGCGAAGCGATTTTCGAAGGCTTGCCGATTGCAAACGGATCGCGCTCCAACGGTCAGTTTGGGTTTGCGCAAGCGGAAACAGCCAACCCCTATGCCACCGGCATCACGTTTGCGAACGGCGCGACCGGGTTTGCTTATGCCAGTTTCCTGATGGGCAATTACACCAGCTTAAATTTGTCGCCGCAGGACACCCTCAGACTTGGCAACCACAGCTTCGGAATATACGCGCAAGACACCTGGAAGGTCACCCGCAAGCTGACCATCGATTTTGGGCTGCGCTATGACTACGCGACGCTACTCTCCGAGCAGTATGGGCGCATGCAGGATGCTGCGTTCAACACGCCTAACCCCGCCGTCGGCGGGCGTATCGGCGGGATCGTTTATGGCGGTAGCTGCAACTGCAGCCTCAACAACAACTATCCCTGGGCCCTGGGTCCACGCCTCGGTATCGCTTACAGCGTGAACTCAAAGACCGTGATTCGCCTGGGTTCGGGCGTATCCTACGGGACTTCGCCCAACAACGCGTTTCTCTCCTACAGCGTGCCGGACTTCTACACCTACAGCGATCAGAACGTCGCGGGTATCCCGGCCGGCGCGCTCAAGGACGGCAACCCGTTCGCGCCCGGCAATCGGTTTGGCAACCCGCCGCTGGTGTGGCCGGATTTCTCGGCGCACTATCCGTTCCAGGTTGCGCCCGGATACGCGCCTCCCCAGTCGCCCTTTATTTCCATCGACCGCAATGCCGGACGGCTTCCGCGTATCCTGCAATGGAGCCTCGGTGTCCAGCACGAAGTGATCCGGGGAACGGTGATCGATGTCTCCTACGTTGGTAACCGGGGAGTGTGGTGGACAGCTCCGCTGCTCTCCACGTATAACTATAACTCCCTGACTCCCCAGGATATTACGAAGGCTGGCTTGAATCTCAACAGCCCGACCGACATGGCCTTGCTCACCACCCCGATTACCTCCCCGCTGGTGCAGGCCAAGTTTCCAAATTTGAAGATTTCGACGCTGCCTTCCGGCCTTCAGGTTGTCCCCTCGGTGTATTCCAGCTTCCCAGCCAGCCAACAACTTGGTCAAGCGCTGCGCCCGTATCCGCAGTGGAACGGCGTGCCACCGTTCCTCGGGCCTCCGCTGGGCGACACCTGGTACGATTCGCTCCAGATGAAGGTCACCAGACGCTACTCGCATGGTTTGGATGTGCAGTATGCCTTCACCTGGCAGAAGGATCTGGCGAATGGCGCCAACTCGGATACCTCTTATCTGACACCCAATCCGCCGCGCATCAACGATGTATACAACTACGCCCAGAACAAGCAGATTTCGGGTTTCAGCCGTCCGCTGGTGAGCCTGATCTCCATCAACTACCAAACGCCCAAGATACCGGGCGACAGCAAGGCTATGAAGGGTCTCTCCTGGGTCACCAAGGACTGGACGTTGGGCGCGTTCCTGCGCTATCAGAGTGGCGCTGTGCTCCCCACGGCTAGCTCCAACAACAACTTCCTGAACCAGATGCAGCGCGGGGGGGCCAACAACCCGGCCCTGTGGGGCGGCGGCACCACCTTCCAGAACCTGGTTCCCGGCCAGCCGCTGTTCTTGCAGGATCCCAACTGCCACTGCTTCGATCCCACCAAGGATCTGGTGTTGAACAAGGCAGCCTGGACTGATGTGGGCACGGGCCAGTACGGCGCGACGGCGCCGTATCTCAATAACTACCGCTGGCAGCGCCAGCCGGGCGAATCCATGAGCTTCGGTCGAATTTTTCCGCTCGCCAAGGAGGGCAAGGTCAGCCTGAACGTCCGCATCGAGTTCCAGAACGTCTTCAATCGGACGTTCCTGGCTGCTCCGTCGGCCGCCAATCCGACTGCCACGGTTCTGAACACGAACCAATTCGCGAACGGAACGCCCGGCGCGCTTTCGAGCGGCTTTGGCTTCGTAAATTCGGTCAACGGCGGCTTCGGTGTCCAGCCACGGAGCGGGCAGATGGTTGCCAGGTTGATCTTCTAAAGCTAGCCCCAAGCTAGGCACATCTCGCCGCTTCCGAACACCGGGAGCGGCGAAAGTGTTTTTAGCGGATCGTCCTAGACTCTGCCATCAAGTGCTACTAGACACGCGGCGTGAATAATACTACAATGTAGGCATCATCGTATGGCGGAAGTCCTGGGCACGTTCGAGCAAGCCGTTCTGCTGGCGATCCTCCGGTTAGCGGACAAGGCCTATGGACGCGCGATTTTGCAGGAAATCGAAACCAGGTTGGGACGAGAGGTGTCTGCAGGCGCCGTACACGCAACGCTCGAGCGTTTGGAAAACAAGGGCTTGGTGACGTCACGGCTGGGCTCGGGAACGCCTATTCGCGCGGGACGGCCTCGCCGCTACTATCAGGTGGCGTCCGAGGGCATCGCGGCGCTTAACGACGCCCGCGCGACCGTCGAGGATCTTTGGCGCGGCCTCAGGTGGCCGCTGAAAGGAAACGCATGAGAACCAGTCCCCCGCGTTGGGCCGAGGCTTTACTCCGGCTCTTTCTGAAGCCCGAGGTTTTTGCCAGCGTTTCGGGCGATCTGCTGGAACAGTACCGCGACAGTGTTCACCCCGCCCGCGGGCTGCTTCGCGCCGATCAGTGGTATGTGACGCAAGTGCTCGGGTTCGTGTTGCGCGGGACGCGACTGTGGGCTGTGTTATTCGCAGCCGCTTACGTGGCCAGAACTGCGTTCGACTGGCTGCGGCCAACGACGGATTTCCAGACGCGTTCGGAGGTGTCCACAGCTCTTGCGGCCGGGATCTTACTGGCGTCGGGATTCTGGGTTGCCTGGCGATCCGGCTCTTTCGCCACCGGTGCCGCTGTCGGGCTGGCGACGACGGCCATCGCCGCCGTGCTGAGCATCGCAGGCGTCGCAGTTCTCCTGGCTATCTGGCATGACCCACAGACCATGGCCGCTATCCGGGGAAGCGGCGACCTGGAAGAATCCTTGGTGTTGCCAACGTTTCTGATCCTGCCGGGCGTGGCGATCGCCGGCGTCGGCGGTCTCCTCGGCGCAACGGCCAGGCGGCTGGTGCGCATCGCTTAGCGGCGTCTCTTCAGACCTCGGCTTCAGGCCTCGGGATTGATTCCCGCCAGCTTCCGCAGTATCATGACTCCGATTCCAATGGTCGAATCCAAAGTGACCCGATCCACAGCTTGCGTTTTCCTTCTGGCTTCCGGCGCGCTGCTGGCGCAACATGAGTACACCGCGACCGATATCGAAAACGGCGGGCGGCAGTACGTCAATAATTGCGTCTACTGCCATGGTCCTGAGGGCGATCAGATTGCCGGCATCAGCCTCTTCCGGGGCCGGTTCAAGCGGGTTGTCTCGGACGATGACATCGTCCAGGTCATCCGCAACGGTGTTCCCGGCACGGGCATGCCCGCGCAAAATATGAACGATGCCAACGCCCGGACCATCGTGGCCTACCTGCGTTCCGCCGCCGCGGTTCCGGCCAGCACGCTGACGGGAGGCAACGCCGCGCGCGGCAAGTCCCTATTCGAAGGAAAGGGCGCTTGCACAACCTGTCACCGCGTGATTAACAGCGGCTCGCGCACGGGGCCGGACCTGAGCGATATCGGCATGCAGCGCAGGGTCATGGAGTTGGAGAAATCGCTGCTCGACCCGGCCTCGGGCGTTCTGCCGCAGCATCGCTTCGTGCAGGTAACCCCCAAGAGCGGTCCGGCCATCACTGGCCGCCTGCTCAACCAGGACACTTTCACGCTGCAGCTCCTCGACGCGCAGGAGCGGCTGCGGACGTTCGTCATCGCGGATCTGCGTGAGTACTCCGTGCTCAAGAATTCCCGCATGCCTTCGTATAAAGACAAGTTCAGCCGGCAAGAACTGGCCGACCTGGTCAGCTATCTCGCTTCGCTTAAAGGACCGAATAAGCCATGAAGAAGTTCGCCCTGTTGCTGATGTCGATCGTCTCCTTGTCCGCCCAAGTGACCTTCGACCGCATCTTGAACGCCGGCAAAGAGCCGCAGAACTGGCTGACCTACTCGGGAGGCGTTTCAAGCCAACGCCATAGCACGCTCGCCCAGATCACGCCCGACAACGTGAAGAATCTGGAACTGCAATGGATCTTCCAGTCGCGGTCGCTGGAACGGTATGAGGCCACCCCGCTGGTGGTCGACGGCGTGATGTACACGGTGCAGAATCCCGATGACGTGCTGGCGCTCGACGCCGTCACGGGGCGGATTTACTGGACCTTCAACTACCAGACGTCGCCCGATGCGCGCCCGTGCTGCGGACGGCTCAGCCGCGGCCTGGCGATCCTGGGAGACACGCTGTTCATCGGCACCATCGACGCCCACGTGATCGCGCTCGACGCCAAGAGCGGAAAGCCGCTGTGGAACTCGCAGGTCGGCGATCCGGAAAAAGGCTACGCCATCACGCACGCACCGTTGATCGTCAAGGACAAGGTGATCGTCGGTATGGCGGGCGGCGAATACGGCATCCGCGGCTACATCCTGGCGCTGGATACCAAGACCGGCAAGGAAGCCTGGCGCTTCTACACCATCCCCGGGCCCGGCGAGCCCGGTCACGAAAGCTGGAAGGGCGATTCCTGGCAGCACGGCGGAGCTTCGGTGTGGGTCACGGGCTCCTACGATGCCGAATCCAACCTGACGTTCTGGGGCATCGGCAATCCCGGCCCCGATTGGAATGGCGACAATCGCGCCGGCGACAATCTGTACGCCTGTTCGGTGGTCGCGCTCGATGCCGACACCGGCAAACTCAAGTGGTACTACCAATTCTCGCCACACGACGAATTTGACTACGATGCGACCCAGATTCCGGTGCTGGCCGATATCGATTGGCAGGGACGCCCGCGCAAAGTCATGATGTGGGCCAATCGCAACGGTCTGTTCTACGTGCTGGACCGCACCAACGGGCAGTTTCTCTCCGGCAAACCCTTCGTCAAGGTGAATTGGATGAACGGGTTCGACGAACGCGGGCGGCCCATGAAAGTTCCCGCCGCCGCGTCGAGCAAAGAGGGCACGCTCATCTATCCGGGCAACCAGGGCGGCACGAACTGGTATAGCCCGTCCTTCAGCCCGCACACCGGACTGTTCTACATCCCGACTTGGGACAACTACTCGTCCTTGTACGTCAAGCAGGATCAGGATTTCGTGGAAGGCCGGACATTCGGCGGCGGCGGGCCGCGTCCCACCGGTCCCGCCACCAAATCCGGCGTCCTGAACTTCCGAGCCGACGAAGATATCTATGGCGCTATCCGCGCGATTGACCCGAAAACCGGCGATAAGAAATGGGAATTCAAGATGGCCGATGTCACCGAGGCCGGCATCCTGACCACCGCGTCCGACGTGTTGTTCAGCGGCGGGCATGAAGGATATTTCTTCGCTCTCGATGCGCGCAACGGCAAGCTGCTGTGGAAGGCCCCACTGGGAGGCGAGGTGCGGTCGGGGCCCATGACCTACATGGTCAACGGCCGCCAGTATGTGGCCGTTGATGCGGGGAATTCTCTGTTTGTTTGGGCCCTGAGGCAGTAGGTCGCCGCCTATTTCTGCCGTCCGGCGATAATCTTGAACAGTTCCAGATTCTGCGCTATCGCCGATCCGGGTTTCGCCAGGTGCTGAGCTCGGTCCCAATGCTTCTGAAAAGCGGCCTTGTCGTGGTCCGCACAGGCCAGCGCCGCCATGAACTCGTACTCGGCGTCGTTCGGACGCAGGGCGAGGGCCCGCAAGATCATCTCCGGACCATCGGTGTCGGGTGCCACTCCGATTGCGTGAATAACCTCCGCCCAGTACCCCGCGCGTAGCATGGACAGCGGATCATCCTGCGTGATGGCGGCCCGCAGTTGGGCGAGTTTGGTCCGGGCTGGAAGGAATGGGTCGGCGAGTATGAGCGTGGAACGGGAGAGTCTTTTGCCGTCCAGCGCGAGTTAGCCCGAGCCATCGCGGAGGAAGTCAAAATCGCGGCTCCCAACGTGCGGAAAGTACACCGCTAGTCTAAGGCGGAAAACTGAAGACGAGCATCGAGAACCCTTAGTCTATGGACCCCTTCCGGCGCCGTTGCTAGACTCGCCGCATGAAGCTTCTTC
Organism: Terriglobia bacterium; assembly: GCA_020073345.1. Taxonomy (GTDB): domain Bacteria; phylum Acidobacteriota; class Terriglobia; order Bryobacterales; family Bryobacteraceae; genus Palsa-187. Next base: position 76,294 of record JAIQFI010000011.1, read on the forward strand.
TGGTGGCACTCATGGCCATGGTTCCGGCTCTGCCGCAAGCGCCGTCAAAGGACCCGAAATGCGCGGGAGCGCCGGACGGAATCTTCGGAAAGAATAAGGGAGTCTACTACGGGTGCCTGCAGGGAAAGGAAGTCCGCAGCGACCAGAACAGCGCCGTCCCGTCTGCTTGGATCGCCGAATACGACGTCAAGATCCGGGAGTTCGATGAGAAAGTCCGCCCCACCCGGGCCAAGCCCGCGGAACCCAAACAGACGCCCTCTACAACGGCACCCATCCCCAGAGCAGCGCCGGCGGTTCCGTCACCTGTTATCACCGAAGAGCAAGTAAACTCGGTCCCTCTTGGCAGCGCCCGCGCCGACGTCGTGCAAACGCTCGGCGAGCCATACATGAAGATCAGCGGAGATACCGAACGGTTGACCTATCGCCTCACGTCCGGGTACCTCGCCCGGCTCGAATTTGAGAACGGCAAGCTGACGCAGAGGCGGATCGTGGCGGGGCAGTAGGGCACGTCCTTCCGATGCTAAGAGAACCGGCCCTGTGCTAAGATAACCGGCGGCAGGGTTGCTCCAATAAGAGGTGGGATCTTTATGACCAAGTGTGTCTTAGCGTTCGTTTCGCTGACTGGTTTGCTGTTCGCTCAAGGCGGCCGCGGCCCCGTGAACCGCGAAGCCCCGGTGACCAACGTTCCTTTTGAGCGGATTCTCAAAGCCAACCAGGAACCCCAGAACTGGCTCAGCTATTCGGGCGGCACCATGAGCCAGCGCCACAGCGCGCTCACGCAGATTACCCCGGCCAACGCCAAAGATCTGACGCTCAAATGGGTTTTCCAGTCGCGCTCCCTCGATAAGCACGAGGTTACACCGCTGGTTGTGGATGGCGTCATGTACACCATCCAGAGCCCTAATGACGTGATCGCTCTGGACGCCGCCACCGGCAAGACCATCTGGACTTACTTTCACAAACCGGCAGCCGGAACGGTCAACCCCTGCTGCGGCAACCTGTCGCGCGGCGTCGCGATTCTGGGTGACAAGCTATTCCTGGCGTCTCTCGACGCACAAATGATCGCCATCAACGCCAAGACCGGCAAGGAGCTGTGGAAGACACAGGCAGCCGACTACAAGCAGCAATACTCGTTCACGGTCGCGCCTCTGGTGGTCAAGGATAAAGTGATCACGGGAGTCGCCGGCGGCGAGCATGGAATCCGCGGCTTCATCGCAGCTTATGACGTGAATACCGGCAACGAAGTCTGGCGCTTCAACACAGTTCCCGGACCCGGCGAGGCAGGCTATGACACCTGGTTGGGCAAAGACGGCAAGCCCAACGACTCCTACCTGCACGGCGGCGCTCCGATCTGGGTGACGGGTTCCTACGATCCCGACACCAACCTCACCATGTGGGGCACCGGCAACGCCGGCCCGGACTGGAATGGCGACGCGCGGCTGGGCGATAACCTCTACAGCTCCTCGGTGGTCGCGCTCGATGCCGATACCGGCAAGCTGAAGTGGCACTATCAGTTCTCTCCGCATAACGAATTTGACTGGGACGCGACTCAAGTCCCGGTGCTGGCCGACATCCAGTATCAAGGGCGGCCGCGCAAAGTCATGCTGTGGGCCAATCGCAACGGCATGTTCTACGTGCTCGATCGGACCAGCGGCCAGTTCCTGCTGGGCAAGCCCTTCACCAAGGTGAACTGGGCCACGGGATTCGACGAAAAGGGCCGCCCCATGGCGGCGCCCGGCATCGTCCCCACCAAGGAAGGCACCTTGGTTTACCCCGGCAACCAGGGCGGAACCAACTGGTACAACCCCTCTTTCAGCCCCGCGACGGGTCTGTTTTACATTCCGGCCTGGGAGAACAGTTCCAGCACCTACGTGAAAGGCGAGGAACCGCCTGAGTTCCATGAAGGTCAAAGCTTCACCGGAACCTTCCCGCGCGGCGGATCCGCGAATGAGAACGAATTCAGCTCGATCATCGCGATGGACCCGAATACCGGGGAGCGCAAGTGGACCTTCCGTCTGTCTGCGCCTTCCACCGAAGGGGGAATCCTGACCACCGCATCGAATGTTTTGTTCGGAGGCGGACGCGACGGACAATTCGTCGCGCTGGATGCCCGCGACGGGAAGCTGCTGTTTGAGACCAACCTCGGGCCTTCGGTATCGGCCGGACCCATGTCGTACCAGGTCGGGGGCAAACAGTACATCAGCATTCAGGCCGGCAATTCGCTGTACACGTTTGCGCTGCGGTAACTATGAAAGTCTGGACATTCGCGCTGTCGGCCGGGGTGCTGCTAGCCCAGCACAGCTTTACTCGCGCCGATATCGAGGACGGCAGCCGGTTATACAGCAACACTTGCGCCGCCTGCCATGGGGCGAATGGGGATCGCGTGTCCGGCGTCGACCTGATGCATGGAAGATTCCGCCGCGCCGCCACCGATGACGGCGTGGCCGCCATCATTCAGAAGGGCATCCCCGGCACCGCCATGCCGCCGCATGCTCTGACCGACTTTCAGGCGGGCTCCATTGTGGCCTACCTACGTTCCGTAGCTGCCGAGGCGGGAAGCGTGTCCGGTACTGGTGATGTGGCTCGCGGGAAAGCGATCTTCGAAGGTAAGGGCGCTTGCCAGACCTGCCATAGCGTTCGGAACAGCGGTTCTTTGGTGGGCCCGGATCTGACTGATATCGGGGCCATTCGCCGGGCGCCGCAACTGGAACGCTCGCTTCTCGATCCCGACGGAGAGATCCTGGCGCAGAACCGGACCTACCGCGTGGTCACGCGCGAGGGCACGGTAATTACCGGAAGGCTTCTCAACCATGATGTATTCACCATTCAGCTCATGGATGCGCAGGGTCCGCGGTCTTTCCAGAAGGCGAATCTGAAGGAGTCCGGTTTCGTCGAAAAGTCTCCCATGCCTTCTTACCAAGGCAAGCTGAGCGCGCAGGAGCTAGCGGACCTGGTGAGTTATCTGGTCTCGCTGAAAGGAATCCAAACACAATGATCCGGCGTACGCTGTTGCTGGTATTGATCGCGGGCTCGATGTTCGCGCAGGTTTCCTTCGAGCGGATTCTGAACGCCGCTAAGGAGCCGCAGAACTGGCTTACGTACTCGGGAGGCGTTCAGAGCCAGCGCCACACGGGATTGACACAGATCACTCCGGACAACGTCAAGAACCTCGAGCAGCAGTGGGTATTTCAAGCGCGCTCGCTGGAGAAGTTCGAAGCCACGCCGCTGGTTGTGGATGGCGTGATGTATACCGTGCAGGCGCCCAATGACATCGTGGCGCTGGATGCGGTCAGCGGCCGCGTGTACTGGGTTTACGCCTACATTCCCTCTCCAGCGGCCCGGCCGTGCTGCGGCATGATCAACCGCGGATTGGCGATTCTGGGGGACACGCTGTTCATGGGGACCGTCGACGCGCATCTCATTGCGGTTAACGCCAAGAGCGGGCGGCCGATCTGGGATGCGAAGGTCGCTAACGCGGAATCCGGCTATGCGCTGACCCACGCGCCGCTGGTGGTGAAGGATAAGGTGATCGTCGGCACGGCAGGCGGCGAATATGGGATCCGCGGATTCATCGCTGCCTATGATGTGAAGACCGGCAAGGAAGCCTGGCGCTTCTACACGATCCCAGGGCCGGGCGAGCCGGGAAACCAGACCTGGGCAGGCGACTCCTGGAAAACCGGCGGCGGTTCGGTATGGGTCACCGGCTCCTATGATCCCGAGCTGAACCTGACTTACTGGGGCATCGGCAACCCGGGTCCCGATTGGAACGGAGATTCCCGCCCCGGCGACAATCTCTACAGCGATTCAGTGGTGGCGCTCGACCCCGACACCGGCAAGCTGAAGTGGTACTACCAATTCTCGCCGCACGACGAATTCGATTACGACTCCGTGCAGGTGCCGGTCTTAGCGGAGATGCAATGGAAGGGATCGCAGCGCAAAGTGATGATGTGGGCCAACCGGAACGGGATGTTCTACGTGATCGACCGAACCTCCGGCGAATTCCTGCAAGGTAAGCCGTTCGCCAAGGTGAACTGGCTCACCGGCTTCGACGAAAAGGGCCGGCCCATGCGAGCTCCCGGCAAGACGCCCAGCACCGAAGGGACGCTCATCTATCCCGGCAACCAGGGCGCGACGAACTGGTATTCGCCTTCCTACAGCCCGCGCACCGGGCTGTTCTATATTCCGACCTGGGAGAACACGTCTTCGATTTACTTCAAGTCGCCGGTCGAGTACGTGGAGGGCCGGCAATATACCGGAACATTCCCGCGGATGACTGTTTCCTTCCGCGGAAACATTCAGAACCAGATCACCGAGGACGAAGGCTATGGCGCGGTCCACGCCATGGATCCGAAAACGGGAGAACGGAAGTGGGAGTTCAAGATGGCGGATGTCACCGAGAGCGGCATCCTGACTACAGCCACCGATGTGCTGTTCGTCGGCGGCCGCGAAGGGAATTTCTTCGCGCTGAATGCGCGCAATGGCTCCATGTTGTGGAAGGCCGCGCTGGGAGGCATTATCGCCAACGGCACCATCAGCTACTCGGTGAACGGGCGGCAGTACATCGCGGTGGCGGCGGGGAATTCGCTGTTCACCTTTGCGCTGCGGCAGTAGATTTGAGAATTCCCCGCCCCGTTTCGTACTATGAAGACAGTGCTGGAAACGTTGTGCTCAACGACACGCAAATTCTGACGATCGCCCTGGCTTCGGTTCCAGCCACGGTCGCCGTATTGGTCGGAATCCTGGTGAACAATGCTCGTCTGAGCGACCTCCGTGGCCATCTCGATGCCCGATTCAATGCCATCGACGTCCGCTTCGAAGAGATGAAGGACCTCTGGCGTTCGGAACTCCACCGTGTGGAGGAAGTACTCGACGCGCGCCTCAAGCACCTCGAAGAACGCTAAGAGCTCTCGATTTCATCCGCTATCCGCTGCGCGGTCACCGGAGTCAGCAGGATTCCATTCCGATAGTGCCCATAGGCCAGCCAGACATTGGTTCCCTCAACGCGTCCGATGCGCGGACCATCGCCTTCAACCAAACGCGGCCGGAATCCGATCCAGCGCTTCACCGGCGTCGCGTGTTCCAGAGGTGCGAATAATCGCGAGGCGCGTCGGTGGATATCCTCGCAGATCGCGGCATCCACCGTGCGGTCAAATCCGACATCTTGTTCGTTCGATCCCGCGATCAAGAATCCGCTGGACCGCTGGAGCACATAAGTTTCGCCGTGGCGACGCACTGGGCCCAGCGCGCCGGGACCCATTTGGAAACCAATCAAATGGCCCTTGATCGGCGTCACGGCGGGAAGCGTCATGCTGTTCACGCGCACTTGCCCCGACCATGCGCCCGCCGCGATCACTACGCCAGCGTAGTCTCGCGGCTCCACACTCGTTACATGTTCCCGCATGATCCGCACTTTGCGCGATTCGCATGCGCAGTGCAGAGCTCGCAGCAGTGCTGCCGGATCCACGATGCCGTCATCCGGGTAGAACATTCGAAAGTCGGTGTCGATGCCTGTCTCAGCCTGGAGCTCCTCGACGAACGACGGATACAGCAGCAAGCTCTCGAAGCCCAGATCGCGCCACACGGACGGCTTGTCGAATTCGGCTCCCGGCGAGAGCATGCCGGCGCCGGCGGAGCTCGCTTCGCCGCCCAGATTGCCGGCATCGGCGATGGTGACTTGTGCGCCCTTCCGCGCGAGACGCCAGGCGATGGAACTGCCGATTAGTCCCCCGCCCACAACTAAAATCTCGCCCGGCATTCTTACATGGTAAACGGCAAGCCGGTATAGTGCTCCGCCAGCGACGTCGATGCTGCGCGCGAGCTTGTCACGTAATCGAGCTCGGCGAGCTGGCGCTGCCGGTCGAACGCGCTCTCACCGGGAATGCGGTGGAGCATTGAGGTCATCCACCAGGAGAAGTGCTGCACTTTCCAGCAGCGCCGCAGGCAGATTTCCGAATACCGGTCCATCAGATCCTTACCGCCGGACGAGTAAAATTCGGCCAGAGCTCGTGCGAGAACGCGGGCGTCGGTGGCGGCCAGGTTTAGCCCCTTCGCACCCGTCGGGGGGACGATATGCGCGGCATCGCCGGCCAGGAACAACCGGCCGTATTGCATCGGATCCGCCACAAAACTGCGCATTTCCGCGATGTTCTTCTGGATCACCGGCCCTTCGGTGAGCTTCCATCCTCCGTCGCGGGTGGCGAAACGAAGATGCAGTTGCTCCCAGATGCGGGCGTCGGGCCAATTGGCGATGTCTTCATCAGGGTCGCACTGGATGTATAGCCGCGAGATCTCGGGCGAGCGCATACTCAGCAGCGCGAAGCCCAGCTCGTGGTTGGCGTAGATCAATTCCTCCGAGGAGGGCGGCGCCTGCGCCAGAATGCCGAGCCAGGCGAACGGATACGTCCGTTCATACGTCGTCAGGCTTTTTTCGATAGATGCCCGGCAGACGCCGTGAAAGCCATCGCACCCCGCGATGAAATCGCAGACCAGTTCGTGCTCTACACCGTCCTTGCGATAGCGGATCTTCGGTGTCTTCGACGTGAGGTCGTGAACGGTGACATCCTCCGCCTCGAACACGATCGGCGAACCCGTCGCGAGGCGCGCGGCCACCAAATCCTTAACGACCTCCTGCTGGGCATAGATCGTGATCGAGCGGCCCACCAGAGATTTGAAATCGATGTGATGCCCGCGCCCGCGGAAGCGGAACTCGACACCGTGGTGAACCAGCCCTTCTCGCTTGAGCCGGTCGCCGACGCCCATGTCGGTGAGCAGCTCGACGGTACCCTGCTCGAGCACACCGGCGCGCACGCGCTCCTCGATGTACTTGCGAGTGTGCAGCTCGAGCACAACCGAGTCGATTCCTTCCAGGTGCAGGAGGTGCGAAAGAATGAGCCCGGCGGGACCGGCCCCAACGATGCCAACCTGCGTGCGCTCAGGCACCCAGGGTCACTAAAGTTTGCTTCACTACAGCCTGCGTCAGCGGAACTTTGTATTGATTCTTGGCGAGTGGTCGCGCGCCTTGGACAGCCACGGCTCCGGCTTGCGCCGCCAGCTCCGGAGTGATGCGCTTTCCGGCGAGCATCGCTTCGACTTTCGGCACTCGCCACGGGATTGGTGCAACGCCGCCCAGCACCACGCGGGCGCTCTTGCAGACCTGGCCATCCATTTCCATCACCACGGCGACGCTGACCACTGCGTGAGTCCACGATTCGCGATCCATTTCCTTATGGTAGGTGCTGCGCACGCCGGCCTTCGCGGAGCGCAGATGAATCTCGGACAGTACCTCATCGTTCGCCAGGACATTCTCGCGCGCGGGATTATCGGCGGGAAGCTTGAAGAAACCGGCCGCGGCGATGGTTCGCTCGCCCGACGCACCCACAATACGGAACTTGGCGTCGAGGGCCACGAGTGCCGGCGCGGTATCCGAGGGATGCACGATGAAGCTCGGGCCGCCGCCGAAAATCGCGTGGAATTCGTTTTCGCCGGTGATACTGAAGCAGGTGTTCCCGCCGTTCTTGTAGCACGGGAATCCGTTGCGGTAATACCAGCACCAGGGCCGCTGGCAGACGTTGCCGGCGAGCGTCCCGGCGTTGCGGATCTGGGGCGTACCGACGTGTGCTGCCGCCTCGGCGAGCACGTTGTAGTTCTTGCGGATCAGAGGATCCCGACTCAGAGCGTCGAGCGTGATCAGCCCGCCGATGACCACTTCCCCGTTCTTCTCCGTCACGCGATCGAGCCCGCGAATTGATTTGAGGCTGACCAGCACGTCGGGCGTGATCAAGCGTTCCTTGACCATTCCCAACACATCACTGCCGCCACCGACGATTGCTGCAGCCTGGCCCTTCTGCCGAAGAACGCCCGTCGCTTCTTTCAGATCCTTCGGATTAACGTTGGAAAACGACCTCATGCCAGCACCCCCAGGATCTTGTCGCGAGTTATGGGAAGACTCTTGACTCGCCGCCCGATCGCGTTATAAATCGCGTTGGCTACCGCGGCCACCGTCGGAATGATGGTCGGCTCGCCCAGCGTCTTGGCGCCGAAGGGGCCGTAGGGCTCGTCGGTCTCTACCCAGACGACGTCGACGAGCGGCGCATCCAAGTGCGTCATGATGCGCGCGCCGTAATATCCGGCATTGAGCGGCAGGCCTGAGCGTTTGTCGTACAGCAGCTCTTCGTGCAGTGCCATGCCGATCCCCTGGATCGCGCCGCCTTGCACCTGGCTTTGCGCGGTCAACGGATTCACGACGCGACCGCTGTCGTGCGCCGAGACGAATCTGGTCACGATCGCGTGACCGGTTTCGACATTCACCTCGACTTCGGCAAAATGTACTGCGAAGGAGTTGCGGCTCTGGCCTTGTAGCTGCGCAGGATTGGTCGTCGCCATGGCCGTCAGGACTTCGTTTCCCTTCGGCACGCCCTTCTCGGCGATCTGCTTCTTCAGGTCGCGCACCGCTTCGATCACGGCCATTCCGGTTTGCACCGTCGTCCGGCTGCCGGATTCGCCCACCGAGTAGGGGCAAGTATCGGTATCGCCCCAGACGACTGTCACCTTTTCGAGCGGTACACCCAGTTCCTCGGCCGCGATCAGGCCCATGGTGGTCTTGGCAGCGGTCCCGACGTCGGTCACGCCGACGTGCAGATGATACTGGCCCTGGCCATCCAGGCGAACTACCGCGCTGCTGCGCCCCAGGCCCGAGCCGAACATACCCATCGCCATGCCCGCGCCGCGCTTCACCGGACCATCGCCGGATCCCGCTACGGGCTTCCAGCGTTGCTTCCAGCCGAACTTCTCCGCACCCTTGCGGATGCAGTCTTCGAGGCCAATGCTGGTGTAGGGAGTCTGGTCGCGGAACTTCCGCGTCATGTTCTTAAGGCGGAATTCCATGGGATCCATCTTGAGCGCGTAGGCGACGTCGTCCATCAGCGACTCAATCCCGAACACGCCTTGCGGATATGCCGGCGCGCGATAATTCGCGGCCACGGCCGTGTTGGTATATACCGGCGAAACCGACGTCTCCAGGTTCGGCACCTGATAAATCTCGGTGCCTGAAAGATCGCAGGAACTCTTGCGATACGCGCCCGCGCCGGTGAGCGCCGTAAGCTGGATCGCGGTCAGCGTTCCGTCATTCTTCACGCCGACTTTGTATGACTGGCGGCTCGACCAGCGCCCGTGCACCGCTACGAAGTCTTCCTTGCGCGTGAACTCGAGCTTCACCGGCGCGCCCGCCTGCTCCGAGAGCATCGCGGCGATTAAATCGGAATCCTGGCATTGGTTCTTGTTGCCGAACCCGCCGCCCATGTACTCGCTGATGACCCGTACGTTGTCGACGTTCATCTTCAGGTCCCGCGCGATATCCGTGCGGCAATTCGCAATGCCCTGGGTCGCGGCGTGGACGGTGAGCTTGTCGCCGGCCCACTCCGCGATGGACACGCGAATTTCGAGCTGCGCGTTGTTGTGGTGCGCCGACGTGAAATTGTCTTCGAATAGGCGGTCAGCGGCTTTCAGACCGTCGGCGACACTGCCGCGCCGGTAGGTCTGCGGCTGAGGTTGGCGCTGGTTGTTGAGCGATAGATTGCCGGTCTCATGGATCTTCACTGCGCCGGGCTTGAGAGCCTCTTCAAGGTCGGTCAGAAACGGCAGCACTTCGTAGTCGACTTCGATCAGATGCATCGCGTCTTCGGCGACATGACGATCGACCGCCGCAATCGCCGCAACAGGATCGCCCGCGAAGCGCACGGGATTGTTGAACAGGCGGCGCTGGTTGAGCTGATCGCCGCTGCCCCAGGTAATGTCGCAATTCTCGTGCGTCAGGATCGCTTTCACGCCCGGCAGCACCATGGCTTTGGCGAGATCAATCTTACGAATGCGGGCGTGCGGGTGCGGGCTGCGCAGAACCCGCGCGTACAGCATCCCCGGCAGATGAATATCGCTGGTGTACTTGGCCGCGCCGGTTACGCGCTGAAGCGCGTCGATTCGATGTGTCGCGTGGCCGACCGTCTTGAGGGGCGTCATGCTGCGTTCCCTCCCCCGGTCGACGGCGCGGTCCCACTGGCAGCCATCACCGCCTCCACGTAGTGGTTGTAATTCGAGCAGCGGCAGAGATTGCCGGTCATGGCCGTGCGAACTTCATCGTGTGTCGGACGCGCGTTCTTCACCAGTAAGGCCTTGGCGATCATCAACTGCCCCGAGGTGCAGTAGCCGCACTGAGGGGCGTCATGCTGGATGAAGGCTTCCTGCAGCGGATCGAGCTTGCCGTTCTTGGCGAGCCCCTCCACGGTCTGGATCGAGCGCCCATTCATCCACACGGCGAGCTGGCTGCAGGAGTACAGCGGGGTACCGTCGACCAGCACGGTGCAAGCGCCGCACTCGCCGCGATCGCAGCCGATCTTGGTCCCCGTCAGGTTCAGGTGGTCGCGCAGCAGTTCGACCAGTGTCCAGCGGTCTTCCACTTCCATGCGGCGTTCCACGCCGTTTACGATGACTTTAATTGTGGTTCGGGGAACGCCCGGCTGGGCAGCTGTAACAGGTGCTTTTTGTTGCGCTTCTGCAGCGGGAATCGCTGCGACGGCGACAATTCCGGCGCTGGTGCCTTCGACGAATCGCCGCCGTGAGATCTTCTTCATAAGGGCCTCCTCGGAAAACCGGGGCTTCCGGGGACAATGTTATCAAACGTGGGGCCTCAAACGCGGGCCCGCGCGAGGATCTCCTCGATGACAGCAGTCTTGGCATCGGCGTAGTCTTGGACCTGGCCCCATTCGTGCTGCGCCAAGTCCATCTTCGTCCGTGCATACAGATCGTGATCGGCCGCATTGCTACGCAGCCAATTCCGGAATCGCAACATGCGGTCGATTTCAGGGCAGCCACGTGAGAAGACGTGGAGGTTGATATCTGTACGCGGCCCCTTGAACATCCGGTGCTCGTACCAATGGGGTTCTCGGATACGGAGCAGGTATCCCGCGGCTTCCAGATCCGGCACGTAGACGGATTCGTCCGCTGAGTTGGCCACAACCAGAATCACGTCAATGGTCGGCTTAGCGGCCAGACCTGGAACTGCGGTCGACCCGGCGTGCTCAATTTGCAGTACACGCCGATCCAGCGCGGCCGAGATCCTGTTAGCCTCCCGTCGATACAGCTCCGGCCACTCGGGATTGTAGTTCTCCAGCAGAATGCGGACGGACAATACTACCAGTCTAGGCCGTCTGTGAGGCTGCTCGCGCCGGCTCTGCGGCGACCGGCTTCGCGGCTGTTTCGGGTTTCGGAAGCCCGATCTTCTCCCGCAGCCCGGCGTCGATGCGCTGGCGAATTTCGGAGTGTTCCTTCAAGAACAACCGGGCGTTGTCGCGGCCCTGGCCGAGGCGTTCTCCGCCAAAACTGAACCAGGCGCCCGATTTTTCGACCACACCCTGCTCCGCCCCCAGGTCGATCAGGTCGCCCTCGCGCGAAATGCCCTCGCCGTAGAGAATATCGACTTCGGCCTCGCGGAATGGCGCTGCGATCTTGTTCTTCACCACTTTGATTTTGGTGCGATTCCCGACCACCGTCTCACCGTCCTTGATCGCCGACATGCGCCGCACTTCCACCCGCACTGACGAGAAGAATTTTAGCGCGCGGCCGCCCGTGGTGGTTTCCGGATTGCCGAACATCACCCCGATCTTCTCGCGGATCTGATTGATGAAGATCATGCACGCATTGGCCTTGGCCACGGCCCCCGTAATTTTGCGCAGCGCCTGCGACATCAGCCGCGCGTGCAATCCCATGAAGCTATCGCCCATCTCGCCTTCGAGCTCGGCCTTGGGGACCAGCGCCGCCACCGAATCCACCACCACCACGTCGATCACGCCGGAGGAAACCAGCGCGCTGGTAATTTCCAATGCCTGCTCGCCGTAGTCGGGCTGGGATACGATCAGGCTGTCGATGTCGACGCCGAGCTTGCGGGCATAGGTGGGATCGAGCGCATGCTCAGCGTCCACGAAGGCTGCCGCGCCCCCCACCGCCTGAGCCTGCGCAATGACATGGAGCGCCAGTGTGGTCTTACCCGACGATTCCGGCCCGAACACTTCCACCACTCGCCCCCTGGGGAATCCACCCACCCCCAACGCCGCGTCCACCGAGACAGATCCGGTCGGAATCACGGAAACGGGCAGCGCATTGCGGGAACCCAACTGCAGCACCGAACCCTTGCCAAATTGTTTTTCCAGTTGGACGATGGTCTGCATGATGAGGCGATTGCGTTCGGCAGGCTGCATGATGATCCTCGCCAATACTGGTGTGCGGGACAGTCGGAAATTCTCAGCCTTGTTGTAGAGGGGCCGACGCACTACTGCGTAAGATCGTCCAGCTCGACGCCCTTCGGTGGCGTGAACTGGAACAGCGCGTCGCTCAGCAGCGGATTCTTCTTTTCGCCCTCGAACGTGAACACCATCAGGTCGCTGGTCTGCAGCTTTACCTCGAGCCGGCGGATGGTCGAGTCCGGAGCGATCAGAAACGTTACTTCGGTATACGGGAATTTGTCCGACTTGGGCAGAGCCGTGATCAGTGCGCCGTCATTCTGGGGCTTCGAACGGTATTCGCCGAAGTCCCTCTTGAAATCAACCTCCCCCAGCAGGAATGCCAGGGGCGCTTTCATGTCGTCGCTTTCCTTCATGCCCATCTTCTCGGCACGATGCTCCTCCGGATAGTAGGAATAGATGAACTTACCGTCGGAGATGAACAGCATTCCGGAAGCGTACTCCCAGCGCATTTTGCCCTTCTTGCGCAGATACAAAGTGCCTGAGTCGCTGCGGGTGCGTCCGCGTTGTGTGATCCTTTCCGTGTATTTGACCTGCAACGTCTGGATCTGGTTATAGCGATCCTCTACACCCTTCAGGGTGCGCGGCACGTCGACGGGTTCGGTTCCAAGCGCCAGCGCTGCCAGAAAGCAGAAGATCCCCCCGGCGTATATCCACTTGACCATCATTATTTTAGATGCGCTCCACGACGACAACGTTACCCTAAAGCCCCCCATGAAAAGAACCGATCTATGGACCTGGGGGACCATGTATGGATTTCGCGGGCGCCGCACTGTCAAGCGTGGCCAGCATACTTTTTTTGGCACTGGTGATCGCAGGCGTGGCCAAAACTTTCCAAATCGCGAGCTCTCTGTCCGAGATCAAGGAACTGCTCGCCGACATTAAGCGGAACACCAATAACCAATCGCTCGCCGCGCCGTCGCCTTACACACCCATCCACTCCGTGGAAACGGCCGAGAACCTGCTCCGGGCAGTGGCGGAGATGGAGCATCCGGTGCCTCCAGCCCCAAACGAGCTTAGTCAAAGAACCGAATTCGGGCACGAACGCTAAACCGCTCGTACAGCGGCACTGACCGGTCGCGAACCCACCGGAATCACCGTAAGAAGTCCCCTCGGACTGTAGCGATACTTCTTCTGGGTGATCGCCGGGACGCTCAGGATCGCGAGGTCTCCGGATTTTCGATTGAGCACCAGAGCGTACTGATCGTTGGCCGTAACCCGGATAAACCCGGGATCGCTGCCCACCGGCACCACCCGGATCAGCTTGCGCGTCGCAATGCTGAGAATACTCACATCGCCGGAAAGAGGACTGGCCACGAACAGCAAATCATCGGATACGTCCATGGCTCCCGGCGCATGGCCCGCCAAAACCGTGTCGCCGACCTGGGGCGTGAAATAGGGGTACACCACCACTACCGCGTCCATCCCTTCCCCGGTAACGAATAACTGACCGCCGTCGCGGCTGAAGCAGAATTGATCGGGCCGCACGGAGATCGGCAGATGCGTGATCAAACGCTGGGCCGCCACGCTGTAGGCCGAAAGCAGCCGCTCCCCGCGGTTTCCTGCCATCAGGGTCTTGCTGTCGGTGAGGAATTGCACCGGGCCATAGTCGCCCTGGCCTAACGGTGGGCTCAACTGCCGGCTTGCCAGGTCCACCAAATAGACCGCACGAGCCGAACTGACGGCAGCCTTTTTTCCATCGGGAGATAGCGCGAGGCCCACAGGCTCGTCAGCGAGTTGCAGCTTCCATGCGGTCTTGAAGCTATCAAGATCCACCGCGACCAGCAAGCCCGGCTCGCGGGTCAGAACGTATAACGACCGCTCGTCGGCGGCTAGTGCGATCGTTATGGCCCGGGATGCCACAGACAGTTTACGGGCCAGCCGGAGGCTGTCGATCTGGATCTCGTGCACCGAGCCGTTGTCCGGCGTCAGGGCGTACACCATGGGGCGTTGCGCGGCCGCTGTGACCTCCGTGGGGGCCCCTTCCAGCGGAATGTGCCGGGCCACCGCCAGGGCGCCCAAATCGACTGCGGCGATCGCTCCCCCCTCCTGGTTGGCGATAAAAGCATAGCCCTGGAAGCCCTCCTGGGGACGGGTGCAGGCGGCGGCCAAGGGTAGGGCCAGAAGGGTACGGCGGGAGATCACTTATTCCAGTCTAGCGCGCTGAAAACAAAAAACCTTGCCCGCGTGTAGCCCGTATGGTACCTTCAGAGTTAGCTTGGCCAGAGCTGACCTCCTGAAGGGTTCCTAGCACGTCGAGTTCTTTCTTATGAATCTGCGTTCGCTGTTTAGTGTGTTCTCATCCGATCTGGCCATAGATCTCGGTACGGCCAATACTCTGGTGTACGCCAAAGGCAAAGGCATCGTGGTCAACGAGCCTTCCATTGTCGCCCTCAACAAGAACACCGGCGAAGTAGAAGCGGTCGGCAAGGAAGCCAAGGAAATGCTGGGCCGAACTCCTGGCAATATCGTCGCCATCCGCCCCATGAAGGACGGCGTCATCGCCGACTTCAAAGTCACCGAGCGCATGCTCAACTACTTCATCCAGAAGGCGCACGGACGGAAAATGCTGGTGCATCCGCGCATCATCATCGGCGTGCCCAGCGAGATCACACAAGTCGAAAAGCGCGCCGTCATCGATTCGGCGTATCACGCCAAAGCTAGCGAAGTGTACCTGGTGGAACAGGCCATGGTGGCGGCCATCGGCGCGGGTTTGCCGATCACCGAACCGGCTGGAAACATGGTGGTCGATATCGGCGGCGGTACCACCGACGTAGCCGTGATATCGCTCTCCGGCATCGTGTATTCGCGCTCGGTGCGCGTAGCCGGCAACGCCATGGACGACGCCATCATGCAGTACATGAAGCGGAAATACAATCTGCTGATCGGTGAGACCACGGCGGAAAAAGTGAAGATACAGATCGGCTCGGCCTTTCCTCTGGATAAGTCCCTCAGCATGGAAATCAAGGGCCGCAATTTGATTGAGGGAGTGCCGAAAACGATAACGGTGGAGGACGAAGAGATCCGCGAGGCCCTTTCCGAGGGCATCGCCACCATCATGAACGCCATCCGCGTAGCGCTGGAGCGCACACCTCCGGAACTTTCCGCCGATATTAGCGACCGGGGAATTGTACTGACTGGAGGCGGAGCGTTGATCAAGAATTTAGATAAGCGCATCCGCCACGAAACCGGTCTGCCGGTGTCGATCGCCGAAGATCCCCTGGCCTCGGTGGTGCTCGGAACCGGCAAAATGCTTACGGAATTCGCTCTCTTAAGGCGCATCGCTGTTGAATAAAGACGTGGAATAGATCCCGAGTAGTTGCTATGGATTTGATTCTTAATCGCTACCGCAACCTCACGGCGCTGGTGGCGGCGATTCTCGTCCAGCTGGTCCTGCTGGCCTACCAGGTCAAGAGCAACCAGGAAGTCCGTCTGATCCGTGTGTGGGCGGTCAGTGCCGTGACTCCGCTGGCGCGGTTGCTCGAAGGCGGCCGCAGTGGCGCCGTCACTTTCTTCAAGGACTATTTCGTGCTGCTGGACGTGCGCGAGCAGAACAAGCGTCTCCAGACCGATCTGAACCGCGTCCAGCTCGAGAACCAGGTGCTCCGCTCCGAGCTCGATACCGCCGAGCGCGGACGGGCCTTGTCCGTGTTCCAGGAACAGTCCCAAATGAAAACCGTGGCAGCGCGCATCATCGGAAACTCGCCCGGATCGAACGGCCGCGTGGTCCTGATCGATCGCGGCACCGGCAGCGGCATTCAGCCCGGCATGGCGGTGATCACGCCAGATGGAATTGTCGGCAAGATCGTCAGCTCCTATCCCACCGCATCGAATCTGCTGCTGGTTACCGATCCGACCTTCGCGGCGGGCGTCCTTTCGCAGAAAAACCGGGTCCACGGAACGTTGAAGGGTACGGGGAACAGCAACGCGCTGGTGGATTACGTCCAGAACGAACAAAACGTTGAGGTGGGGGAATGGTTTTATACCGCCGGCGACGACCGCGTCTTTCCCAAGGGCCTGCCTGCTGGAACCGTGACCGCCGTGCGCCCGGGCCGCACGGTCAAAGAGATTTTCCTCAGTCCCAGCGGCCTGCAGAACGGCCTGGAGGACGTGCTCGTGATCCTCGAAGGCGATCATAAGCCCATTCCGGACCTGCCCCCACCCGGTCAATCCGTTCACCTCCAGCCTCTGCCGACTTCCGAAGGCGACTCTGCCGATCCCCTGAGTGCGGCCCGCAGCAGCGGCGCTCAGACGGACTTGGACCGCGAAGTGGAACACACCCGGCGGATCGGCGAAGACCAGAAGCACGTCTTTGGGGAACGCGGCCGGGGAGCGCCGGACTTCAACAAGGTTCCTGCGGCCGCGCCCCTGGCGGCCCCCTCGTCACCTGCATCTGCTTCGCCGGCATCCAATTCGCAGGCACCCTCTTCGTCAACACCGTCCTCAAACCAGCCGCGTCCATGAGCGACATTCCCGCTGCATTCAGCGACCCCCCGCGCAAGAGCAAGGTCTCCAAATTCAAGTGGGTCTCGATCGTCGGAATTCCGCTGGCCGCCATTCTGTTCCAGGTGTATGTGCCGCGCTTCTTCACCTATCTGGCGTACCTGGAAATGCCCCTGCTGGTGACCGTCTATTTTTCATTGATGCGGCGCTCCCCGCCGTTCGGGGTGCTGTTGGGCATGTGTATCGGGCTGGCGCAGGATTCCCTTTCGAACCATCCTCTGGGGATGTTTGGGATCGTCAAGACGCTGGTCGGGTATTTCGCGGCGTCCGTCAGCCAGCGGTTTGAAACCAATAACGCGGTGCTGCGGCTGGTGCTGGCATTTTTCTTCTTTTTCTTCCACCAGTTCTTTTATTGGGTGCTGGCGCGCGCCCTGCTGGGAGAGGCGGTCTCCTTCGAACCCCTCCAAACGCTGGTACTGGCGGTCTTGAACGCCGCGGTGGCCGTGCCTTTGTTTCATATCTTGGATAGACTGAAAGTTACCGACTGAAGTGATGACGACGTGCTGACGAAGAACTTCTTGATGGAAGGTGCCCGGTGAGCGATCCCGACCGCACGGAGAGAGTGTCCTCCACCCGGCTGTTTCGCGACGATACCAAGTTCGCGCTGGGCCGCATCGCGGTGTTCCAGTACGCTAGCGTGGCGGTGTTCCTGTTTCTGATCTCCGGATTCTGGGTGCTTCAGATTCGCGATCATGAGGCCAACAGCACGCTGGCCGAGCGCAATCGCATTAAAACCGTTCCGCTGCTCGCTCCCCGCGGCAAGATTCTCGACCGCGACGGCCGCGTGATCGTGGACAATCAGCCCGCCTTCGTGGTCCAGCTTGCCCAGGAGAACCTCAAACTGGAGCACTTGGCCCCTATCGCCGAAGGTCTGCACTTGGATCTGGACGACTTGAAAGCCACCGTAAAGCGCTATGCCGCCGGGAAGCGCTATAGTCCCATTCCCATCAAGCGCGACCTCACGCCGGCCGAGCTGACTTTTATCGATTCGCACCGCGACCCGGGCACGTTTCCTGAACTGGAGCTGGTGCAGGAACCGCGCCGGCTGTATCCGCAAAACGGCCTGGCCGCGCATGTGATCGGATACGTCGGCGAAGTCAGCGAAACGGAGTTAAACTCCTCCGACTTCGCCAGTTACTCCCAGGGTGATCTGGTCGGCAAGACCGGACTCGAACGCCAGTACAACGAAATCCTGAAGGGTGTCGACGGCCAGAGGCGCGTGGTGGTGGATGTCGCGGGGCGCGAGCATCAGGTGCTCGAGAGTGCCGAAGCGACGCCCGGCCAGAACCTGCAGTTGACCATCGATCTGGACCTGCAGGCGGTAGCGGAATTGGCTCTCGAAGGCAAGAAGGGCGCCGTGATTGCGCTCGACCCGCGTGACGGCTCGGTACTGGCGATGGTGAGCCGCCCGGCCTTCGATCCGAATTTATTCGCCGCGCATATCAAATCCGCCGACTGGAAGGCGCTGACGACCAACCCTGACAATCCGCTGCTCAACCGGGCCATTCAAGCCCAGTTCGCGCCCGGATCGACGTTCAAGCCTCTGGTAGCGATGGCCGGCCTCGAAAGCGGCACCATCGACGAGAATTATTCGGTGCGGTGCAATGGCGGGGGCACTTTCTATGGCCGGTACACGAAGTGCTGGCAGAAGGGCGGGCACGGCGGCGTGAACATGCACGCCGGAATCGTCCATTCTTGCGACGTTTACTTTTACACCGTGGGCGACAAGATCGGGATCGACAACATCGCCGAATACGCCGAGCAAGCAGGCTTAGGGAAAAAGACCGGCGTCGATCTTCCGGGCGAAGCTGAGGGACTGATGCCGTCCACCAAGTGGAAGCTACGCACCCAGCGCGAGAAGTGGTACCCGGGCGAAACGATTTCGGTGGCGATCGGCCAGGGCGCGGTTACAGTTACTCCCATCCAGCTTGCGACCGCCATCGGCGGGATGGCGAACGGGGGCGTCTGGTTCAAGCCGCATCTGGTGAAGATGGCCGCGCCCACCGATCCGCGCCGTGAAAACTGGAATCCAGACCATATCGCCAAGGTCGTCGCGGGAATGTACGGGGTGGTGAACGAAGGCGGCACCGGCACTTCCGCGGCGATCCCTGGCATTACGTTGTCCGGCAAAACCGGCAGTGCCCAGCGGGTTTCGAACGACCTCAGAAAGTCCGGCAAACTGGCCAAGGATGAACTGCAGGATAACGGCTGGTTCGTGGCCTTCGCACCGCGGGAAAACCCCGAGATCGTCATCGCCGTGCTGCTCGAAGCGGGCGAGCACGGAAACCTCGCCGCCCCCACCGCGCGCGATGTCATCAAAGCCTACTTCGACAAGAAGACCCGCCTGTCGAAAATCGCCCAGCCGAGCTTGGCCCTGATTCAGCGGCCTGGCGCGGCGGCGCCCCCGTCGGTGCACTGAAATGGCGCGTTACCGATCGCTCCGAGACCTGGACTGGTCCCTGCTGATCATCACCCTGATTATCTGCTCGCTGGGGATCCTGCAGATCTATTCCGCCACCCACGACACCAAGTGGTCCGACGCCTGGTGGAAGCAGGGTCTCTGGGTGCTGGTGGCCATCGGCATCATGTGGGTAGCCTCGTCCATCGACTATCACACCCTGCTGGGGCAGGTTCCCATCCTCTACGCCATCTCGATCGCCGCCCTGCTGGCGACGTTTGAATTCGGAAGGCTGGTTTTCGGTTCCCGGCGCTGGATCAGCATTCCCGGGACGGGCTTCAACTTTCAGATCTCCGAATTCGTCAAACTGGTGATAATATTAGTGGTAGCACGCTACCTCTCGGAGCTGAAGCGCGACGAGTTGGGCTTGCGTGATTTGTTGAAACTAGGAGTGTTAGTCGGAATTCCGACGGCGCTGGTGATGGCCCAGCCGGATTTGGGCACGTCGCTTACGTATCTGCCGGTTCTGGGCGTCGGGATTCTGCTGGCGGGCATTCGATGGCATTATCTGGCGGCAATAGCCGTGGCGGGCGGACTGACGATTACAGTCGGCTATCACTTTCTGCAGGATTATCAGAAAGCCCGGCTGATTTCGTTCGTCGATCCTTCCCAGGATCCGAAGGGACGAGGCTACCAGGTGATCCAGTCCAAGATCGCGGTGGGGGACGGCGGGATGTGGGGACGCGGCGTGACGCACGGCACGCAGACCCAGCTTCGGTTCCTGCCGGTTCCGCACACCGATTTCATTTTCTCGGCCTTTGCCGAGGAACACGGGTTCGTAGTGGTAGTGGTAGTGCTCGGGCTCTATTTTTTGCTGCTGATGCAGATCGTGCAGAATGCTCAAATGGCTCCAGACCGCGCGGGCATGTATATCTGCATGGGCGTGGCGACCATGTTGTTGTTCCATGTGCTGATCAATGTAGGCATGGTAGTTGGCAATATGCCAGTGACGGGGATTCCTTTGCCGCTGATGAGTTACGGCGGCTCGAATCTGTTTTCGATATTCATCATGCTGGGGCTGGTAAACAATGTCCGGCTCCGGCGGTTTTCGAGTTAAGCAGTCAATTTCAACCGACCTGCGTATAGTACGGGCGTGGGGACGGAAGGCGAGTTTCGGTAGAAGATTTTTGAGGCCTGCCGGTAGTGGGAGGCTTCGTTGGGCTGGTTGAGTCGGGAGTGTTCGAGTTCGGACTCCACTTCCGTGTGACAAGACGGCCGCATACCCCGAATCGCCTCAGTACTGTCCCACCCTTAGCCGGGTCGTGTAGCACCCCGCGTCGAAACCGCGGGAGGGAGGCTGAGGATGAGCAAAGAACTGGTAATTTCGTCCAATCGGCACGAAACCAGAGTGGCGCTGATTGAAGACGATCAGTTGGTGGAGGTTTACTTCCAGCGGGCCAATGAGTATTCGCTGGCCGGAAGTATTCACAAGGGCCGCGTGACGCGCGTGCTGCCAGGCATGCAGTCGGCCTTCGTAGATCTGGGCCTGGAGCGCGATACGTTCCTGTACGTATCGGATTTCCTGGAAGAAGAGCACGAAGACATCGATCGCGTCACGGGTGACGAACGGCCCCCGCGCGAGACTGGCCGTGACCGCGACAGAGGGGATCGCGATCGGGATCGGGATCGCCGCCCTCCGGCCATCCGAGCCCCGCAGGAGACTGCGCCGCCTGCTGTTCCAGCCGCTGCCGAAGTTCCGGCTGCCGAAACTGAAACAGTCGCTGCTGCACCGGTTCCATCGGAGCAGACCGGCGAACGTCCTCCGAGCCAACCTTCCGAGCGCCCCTCGGATCGTGGTCCGGACCGAGGTGAGGACCGCGACCGGCGAGGCCGGCGCTCGCGTCGCCGGCGCAATCGCGGACGCGGATTCCCCGAATCCAAATACGCCGAGGTTGGCCCCGCTGCCGCCCCAGTTGCCACATCTCCTGCCCAGACTGAACCAGCCATCATGGCCGGACCCGAGGAGAATCCGGCGGCAATTCCATTAGTTCTGCCGGGCGAGTCTCTGGCCAAGTATCGCGGCGCTCCGCACGCTTCCGCAGAGCACCCGGCCGAACACGTCAGGCCGGCGTCCGTTCCGCCGCCGCTGCCGGCCCAAGAATTGAACGTCGAAGAACTCGACGTGCAAACCGAACAGAGCGTCTACGAAGAACCGATCCACTATCCGCCGGAGAACGCCCTGCCGGACGCACCGACGCACTCCGCGCCGGACGGGTCACTTGCTTCGGTCGGACTAACGTCCGACCGCCTCATTCAAGCACCGCCGCCGTTGCCGCCCCTCTCGGAGGATGCCTTCAGTGCGCAGGAAGCTGAAGACCTGGAAGACGCCGCCGCGTCGGGTCCGATCACTGCGCCGATGCTCGATGAGGATGAAGACCGCGACATCCAGGCCATGATCCTGGGCGAGGCGCTGGCCGAGGAAACCGACGAAGAGGAAACCGCAGAAGAAGGAATCGAACCCGGATCGGATGAAGGTTCGCCTGCCGCCGAGGGCGCCACGGACGCGACCGCAACCGAGCCTGCCAGTGGCACCGCCGAAGTCCGTGAACGGGGCGGACGTTTTCCGCACCGCGTTTCGCGCCGCAATCGCCGCCGCGGCGGCCGTGGCGGAGATCGACCGGACACTAGAGGCCCGCGTGAACCAGAAGCTCGTGGTCCGGAACAACGGGAGCAGCGTGGACCCCGTCCCGAAGGCGAGCGGCCCCACGGCCGCGAGCGGATCTTGTCCGCACAAGTGCAGCAGATCTCCATCGCCGACCTCTTGAAGGAAGGCCAGGAGATCATCGTTCAGATCGCCAAAGAGCCTCTGGGTCAGAAAGGCGCGCGCATCACGTCTCATATCGCCCTGCCTGGACGCTTCGTGGTTTACATGCCCACGCTCGAGCACATGGGCGTCTCCCGCAAGATCGCCAGCGACGAGGAACGTTTCCGGCTGAAGCGCATCTTGCAGGGCAAGCGTCCCGGACCGGTGGGCGGCTTCATCACGCGCACCGCGGCAGAAGGCCGCACTGAGGAAGAAATCGCCGGGGACATGGAGTTCCTTTATAACCTCTGGCAGGATATCCGCAACAAGGCGGATAAGAAGCCCGCGCCGGCTCTGCTGCATCACGATCTCGATATCGTGCAGCGGATCCTGCGCGACCAGCTCGGGGACAGCTTCAAGGCTATCTGGATCGACAACGAAGAGGCCTACGAAAGCGTCCTGCGGTTCGTGGAGCGCTTTCAGCCCGCGCTGGTCGGCAAAGTGAAGATGTACACGCGCGAGGCGCCCATCTTCGACGCGTTCGGCGTGACCAGCGAGCTCGAAAAGGCGCTGCGCCCCAAAGTTTGGCTGAAGTCCGGCGGCTTCATCGTGATCAACCAGACCGAGGCCTTGGTGGCGATCGACGTGAACACCGGCAAGTATGTCGGCAAGACCAACCGCCTGGAGGATACCATCGTCAAGACCAACACCGAGGCGATCAAGGAAATCGTCCGGCAGGTCCGGCTGCGCGACCTGGGCGGCATCATCGTCATCGACTTCATCGACATGGACGAGCGCAAGAATCGCCAGAAGGTGATGCAGGTGCTCGAAGAGGCCATGCGCGCCGACCGCGCCCCCTACAAGATTCTGCAGTTCAACGATTTCGGCCTGGTGGCCATCACCCGCAAGCGCGTGAAGCAGTCATTGGAGCGAACGCTGTGCTCGCCCTGCCCCCATTGCGATGGTGCCGGCTACATTAAGAGCGTCCAGACGGTGGTCAGCGAGATCCTGGCGGAGGCGCGCAAGATGGCATCGAGCGTTGAAGGCAAAGAAGTTGTTCTGCGCGTTCACGCGGATGTAGCCAAAGTGCTCAAATCGCATCAAAACAAGTATCTGGAAGAACTCGAAGAGGTGCTGCGGCGTCCGGTGCTCATCAAGAGCGACTCGCAACTGCACCACGAGAAGTTCGATCTGGCGTAACCAACTTTGACGACGGAGAGGATAAACGATGTCTTTACGGATTAACGACGTAGCTCCCGATTTCACCGCCGAGACCACGCAGGGCCCGATCAAGTTTCACGAATGGATCGGAGACGGCTGGGCGGTTCTGTTTTCGCACCCGAAAGACTTCACGCCCGTGTGCACCACCGAACTGGGCTACATGGCCGGGCTCGAGCCGGATTTTAAGAAGCGCAATACCAAGATTATCGGCCTCAGCGTGGACCCCGTGGATAGCCACGGCAAGTGGGCGGTCGATATCGAAGAGACCCAGGGCCACAAGGTGAATTATCCGATGATCGGCGATCCGCAATTGAAGGTCGCCAAGCTCTACGACATGCTGCCCGCCGATGCCGGCGAGACCTCCGAAGGCCGCACGCCCGCCAACAACGCGACAGTCCGCACGGTGTATGTGATCGGTCCGGACAAGAAGATCAAGATGATGCTGTCGTATCCCATGAGCACGGGGCGCAACTTCGACGAAATCCTGCGCGTGATCGATTCCCTGCACCTCACCGCCAAGATGGGCGTGTCGACGCCGGTGAACTGGAGGCCGGGCGACGATGTCGTGATCCCCGCCGCCATGCCCGAGGATGAGGCTAAGAAGAAGTTTCCCGGCGGCTGGAAGACTCTGAAGCCGTATTTGCGGCTCGGGTCGCTACCAAAGTAACCGATTCAACTCCCGACACACCGGAAGCCGATGGTCGAGTCGCGAGTTTCCGGATAGTGATACAGCCGGACTGAGGCTCGCATGTTGAGAACATTGCTGCGCCAGGACCCGCCGCGTCTGACCCGCTCGCGGTCACTGTAGCGATCTTGGACCCATTCAGAAACATTGCCGAGCATATCGTATAAACCCCAACGGTTCGCGAGCTTCTGCTTGACCGGATGTGCTTTCAACGCGTTTTGAACGATGAGCGTGTCATAACCGTTGCCGGGATTAAGGGATACCGCCGTTACATCGATAAGTGACTGCCCACTGTTGTTGCCAAACCAAGCGATTTTATCGGGCACCCCATACCGGCTTGTCACATCGCCGGCGCGAGCAGCGTATTCCCATTCTGCTTCCGTTGGAAGCCTGCCTCCGGCCCACTGACAGAAATCTCGAGCCTCGTTCCACGTTACTAAGACGACCGGCATCTGATCGTCCAAAGAAGCCTCGTTCCAAATCTTCCTCCGTAAGTCATCTGAAACTGGTAACGGCTTCTTGCCAGTCGCTGCGCGATATCGCCTCCACGCGCCGACGGTCACCTCCGTCTCTGCCATCGAAAACGCGGTCTTGATCTCTACGTCATGAGGACGGGATTCATTCGGCATACATTCCCGATCTCCGGGAGAACATCCCATCCCGAACTTGCCGGCTGGCAGCAGGACGTAGACTTGACCGTCTTTCGGATTCAACGTCGGTGTCTGAGGCAGGGCCGGCTGGAGGGCTATAAGCAGTAATGCAAGTCGTGCGACGTTTGAAGCGAACATTTTCCTGAACTCCGAGAAGCGATTTCAGTTTCTCATGAGGCGGGGAAGAATTCAGGAACGGCGGTTACGCCCCGGCCTACGCCAGCCACTCGACCGTAACATCCACGAGTATCGGGCCCAGCAGCGCAGCGGCTTCCTTCTCCGCGCTCTGCAGGATCTTCTCTGCGAACGGCTTGTCAGGTGATACCGTAACCGCCGCCACCAGACCCTGCGACCAGGAATCCTGATAGTCGATCTCGGCCACGGCCACGTTGCACCGCGAGCGCAGACGATCCTTCAAACCCTTGACGAAATGCCGTTTGTCTTTGAGAGAGTGCGAGCCTTCCAGACGCAGCTCGAAGGTAATGACGCCGACGGCGGGCACGTTACGCTACGGCAGCGGTCTCGTCACGCTCCGTAGCGAATGCTTCGAGCACGTCGCCGGGCTTCAGGTCATTATAGTTGGCGATAGAAATACCGCATTCGAAGCCGGCTTTAACCTCGCTGGCGTCGTTCTTGAAGCGCTTGAGCGAGAGAATCTTACCAGTGTGGACCACCTTGTTGTCGCGCAGCAGGCGCACTTCGCTGTTGCGGGTGATCACGCCGTCGTTGACCATGCAGCCGGCCACAGTCCCGACCTTGCTGATGCGGAACACCTCGCGAACCAGCGCCCGGCCCTTATAAACTTCCTTGAACACGGGCTCCAGCAGGCCCGTCATGGCGCGCTTCATCTCGTCGACCAGCTCATAGATGATGGTGTGGTTCCGGATGTCGACCTTTTCCTGCTCCGCCAGAGCCTGCGCATTACGCTCCGGCCGGACGTTGAAGCCGATAATGATGGCGTCCGAGGTGGTCGCCAGCAGAACGTCGCTCTCGGTAATCGCGCCCACCGCCGCGCGCAGCACCCGGATCTTGATCTTGTCCGTGGAAAGCTTCTGCAAGGTGTCCGACAACACTTCGGCCGTGCCGCCCACGTCGGTTTTGAGGATGAGGTTGAGATCCTTGACCTCGCCGGCCTTCAACTGATCGTGCAACTGGTCGAGCGTCAGGCGAGTATTGCGCGACATGGACTGCTCGCGCGCCTTCACCTCGCGATACATCACGATCTGCTTGGCCTTGGCCGTATCGGTGACCGCCTGGAACGTGTCGCCGACTTCGGGCACCGCATCCAGACCCAATACTTCGACCGGAGTCGAAGGTTCCGCTTCGCGAACGGGCTCGCCGCGGTCGTCGAACATCGCGCGGACCTTCCCGAATACCGATCCGCAGATGAAATAATCGCCCACGCGAAGCGTGCCGTTCTGCACGAGAACCGTCGCCACCGGACCGCGCGCGCGATCGAGCTTGGCTTCGAGCACGTTGCCCATGGCGGGCCGCGCCGGATTGGCCTTGAGATCCAGCATGTCGGCCGAAAGCAGAATCATCTCGAGCAGCAGATCCAGATTCAGCTTGGTCCTGGCTGAAACCGGGACCATGACCACATCCCCGCCCCAATCCTCGGCCAGCAAGCCGCGATCGGCGAGCTGTTGTTTGATCCGCTCCGGCTGTGCGTCGCCTTTATCCATCTTGTTGATGGCGACCACGATGGGAACTTTCGCCGCCTTGGCGTGGTCGATGGCTTCGAGCGTCTGCGGCATCACGCCGTCGTCGGCCGCCACCACCAGCACCACGATGTCGGTAACCTTGGCTCCGCGGGCACGCATGCGGGTGAACGCTTCATGGCCCGGCGTGTCGATGAACACGATCTTGCGGCCGTTCTTTTCGACGCGATACGCACCGATATGCTGGGTGATCCCGCCGGCTTCTTTATCGGCCACGTGGGCCAGCCGGATAGCGTCGAGCAGCGAGGTCTTGCCGTGATCGACGTGGCCCATCACGGTGACCACGGGAGCCCGCCGAACGCGATCCTCGTCGATCTCCGACTGCTGGATTTCGTGCGTAGCTTCCTCTTCGTAGCTCAACTTGTTGGTCGAAGCTCCGAAGTCGCGAGCCAGTTCTTCGGCCAGTTTCACATCCAGGGTCTGATTGATGGTGGCGAAAATCTTCTTATCGAACAGGCGCTTCACCACCACGTTGCCCTTGATGCCGAGCTTCTCCGAAAGCTCCTTTACGGTGATGCCTTCGGCTATGGTGATCTCGCGATCGATGGGCGGCGGCTCAAAGGCCTGCGCCTTCCGGGAAACCGGGCGTATACGACCCTCTTCCTGCTCCTGATCGCGGCGGCGGTCGCGAGAACCTGGTTTGATCGCATGACGGCGGCCCGGATCGGCCGGCAGCGGGGCCGGTTCCGCGCGCAGCGTTCCTGGCGAAGTTGGATGCATCTGGCGGCCGCGCGAGCGCAGACCGCCGGGTCCTCCGGCGCCTCCGCCGGGGTAAGGCCCTTGGCCGGGAGCGCGCATGAGCGGCTGGCCCGGACGAACGGGACCACGATAAATGGGCTGGCCGGGAACCGGACTCGCGGGGCGCGTCGGCATTCCTGGCCGAGGCACACCCGGAGCAGCCGCTCCCGGCGGCCGGGTCAGCTTCGCTACCAGATCCGGACGCGGTGGAACAATCGGCCGCGCGGCCGGCTGTCCGGCAAGATTCGGTTTCGCGGGAGGCCGCAAGGGACTGCCGCCGCCCATGGGAGCTCCCGGTGCGATAGTCGCGGCGGGAGGAGCCGCTGGCCGGGGCGTAGGACGAGGCGGAGCCGGCATGCTGGGAGCAATTCCAGAGCCGGCTTGCACGGGTGCTGCCGGGACTGCCGGAGGCCGGAACCCAACTGTTTCATGGGAAGTCCCCGGCAACGGCTGACGAGGACCAGAAAGAATCTGCCCTGGCTTGGGGGCCGGCGGAGCGGGCCGGGCCGGGATCGGAATGCCGCGCGGGGCGACCGGGGGCCCTAGGGGCGAAGCTTGCCCTGAAGCAAGTGGCGGACGCAGTGGGGCGGATCGAGGCGCCGGAGGAGGAGCGTCAACGTGGGCCTCACGGGCCGCTGGTGGCGAAGACTGCGCCACAGTTTCGTGCCTGGGAGCCGAGGTCACCCGCGACGGTTCGGCAGAAGGGCCAGCTTCGCCCGCGTGCTCAACCGTTGTCTCGGTCTGAACCGATGCGGAACCACGTGATCCGGCGGAGCCACGCGATCCGTTCGACTCCCCAGTCAGCCGGCGCTTTACCTCTATCGCTACAGGTTCGTCGATCGAGCTGGAGTGGGTTTTCTTCTCAGTGACGCCCAGCTCCGGGAGCATGTCGAGGATCACGTTCGGTTTGACCTCGAGCTCGCGGGCCAGCTCGTTAATTCGGATTTTGACCATACTGTGTGCCCCGCCGTCCAACCGCGACACCGGGGTTCAGATTTAACCCTGCTCCTTATCGAGAGTCTCCGCGCCTGCCGGAGCCTCTCCAATTTCTATCGTAACAGATTGCTCCTGCGGTTCTTCTGCCGCCGATGCTGGTTGTGCGGGGGCCGCTTCCCCATCGCCCTCCGATTCGAACTGTCCGTAGTAGCTCACCACGGCTTCCTGGATTTTTTCCACCATCTCGACGCCGATGCCGGGGATTTCTTCCAACTGTTCGGGAGTCATCCCACCCAGCTTCTCGACCGTCGCCACTCCGGCTTCCATCAGCTTCTCGACCAGCGCATCGGGAATCCCGTGATCGACCAATACGGAAACGGGGGCGCCCGGCACCACCAGCGCCTCCATTTGCGACTCCACTTCCTGGCGCTTTTCTTCCTCGCTCTTGATGTCGATCCGCCAGCCGAGCAGTTTGGCCGCCAGGCGCACATTCTGGCCCTTTTTGCCGATGGCCAGCGACAACTGGCTGTCATCGACAATCACTTCCATGTGTTTGCCCACTGGGTCCAGGATGGTCACCCGCGAGATCTTGGCCGGGCTCAGCGCGTGGGTGGCGAACACCACCGGATCGTCATTGTATTCGATGATATCGATCTTTTCTCCACGTAATTCGCGAATAATCGACTGCACCCGCATGCCCTTCATGCCGACGCAGGCGCCGACGCTGTCCACGTCGCGGTCGCGGCTCGACACAGCGATTTTGGTCCGCTCGCCGGCTTCCCGGGCGCAGCCTTTGATGACCACGGTGTTGTCGTAAATCTCGGGAACTTCCTGTTCGAACAGGCGCATCACCAGCTCCGGCGCCGCGCGCGAAACGATCACGCCCGCGTTCTTGCCGGCCTTCTCCACGCTGCGGATCACGCAGCGGATGCGGTCGCCCACGCTGAAGCTTTCCAGGCGCGATTGCTCTTTCTTGAGAATCCGGGCCTCGGTTTTGCCCATATCCACGACCAGATCCGGACCCTCTAAACGCTTGACCACGCAGCTCACCAGCTCGCCGACGCGGCCGGAGAACTCCGAGAAGATGTTTTCGCGCTCGGCTTCGCGCACCTTTTGGAGAATCACCTGTTTGAAGGTCTGCGCGGAGATGCGCCCAAGCGCATCCAAAGGTTTGGCGAAGCGGATTTCTCCGCCGATCTCGACAGCGGGATTGTGCTTCTGGGCGTCTTGGAGCGAAATCTCCTTGTCCGGATCAGTGACCGGATCAGCAACCCGCTTCACTCCGAAAATCTGGATGGTTCCGGTGCCTTCCTCCATTTCCGCAACCAGTTCTTCATTCGCATGGAAATGCTTGCGAGCAGCCACTAGCATGGCATCCTTCACCGCATCCCGGATGATCTGCGGATCGATCCCTTTCTCCTTGCTCAGGATTTCGATGGACTGATAAATGTTGCCCAGGCTGGTCATGTCAGTTAGGTGCTCCGATTCGGGGGATTACCACTCGAACTTGAGATTGGCCCTCTCCACCAGTTCCAGGGGGAACTGGATACTCCTGCCAGGAGAAGGTTCGAGTGTGATGATTCCTTCGGCGAAACTCCGCAGGGCGCCCACCCAGGTTTTCTGGTCTTCGACGGGCTGGCGGAGGACGACTTTCACTTTGTGGCCTACAAACCGCTCAAATTCCTTGGGCTTAGCCAGTTTCCGCTCGACGCCAGGCGAGCTGACTTCAAGCGTATACCGCCCGCCGGGAATCACGTCTTCGACGTCCAGGATGGTGCCCACGTTTTGCGAGATATACTCGCAATCGGCGTGCGTGACGCCTTCCGGCTTGTCGATAAAAATGCGCAGAACACGGGTACCGCCGCCGCCCAGCATCTGGACGTCGACGACTTCAAGGCCCTTATCGGCACCTACGCGTTCGGTAATTTCCCGCACTTTTTCTACGATGGCCGTCCTGTCCGCCATGTTTCGTCTTTCCTGCCAAGAGCAATAAAAAAGTGGGCTTTCGCCCACTTCTGGTGCTCGTCCCTAAACCTAGTATACACCCTGGTTGAGGGATCCCCCCGAGGGCGGTTTCGCGAACTACGCGTTGCAGCCTTATGGCGCTGGGGTAAGGCCGTGGCGCCGCATCACCGCGGCGAGCGCGAAGGGGTCGGGCGGGCCGCCGGACGCGGACTTGGCAACGGCGGCGATTTCACGGAAGTAGTCAGGGCCGAGGATGCCGGGGCTGACGATGGCGAGCATCTTCGCGTCAGCGCTGTGGCCGTTGTCGAAGCGGTGGACTACTCCGCGAGGTATGCACAGCACCTGGCCTGGGCCGACATCGGTCTGTCTTCCGTTCAGCGTCCAGGTCAGCACGCCCTCGAGCCCGTAGATCGTTTCCTCGTAACCGTCATGACTGTGCGCGATCGGCACTTTCGCTCCGGCGGGAACGTCGAACTCGAAGATCGCGACGGAGCCTCCCGATGCTTCGCCTTCGAGCAGGAATCGAATCGCCAGCTGCCCGATCCGGATCTCTTCACTCTTGCTTGCCACGACGAGTACTCCGCTAAACCCATTGTAAGCGTTGCACGCTTCGTCATCATCCTGTAACATTACCGTCATGGGGATGTAATCTTCGTCCGCCCGGCTGCCGATGAGTCTGAACGGGAGGCCAAGCGATGGGAACCAGGTTTTCGCGAGGATTCGCCACTGTCGTATTGAGCGCGGCTTTCGCCACATCCATTCTGTCGGCTCAGACCGAGGCGAAGCGCAGCAGCGAACCGGCTGTCGTTTCGGTTGACCTTCTCCGCCACCCCGTCAGCGCAAGAGTCCGGCCACTACTCCTGAAAGCGGTAGACAAAATCGAATCCGGCGACCATGAGGCCGCCATAGAGCAGTTAAAGGACATGCTTGCGAAATTCCCCGATTCAGCCCCCTATGTCCATGATCTCCTCGGAGTTGCATACGTTAAAACCGACCGATGTGAGGCCGCGGTGACTTCCTTCGAACAAGCCGCGTTGTTGCTACCCCACGATCCGACGACGCAATATTACCTGGGGCTCGCACTGCTTTGCGCTGGCGATTATGAACGTGCGACGCAAGAGATCCAGAGGGCGGTGAAGCTGGATCCGCAGAACCTAAGAATGCAGGCGAGACTGAACGCGCTCCTGGAACGCAAGCACTCAGGCAATTAGTTCTCGGTCGGGATCTTCTCGGCTCGATCGACCACAATCACGTCAAGCTTGCCCTTGGTTGACGTCAGCTTCAGACCGAGCTGTTTTTCGACGGCGGATGCGATGTTCGTGCCGGGATCGCTGGCGCCGTCTGTCGGTCCCGGAAATCCCGCTGGCAACGGGATCCCCGATAAGTCGGGCGTGAATTCAAGAACGAAATCGTACTTGCCAGTAAGCCCGGTCTTGTCGATTACGGGACGGCGAAGCGAGTTGGCTAACCTAATCGCAATTTCCGACGAAGTCAGTCCCCTGGCGATCATGCTCGCCGTCGCGCCGTTAGCGCCCGGGAAAATCGAGAGAATCGCGCCGCTGCCGTTTAACTCCGGCACCCCGTTCTTATCTGCTCTGAGGGGTCCGGCAGCCGGCGTGAGCGGCTCTATATTCGGATCCGATGTCTCTTTCAGCTTGGAGCCGCCCTTGGCCACGGTCAACTCGTCTACTTGAAACTCTTTCGATTCGTAATGCACCACCATGCCGAAGCGCTCCTTCAACAGGTTTTGCCACATGACGCTGACCTGTGCTTTGGTGGCGCCCGCGGGAACCTTGGCGACGATGTCGTACCGCTCGGTTTGAAGCCAATCCGGAGCGGTGACCTGATAGGTCTGGACGTCATAAGCGGTCATCAAAATGTTTCGCAAGGCCGCGTTGGACCAGGTGATTTGTCCCGGGTCGGAAGTTCCCGGACCTCCGCGCGGCGGACCGAAGAACACCCGCGCGTTGGGTTCCGGCGGGGGCGTAGGCTTCACCGACGCTACTTCGAACGTTACGCCGTCGGAGGTTTGCCCGAAAACGGATACACACGCGAGAACAACGTTACTGGCGAACATAATGGAGAACAACGGTGCGTTTCGCATTCGGTGCATAGACGTACACCTTCCTTAATAGTTTCGCCCAATCGGATGTCGTTCAGCGGCGTCCAGCTATAATCAGCGGACGGGATAGGAGCCCTTTAACCTCAAATGCAAGAGCAAAGTTACGCCAAACATGCGAAGTTCGTGCCCATGTTCCACTTTGTGCTGGGTGGCATCATCATGTTGTCTTTGATCGGATCGTTCGTCAACCTATGGCAGTCGTGGGGCGATCATGAGCGCCTTTACAGCGCCTCACTGATCGTAGCCATGGCCGTGGCCCTATTCTTATTGTTCGCCTTTACCCGAAGTTTCGCGATGGGCGTGCAGGACCGAGCGATCCGCGCCGAAGAGAATCTGCGCCACTTCGCGCTGACGGGCAAACGGCTCGATCCCCGCCTCACGATCAAGCAGATCGTAGGCCTGCGGTTTGCCTCGGACGCGGAATTTGTGGAACTGGCGCGAAAGGCGGCCGAGGAGGCCATGCCGCAGGACACGATTAAGAAGTCCGTGAAGAATTGGCGCGCAGACCACGACCGCGTCTGAGGCTTTGTCGTGTTCACGACTGGTAGAATCAGTTGGGGCCCTCTAATGAAGAAGTCGTGCTTTTTGCTTTTCGTCGCAGTGACCGCGTGCGGATTCGCTCAGGCGCTCAAGCCAGTCGCCGTCCCGAACCCGTCCGTTGCGGGCAGCATCCAACCTAACTGGGCCGTGGCTGCCGACGGAAGCGCCGTCCTCAGCTGGGTGGAACCGACCAAAGGCGGCGGGTACACGTTGCGCTATGCCGTGCGCCGCGGAGCGGCATGGTCGGAAGCGCGCACGATCGTCACGGGCCGCAAGCTCTGGCGCCATCCGGCGGAGATGCCCGGAATGGTCAGCCTGAGCGACGGCACACTGCTCGCGCACTGGGTCGAGAAAGGGAACGATTCGAGCGACGCCGAGAATATTTTGGTTTCGAGCTCCAAGGATGGCATTAAGTGGACGACACCTCTGATGGCTCACAAAGACCGGAGCCCGGTTCAGCACGGATTGGTTTCCATCGCCGCAAGCGGTCCCCAGGAGGCTTCGCTGTTTTGGCTCCAGGCGCTTAAGGGCGAAGACGGGCCGGTCTCCCTGATGCGCACGGTCGTGGGAGCGGATGGGAAAGAGATCAAAGAGGAGCAGCTTGATAACGACACCTGCTCCTGCTGCCCCACCTCTGTGGTGAACACTGCAAAAGGCCTCCTGGTGGCCTATCGCGATCACACGCCCAAGGACATCCGGGACATCGCCGTCCTTCGTTTCGAGGCGGGAAAGTGGACGACGTCCAAGATCCTCTACCCGGACAAGTGGGAGATTAACGCATGCCCGGTCAACGCTGCATCCGCCGCGGCCAAGGATAACCGCGTCGCGATCGCATGGTATACCGAGGCGGACGATTCGCCGCGGGTGCAACTGGTGTTTTCCTCGGACGCGGGAGGCACGTTCACCAAGCCCACGAAAGTCAGCACAGGAGATACTCTGGGATACGCCTCCACGGCACTGAACAGCGACGGCGGCGCGTTCGTTTCCTGGATTGAAGAAGGCGCCAGCTCCGCCAGCGCCATGGTCCGCCTGGTATCGCCCGCCGGAGTCGCAGGACCCGCGCTCAAGGTCGCCGAAGGTCCCGGGACGAGTCTGGGATACCCGAAGATTCTTCGCGCGGGAAGCGATACCTGGATCGCCTGGGGCGATGCCAAGAGCGGAATCAAAACGGCCCAACTCAAGTAAATAGCTAAAATAGCTACAAGAGGGGCGCGTAGCTCAGTTGGTTAGAGCACCTCGTTTACACCGAGGGGGTCCGGGGTTCGAATCCCTGCGCGCCCACCACGAATTGCGCAAGAATTATCAAGATCTCAGCCAGCGCTTCCACTAGACTGGGATGATGATTCGCGGCCTGCAGCCCATCCTGGCATTCGCGACGGCACATCTGGACGAAGACCTCTCTCTGGCGGCGCTGGCCGCGCAGGCTG
The DNA here is from genome assembly GCA_020073345.1 of Terriglobia bacterium. GTDB lineage: Bacteria > Acidobacteriota > Terriglobia > Bryobacterales > Bryobacteraceae > Palsa-187. Next base: position 110,287 of record JAIQFI010000011.1, read on the forward strand.
GTTTGTCACCGTTCCATCTACATCGGGTTTTCTCCGCCGCTGCCGGCGAAACGCCCAAGCAGTTCACCTTGCGTCTGCGGCTTGGCCGCGCCGCGGCGATGCTGCTGGCCGGCGATGAGTCGGTGCTAAACGTGGCTCTATCGTGCGGGTTTCAGAGCCACGAGGCGTTCTGCCGGGCGTTCCGCTCGCGCTTCGGGATGACGCCCAGCGCGTATCGCGAACGGGGCTTTGTGGGCGGCGCGGATCGGACGCAAGCCAAGACGCATGCCGAGCTTGTCGACAAAGTCGGCCCATGCATTGGGCTCTTTCACACCAACGAAGATAGGAGATCACCGGGGAACGAAATGGCATATTCCATCACCAAGAAAGAACTGGCACCGCAGTCCGTGCTCATCGTACGGCGACGAGTAAGGCGATCTGATATCGCCGCCACGATCGCGGAGGCGCTTCCCCACATCTTCCTCCACGCGCAACAAAACGGGATCGCGCTGGCCGGGTTGCCATTTACACGCTATGTAGAAATCGGACCTGGGATGGTGACTATGGAGCCAGGAATGCGAGTGTCCTCGGCCAACCCCTCCGGCCAGGGCGAGATCGTCGCGGATACATTGCCGGGCGGACCTGTGGCGACCACAACGCATATGGGCCCGTACGATACGCTCACCGAAGCCTACGCCGCGATTGAGCAGTGGATTGCCGCGGAAGGGCTCGTCGCTGCCGGAGCGCCGTGGGAAGCCTACGTCACCGACCCGGGCGACTATCCCGATCCCAAGGATTGGAAGACCGAGGTATTCTGGCCCCTCGCAAGCTAGTAAAATAGTCGAGACTCTTTATGCGGGAAACAGGTTTGGGCCGCCTGTGCGCGATCACTGCGATTCTTGTCATCGCGCGCGGCGCCGTGCTCGCCCACCACGCCTACACCGCGGAGTTCGACACCACCAAGCCAGTGAAGGTGACTGGCGTGGTCACCAAGTTGGAGTGGTCCAATCCGCATATCTGGATTTACCTCGATGTGAAGGACGACAAGGGCAACGTGACCAACTGGGGATTCTCGGCGTCGCCTCCGGGCATGCTGGCCAGAAGGGGCATCACCAAGAACAGTCTCAAGATCGGCGATGTGCTCACCATTTCCGGCCATCGCGCCAAAGACGGCTCGAATAACGCGTCGGGCAACATCGTGACGACGGCCGACGGGCGGGAAACGCTGATCGGTCAGGACCAGGCTGTGAATCCCACTGAGAAGAAATAACGTGCGGCACTTCATCACCTTCGTCGCGGTCACAACCTTGCTCTCAGCGCAGCCGAAAATCCCCCGCATGCCCGACGGCAAGCCGAACTTCGCCGGAGTGTGGGCCGGACCCGCGTTCACGCACATCGTCGGGCCCGGCGATACCGACACGCCCCGCGTTACCAATTTCGACCGCAGCAAGATGGCTCCGTTTCAGCCCGGCGCCCAGGCGAAGTTCCTCCAGCCACCAACCGGCGACCCGCGCCACGATGATCCCACGGAGCTATGCCTCCCGGACGGCCATCCGCGCGAGGCTCTCGCGCCTTACGCGCAGCAAATCGTCCAGACTCCCGATTCGGTCGTGTTTCTGTACGAATACATGCACTTTTTCCGCGTGATCCCCATCGGCAAACCGCATCCCGCCGACGTCGATCTGACGTTTATGGGAAATTCCGTTGCCAAGTGGGATGGGGACACACTGGTGATCGACACCATCCGGCTCAAGGAATGGACACTTTCGGCCAGCAACGGATGGCACAGCAACGCGCTGCACACCATCGAGCGGCTGCGCCATATCGATCCCACGACGCTCTCCTACGAATTCACCATCGACGATCCAAAAATCTTCACCAAGCCGTGGTCGCAGGAGTTTCAGATGAAGCTTCATCCGACCTGGTCGCTGCTGGAGCAGGTTTGCGAAGAGAATAACCGCTGCCAAGGCGGCAACTGCTCTCCTTCGAAGTAGCTCAACGCGTAAAGCTTTGTTTCGGATACGACGATAAGCAGGAAGGAGCAGTCCGCCCAAGCCCGAGCAGGTTTCCACGAATGTCTTGGCCCAGAATGACCGGAGCAGTGTGTGGGGCGCTCGCCATTTTGCTCGGGTCATTAGTGCTGGCGGGTTGGGCAGTCCACTCTACGTTGCTCATTCAAGTTACGCCGGATCTGGCCCCCATGCAGCGCAACGCTGCAGTCAGTTTTGCGCTATGCGGGCTTGCTCTCCTGGGGATCGTCATGGGCAGGCCGCAACTCACCTTCACCGGCGCTTCCGTCACGGCCACTTTGGCGGTCGTTACGCTGCTGGAGTACCTGTTCCGGATCAACTTCGGGATCGACGAACTTCTGGGCATTTCCTATATCACTACCCACACTTCGTCTCCAGGCCGCATGTCGCCAACCACGGCGCTGTGCTTCATCGTGCTTGCCGCCGCCTTCGTACTAGCCCAAACCGGCCTGCGCATCGACAGATCCGCGGTGCTGGGAGTCGCGGGATTAATGGTCGCCGCGGTTGGTGCAACCTGCTTTATCGGTGTGGTCTCGGGAACGAGTGACGCTTTTGCCTGGGGTAACTCAACCCGCGTAGCACTTCACACTGCGGTTGGCTTCGTGATGTTGGGGATCGGCGTTGCCAGCGTGGCTTGGGATATGACACGACCCGCTTTAGCCGAGCCCGCGTGGGTCCCCATCGGCTTCAGTTTTCTTGTTGCCACCGTCAGAGTCGGATTGTGGCAGGCATTTTCGACAGCGAAATCAACCAGGACGGACTTGTTATCGAACCTCACGTTGCTGGGAGGACTGTTGAGCGCGATCATCTTTGGGGTGGTTGTACACCTGGCTTTGAAGGCGCACTTACAGCGCGAATCCCTGCGGGAGCTAAACCAAAGGCTGGAAGACGAGATGGTGGAGCGCAGGCTGGCGGAGGCGGCGGCACACGCGGCGAATCGAGCCAAAAGCGAGTTTCTGGCGAACATGAGCCATGAGATTCGTACGCCGATGAATGGCATTCTCGGCATGGTCGACCTGTCGCTCGACACCGCGCTCGATGCCGAGCAGCGCGATTATCTCGCTACGGCGAAAGAGTCGGCAGAGGGCTTGCTGACGGTGATCAACGACATCCTGGACTTCTCGAGAATTGAAGCCGGAAAGCTGGATCTCGAGACCGTGAATTTCAGTCTCCGGGAGAGCCTGACGCAGACCATGAAAGCGCTGACGCTTCGGGCGCAGCAGAAAGGCCTGGGCCTTCATTTGCGGGTTGATCCGCAAGTGGTCGATCTGGTGGCGGGCGATCCGGTTCGGTTGCGACAGATCATCGTGAACCTGGTTGGCAACGCCGTCAAATTCACCAGCGCAGGCGGAGTGACTCTATCGGTCCATAGAGAATCTCATGACGGTGAGCACATGATGGTGCGGTTTACGGTCACAGACACGGGAATCGGGATTCCCGCGGAGAGGCAAAAAGAGATCTTTTCCCCTTTTACCCAGGCCGATAATTCCACCACCCGCAAGTACGGTGGCACGGGCCTGGGGCTCACGATCTCCCGCCGGTTGACCGAACTGCTGGGTGGCCGAATCTGGGTGGATAGCGAACCTGGCAAGGGCAGCTCATTTCACTTCACGGCGCGCCTCGGCATCGGCATGGAGACCAAAAGTGCAGGCGAGCGCCGCGAGCCGCAGTCCGCGATGTCCCCGGCGGGCTGATTCGACCAGAAGGCCGTCCGCAGGACACGAACCCAACCGCAGCGAGCACGGCCCGCTATTCTAGTAACCATGCTGGGTATCGACGGGCGCGTTTTGCGCGCGCTGTGGACCACGTTTCTATTCGTACTGGCCGTCGCCCTCATCTATCTCGCCCGTCACACGCTCGTCATCTTCACGCTCGCGATCTTCCTGGCCCATCTGCTCGCCCCGCTCGTCGATCGCGTACAACGCTCGATATCCGGGCGCGTCTCCCGCAATGTCTCGCTGGCGATTGTGTACCTGGCGTTGATAAGCGTCGCCCTGGCGGTTCTGATTCCTGTCACGGCAAAGATTGCTGAACAGGCTGCCGCGCTCGCAGGCCGCCTTCCGGATGCGCTCAAGGAAGATCCGCTCAGCCGCTTTCCCTTACCCGCGTGGCTCGAAGCGTGGCGGCCTCGCCTGACAGAATTCTTAACGGAACAAACAACCGGACTCGGGGATAAGATGCTGCCGATGCTCAAGCAAATCGGTCCCGGCATCCTTTCCGGGCTCGGGAATGTGGTCGCGGCAGTGCTCATTCCCATCCTGAGCTTTTTCTTTCTCAAGGACGGGCGCCTGATGCGCAACGCCATCGTCGGATGCGTCGATACCCACCGGCGCTCCCTGGTCGAAGAGATCCTGGACGATCTGCACTTGCTTGTCGCGCAGTACATCCGCGCCCTGGTGCTGCTCGCGATGGCCACCTTTGTGTCCTATTCGATCTTTCTCTCAGCGACGGGTGTTCCCTACTCCGTTCTACTCGCCGGCGTCGCGGGCATGCTGGAACTGATCCCGTTTGTCGGGCCCCTGACCGCGGCCATCGTGACGCTCCTGGTCGCCGGCCTCAGCGGCTATGCTCACTTGCTGTGGATTCTCATCTTCCTGATCGTGTACCGCCTGTTCCAGGATTACGTGCTCAGCCCTTACCTGCTGAGTTCCGGCGTCGCGATTCACCCGCTGCTGGTGCTCTTCGGCGTGCTTGCCGGCGAACAGGTGGCTGGCATCCCCGGTATGTTCTTCTCGGTTCCCGTGATCGCGGCGCTGCGCATCATTGTCATTCGCATGATGCGCAGGCAAAAACTGCATGCGTAGGCTGCTGCTCTCCATCCTGGTCTGCGGCTGCGCATATGCCCATGTCGTCAGCATGAGCAGCGGCGAGCTTCACGTCGAGGGCCGCAGCGCGACCTACGAGCTGCGCATACCGATGTACGAGGTCGCTCACGTGACCAATCCTGAAACGGCGCTGCTGGATCAACTAAAGTTCGAAGGCGCGCGCCGGACCTCTTCAAATTGCCAGGAACAAGACGGAACGTATATCTGCCGCGCCGATTACGAATTCACGGCCCCGGTTCCCGACAAAATTGAAGTGGAATGCACTCTGTTTCAGGTCACCGTGCCGAATCACGTGCACCTGCTCTACGCCGTTCAGGGACCCAACAGCGATCAGGCCGTGTTCGATCAGAGCTTCCGGCGAGCGGAAGTGCGCTTTCATCCGCCCTCGCGCGCCGAGCTGATCGCCAAAGCTGCCGCGGCAGGCATCGCCCGCCTGTTCAAATCGGCGTCTGGACTGCTATTTCTTGCCGTGCTGGTGCTGGCTGCGCGGAACACCCGGGAGATGGGGATCCTGACGATCGCATTTCTTGCTGGAGAATGGCTGGCGCGCCCTCTGGCGCCGCGTATCCCGATGTCGTTCAGCCCCGAGTTTCTGGAAGCCGTGCTGGCGCTGACGGTGGCGTATCTCGCCGCGGAAATCGTGTTCCTTCCCGACAGCCAGGCGCGATGGGCGGTGGTGCCGATACTTGGAATCGCGCACGGTCTGGCCTTTGCGGCTTTCCCTTCGTCCTATCTAACCGCCGCCTCGATCACGCAGGCGCTTTTTCTTGGCGTGCTGTGGCTCGCCGCACGCAAGATACCTCGAGGTTGGAGACGCCCCGCGGCGGGGGTGCTGCTCGTGGGCGGAATCGGATGGTTCGTCCGGATGTTGTTATGAGTTGTGCGTAATGCTGTGCTTGCGGCTATACGTAAAATAAACGATCAGGCCGATCGCCATCCATCCGAAAAGTCGTGCCCAGTTGGTCCAGCCCAGTCCGTAAATCATGAACAGGTTGAACCCGATCCCCAGGATCGGCACAGCGGGAACAAACGGTGTCTTGAAGGGCCGCGGCAGCTCCGGATGCGTGCGGCGCATGATGATAATCCCGCCGCACACCAGGACGAACGCGAACAGCGTGCCGATGCTGGTCGCCTCTCCCAGAATTCGAATCGGTGCGACCGCGGCCAGCAGACCGGTACCCGCCATGAACAAGAGATTCGACCGCCACGGCGTCCGGAACTTCGGATGAATGTCGCAAAACAACTTCGGGAGCAAGCCGTCGCGCGACATGGAGAAGAACACGCGGCTCTGCCCTAGCAGCATCACCAAAATCACCGACGTATACCCGGCCACGATGGCTAGTTTTACGGCGGGCCGCAGCCAGCGGTAGTCGGTGCGGTCGATGGCGACAGCCACAGGAGCGGCGCTGTTGAGCTCGGTGTAATTTACGATCCCGGTCAGCACGTGCGCGAACAGCACATACAGCAACGTGCATACCGCCAGTGATCCGATAATCCCGATCGGCATGTCTTTCTGGGGCCGCTTCGCTTCCTGGGCCGCGGTCGAAACGGCGTCAAAACCGATGAAGGCGAAAAACACCAGACCCGCGCCACGCAAAATTCCGCTCCATCCAAAAGCACCCGTTTCACCCGTGTTCGGCGGAATGAACGGCGTGAAATTAGCGGGATTGATATAGGCCCAGCCCAGCGCGATGAACACCAGAACCACCGTCACCTTGATCACCACGATGCCGGCATTGATGCGCGCCGACTCCTGAATCCCGATGATCAGCAGCAGCGATATAGCCATGATGATGAACATCGCCGGCAGATTGATCACGCCTTGGATGACTTGTCCGGTTTCGGGCAGCGTCACCGGCTCGAAAGGAGACGCCGCCAGCTGCTCCGGGAAATGAATGCCGAAATCCTGAAAAAAGCTCATCACGTAGCGCGACCAGCTCACCGCGACCGTGGAAGCGCCCACCGCGTATTCGAGCACCAGGTCCCAGCCGATCAGCCAAGCCATCAGCTCGCCCATGGTGGCGTACGCGTAGGTGTACGCGCTGCCGGCGATGGGGATCATGGTCGCGAACTCGCTGTAGCACAGGCCCGCAAAGGCGCAACCGACTGAGGCCAGTACAAAGCTGAGCACGACCGCGGGTCCGGCGTTGACCGACGCAGCGATGCCGGTTAACGAAAACAGCCCGGCGCCGATGATCGCGCCGATCCCGAGCGCCACCAATTGAGTTGGCCCAAGAGTGCGGCGAAGGGTTTCGTGCCCGGCGTCCTTGAGGAGCGCCTCCAGCGGTTTGACGGCGAAGAGGCTCATAAGTGTATGAGGATACCAGACCGCCTACGGCTATAATTCCCGGTTATAATCCTGTGTGAGGCGATCTCCGTGAGAAAGCAGACCCTGATTGCGATCCTGACCACGTCAGCGTTCGTATTGACCGCCCTTCCCTTCCTCGAAGGGCAGTTTCCGGCCGAGAGCACGATACCCAAGTCCAAGCGCAAAGGGAATGCGCGCGTGAAGAAAGGACCTTCGGGCCCCACGCCACGTACCCCGGACGGAAAGCCCGATCTTTCGGGCGTGTGGGGTTACGCCGGATACACATCGGACATCGCCAAGGATTATGACGTCGGCGAGCTGCCGATGACACCGTTCGCCGACAAACTCTTCAAGGAGCGTCAGGCGAATGAGGGCACCGAAGACCCCGAAGCTCGCTGCCTGCCGACCGGAGTGCCGCGGCGCGATCCGTATCCTTCCAAGATCCTTCAGTTGCCGAATCTGGTTGTGATTCTGTACGAAGGCAATCTGCACAGCTTCCGCCAGATCTTCCTGAACCGCGATCACCCCAAGGATCTCAATCCCACCTGGTGGGGCGACTCGGTCGGAAAGTGGGAAGGCGACGAACTAGTGGTCGATACCATCGGGTTTAACGGGAAGACCTGGCTCGACCTGGCTGGTCACGGAACCTCGGATCAGCTGCATGTGATCGAGCGCTACTCGCGCCCGGACTACGGGAACCTCAAGGACGAGATCACTATTGAGGATCCGGTGTACTACACGCGCCCCTGGAAGGTCACGCAGTGGACTCCTCTGATCACCGATAGCGATCTGTGGGAATACATCTGCACCGAGAACGAGCGTGATTCCAGGCACCTGGACACGCTGATCAAGGCTGAACAGGAAGCCAAGGCGAAAGCGGCTAAGAAGTAATCGGGTCCCCTTTGGCTGACTGGAAAGAGCACGGGATCCGGATCATCCGAGCAGGCGAGCTGGACACGAACACTCCTCAGACTCCGGGGATGACTCGCGCCGCGGCGATCACGCACGCACGCACTGGTGCGAACAAGCTCTGGGCGGGAACGGTTACCGTGCAGCCGGCAGCTCGCACCGGCGCGCATCATCACGGGGAGCTTGAGACTGTCCTGTACATCATCCGCGGGCGCGCCCGTTTCCGCTGGGGCGATCATCTGGAGTTCGTTGAGGAAGCTGGCCCGGGAGATTTCATCTACGTGCCGCCCTTCGTGCCGCACCAGGAGATGAACGCTCGTCCGGACGAACCCGTGGAGGCTGTTGTAGTCCGCAGCGGCCAGGAACCCATTGTCGTGAACCTGGATATCGAGAGCCCGGAACCGGCTGAACCTGGCGCCGGGCCGGGTCCGTTTCACTCCAAGCCAAATTGAGCTACGGTTTATCGAACGTGACGTTCGACTCCGCGCCGAACTTGCGGTAGTTGCGGAACTCGATCTTATTGCGCGAGCAGATGCTGGTGCCCCGCTGGCAGCTCAGCACCTCGGATTCGACCGGAAGCAAGTAAGGTCCCGAAGTGCCGAGGCGTATGAAATCGTAGTCCACGGTAGCTTCAAGCGTGTCGAAGGGGAATAGCGCGGGCATGGCGCGCCCCTGCTGCTCGATGCGCAGAACCCGGGAGGTCTCTTTATCGATCCAGACGGACCCCTTGGTCGCCGGATAGTACAGCTGCGAGGGCGCTTCGATCCGCCAGCGTGAAAGTTCGCGCGTCACCTCGAAACTGTAGACATAGGCCGAACGGTTGTGAATCGTATCCTGCCCGCCTGGCTTGAACTTCGCGGCTCCGGTTTCGAATAACTGTTCGAGCAGCGTCGAAAACTCGCCCGTGGAGCGCGTCCCCTCGATCTGATCCATGGGCTTGTCGGTGCTCTTGTTGCCGACTTTGATGTTCTTGTAGCTTTCGCGGCCATCCTGATACGTCAGGTCGGCGGTAACGATATCCAGCGCCTGCCAGCCCGACTTAGGACGATCGCTCTGATACCGGGTGGTCATCTGCTGGACCAAATAGTTGGGCAGGGTTTCGGAATACGAGAATGCCGCCTCGCGAGTTTTGGTGATGATTGGATCGTCGCCGAGCGGAATGGGTTGCTGCGGCGCCGCAGGTGCCACTGGCGCGGATGGCGCAGGCGTGACCGGCGCAGGTGTGATCGAAGCTGTCACCTCAGGTTCGGACGCTGCTGGGCGTCGCGGAGCCGGCGCGCCGCGCTTCAGAACCGGCCGGCCGGGATCGTCAGCATCCGGCTTGGGATCGGGTGGACGCATGACTGTCGCCGGAGGGGTGTTGTCGGGCTCTTCCTGCTTGGGTGCCGGCGTTGCCGAGGCAGTTTCCGCCGGCTTGTCCGGAACGGTTTCCGCTTGGGGCGGAGGAACAGGCTCGGGATCCGGATTCTTGCGGCGAAGCACGGGGCGATCGTCGCCAGGCTCCCTAGGCGGCGAAGAAGCAGACGAGTTAGAACTAGACGACGACTTGGCCGAACCGCGCGCGACCGTTTCGATCCGCGGCAGATCCCACGTCTTCGAGGCTTCCGCGCGATCGTCGGGCGTCGCGGCTTTCTTCCAGGTGACGGAGACCGCGGTCATGATGCTATCGTCGTCCGAGTTGGAATCGACGCTCAGATAATCGCCCAAGGCGAACTCTTTCAGGTCCGCGTCCTTGCCATCCTTCTGGACTTTGAGCTGCGGCGCCAGCCGGTACCAGATGACGCGGTGATCGTCGGCCTGGATCACCAGTTGATTCGGCGCCACCCGGCGCAAAATCCCGGCTGTGGTGGTGAGCAGTTTCGCGTCGGAACTCGATCGCTTGCCGCGGCTGTCACCTTGAGGCTGCTGTCCGCCTCGCGGACGGCCGGTGCCGGGAATCGTCGGCCCGGTCTGGCCCGGAATGCGCGGAATCGGACCACCAGGGTATTGTCCAGGCGGATACTGGCCGGGTGGATATTGTCCAGGCGGATACTGCCCAGGAGGATATTGACCCGGAATCTGGGCGGAGGCCGCCAACGCGAACAGCAACAAGGCAGAAATGCAGCGGAGCATCTTCATATGTGATGCAGCTCCTGTTACTTAGGTTAACAGTCTCCGGAATGCTTGCGCCCCATACACGGCTATGACAGAATTTCGTGCTGGGGGTCCCTTGTGCGTAATGTGACGAGAGTCTGGTTCAGCGTTTTGGCCGCGGGCGGGGCGTTACTGGCATTAGGGATGCCGGTACTGGCCCACCATTCTGGTGCGGCGGTGTTCGACAACACCAAGAAGATCGACCTGACGGGCGTGGTGACCAAGGTGGAATGGGTCAACCCGCACGCGCACTTCTATATCGACGTGAAGGACAGCGCCGGCAAAATAACCAATTGGAACCTGGAGCTGGCCAGCCCGAGCATCCTGGTGCGGAACGGCTGGAAGCGGAATTCCATCAAGGAAGGCGATCAGGTCACGGTCACCGGGTCGCGCGCCCGGGACAATTCGAATTTCGGCATCGCGCAGACCATTGTGTTCCCGGACGGGCACAAGCTGAACTTTCTGTCGGCGTATGAGGACGGCAAGTGAGAAAACGCATCGTCTCCTGGATCGCCCTTGCGTGCTCGACCCTTGCCGTGGTCGCTCTGGTAGCGCAACAACCGCCGGCAGACGCGGCTAAAGCCAAGGCCAAGGGAAAAGGCGGAGGCGGTGTAGGGCTGTATCAGCGGCAGCCTCCCGCGCCCACCGGTCCTGCTCCGAAGCTGGCCGACGGAACTCCGGACCTGTCGGGTGTATGGCTGGGCGGCGGCTCGAGTGACGCGGACATTTCGCGCGCGCTGAAGCCCGGCGATTCGGTGGTGATGCTGCCGTGGGCGGAAGCTCTGGTGAAGACGCGGCAATCGAAGGACGATCCGGAATCGAATTGCCTGCCGGCCGGCATTCCGCGCGGTTCGCCGTATCCATGGCGGATCGCGCAGACGCCCGGCATCTACTTCATTGTGTTCGAGGGCAACATCCATAGCTGGCGCCAGATTTTCATGGACGGGCGCAAGCATCCCGAGGATCCGGACCCGGCCTGGTACGGGCATTCGATCGGCCGCTGGGACGGGCCGACCTGGGTAGTGGACACCGTCGGGTTCAAAGACAAGTTCTGGTTCGATTATGTCGGCCACCCGCACACCGAAAGACTCCGCACCACGGAACGCTACACGCGGACAGATATGGGGAACATGTCCATCGAGGTGACTATCGACGATCCGGGCGCATATGCCAAGCCGTTCACCACGGTGGGACGGGCGCGCGTCATGGCGGGCACGGAACTGCTGGAGTACATCTGTCAGGAAGACAACTACGACCTGCAGCACATCTCGGGTCCCGCGCAGGGGCCGGGAGGGTCAACGCGGTAGGCGACTGGGAGTTCAAGCTCGGTACCGGTACCCATTTTTCATTAAATGGCTTGCTAGTTCCCGAAGGGCATGAGATACTTTCGCAGTTGGTGAACACTTGTTAAGGTGTGCTTTTCGAAGCGCTCCTTGCCGGCCTCACCGGGAATCTCAACTTTTTCGGAGGTGTCTCTAATGAAAACCCTTGGAATGGTGATGCTCTTCGCGGGTGTCTCGAGTCTCGCGTTTGCCGGCGCCGCTGCGGCTCCCGAAATCAGCCCGGCTTCGGGCGTGGGAGCACTCGCGCTGTTGTCCGGCGCGCTCCTGGTAATCCGCGGACGACGCAAGAAATAGGAAGGAAAGGTCGAACTTATGAAGTCCATTGGGCTGTTGTTGATCTTGGTGGGTTTCTCGAGTCTCGCGTTTGCGGCCGTGGAAGTTGCGGCCCCCGAAATCAGCCCGGCTTCAGGCGTGGGAGCACTCGCGCTGTTGTCCGGCGCGCTCTTAGTGATCCGCGGACGGCGCAAGCGTTAACTCTTCGCGCTAGGCTTGCTCCGCGGACGCGATGCGAGAAGCTTGTTCTTTCTTCTCCGGTAAAAACGGCTGCGTGAGCATGAACGCCAAGCCCAAGCTAGCATCGTTCTGAAATCCCTTGAGTCCGACGACCATCCGGTCTTGACCCGCCGCAGGCTCGGCTAGATACGTTCGAAAAAGGCGATCCCACCAGGGAAAGCAGTCGCCGTAATTCGTACACTGCTCCCCCGCCGCTTCAGAATGATGGATCCGATGCATGTCGGGAGTAACGAACAGACGGCGTAGAGGTTTCTCGGCCCATCCTGGAAGCGACGCGTTAGCGTGCCCAAAAAAGCTCTGGAAAGCGCTTACGAGCTCCGCGACCAAAACCCCGATTACCGGCGGGGCGAAGATCGCTATTACAGCAAAATACGCGCCCTGCGATAAAACCACTTCTATGGGATGAACCCTGGTGGCGGTAGATACGTCGAAGTCCGGGTCGGAGTGGTGGACCTGGTGCACACGCCATAGGAACGAAACGGAGTGGAAGGTCCGATGGACGGCGTACTTTACAAAATCGAGCAACAGGACGGCGAGAATGCATCGGACGACGAAGGGGATCCAAGGTTTGTTCAGTAGACCATACCTATTACCGGCGAAAGCGATGGCGACGACCACCGGGCTGGCTAGGTACAGCCCGACGGAAATGACCGTGCAAACGATCAGAACCAGGCCGTGCCTGCCCCAGCGCCGCCCCGGGGCCCCAGACAACTCCTGCTTGGGCCGGAACGATTCCCAGACCGCCACTCCGAGGAAAGTAGCCACGAACAGGATCCAGTAAGAGTAGCTTTCGATTCGTTCCCAAGGCACAGCAGCATCCAACCCTTCTGGTGGCCCTGGTATGTTAACCCGTCAGATTGGGATCGTCAACAAGTACGGGTAAGGGGGTTGGCGTGGTACCGCGCCAACATCGCTTCGTCACGACCCTACGCTGCGCTGTGGAACACCGTCCGGCCTGCCGATTCAGCCTCGGCCTGGCACTGGACGCACAAGCGGGCCCAGGGCACTGCGTCCAGGCGCTTGGGCGGGATCTGTTCTTCGCAGCGTTCACACCGGCCGTAGTCGCCCTCCTCAATCCTTGTCAACGCGGAGCGAATGTCTTGAATCGAACGCGCCTGCTGGTTCAAGGTTTCGACCGCCATGTCACGATCGGTGTTCGCCCGGACTTGATCGAGCGGGTCCGCCGTCGGCTGGATCTCGAGGTCTTCCCGGCCTCCGGAGAGCTTGAGCAGTTCGCCGAGCTTGGATTCCAGGGCTGCCTGCCGCCGTCTGATTCCCGCGTTAATGCTGGTCACTTTCGTGTTCATGATCAACTCCGTTCTGAAGTCGCAGCATTCCATGCACGCGAGCCGCCAAAACCACAAGACACGTACTTTTAGGGTTTTGGGCTCAGATACTGGTCCGGGACGCAGCACGGCAACGGCGGGGCTGGGGCAAAAGACCCAGAAGACGTCTGAGAGGACAATTACATGCCACTGAGAGTGGCATGACCCGTGCTGTCTGTTTGGCGTGACCTCGCAGTTTCTAGGTCGGCTGGCACTGAGTATGGTCACGCTGGCCGGCACTGGTCTGGTTGCACAAGACAATTCCTACCAGCGCACACTAAAGGCGCTGGAGCAGTATCGAGCTCTGGCGGCTGAAGACGATAGAGGTATCCTGCCCTCGACCAAGAAGCCGGTGGAACCGGGCGAGCACTATGCGGGCGTCCCGCGTTTGACTCGCTTGCTGGAGCGGATTGGCGATCTTCCCACCGGGAATCGTCCAGCCGATTCGGACCTTTATGACCGCGCGCTGGTTGCCGCCGTCAAAAGTTTTCAAGCCCGCCATGGACTCGAACCCGACGGCCGCATCGGCAAAACGACACTGGAGCAACTAAACACGCCGCTCGACTTCCGCGTTCGCCAGCTCGAGCTGGCTTTGGAGCGCTGGAGGCGGCTTCCCTACGACTCCTCGCGTCCGGCGATTGTGCTGAATCTTCCCGAATTCCGGCTGCGCGCCTTCGACCGCGGATACCGGCCTGCGCTTGAAATGAAGATCGTGATCGGGCGGGCACGCAGACTCAAGACTCCGCTTTTGTCCTCGAAGGTCGATGCAGTCATCTTTCGTCCCTACTGGAACGTCCCTCTGAGTATTCAACGCAATGAGCTCATAGCTGACATCAAACGGGACCCTTCCTATATTTCGAAAAACGATTTCGAGCTGGTCACTGCACGGGACGCCGTGGTGGCGCAAGAAGATGTTTCGGATAAACTATTGATGCAACTTCGCTCCGGCAAGCTTCGATTGCGCCAGAGACCGGGGCCCAAGAACGCGCTGGGCCTGGTGAAGTTCGAGTTCCCGAACGAGTACAACGTCTACATGCACGATACCCCGGCAAAATCGCTGTTTGGGCGCGCGCGCCGCGACTTCAGCCATGGCTGCATCCGCCTGGAAAGAGCCGAGGACCTGGCGGAGTGGGTGTTGCGCGAGGAATACGGCTGGCCGCGGGACCGCATCGTCGCGGCGATGCAAGGGACGGAATCCATCACTTTGAAGCTCACGCATCCTGTTCCAGTGATGACGGTGTACGTCACCGCCGTGGTACAGGAGAGCGGCAAGGTGCACTTTTTCGAGGACATCTACGGGGAAGATGCGGCTCTCGAAAAGGAAATTGCCGAAGCCGCGGCCGAAGCTGGGATTACCAGCGACGAACCCGGCCGACGTCCACGTGAATGAAATCCGAAGCCTGGTAATATCCGACGCCGCCGCGCCCGAGAGCCAGGGCGGCGTTCCGAAACTTCAAGGTTGAGGTACCGGGAAGGCGGATATCGATCGCCTCGGCCTGCACATGAAGACTGTTTTTCGCTACGCCGGACGTGTGCGTTCGAAGATACTCATTGCTCTTGGGCGCCCGGTATCCGCAGATGATGTGAATCTCGGCGTCCGCGCGGCCGACGGCCTGGGTGGCATCCGACAGAAGGTCGAAAAGCCGGGGATCGAAGTGATGCACCTCTCCGGTGCGGTGGTCGCGCAGGAAATGGTCCAGCTTCGCCAGGGCCTCGGGAATATAGGATGCACCGTGGCGATACACGATATCCAGACGTTCTCCCGTGTGAGTGTGGTAGAGCCGCAGATGGCCGTCTTGTATCGCGGGCGAAGCACCGGATACGGCTATGTGGGGAACAATCGCCATCAGGACGAGAATGCAAATACGCAAAACGTGTTACCTCTAGACTGTGATCGGGCGAAGGTCCTATTAGTTTAGCAGCCACCTGGGGCATTTCGCTCAGAAAATCAGGCTTACCCTCGTCTCCGATCCCGTATCTCCCTTCTTTCCGGAGATCTAGGTGTGTTTCTTATCATGGAGTATGAAATGCATGCCTCCGGAACGGAAGGAAGGGTGGCATGAATAAACGCATACCGAAACTCTGGATGGGAACTCCAGCAATTCTGCTGGCGGGATGGGCGGGCGCCGCCAACGCGGCCGCTGTTCCGGATTCCGAACACGTCGCGAAATTGCTCTCCGAAGCGAAAACCATGGCGTTTCAATTGAAGGAAGACGCGGTGGCCATGGAAGCCTTCACGCGGATGAACGTCAGCTGGGAAAGCCACGCGGTGGCAATTAACCAGATCAAAGAGCATGTCAATGCCCTGGAGAAACACGAGGCCGTACTTAAGGACGCGAGAAGCGCTGCTTCGCCCTGGCAAAGGACCGCGATCGACCGGATCGTGCCGTACCTGGACGAGCTGGAAGGGTACACTTCCGCGGTCATCGAACGCATCAACCAGCAGCCTAAACAGCTCTTCACTGCCGAATACAAGGATTTCCTGGAGGCGAATGCCGACTACGCCACAGATCTCGCGGCCGTGATTGGGGACTTCGTGGATTACGGCAAGACCAAGGACCGGATGGAACGTCTGGGCAACAAGATCGAGATACCCAAACGATGAAATGAATCGGCGGCTGCGCAACTGGATTGGTGTGATTCTCCTGAGCGGGGGCGCGTTGGTTTGCGCGCAAGACACGCAGACCGCTGCGCCTGCCGAGGTGGGTCCTGTGTCATCGTGCGTGCAGCCGCCTCCCCTGGTCGGTTGGCAGGACTACAACGGCCCGTTCGCGAAAGTAGTGGGAACCTTCGGACGGAAGCTGGAGCGCAAAGCGGTGCATCCGCTGCAATACAAGCCTGGAGTAATGTTGTGCTCGCTGGAGCCTGGGGCTAAGTTCCTGTTGTTCTTACAGGACAGCATCGACCCGGCTTCGATGCTTGGAGCGGGGTTCAACGCCGGGCTGGACCAGGCCTCCAACAAGGACCCCACATTCGAGCAAGGCGGCTCGGGGTATGCCCGGCGTTTCGGAGCCAATTTCGCTGCGCAGACCACATCGAGATTCTTTGGAGATTTTCTTTACCCCACAATCTTCTCCGAGGATCCGCGTTACTACCGGATGGCGCACGGCAGCAGGAGGACGCGCCTGTTGCATGCCATCAGTCATACGATCGTGGCACGCCGCGACAATGGTAACTCGATGTTCAACTTCACCGAGTGGCTGGGCACGGCTAGTTCAGTTGCACTCAACAATGTGTACCATCCCGGTAACCAGCCGGGTGCAGCCGCAGCGGCGCGGAATGGCGCTTTTAGCCTGCTCCAGGACATGGGATTCGACGTGCTGCGCGAGTTCTGGCCGGAGGTGGCTCGCAAGTTCAAGATGCCCTTCCGCGGGGTGCGCGAAGAATAAGGTCACTTCCCGGTGGCTATTCCGGATAGTAGCCCTCGCGGGCGCGAACCTTGAGCCCGCGGGACCCGCTGATCACCACTTGGATCGGCCGCAACGCTGGACTCTCGGCAGGGGGAGGCTGGAAGGACAGCAGATAACCGTGCGTCAGATCCTCGGACACTTTATCGAACACACGGCCGATCTCGCTGGGTTTCTCGATGGCAAATGCTTCCCCGCCGGTGGCCTTGGAAATTCCCGCCAGTTGCTCCAGCAGGTCGCGATGCCCGATAGCCTCCCCTTGCGCGATGGTATAGATCGGAACGCCGTTGGCCTTGGCTCGTTGAATTGCCGCATCGGGGTTCAGCGTGCTGACATTGTCTTTACCGTCGGTGAACAGCACGATCACTTTCTTCCCTGCCCGCCCACTGAGATCCTGGCCCACGCGCGCCAAGGCATCGTATAGTGCGGTATCCCCCAGGGCTTGGGTACGCAGCACGGCGCGCTTGGCGGCATCCTTGTCGGTGGTGAACGCCTGCAGTTCCGTTACCGAGTTGCTGAAACTGTAAACTGCGACAGAATCCTCCGGTCGCAGTTCAGTAATCAGGCGAAGCGCGGAGTTCTTAAGCGCAGGAAGCGCAAGCAGCATGCTTCCGGTGGTATCGAGCAGCAACACGACGGAAACCTCATTGGATTGAGGCTCGAAGGCCGTAATGCTCTGCGGGCTGCGCTTGTCCAGGACCGTGAAATCATCGCGGGTCAAGGTGTCTACGTACCGCCCGCGGCTGTCGGTGACCGTGGCGTAGACTTCCACCAGCCGCCCTGACACTCTGAAGTCGGGCTCGATCGGCGGCAACTCAGTGCCGGCGGGTATGGTGCCTCCGGGCACTGCTGGAATGGAACCGGGCTCGGCGTCGCGGGGCGCAGATTTCGTGGATCGGGCCACGCTTCGTCCGGCGGGTGCGAATCCCTTGCTTAGATCCGCCAAGTTCGCGAAGCCACCGGTCAGATACGCGCCGGAAGGAGAAGGCATCAGCGCCACGGGGGAAAAAATCGAAGAATGCTTCTGGTTCTGCTCGTCCTCCTTGTCCTTATCCGGAGCGACGAACTGATGTTTGGTCAACAAGCGCGAATCCGCGTTGACCAGCAACCCGTCCGGATCGAGGGACGCCGCGTAGACGATTCCGCTGAGCGCAGTTGCCACGGATCCCGTACCTGGCTTCTCAACAAGTGCGGGAACGTTCTGTAACTGCAGAACGCGTTCGAAGTCCGCACGGCGTTCCCCACCCAAGCGCAACAGATTGCCCGCCACAGCTTCATGCAAGTCGCCGGTGCCGCCGGCGATGTCGCGCAGCACCGCCAAGGCCTTGGCCGAATGGTCCGCCGCAAGGAGGTCCTGGCAAACACGCCGGAACGCCGCGGTTGCCATGGCTTGGTCGATCGAGCCAGTCTGTACTCCTCGCGAAATCAACTCCACCAGCGAATGCCATTCTCCCAGCACGGAATTCTGCGTGGCCACCGGATACCCGCCCACGGCCGCCCCGAAATGCTCCAGTGCCTCGAATTCCTCGCCGCGCAGCTCCGTCAGGCCGCCAAAATAAGGGAACAGGGACCTCCACTCGGAGTAGTGCCGCGCCAGCAGCCGTATGGAAACCTCGTCCAACGGCCGTTGCCGCCGGTGCTCCAAATCCGCGATGGGAACCAACGTCTCCAGAGTAGGCAAACCGAGTAGGACATCGTCGTCCGGGCCGGCTGAATTGGTCCACGCAGCTTTGCCTCCGGGAAAGCGGACATTACCGCCAGCATCGAGGGGAAGTTTTTGCAGGAGCTCAGTCCTCCAGCCCTCCACTTGCCGGGACTGGCCGTTGCGGAATTCCTCGCCCTGACGGTACCAGGCGTAGAAACGCTCGGCGCGCGCCGCGGTTTTTGTGAAGTATCGCTGATGCGGGGCATCCGCGCGCGCCAGCACCGAATAGAACGCGGCCAGCGTTCCGAAGGGCTTGTCCAGCAGCGTTCGGAAGAACGCCCCGGGATTTCGCGGATTCTCGCCCGCCAGCTTCTGCCACACGGGTGCGGCTTCGGCGCCTCCCGGTAGCGCCACCATACCGCCAGAGAGGGTAAACGTCCCGCCGTGGCGCGCGAGCGGGTCGGCATAGCGGGTCGCCAAAGTGCGAAGATCGGCGGCGGCAAGCAGCGCCGCTGCCGCGTCCTCGCTCATAGCCCCCAACCCGTCACATGTTTTGGCCAGTCGCCAGTCGGTGGCGAAGGAAGCAGCCACTCCACCTGGAGGCACGGGAGCATCCTTCAAGAGCGCGCTCCAGTCCTCGCCGCCCGCGAGCCGGGCGTTCTCGGTTGGGATTTCGAACCGAAATTCGCGGCCTGCCTCGAGCGTCTCCTGCATCGTAATCTCGTCAATTCCGAAGGCCGCTGGAACCGCTTGGCGCAGGCCGTCTGCGGGTTGATCGCCAGGCTCGACGATTACCGAAGTATCCCGCTGGCCGAGCTTCCAACCCAGCAGCCGGAGAATGCGTTCGGTTTGTTTGCGCCGTTCGTCCGTGGCCAGCGAAAGCGTGATCAGGGTGCCGTCATCACGGCGCTCCCCGAGCCGCGCCATCTCGGAGACTGCGGCCAGGTACGTCCGCACGGTCTGGATAAACTGCGGTTTTCCGGTGGAGGCCCCCAGGGAGACTTCCCGAACGATGGCATGGCAATAGTTTGCAAAGAACCCAAAGTAGGTGAGCGGCTCGTCCAGATGCGCGATGGCGGCCATCGCCTTCATCCCACCGGGAACCCAAGCCTCGCCGGCCCCAGCCGATGGCACGACGGTCGCGAGCTCCAGTTGCGGCTCAGCGTCTTGGGCTTGTGACCGGCCCAGGTTTTCCATGCGCGATCGCACCTCCGCGGCGTCGTCCGCTTTGGAGTCCAGCGTCAGGTACTGCAGCAGGTGCTCGCGGGCGCCGGCGTAATCGTGCTTAGCCTCGAGAATCACCCCCAGGACGTATTCAGCCCGGGGAACTTCGCGCCTCCGGTCCAGGCCGATCCCGGTGCGCGCGCTGGCTTCCGCCCCGTCCAGATCGTTCAGGTGGTAGCGCGCAGTGGCCTGGTGCAAGTAGATCTCCGGAAAACGCTGCTTGGCGTCCTGCTTGATCAGGGCCGCAGCAGTTTTCTCCGCCGCGCTCCAGTCCTTGGCCGCGATACTCTCGCGCGCCAGCAACAGGTACGCCTCCAGAGATTTGGGATCCAGATCCACTACATGCTGAAACGCGTCCCGTGCTTCGGCCGGCTTATTCTGCCTCGAGCACGCGACGCCTAGGGCGTACCAGCCGCGGGTGAATTTAGGCGCGGCCTGGACCGCGACCCGCAGCTCGTGCTCGGCGGCCTGCCAGTTCTTTTTCTGCGACAGTTTTTGCGCGCTGTTCCAAGCGTTCCGGGCCGCCAGAGGTACTCCGTCCTCATAGAAAATGTTGAGGTCCTCGTTGGAGCTGCCGGACTCGCGGCGTCGCAGCACGAGGGCAGGCAAATTCGGATCCGTGGACCAGTTGAATGCAGAGATATCGACTACCGTCGACTCGTAACCGACAAACGAGGCCCGCAACACACAAGCCCGATAGCTCAGAGGGTCGATCTCCATGACCCACAGAAAGTTGCCTTTCTTGTCGGTCTGCGATTCCCGCTGGGCGCCGGTGTCATGGCAGAATCGCTCGATGCCAATGCTGCGATCAGGCGGCGAACCGTCCTCCATGACCACCTTGCCTCGCATCAGCAGGGTATTGGCAGCCGCGGGAAGAAGGAAGACGAACAGACCAGAAAAAACGCCTGGGAGGAGGGAGGGCGGCGTCCGCATTAGTGTGATGATACACGAAGGGCGTGCACACCATCTTCGGGGCAATCCGTGACTAACTGGTGGTGGAAAACAACCAATGCGCTGGATTCAGCCATGCCGCGCCGCAATGATCCCCTTTTTTTCCAGCGTTTACGATTGGCACAGAACGTGCGTTTAGCACGTCATGTTTAACACTTCCTCAGTAGAACGAGCACACTACCGTCGCACGCTTTTGGCGATTGGGATGATTTTGGTTTTTCCGGCGTCGAAGTACGCGCTTGCGCAATCGCCTCCTCCTTCTCCGTTGGAAGCGCAAGTCCGGCATGAACTGCTAAAGCTTCCTTACTACGGTGTTTTTGACTATCTGCAATTCAGCATCGACGGCGACACAGTTACGCTGGCTGGTCAGGCCACGAATTATGTTCTGAGGAACGATGCCTTGAGCGCCGTGAAGCACTTGGCCGGTGTAAGGACGGTGAACGATCAAATCGAGATACTTCCTCTTTCTCAATTTGACAACGGCATCCGTCTGCGGCTGTTCCGCTCGATCTACCGGGACAGCGCCCTGAACCGGTACCGGCTGATTCGAGTGCAGCCACCCATTCGCATCCTGGTGAATAACGGAAACGTCACTCTAAGCGGAGTCGTCGATAGTGAGATGGACCGTAATGTTGTTTACGACCGCGCCATGGAAGTCAGAGACGTGTTTTCAGTAACCAACGATTTGAAAGTGCAGTGACGGCGATCTGGTGAATGGGCGCTACCTGGTTACGCCATCCCTTGCGACCGGCGCCCATAACATCCATACTCCGAGAATGACCCTCAAGAACGCGGCGATATTCGCTTTCATTGGCACGCTGCTGGCGGCAGCTCTGCTGGTTTGGGATTTTGTATTCGATGTGGTGAATGTGGCGCAAGGTCTGATTCCGCTGGCGAGCCTGTTTTCGGCGCTCCTGTATGCGCTTGCAGCCGTGAGCCTGGCTGTGTTCTTTTACGTCTTTCAGAAATCGCAGGGGTGAGAGCTGCCTGGGGATGGCGGGTGAGTATTCACAACTGGTCCCCACTCCGGAACCGCTGAATTGAGTAGTGGGCTCGACAGAACTCGAATCTGTGACCTCTTGCGTGTCAATTGTCCGGGTTGGTTGATATCCGCAGAGCACAGTTGCCACAGAGTACTACATTTCATTGAGCTTTCGCCCAGATGCGCTCAACACGTAGCAACGCATCAAAACACGTAAACATCCCTCCCAGAGGTGCGGTTGCGTCACAATCCGCGTCACAAAGCCGCGACAACGACGGCATGTCTTGAGATCGGTCGTCCCTCCCGAAAAAGGGCTACGCATATCACATCTCGCAAGCTACGCTCGTTCGTATGAGGGTCGCCCAGTCGAGGAAACATGGACGGATCGGGACCGTTTGCCAGGAACTGTCTCACAAACAGCCTAGAGCGTCTCCGTCTGGTCGGGCCGAAGTCATCCCTGGAACGTAAGCGTCAGAGGAACCCATCTTGTTCGCGTGCCTCGAATCCGCCGAAAATGGCGGGATGCGGAGCAAGGAAGAGATTCAAGGCCTCGTTGAGGGATTTGCGAAGAGCGGGATGAGGCGGCGCGAGTATTGCGCCAAGCACGGTATCGGGATGTCCACGCTGGACTACTGGAGGCGTGCGCATCGGAG
>JAIQFI010000057.1 GCA_020073345.1 Terriglobia bacterium
TCAGGCCGCCTGGTTCCCTCTCCAGCCCGGGCTCCGCTGGGTCTACTCGGTCGAGAGCGGGATCGGGGGGACCCGCACCGTCAAGGTGGTCCGCGCCGAGGGGAACGGATACGTCGTGGACTTCAACGGGACGGAGGTGACCGTAGACCTCGGATACGACATCGAGCTCCCGGGCGAGGGCCCGGTCCCCTACTATCGCTTCGAGCTGGACTCGCAACCTTCCATTATCGTTTTGTATGATCGCTATCAACGTTGGTAATGGAAGCATTGCCGACCATCCGGGAGTTGGACGCCGTTACTCGGCAGCTTCGCCGTCGGGCGGGAGTTAGGATGTTCGGACACGAGGCCAGGCAGCACAAGGACTTGGTGCATTCGCCCCATATCACAAGGTATAATCCGCTCAAGAAAATCGACTGAAAGGATCGTCCTAACGATGGACGCAAGCGATAAGAATACGGCCTACGAGATATCCCGAGCGTTTCCCGTAACACAGGCTGTCTTGTTTGCAGCATTCATTGATGGAACCACACTCAAGGACATTTGGGGATTGTCAAGCATTACAGTTGACGCAAAACCACGCGGCCAAGCTCGCGCAGCGCTGTCCATCGACAACGAGAATTGGGACTTTACAATCACCTATCAAGAAGTCGTTCCACCTGACAAGCTGCGATGGATCGTGCACTTCGACCGCTTCCCGAGTAAGGAGACCCGGGCGACGCTTTTGTTCAGGGCAGCGGCAGGAGGCTCCGAAGTAACGGTCCGAATGGAGAATTTCGGAAGCTCACAGGAACGTGATTCTAACAGACAAGCTTGGGAAGGTGCCCTAAAAAGACTGGAAGTTATCGTGAGTAGGTAACAATCCCACCTGCTGCACCCCTGACTGATCCTTCCCCGGACGTCGGCCAAACATTCCCGCCGCGGATGGTTAAGGGCGCACACGGAAAGTATCCGCCACCGACGTTCCAAAAGTAGCTACCGGGTTGCCGACCATCCGTACACAACCGCGTCCATGTACCTTAGTCAAGTCAGGACAGCGATGCCGAGGAGAGGCCTTCCGGAACCGTTCCGGGAGGCTCGTTGCGGGGAAGTAGCAGGTTCTGTGCGGACTCTATTTGCCAACCATATGTTTCGCGTCTTTTTCGTTCTCCGTGCACCAATATTCCATGATCTCCGTGCCCGGATTTACACGATAAATGTATGAGGTGCTCCACGGGCGCGTATACGCCTTCGGATCCTCAATCGTCACGGTGAAGCGCAGCGTGTTCGCGTTCAGCCGCCGATACCGCTCCAACAGGTGCAGTTGTTCGCTGTGCGGATGTCCAGCCGAATCGAGCCAGGACTGTTCGTCATTGAAGCCCGTTACGTCGATCACCAGTTCTGGACCTTCGTAGTGGCCCACCGAATCGCCCATCCACGTCCAGGCATCCGGATTGTGGTTGCGCCCATCCATCGGCACGATGCGGAATGTGTGCAATCCGCCTTCGTACAGGAAAATTACCTGATTGTCGGTCTGGACAATCTGCATCGGATACGGGACGCCCTGCGCGCGCGGCAGCCCGCTGGGCTTGCACTGCATGTTCGGATCGTTTTTCTGCAGGCTCGCCGTGCGCTCCTCCCACAGCTTGCGTCCCCATTCTGTAAACGGAACCTCCACGGTCTTCTCCGCGTAGCGCCCGTCGGCCATATCCACAATCCAGCCGCTGTTCCAGACGCCACGCAAATCCGGGACGCCGTCTTTGAGCCAAATCGTAGGCTCTTCCACAATCGGCGCCCGCCCCTTCCCTTTTGCCTTGCCTTGACCCGGACCCTGCCCGGGTGCCTGCGCCGGAAGCGACCACGCCATCATCAATCCCAACACGCTGGCCGCACACGCGGCCACCCATTGCTTATACATTTCGATCCTTTCTTCGGACCCGATCTGCGACATATCGTGACCGGCCTGTTGGTCTTGCCTAACAGCCACCCGTCGCCCGCCATGCGCACACGATAATCGGCGACTTTCCCGATCAAAGGGTTACCGTGGCCCTAAGGGTCGTGAAACACCGTGACCCGTTATAGCGGGTGGTCCACCGCAGGCGCACATCGTTCGGAATAGTCAGAAGCGACTGGACTACGCCCACTGGCGTGGGGTTGAGCTTTCCCCAAAAAGTAGTGGAAGTATCGCCGACCATACATCCACTATCAAGACAACACGTTTGGTCTCGGCCACTTTCCATGGAGGTACTGCTGGCCAACGATTCTCACTTGCCGCATTGGCGACGATAAGGCGATTGAGTGGAAAACATGTCTCTGCTTACGCAACTACCGCTGCGCGTGTCCAGGCGCGATGCATCTCGCACGACCGGATCGCGAAGGGCCGTCGCTTAGTGGAGCTTGGCGTATTCCGTCTTAGCTTGCTTGAAAATGGGGATGTCTGGGTCGGCGTCTTTCCAAAGTGAAAGAAAGTCCTGGTAGGCGGATCTTGCTTTTGTTTTGTCACCCGCGAGTTCCAGTGCCCGTGCCAACTGCCGCCGAGCCGCGGCGTCCACCGGATCGCCCGCCGCCAAGCCGGGGTGCGACAACAGCCTGCCGAACTCAACTGCTGCTTCCGCGGGGTTACGCATCGCCAGATATGCAAGGCCGCGAACATAGATTGGGTACATGTTGCCGAAGAAATGATTAAACGCCAGAGGAGGAATGCCGAATTCGTAGGGCCTATTCGCCTCCAACAGATCGATCGCTTTGCGTGGGTCATTCTTGTCCAGCGCCACGAGAGCGCGCAGCGTCGGCACATAAGTCGCCTGAACCTGCGTGTCTTCCGGGTACTCTTTGTCGAGCCTCTCCGCGAGAGCTTCGGCTTTTACGGTCTCGCCCGCCAGCGCTAAGGCAAATCCCGCGGCATAAGCAACATCGCGCCCTTCAAAGGTTTTCAGAGCGGTCTCCGCTGTTCTCCGCGCCGCATCTTTGTTCTCGTAGAGCGCGTTCCACACGGCCGGCGCCGCCTGGAAGACAGCGGTACGCTCCCGGAGCCCAGCGCGGATCGCCATCTCGATGGCACTGCGGGAGAACCGCACCGCCTCGTTCAGGTGGCCATCGCGGGCCGCGGCAAGCGCTTGAACCTGCGTCAGAGCCAATTCGCTGTCGTTCTTCCCCCGGCTCTCCGCCAAGATTTTCTCCATGCCCGCTTTATCCCGTTTCAAGAACGCGAGACGGTACCGGCCCTGCTGCGCCTCCAGCCCAATCGAGTGATGTGCGGCCGCAATGGCAAACATTTTTTCCGCCTCATCAAATCGCCCCAGGTGAAAAAGGGCGCCTGCCTTATTCGTGTATCCATAAAGCTGGTCAGGTTCCAGCGCTAGAGCTTTATCCGACAGCTCCACTACTTGCTCAAATCGTCCCGTCCCGTTGGCCGCATAGCCCCCGGATAGGCTGAACGCCTGGGGATCGCGCGGATAGGTCTGCCGCCAGAGGGCGATGGATTGCCATGCCTTCTCGAGGTTTCCGGTAACATTGCGGTGGTAGGAATATTCGATGTTAAACTTCTCCGGCCCGCTGGCGCGTTCCCGTGCCTGATAGGCCCGGATGGCGCTCTGTCGTGAAAGGGCGGTTTCACCCAGATTGCTGTATTGGATTGCGAGTCCACTCCATGCCCTAGCGAATTCCGGATCCAGTTCTGTGGCGCGCCGGAACTGAGAAGCGGCTGCGTCACCGCTTTGATTTCTTCCCGCAGTGAAAGCCTTCAACGCTTCAAGCGATGATGTGGTTGCCTCCTCCAAAGGGACATTGTGTTCGCGAATCGCGGCCAGGGATTCGCCCGCGCGGGCGCGAAACTTACCCGCCATGTCGCCTAACGTGCTCAGAACCTGCTCCTTGCCAGATGCTTGCGCCTGTTGATTATCCAGCGACTCGCCGTTGGCGCAGCCTTCCGCACGCAGACTCATAACATATTGGCTACCGAGACCCGAGATCGCCCCCGCCAGCATGGCTCTTGCGCCCACGCGTTCGCAAACCTCCCGCGCCGTCTCCCCGGTCAGAGGAGCCTCAGCCGGCTTACCCATCAGTTTGAGCGTTGCGCGAATCTTCTGATCTGGAATGAGGCTTAAGTACGGAGACTGCTGCAACTGAACGATCAGACCCTGCCGTAGCGTGTCGTCGAACACGGGATCGCCGGTCTTATTTTCGAAGTCGGCGAGAAGAACCGTGTCCTTCTCGGTGAGCGTCCTTACATGGCTGCGCTGCTGCCACAAGAAGAACCCGCCCGCGACGAGAACCAGCGCGGCGACGACAGTGATTCCGTATTTCAGCAGAGTTCTGCGACTTCCGCCCCGTGTGGCGGCTGAATTCGATCCCGACTGTAGTCGCTGCAAATCGTCGCGCAGTTCCGCAGCGGAGGCGTATCGCAAGGCGCGATCCTTTTCCAGAAGCTCGCCGATGATCCGTTCCAGCTCGACTGGAACTTTCGGATTCCGCTCATGAACCGGCTGAGGCGTCTTATTCAAGAGAGCCTCGAAGATAATCGCCGATGTGGGACCGTCAAATGGCCGCGACCCGGTCACCATTTCGTATAGAACCACGCCGAACGACCACAGGTCGCTGCGCGCATCGACCGTCTCGCCGCGAGCTTGTTCAGGAGACATGTAAGCGACGGTGCCCATGGCCGTACCCGGCTGTGTGAGCATGTCCACTGTCAAGGCATCCGTATCCGCGGGCCGACGGTGCTTGGCTAAACCAAAGTCGAGCACTTTGGGGTGACCTCGCGCGGTTACGAAAATGTTCGCCGGCTTGATATCGCGATGAACGATACCTTTCGCATGGGCTGCGTCCAGCGCGTCGGCAACCTGAAGGCTCAGCTCGAGCGCCTCCGAAATATCGAGAGGCTTACCTCCAATTTGGTCGCGTAACGATTTTCCGTCGAGAAGCTCCATCACCAAGAATGGATGGCCCGCCGACTCGCCTACGTCGTAAATTGAGCAAATATTGGGATGATTGAGGGCCGAGGCAGCGTGCGCCTCGCGCTGAAAGCGTTCTCGCGCAGCTTCCGTCGCAAAGCCTTGCGGAAGCACTTTGACGGCGACATCGCGCCGGAGTCGCGGGTCGCGAGCCTTATAGACCTCACCCATTCCGCCAGCGCCAATTGGCGCAAGGATTTCGTAAGGGCCGAGTTTGTCGCCTACGGAAAGCGGCATAAGCTTGATTTAACTAAGCTTACTCGATCAACAAGTCGATAGGGAATGTATTACGGCGTATCCGGAAACTATCTTCACCCTGGGTCCCGTGGAAGCCTTCCGATATTGCTCCTTACCGGGGCTGTTCAGATCCAGCTGTTGCTGCGCCAAAAGGTACTGGTGATGGTTTCGACAGGCCTTCATCCGCTAACATTCGGCGGTGATAACCGTCAGTTTGCTCCGAATCCAGAGTTGCCACCTCCGCGCGATCACCATCCGCGAGCCCTACGCCATACACTCCAGCGCGCGGCGTATTCGAAGATGATAGTCGTCGAGCAACAGCTGAATTTGAGTAGCCTTGGCGCCGTTTCGCTCCTCAGAGCCCAAGAGCATGACGTGAACTTTCTCCACACCGATGGCGAACTTGCTGCCGCGCGCAGTGCAGTGCCGGACATCGGCCAGAACCATGTGCTGGCCGACCTCCACGCTGATCATTTGGCCTTCGACCAGTTCCTCGCTGAGCACCAGCTTCATCCCCGATCCGGAAATGTCGACCAGAATGCAGTCCAGTTCCCGTTCTGGATCGTCTAAGGGCGTAAGCTTGGCGGGGGCGTTTACCTGAAAGCGCGGCTCGCCCCGCCGATTCATACGTTCAATATCGGCGAGTTATTGTGTTTAGGACACGGCCTTTCCGGACGTTTCTCGCTTGCTGATGCTGGCCAGCCCCAGGGCCCATCGCCGAATTGCCACAGTCCATACCAGCGCTGGCCAGGAAGAATCACCTTCCGAAAGGGATAAGACCATCTCGACGTAGCCGGGCGGGGACGCCCCCGCCCGCTCTGAACCGGCTGGACCACAGCCCCGGGGCACAACAAGGGGTATTACCGGGATATCCCCTTAATATCCAACGAGTTTATGCCGATAAGGCAGGGTGTGGAAGTATTTGTCGCCCGGCAGCCCATCTTCGACCAAAACCGGCGAGTCCACGGGTATGAGCTGCTGTTCCGCACCAGCGTGGAGTCCAACCAGTTCGACACGATCGCCGGACCGCACGCGACGGCGGAGGTAATCTCCAACTGCCTTTTCGCAGTAGGCCTGAACAACTTGCGGGGCGGCAAGACTGCCTTTGTGAACTTCGATCGGGAGATGCTCTTGCAAGAGTGGTTTAAGGCACTCCCTCCTAGAACGACCGTAATCGAGCTTCTGGAAACGGTGCCACCAGATGCGGCCGTTCTGGCAGCGTGTCGATCGCTGCGTCAGCAAGGCTATCGTATAGCACTGGATGACTTCGTATCTCAGCCCGGCTATGAACCACTGCTCAGTGTTGCCAGCCTCATCAAGATCGAGATCTGCAGCGCTCCGAAATCGCGTCAGGAGGAAATGGTTCGCACCTATCACTCCCGTGGGCTAAAGGTTGTCTCCGAAAAAGTGGAGACCTACGAGCAATTCGAGTGGGCGCGCAAGGCCGGATTCGACTTCTTCCAGGGCTACTTCTTTGCGCGTCCGATGGTAATGCGGGGAAACCAGATTGTGGCTGCCAAGATCCACTACCTACGCTTGCTTCGTGAGGCCCAGGAGTCTGATCTCAATTTCGACTGCTTAGTTGCCTTAATCTCGGAAGACGTGGCGTTCTCCTACAAGCTGATTCGGTACGCGAGTTCCTCTCTGTTTACCCGGCGAGGCCGGATCCAGTCGATCCGCCAGGCGCTCGTCACCCTAGGGGAAGACAATATTCGCAGGTGGGTTGCTCTCGTGACGCTATCGAGACTCGCGGAGGACAAACCGGGAGAGCTAGTCCTTTGCTCGCTCATTCGGGCAAGATTCTGCGAATTGATCGCGGAACAACTGGTGCACGCGCGGATTCAGGGACAGGCTTTCCTGATGGGATTATTCTCTCTGCTGGATGCCCTCTTGGACCGGCCCTTAGACGAGGCGCTTGCAGAAGTGCGCCTGGCTCCGGGAATTAGAGAGGCCTTGCTAGGGCTGGCACCCGAACAGGATGCCCTCAGCACTCTCTACAGGCTGGTGCGCCGCTATGAGGCTGCGGATTGGGACGAGGTGGATCGTCTAGTGGACAAGCTCAAGATCCCTGCCGACGTGGCGATGCACGCTTACAGTGAAGCGGTTCACTGGGCCAACGAAGCCCTGATCCTGCACGCCGCCTGAACCAACCGGTTTGTCGTTGTCCGGCTGCACCAATCCGAATCCTCTAATGGGTGGGCGTCTGGACGAGCCGCGCCTCCTGCTTAGACTGCGAAATCGCCTAACTAAGCGGTCAATCTATCTGTCAAAACAATACATCCAGACCCAGCCGCCGGCCTCAACTCGCCGGGTCTTAACTTGTGCCGAAAGGTAATCCTTTTCGCACTCAGGGGCAGAGCGGCTCCACGGCCAGTTGACGTGAAGCGGCTATCGGGAGCCCGCGCTTGATCTGACTTATACTCACTTCGCTCGCCAGCGAAAATCACTCGACATGGATTTGCAATGCGGCGCGCTGAGAGAGTAATGAAGGCTTGGCTCACTTGCAATAAGCTTTCGTCGTACACTGTACCTTGTGCAAAGAACTCGGAGCCGGTGGCTACTGTCGCAGATGCCCCAAATCGGGAGCGTCTTTCTGTCGGGCGCGATCCTTTTTTCCAACACGGCAGTCTCACAGTCACCGGATTTTCTGCACCCGCAGCAAAAGGGTCCGTTTCAGATTAACGGTCTTTCGTATGTGGAGTTCTCCGTCACCGGACCACAGAGCGGATATGTCGATACTGTGAATCTCGGCAGCAGCTATTCGGTTCCGACACTCGATCAGACAGTCGCCGAAATCAAGGCTACCGGAGTCACATTGGTGAAGCTCAACGCGACCATCGGCCAGGTGAAGAATTACAACGACAATGCCTATGATCCTTCCGTTCCCTTTCCCTTGTCAGGCACATTCGCCAACATCCAAGCTTTCGGCCAGAAACTGACGTCACAAGGAATCTCCTGTTACGTGCAGCCGTTTAGCGGTGTGGAGAGTACCATTGCGGGAGCAACGGTGGACACCAGTACGGTAAATCCGACGGACCCGCGCGCGTTCATGCTGCAGCACATTCCGCGCCTTGTCCGAATGGCGCAACTCGCCGAGAACATGGGATGCGAGTACTTCGGCATCTTCGGGGATGAGATCGAGCGACTTGTGGTTAGCCCCATCGTGACCGATCTATGGGTGCAAGCGATCACGCAGGTACGAGGAGTTTTCAGTGGAAGACTCACATCTACCTCATCTTGGGGGGAACATGGTGGCGGTTCTACGTTTGACCATAAACCGCAGATCATCAGCATGCTGGACGTGTTGGGGATCGGCTTTTTCCCTGCCTATACGGATCATGCCGATCCAACGGTCGCTGAACTCGTCGCATCGTATACAAATAACTCTCAGGGACATAACAGCCTTTTGTCCGTGATCGATATGCACACGCTCTATCAAAAGCCGATGGCCATAACCGACGAAGCTTACGGATCGTTCCAGGGAGCGAGTGTTCAACCGCAGAGCGTGCTCTTCGGGCAGTTCCCGCCAAGCCAGTTCGTGGTTGACAACCAGGAGCAGGTGAATCTGTATCAGGCGTTCTTTCAGGCTATACCGACACTGGATCCTAGCTGGATGCTGGGGACGGTAATGGATTCGTTCGATCGCCTCCCGTATGCTTGGAAAGACGCTCATCTTCCTCCCTATCTGGGCTCGCTCGGGGAAAGCATCCGTGGGAAGCCAGCCCTCCAGATTCTCACGCAGTCGTATCAGACCAGCCAGCCCGTCAGAACTCCTGCGAGCGGCTGGTGGTACAGCTCCGGGACGGGGGCATTCTACACGATAGAAGCCGAGAACGGCGTAGTCCGCTTAGGGAGCCTGAGCTATTCCTCACAAGGCAGTGCCCAATGGACGCTGGCCCGATGCGTGCAGACAGAACTCGGAACGTATGTAGGTACTGTTGAGCGATACGTTGGCGGATGGGCTCTGAACCAGGCTCCGACACCCCCCACCGGGATCGTGGATGGTCCCCCCGCAAAGCTGGTCTTCAACAGCGCGACCACCGCCTCGCTGCAGATCGGAACCCAAACAGTGTTCATTCAGCGCTACCAATTTAGCGACCAGTGGGCTTCGCCCATGTTGAACGCTCCGCGCGTTGGATGGTGGGACCAACCTACTCAATCCGGCAGGGGATATTTTCTCGAAGTGCAGGGAAATACACTCTACGTTGGCGGACTGATCTACAGCCGCTCAGGTCAGCCAACCTGGTTTACGAGCACCGGGCCGGTAGATCCGATGGGCGGCTTTTCCGGAAACCTTTCGGTGTGTTCGGCTCAACTAAACGCAGACGGGGCCGAGCAAGCACCAGTCTGCAAACTGACCACGGACACGATTCGCTTGGCCTTCGGTACGCCCTGGCGCGCCAGCCTGACGCTCGGCCAGGAGAGTCCGGTTGAGATTCGGCGATATCGCCAGACTGAGATCGGGTGGTCGGGGCCCGCGCCGGCTTTTCCGCACCCGAACCCTGTGTTCTTGGGCGAGTCGTCCGCTGCGAATGCGGCCACCCTTTCGACAGGAATCGCGCCCGGTTCAATCGCGACGATCTTCGGCACTGGTCTGACGCGAGGAGTGAATGGCGGTGTCGCGGCTCCCAGCGGTACTCTGCCCTACTCCCTGCAGGGAACATCTGTTCTGGTGAATGGGATACCGGCACCGGTTTTTGCGGTGGTAAGCCTCAACGGCCAGGAACAAATCTACTTTCAGGTTCCCTGGGAAGTCCAAGGCGCGCCCATTCCACAAGTACCTATCAGCCCGATCATCACGACGAAACAGCCTGCCGCTAGCATTGTGGTCGTTAACAATGGGTCCGTAAGCCCGGCGATGCGAGCATTTTTCCACAACCGTCAGCCAGCGATTTTTACTAGCGACGGCTCTCACGCGATCGCGGTACATGCGGATCATTCGCTTGTGAATAGTCAGAATCCTTCGCGCTCCGGCGAAGTAATCACGCTTTACGGCACTGGTTTCGGCCCCGTGACGCCGCTGCCACCGACGGGGGAGCCAGCCGGCGTCTTACCCCAGTCCACGATGGACAGCACTCCTACTGTTACGGTCAACGCGAATAACGCAACTGTAGTCTTCGCGGGTCTCAGTCCGGGTTCTGTGGGGCTTTATCAATTCGATTTCGTCATTCCGAACCGCGTTGGAATTGGCGACCTGAACGTTTTGATAAACGCCGGAGGCCAAAACAGCAATCTTGTCACAATCCCCGTGAAATAGTTGCGACCGATTTGCCTAATCGCTCTCAACCGAAAGGCAATCTGCCGCCGCCTTGTTCGAGGGTACATCTCACTCAGTTGCCTCATTTAACCACCACCGAAGTGATGGAATCGGCGTCCTCCTGGGCAATTCGGAAAAATCGGTAGAAAACGAGTGCGTCGAAATGGGCACCGCGCGGCCCTCCGCTCAGCCGACTGATTTCACGCCCAACTGATGTGCAAAAGAAACCGTGCGAAAATCTCATGCTTTTGACACGAGATTGCTCCAAGTGGGACATTCCGGATTACTGATACTCACAGCCTTTGGCGTCCTGTGACGAAATGATGTGGTTTGGGCACAGCTTCTGTCCGGATAGACAGGACTGTCGAATCAGTCGATTGCTCGTCCGCTGTCAGCAGCCATTTCGGCACGGTTCTTCTCCACCTTGCCGACGTGAGTCAACCAAGTGGATGACTTCCCGGTTCGCGACCATTCGGACAATGTTTGATCGTCCGATCGCCTACTTCATCTGCTACTTCAAGGTTGCTCTGATAATCACTCACTTGCCCTATGTAGCCCGAAGCCAGCAAGGAGTTGCACAATTGCGATCCTCAAGCTCTTGGGTGAAATCGCGCTACAGGCGAGCTTGTTCGCGCGATTTCTGCTGAGCGTTCCTTAACTCGTTTACAATCTGGACCCTCCCGAATGGAGGCCCGCGTGCAGCAAGACATGGTGAAAGGATATGTGGGCTGTATGGCCGCACGCATGCCGTCCGCGCTGGCTGTTCTCGCGGTAGCGCTGGCCGGAAAGAACCTGTGGGCCCAGAACAACGAAACGCACCAGCGGTTCACAGCAAGCGCGGGGGGCGGGTTTACATCCGTTACCGGTGAGCAATCGGGCAAGAGGGATCGCGGTTACCATGTCGAAGCTGGTGGTGGCTACTTCTTCAGCGCGAACCTGGGAGTAACCGGCAATTTCCTGTTCAGCAGTTTGGGCCTCAGCAGCGCGGAACTCAGCCGGAGCAACCAAATCAACGGATCGGCGAGTGTTATTGGAGTCACGGTGGATCCGACGTTCCGTTTTCGTATCGGTAGGGGCCTGTCGGCATACGTGCTCGCCGGAGGTGGTTATGTGCGGCGAAGCGTGGAACTCACGCACAACAGCATTGCGCAAACGGTCAACATCGGCGGGACGCAGGTGACGCTAGATCCAGGATTTGTCTTCTTTGGACCATCCCAGGTCACAGGAACTCCGATCTCCGTGCGAACTACAGAGGGCGGCGGAGGGTTTGACGCGGGAGCCGGTGTGAACGTGCTGCTCCCCCGGACGCGACTTCGGCTATTTGTGGAAGCGCGATACATGAGAGGCTTTACCGGCACGTCCACTACGACGATCGTGCCCGTTACGCTGGGCATTCGATGGTGAGGGAACAAGGAATGGCAGGGCGATTATGATCCGCTATTTATTCGGGTTCGCCGGCCTCCTGGTTGCGGCTCGCGGTTTAGAAGCGCAGACGATCAACGATTTCTTTGACGACAGCGTCTTGCACGAAATCCGGCTCACGATGAGCTCGGGGGATTGGCAGAATACCCACGACCATTATCTCGACAAGAAGAAATACTATAGCTGCGACTTCACGTGGCGCGGAATCGTGGTCAAGAATGCAGGGCTACACACTCGGGGGACTGGTAGTTTAAACCCGATCAAGCCCGGCTTGGGAATCGAGTTCGCCAAATACGTTCCGGGGCAGACCTTCCTCGGGATGGATTCGGTCATACTTCGGAATTTTTCCGAAGACCCAACCGGGCTGCACGAGCGGCTCGCCCTGCACGTCTTCCAGCGCCTCGGAGCGCCCTACCTGCGGACCATGCACGCCAAGATGTTCGTCAACGACCAGTATGTCGGTCTGTACGAAGTGGTGGAGCCGATTGACGCGCGTTTCCTCACGACTCGTTTCGGCGAGAGCTCCGGCTATTTGTATGAGGCTGTCGGCGGCTTGAACTATCACTTCGAGTACATGGGCGATAACCCGTCTCTTTACATTCCGGTTTATTTCGATCCGAAAACGCATAGCGACGATCCGCAGGGGCAAGTGTTTGTGGACATGGTTCGCACTATCAATCAAGCGACGGATGCCGAATTCCTGTCGGCCATGAGCCCCTACATGGACGTGGGAGCTTTTACAACTTATGCGGCCGCGGAAGCGTTCTTAGCGGAAATCGACGGCCTGCTGAGCATTAGCGGCATGACGAATTTCTACCTGTACCGGCGCTCGGTCGACGACCACTGGTTCTTCGTGCCCTGGGACAAGGAACTCACATTCACCAGTTCCAGTTGGTCCATCTGGGCATTCACGCAAGAGAATATTCTACTGCGCCGGGCCCTGGCCATTCCGGAAATGCGCCAGCGCTATCTGGACACCATG
Organism: Terriglobia bacterium; assembly: GCA_020073345.1. GTDB lineage: Bacteria > Acidobacteriota > Terriglobia > Bryobacterales > Bryobacteraceae > Palsa-187. The sequence continues at coordinate 12,827 of JAIQFI010000057.1, forward strand.
CATCTTGCGGCGGATCTGATCGGTGGCCCCGGCGGGTGGCTGGATACGGAAGTGGAGCGCGAGTATCAGCAGATTCACAAAGCCATGCTGGATGATCCCAACCGCGTCTGCAGCATTGATGATGCTTACAAGCCATGCCCCACACAGAACTTCGAGGATGCAATTGCCTATCTCCGTAACTTCCCGAAGGAACGCGCGGACTTTGTGAAGCGGTCTCTGCAGGACGCAGGCTGGTCGCAAAATGCACAGGCCCCCGCTCTGACGGCGGGTTCCATCGGGAACGCTGCGTCCGGCGTGCCGCTCCTTGCGCCGGGAGAGCTGGCCGCGGTACAGGTCAAATTTCCCATGGCCATCGAACAAAGAGCACAAAACTGGCCGCTACCTACGGAACTGGCGCAAGTGTCCGTGAAGGTAGCGGGCGTCTCCGCGCCTTTGATCGTGGTGTCCCCTAATAGCGCGTGGTTCGAAACGCCGAGCGAGCTTCCGAGTGGGCCTGCCTCTGTTACGGTTGCCGCCAACGGCATCGCCGGTCCGACAGTCCCCATCGAAATTCGTCCCACGAACCCGGGGGTGTTTGCCGTCGCGCATACCAATGGCGATCTGGTGACGGCGGACGCCCCAGCCGGATCGGGCGAACCTGTCGTGGTCTGGGTGACAGGATTAGGACGCGCCAAGAGTAACGATCAGACCGGTCAGGCTGCTCCGTTAGGTCAATTGGTGGCAATTCAAAATTCGGTCACGGCAACCGTGAATGGAAATCCGGCGGATGTGACGTTCGCGGGGTTGGCGCCGGGTTACGCGGGTCTTCAGATTCTCGTCCTCAAGTTGCCTAGTGTTGCCTCCGAAAGCGGACATGCAACACTTATCTTGAGTATTGGGGGAGAGCCTGGTGCTGCGTATTCCTTCCTTGTTCGTTGACCTAGGAGGGCCTATTTGCCTTACGAGGCTGGGCTTTGAGGAGAAGCGCTCGGGTAAATGAAGATATGAACGTCCGCGTTATTTCGGCTTTGGTCTCCGCTACCCTGGCGGCGCCTGCGGAGGCCCAGCTCAGCAAGGTGAAGACAGTTTTCGTCATCGCGATGGAAAACCATAACTGGAGCCAATTCAAGGGTGCGGCCAATGCCCCTTATCTCAATAACACTCTGCTGCCACAAGCCTCGTACGCCGAGCAGTACTACAATCCACCCGGACTGCATCCCAGTCTGCCGAATTATCTTTGGCGCGAAGCCGGGACCAACTTCGGCATCGTCAATGACAACGATCCTATTTCCAACCACCAAAGCACGACCGCGCACCTGGTGACGCAGTTGAAGAACGCAGGCATTTCGTGGAAGACCTATCAGGAGGATATCGGCGGCACGAACTGCCCACTCACTTCGGTGAATCTGTACGCTCCTAAACACAATCCGTTCGTGTATTTCGACGACGTCACGAATACGAATGATCCCAACTCGGCCTACTGCATCACGCATATGCGTCCTATGACGGAATTGGTAACCGATCTGCAGAACAACAACGTCGCGCAGTACGTTTTCATTACTCCCAATCTGTGCAATGACGGCCATGATTCCTGCGCTCCAGTGAATGATCCAGTGCGTCAGACCGACAACTGGCTCGCTGCGTACATGCCGGCGATCCTTAACTCCACGGCTTATCAAAACGGAGGCGCTGTGTTCATCACATGGGACGAAGGTGAGAGAAGCGACGGACCTATCGGAATGATCGTACTTTCGCCGCTGGCCAAAGGCGGCGACTACTCTAACTCCATCCACTACACGCACGGTTCGCTACTGCGAACGGTGGAGGAAATCTTCGGCGCCAGCCTGTTGGGCGATGCCGCAGTGCAGTCGGATTTGAGCGACTTGTTTATGCCGGCGCCCGTCGGCGAAAGCGCTTTGAGCGCCACAGCCCCCGCAACTTGCGGGACACCCGACTACGCGATCGTCACAGCCGCGACGTTGTATGGATCCGGAAGTGGTTTCGGTTGCCTGAAAACTCTAATACTTCCCCAATTTGCCGCCGGCAATGGCTGGAACAGCCAGTTGAGCCTGATGATGCCCATACAACCCAACACGCCCGGACTAGCCAACGGTACCGTCCCGGCTTTCGCGTTTCAATGGAGCCTGGGTAGCGACGCCACGGCTACCTTACCCGGCGACAACGCCCCTATACTAATCCAAAGCGCTCAGAACGGCTGTCTCGGGCTGTGGTCATCGAACTTACGGGCTGCCGGAAAGTCGGGCGGGAGTGTCATCGGTTCGGGCAGGGCAGACCATTTGGACTTTATCGGTTTGGGGTTGATCAGCACTTGTACCAGCGGCGCAGACGCTCGGATCGCTGGTCTCGCCCAGGGACCGATGCAGGTGCAGGTGATTGCGCCAAATGCGTCTGCTCTCTCGCAAGCGACCGTCCTGCTCTCCTTTTACTATCAGGACGCGAACTTCAACTGGCAGGTCACCGTCAACCCAGTGGACTTCACCAGCGCCAAACGCACCTGGACAGCGCCACTCTATCAGGGTGGCGACTACGTGACCGCATTCACCGTGGTCAATGTTTCGAACGTGGCGCAAACGGTAAACGTGACTTTACGCGATGGCAGCGGCGGTGGGATTGTGAGCAAGACGACGCCGTTGATTGCCGCCGGTTGCGGATGCAATCTGTGGCAGCAAAGCGCCGCCGGTGGCTACTATGCGGGCACGGTGCCTAACCTTTTTCCTGGCATCAGCGCGAAGACGGGTTCGATCGAATTCACCGGCAACTCAGGAAACATCGTGGTGCTGGTGCTGCGGACGATCAAAAACACCCTGGGAAGTGTCCCGGCGAACTAGTGTACTGTGAACGCGGCTTCCGGCTCGACAAGTTCACTTTGTTCGCGGATCTGTCTCTCCAAACCGTAACAGAACAACTCGCACCGAAGGTCAATCTCAGGCAGTGCCGGTCGTGAAATGGAATTCCGCAGGCCAAATTCGGATGGGTGAAGCAGCCAACAGGACCGTAACTTTCGTAGATTCAGGTGATCCCGCACTGTTCCATGGAGCTGAGCGCGCCGGGACCGGCGAGAGCCGGTCTGCTCACAACCCTCGTTTACGCAGGGTCCCGAATAAAATCAGTCCACCGATTATCAAGGCAAAGCTGGATGGTTCCGGTACTGCTGTTGCCAGAAATCCGTCCGCCACAAATGCATCCCCAGCTGTGGTGGGATGGAAATCATCGAAAAACAGATACTGCGAAGGGTTCGCACAGACCGTTGTTCCATTGAAGCAGGGATCGTTCACATTGGTAAAACCGTATGCCCCCGGGTTGGCCACAATGGAGCGTAAGAGCGTTGCAGTGTCGTAGAAGAGGACTCCGGATGGCAGGCCCGCGCGAAGGGCCGCGTTAAAAGCATCGGTGGCCGCGGACGCCTGCGCGGCGGCGGCTGGACCCAGGCCCTCAAAGAATGGAGTGAGGCCCAAATCCGGCATGCCGGGTACAAGAATGTTCTGGACGCCAAGCAATTCCAGGCTGGCCACAATACCCAGTTCATCGCTTACAGCCCGGTTGATGATTTCCGGTGGTGTCGAATCCAGTGGCGAGGGCGAAAGAAAATCATTAGGCCCGCCCCACACGATAAAAAGCCCGGTGGCGAGATATGGGCCTAGCAATCCCTGCGATGCCGCAAGCTCCGCCTGCATGCCGGGCAGCGAAAAAGCCCCTAAGTTCGTGGGCGTGCCACCGTCGGCATAATTGCCGATCCCCGTCGTGGCGCCGATCCATGCATAATCCACCAGGGGCGCACCCAGTGCGGTCGCGAGTTGCTCTACCGCGACTGGTCCATTGGACCTGCGGCCTTGAAAATATGGAACTCCCGGCAGCCCGGTCGCAGCGAAAAAGTTTCCATTATCCGAAAGACTGTCTCCATACGCCACAACCGAAGTGATGGGACCCGCCTGAGCAACTGCGGAAAGGATTGAAAGACCCAAAGCCACGTTCAGGACCGGTTGCCGCGAAAGAAATGTCGACATTCTAACCTCCGACTGGAAGAAATCGTCTTGCTCAGGACTTCCCTAGGGATGTCCCTAGTGACCTGGCATCAGGAAGTATACACTACTCTCCCTCTTTTGGAGGCCGTCAGAGAAAGTTTTCTGGAAACCTTTTACATTTAGTACGCTTCGAAGACGGTCATTCTGTATTTTTCGCGGACTTCCAGTTGGTTGACCAGACACAGGTGCCAGAGGATTTCCTTCCGGCCCGGCATGCCAGTGGTGGAGTTATCATCTGGCGAATGAAGTGGATGAAGGCATAATGAAAGCGTTTGAAATGCCTTTCCGCACAGGTAGCTTCCGCTATGGCCCATTGTCAGGACCTAAAATGAGCGAACTGATTGCGATTCAAAAGATTGCGGGGTGGGAGAAACTGAAGACGCTCGTGCTGGACAGCGTCTTTTCGCCGATTACAAAACGCGTGTACAACATGGCGCTGGATGAGTTCTTGGGATGGTTCCAGCAGGCTCCGCGGCGGAGAATGAGTAACCTATGTTTGCGAGTACGTACCTCTTCAGATGTATTCTGGATAGCACAATAATAACGACTCAAAGAGTTATCAATCATGGCAACAACGACGATTGAGGCACTCTGCAATGCACGGCCGACGCGCCTCGCTTTTATCCTTCCCAAGCCCGACCGCGACCTTCTCCTCAGCGTAGTTGCGCGCGCCACGACTTTGTGGGGTGGCATTTTCAACCCTATGGTCATCTTGGATGATTCGACGCGGAAGATCAGCGGCGTGCACTACACAATGTTGCCGCCCGACCCCTATATGCGAATTCAGGCTGATATGCTTAGGGCGTTCGACCCTGACCTTCTCATCAGCTATTCGAATGACCCGCTGCCGCCTGAGCTGAAGCCGTGGCAACATCGGACGTTTCCCGCCGACCGCTTCGACTGGAAGCCATTCAATCGTGACGTCATGTCCTATTGTGTCGATGTTTTCCCTATCCTTGCTGAGTTATGGGACAAGGAGTTTAAGGGCATCGCGAGTCCCCGGTTCAGGATCAAGTTCGTCGACAAGGCAGAATCGGAGAAATCGCTGTTCCTGGCGGTCCGGTTCGGGCATTACTCCAGCGATGATTACTACGACTTTTTACGCAAAAACTTCAGCGCTGAACTGCTCGTCTATGACGCCGCTTTCAGATCATCTCGATGGCCCCCTGGTTTCAAAGCTTATTGGGTCTCACCGCGTTGCATTGCCTCCCGACACGCCAACGTGTTCACTCGCACGCCTATTTCCTTCTCGATCCCGCAGATCCTTTTGACCTGGTTGATTATTGGAACCTGCGCGCGTCGGGTACTGTACTGTTCCCCCTAACGCTACAGGACTATCAGGAATGCGCCAATCCCATCCGTGATTTTGGTGCCGCCGCTGCTTATGCCATCAATGATTCAATCACAAACCATCCCATCCTAATCAAGGCTCCCAGTATTACAGACGAAGAGCAGGAAGCCGTGACGACTTGGATCGCGTCCACGGGATTGGTCAAAGACCTGTCAATGAAGGGCTGGGTGCCACACTACGACAGGAGCCTTTATGGCGTGGTGAGCGAGATCGATATTGCGCCTATACGCGGCTTTGAATCGACTGCCCTCGGCGTGCTGGTCGAAGGCTATGGGAAAAATCGAAGGTCCGAAACCAGCTTTCCTGACGCGGGACAATGCCTTTGAGCACTGGTCGATGGACATTTCCTTTTCGACTTTCCTCAGGGCCAATACTTGTTACACGCTGCCCTGGCTCAACTCAGGCTGCGATTCGCTGGTGAGCAGTAAGATCGGCTCGTCAATGGATATGGATGCGAGCCGCGTTTCGCGGGAAGGAATTGTTACGCGACATGATGGGGATTCAGGCGATGTGCGGATCGCACCCATCACGGCGGTCGACGCGGTCGGTGCGTTTTTACAAGGAAAGGAGATTGAGTATTTGCGCACAAGCACGCCTGGGCTCGCACACATGCGGATCATTGAAATGCTGGACGGGTTCTACAAATGTGAGGTGTTTCAGAATTCTGCCATCCGTGAGCTACTGGAAGAGCTGGCGACTGGACAACATCGATTGGGTAAAGAGGTACGGGGGGCGGTCAAGAAGTCGTTGAAGAACTATAAGAGATATCACCAGCCAGCCAATCCCCAGCAAGTTTCAGAACGCGCCGAGAGCCTGATTAGCCGCGCGATTGAAGCGACCGTGTTCCGCGTGGGGGTGGAGTTCCAATGCTCACGTTGCAAGCGCTACCACTGGTTGGGGAATCCGGGGTAAGATGAACGCGATTCCGGGATGATTCCGAACGGTGTTCCGGGATGAAGGTGAACACCGGTTCCGGGATGAAGCCGAACAGTTTCAGGCTGATCCCGTAACTGCGTTCGGCTTCGCCGGAATGATTACCACAAGGTAGGTGGCGCTGGACAACACAATGGCAGGCAGCCTCCCCCTCGAAAGGGGGGATCAGCTTGCCAGCGAGGAGATTGTCTGTGCGCAAGATCAAAGAAGTTCTTCGATTGAAGTTTGAAGTGGGCCTGGGGCTACGGCAGATCGCCCGGAGTTGCTCGATTGGCCTCGGCACCGCACACGAGTATTTGCAGCGGGCCGATGCTGCCAAGATCACGTGGCCGCTCGGACCGGAATGGGATGATGACCGGCTTGAGGCTGCCTTGTTCGGTGGTCCGCCGCGCAGTCGCCCGGCGGTACTGGCAATGCCCGACTTCGCCGATCTTCACCGGCAGCGGCAGCAACATCCACATCTGACGCAACAGTTGCTTTGGGAAGAGTACCGGCAGGCAAACCCGGACGGCTATCAGTACAGCCGCATCTGCGAGCTGTATCAGCGGTGGCGGCGGAAACAGGATGTGGTGCTGCGGCAGGAGCACAAGGCCGGCGAGAAGCTGTTCGTGGATTGGGCAGGAACAACCATACCGATCCACGATCCGCGTGGTGGTCCAGTGCAGCAGGCGCATCTATTCGTGGCCGTGCTGGGGGCCAGTTCCTACACGTACGCCGAAGCCACTGCCGATGACCAGCTAGCGAGTTGGATCGGCGCTCACGTTCACGCCTTCGAGTTCTATCAGGGCGTGCCAAAGCTGGTGGTGCCGGACAACACCAAGACCGGCGTTACCAAAGCATGCCGCTACGATCCCGATCTGAATCCGACCTATCAGGAGATGGCCATGCATTATGGTGTCGGAGTGGTTCCGGCTCGGCCATATAAGCCTCGGGACAAGGCCAAAGTTGAATCGGGCGTGCAGTTGGCCGAGCGTTGGATCATCGCGGCGCGTCAATGCGTCTGCTCGGAATGGTTGAGGCGCTGAAGGCGCAGGAGCAAGATCCGTCGGCTCGCGAGTTGAGCTTCCTGGAGCGGTTCGGACTGTCAGTGGATCAGCAGTGGAACTGGCGAGAGATCGGGCACGGAGCGCCACGCGTAATCCGCTTAGAGGAATCGAGTCCTGGTAGGGGCGGAAACGGTAGGGATATCACGGCGGGCCGTTGTGCTCATGTCGCGACGTGTAGGTGAATACTATCGAATCGGCAGTTCAACGATCTTGACTATTCGCGCCACCGATCCAGTTTTTGAGCCCACTCTGTATTGCACTGGTAGTTCCTTATGGATTTCGGTGAAGAAAACGCCACTGGCTATTCTAGTTAGAGAAACGTAAGCGTGAGACGAACCCATCTTGTTCGTGCGCCTCGAGACGGCTGAAAATGGCGGGATGCGGAGCAAGGAAGATATTCGGGGTATTGTTGCGGGATTTGCGAAGAGCGGGATGACGCGGCGCGAGTATTGCGCCCAGCATGGCGTGGCGGTGACGACGTTTGATTATTGGCGGCGCACGCAACGGAAAAGACCGCCGAGACTGGTGCAGGTTGCAATCGGAGAAGCGCGAGTAGGCGGCTTCGCGCTGGTTTTGGCGAACGGCCGGCGGATCGAGAGCTCGTGGAGCTTCGTCGAAGCAAACCTTGAGAAGTTGATCCGCGTGGCTGAGAGCTAGCCGGTGTTCGGGCCGGGGCTTGCGACCAAGATCTATGTCGCGGTCGAAGCAGTGGACATGCGCAAGGGGTTTGAAGGGCTGTACGGATTGGTGCGCGATCAACTGTGCCATGATCCGTTGAGCGGGCATCTCTTCTTATTCACCAACAAAACCAGGACACGGCTGAAGGCGCTGGTGTGGGACGGCAGCGGACTTTGGGTGTGCGCGAAACGGCTGGAGAAGGGCCGCTTCCGCTGGCCGGAAACAGAGGGCAGGCACAGCGTGACGATGCGACCCGAAGAGTTGGCGATGCTGGTCAACGGTCTGGATGTGAAGCAAACCCGGCAGCGCAACTGGTATCGCCGAAGCGCGTGAAAAAAGAGCCGCATAAAAAGTCTCGCGTATTGTTCGAAACTCCCGTAAAATAGAGCTTCCCTGTATGGCCGCTGCCGATCCGCAGGTGCGCATTGAGATGCTGGAAGCGGCTTTGCGCACTGCTAGCCGCGAACTGCATTGGGCCAACCTCACGATCCAGAAGAAGGATGCCGAGATCCAGCTGCTCCAAGAGCGGCTGCGCAAACAGCGTATCGGCTTTCTCGGCCCGTCCAGCGAAACGCTGAGCGATTTGCAGTTGGAGCTGCTGACCGAAGAAGAGCCAGGCGCAACGCGCGAGGAAGTGGAAGCAGAATCGCGGCGCGAGCCGATTGCGGCGGGGCCTCCGCGCGAACGCAAGCCGCATCCGGGCCGCAAGCCCCTGCCGGAGAGTCTGCCACGCGTCGAACAAGTAATCGCCTGCGAACCGAACTGCAAGCATTGCGGCGGGGAAACGCGGGTGATCGGCTATGACTTGAGCGAGGTGCTGGACCGGGAGCCGGCCAAGTGGTTTGTGCGGGTGACCAAGCGCGAAAAACGTTCGTGCGGAAAATGTGCCGCGATCCAGATGCCGCCGCTTGCGCCGCGCATCGTGGAAAAAGGGCTGGCGAGCGACCGCGTGATCATCGAAACGGTGGTGGCCAAGTACTGTGACCACCTACCGCTGTACCGCCAGGAAGCCATGATGGAACGCGAGGCGGGCGTGGAGATCTCCAGGGCGACGCTGGATGGCTGGGTGATGCGGGTCGGCGAGTTGCTTCAGCCGGTGGCCGGAGCTATGCGCGAACAACTGCTGCGTGCATCCTATATACAAGCCGATGAAACCGTCGTTCCGGTGCAGATGCACGACCATCGAGGCGCTGATCATCCGGCGTACTTGTGGCAATACGGAACGCCGGGCGGCGAGACGATGTTCGATTTTCAACTGGGCCGCGGACGCGACGGTCCGGCGAAATTCCTCAAAGGCTGGAACGGAATCTTACAAACCGACGGCTACCAGGCTTACGATCAGGTGGGCGGTCCGGGTTTGATTCACGTGGGCTGCTGGGCGCACGCACGGCGCAAGTTTGTCGACGCAGTGAAAGTGAATCCCAAAGACGACGCGGCCATCGCGATGGTCACGCGCATGGATGCGTTGTTTCTGGTGGATCGCCAGGCACGCCAGCAACAGTTGAGCGCGGAGGAGCGCGCGGCGTTGCGCCGCGAGCATGCGCAGGCCTGGGTGGACGAAATTCATTCCGAGTGCCGGAGGCTGCGAGCGCACCTGCTGCCCAAAAGCGCTCTTGGCGAAGCCGTGAACTACACCTTAAATATGTGGGACAAGCTCAAGCGGTGTTTCGACCATGCCGAAGTCGAGTTGTCCAACAATATTGCGGAGAACTCCATGCGGCCCGTGGCGCTGGGTCGCAAGAACTGGCTGCACGTGGGCAGCGCGAAGGCCGGTCCCAAGGTCGCGGCGATTCTTTCGATCGTGGAGTCTTGCCGCAGGCTCGGCATTCCGGTGAAAGATTACCTGTTGGCCGTGCTGCCCGGCCTGAACCAGAGAAGCCACTCCGACGCCGCTCAGATTACGCCGGCTCGCTGGAAGCCATCTCAGCCAAGCCGCTGGTCCACAGACTGCAGCTGACCCTCCGGGCCATCGGCAACATAGATTCGCTCATACGGGTAGCAGTGCAGAATGTTGTCGCGAGCATAGCTCCCTTTGGAATCGGCCGCGAGAAGCTCTTGATATCGCGCCGACGGAACGCCCCGATATCCTTCCGTGAATACATTGATGGGTCTCGGTGAGTTATTCACTGCAGCCGATCTCCGAATTGAAGAGGCGACTGATGAAGTCAGGAACATGCTCCATGAAATAACTCCAGACAGGCCGTTTGATAAGGGCTTCTGGAAAAGTCTGCGATTCTTTGCCCTAGTCCAACCAGCAGGGGACATTCTGCCCGTTAGAACTACGTATAACGGTGATACGACCAACATTGGTGTTAATCCCCTTTCTTCTGGCAATGCAGTCTGGTATGCCGGACCTGACGTCGTTGCCGCAACGATCCTTACGGATCGTCCCCCTAAGATCCTTCGCGCTTTTCGTATTGTGCCGGTGGGGCAACAGCAGGGCCTCACACCCGTAGCTCTTAGAAACACGGTCAAGATAGACGCACGGACGGATGATTTCTTCAAAGTGGTGATCGAAGCTCGTGCGCGGGCAAAGTCTGACGAGCTACTGGCAAGAGAGGAACGGGACGCTCTCAGCTATTTCTTGAAGATTCTAGCCAACGCTGGATCGTACGGGTTATTTGTTGAAATCAATCCTCAGGCGACTGCCAACGGTAAGCGCGCGAAGGTTGCGGTCTTCTCCGGCGAAACTGCTTTTGAGACAACGTCCCAGGTTGAAGAGAATCCCGGAGCTTGGTATTTTCCGCCATTTGCCGCCCTGATCACAGCAGCCGGAAGGTTGCTGCTAGCGCTACTAGAGCGTCAGGTTGCAGATGCTGGCGGCACCTATCTGCTTTGCGATACCGATTCGATGGCGATTGTGGCGTCCGAAACAGGCGGACTTGTTTCGTGTGTCGGTGGTACGCATCGCATTCCTGAGGGGCAGGGTGCTATCAAGGCACTGTCTTGGAACGAGGTGAAGGACATCGTCGGGAAGTTTGACCGGCTTAATCCCTACGACCCCGAAGCCCATACCGGTCACCTTCTCAAAATCGAGGATGTGAACTTTGACGAAGGTGCGCAGCGCCAACTCTATGGCTACTCAATTGCCGCGAAGCGTTATGCGTTATTTACACGAACGGCAGACGGCGGAATCAAGATTGAAAAGGCCAGCGCGCATGGACTTGGCTTCCTGTATCCGCCGAAGCTTGGTTACGATGACCGCGCTGATGCGCCGATTTGGGCCATCGAGGGCTGGAATTGGATTCTTCATGGAGCCCTCGACCTTCCCCAGAAGTCACCGTCCTGGTTCAACCTTCCGGCAATGATGCGATTCACGATCACCACTCCCGAAGTGTTGAAGGTGATGCAGGCGCGTCAGGCAAGTTTGCCCTACCGGGATCGCGTCAAACCGTTTAACTTTATCCAAAGCCCAATCATAGATCCCCTAGGCGGACACCCAGTGGGCGCGGACCCCAGCCACTTCACGCTGATCGCACCCTTTTCATCAGACCAATCACGCTGGCCTGGCCGGTCATACGTGAATGTACACGACGGGAAGCTATACCGACTAGCTCGACCGGGCAGACGCCTGCCATCCGAGGTGGAACCACAAACGTACGGGGATGTCGTGAGCCGATATCGCTTGCATCCTGAGGCGAAGAGCCTTGCGCCTGACGGGAGCTCTTGCATCATAGATACTTGCGGCCTGCTCCGGCGCACCCCAGTGACCGCTGATCCCCACTTTCATCTCATCGGGAAGGAGACGGATCGTCGTTGGGAGCAGGGAGAGGACATCAGTATGCTGGATTCGAAGGTAGTGGAGTATCGTCCGAATGAAACAGCGCGGCTCGTGATGGATTCTGATCTCCAGCGCGAAGCGCGTCGAGTGTCGATTAGAGTCTTGGCGAAAAGTGCCAGAGTGAGTGACAAGACCGTGAAGGCAGCTCGGAAAGGTGACCGGCTGCGAAAGTCGACAGTAGAGAAGCTCAGAAAAGCACTCGGCGGCACGAAAGAATGTTCAAGTCTCGGTGGGTAGAAGCTTTCGAGCGCTATCTGGATAAAGCCTCCAACCCCAGATGTTGACCATCAAGCTTGATTGGCGTTCTGCCCATTATGTTGTTAGTGTAGATGTTGTTCGGGGGGCTAAATTGCCGACAATATGTGCACATTAGAGTTTGTCGGGATCGTCAAAAGCGAGTCAGCGCAATCCGTCCACTTATTCCTCGATGCCGAGGAAATCGATCTCCAGCGGAATGGCGATACCTGGACGGGTAAAAAAAGCATTGACGTTAATGACAATGTGGCCGTCAAGTTCACCGCGACAGGACTGAATGGAACGAAGTGGGCGCTTGAGCTGGATATCACCTGCCCCAATGGCCCAGTCAAGATCCTGTCCAGGGCTGGCATTATCGGAACCAGTGGCAGGGACGGGTTCGAAAGAACGGTCGCGATTGGAGCAGATCCGTGCAAATGAGGATCGCCACACGAGATCTTCTGATCTTTACCGCAGCGCTTTCCCTTACGATCGCTCCTGCATCCGCTCAACAATCGGCCTTCCAGTCCGGGGACGGACAGACGAGTATCTATTTGGATGCCGGAGCCGTGATCTTCAATCTGGCGGACACAAAATTCAGTGTAGGGTATACCAACCGTCACTCCGCAAAACGACGGTTCTTTGGATATCAAGTATTCGGTCAGGCGTCGAGCGGAATTGCCACGCTGTTTTCGTCGAAGATCAAGATACCGGAGGGGGGCGCGGACTTTTCCGCCGGAGCGCATGACCCTTTCCACTGGAGCAGCTCGGGCAAGGTTGTCGATGACTGGATTCTGCTCGACGCTGGCTACAGCCGGTCGGCTTTCTACGTCGGATCCGGCCCGGAACCCATCGATAGCGCACACCGCTATTTTGATCGCTACCGAGTGGTCGCCGACTACAACACCCTTCTTTCAGGCATCGTTCTTGTCGGCATTGCCGCTGGCGTGGAGCGCCGCAATAACATCCAGGACCTGAGGCAAGTGACCTTCGAAACGGTGCTCGTCCCCGCTCCGGTCGGCTTGACGAATAGCGTTGTGAAGACACAGGGAGGCTTCCTCGGAAACTACCGCGAATATGTGGCCGCCCCCATCTATACTGACCTGCTCTTCATGCTGCCGCCCTCGATAAAGGTCCCCGGCTTTGACTCCCAAATCGGCATCGACGGCTTCACGCGCTCCAATGTGGCTGCGTTCAATCGATACGCGGATGGTGGCGTTGGGGTGTTTCTGACCAAGAGTGGTGCACCGACGAAGGTAATCGGCGGTTTGAGTGCTTCATGGAATGGTGGAAAGATCCGCGTTGCCTTAGTGGCCGGATTTAACTTTAGGTAGGCGCGTCGAAGCCAATGTTTATAGCCTTATGAAACCAGTGAGCTATAATTCCTGAGGATCCAAGTCACAAAATGCCTGACGTCGTCAAATCTTTGATCGATGGCTTCGACAAAGTCACCGATATTTTGAACGTCGGAAGATTGCTGTTTTACACCACAGCGGGATTCTGTGCGGTTCTCCCCCTCGCGATGTGCATTCTCCTGCTCGGTCACGACAACGTGCCCTATAGCTACTGGGTGCAGTTCATGTCCGACCTGGTGAAATCCTCCCGGCAGTTCGCGGTCTGGATCGCTAGCCTGATCTTCGGCTTCATCATCTCCGTACTGGCGAATGCGATGTATCAACCAAAGTCGGTTCCAGAGGAGCAGGCCATCCCCCAGTCTTACGCATTTCAGTATCCCCGGCTATACTCGGGTGGTGTGCAGAGAACGGGGAGTACACCGAAAGACTATGCGGCTTGGCTTGTCTCCGAATATTACCGGTATTTTGAGATCGCGCTATTCATTCCCTATGGTCTTCTGCTTTCGCTTCCCGTGTATTCTCTTTACTCGCTTGCATATTTGATTCGGACTACCTCACATGCGAAAGGATTCGTCCTCGACACCAGTTACTTTGCGTTCCCTATCTGGACTTTCGGTTCAGGCCTGGCATGGACGGTCCTCTGGCCCGATTTCTGGCTTCCTCAGGTTGTCCAAAAAACGTATGAAGACTGGGTCCGCGCGAAGCGCAATGCGATCAAAGGCCTTGAACAGTTCGTTAAGGACACCGAGCCGCCAGTGCCCAAACAGCCCGAAGCCTCGAAGGCACAGAGCTAAACGGAGGAATATGCACGCAACACAGATTTGGATTATTCTACTGGGCGGTTTGTACTGCAGCGCTCTGTGCGCCCAGGAGGCGAAGGGGAAGGGACCTGCTCCGGCGCCGGTCCCGAAAGCGGCGCGAACTCCAAACCCAAACCCAAACCCAAACCCAAACCCAAACCTTCCCGCCCCTTCGACGCCCACATCGGCGTCAGGGACACCTAGCTTGAGCGACCTCCAGAAAGGCTTGAGCGACCTCCAGAAAGGCTTGAGCGACCTCCAGAAAGGCTTGAGCGACCTCTCAATATATCTGCTCTACGAGACGATCGTCATTTCGGTTCTGATCGTGATCACTGCCTGCATCGTATGGGCCGCCTTGGCGTGGCGAATCAAACAGGGCCCACTTGCGACCCCTCTCGCGACGACCCAGCAAGTACACGACGCTCAGGTTGTCCTTACTGCCGCTATGGATACCCTGCGCTCTGAGTTTTCCCGTCTGAGCCAGGACATCGCGCTGGTGAAGGGCAGCAACGATTCCGTGCTCAATCTAGTGAGCCACCTGGTACCGGGTCTGCCTCCTCAAATCACTTCCCTCGAACCCGCAAGCGGCGCTAAGAGTACCGCCGTCGTGATCTGGGGAAACAACTTCCTGGCGGGCTGTCGAGTGTGGTTCGGGACCACAGAGGCGAAACCGACGCAAGCCACTGACAGCACCATTCGTGTGGACGTCCCCAGCGGAGTGACGGGCGAAGTGAACGTCTACGTACAAGGCCAGAACGGCATCTCTACTCCTCGCCGCTTTACCATCACCTCGTAGCTCCGGCATCGTTTCTGCGGTCGGCTGCCATCGACGATTGACCTCAGGGCGCTACGCGAAGGAAGTTCCGGGTAGTGGCCCCGTGCTGCCCCCACCCCAGTGTTGTTTGGGTGCCCACACCCAAGTGAGTTCTTGGTCACTGCTTTGTGAACCATTCCTGCTTCCAAGTATGACCCTGCCTCGATCTCAATTGGAACGGTGATTTGTAGAGCTGGAGATATGTCGAAAACCGTTGTGCTGCCTCCCTCGGTCCCGCGTCAACGAACCATCGCTCAAGTTCACTGATTTTCTCACGGTGCATAACTTTTGATACTTCCTCCAGGGTTCTTAATTCAGTTGCGTTTCTGTACGCCAGGGTAATGAAGGCGTCGATGCCCTGGTCAAAGAGGAACTCCGCTTCTTTTGTATCCCGCATGAGCTGCATACATTTTTCGAAATCTATGGTATGCCGAATCGTGACATCACTCAGGAACTTTCTCAGGTGTAGGTACACCTCTAATCGCTTCTGGTAGAGGCTCACTTTGAGTTGTTGGTGTTGAATGTGGGCCTGCCACCAGGCGATGAACACAGCGACTGCAGCCGCAATCGGGCCAGACGCGGCAACCAGCAGGTCAAGCCAATTCTTGTTTGCCATCGCAAGTCATAGTATCAAGGCAAACTCTGCGAAATACTGGTGCGCCGCACTTTGGCGGAGGTAGAAAACAGAGGGCGTAGCAACCCGGAAGTTGCGGTCGATGTGGACCAGGGGGTGGGGTAGAAACCGAGGGTGCTATTGCTTACCCCCTTTGCGGCTTGAGGGCATCTAGAGCAGGGTGTAGACTGCCTGCGTGCTGCCGCCGACGATTCATCTTCGCGCCGGCTGGCCACAGTTCGGTTTGGGAACGTTAATCCGCATTACCGGAGGCGATGTCAAGACCGCTTGGCCGTCCTGGCGTCGCCGCTTCCTGGTTCCCGCTACTCCTCGGGTTAAATGCCGTCCCCGACAGATTGGGGACTAGTCTCTCGGATATTGGGACGGGACTCCATCATCCTTGATAGGCTCAGTCGCATAGCAGTCGCGGTGCCGATCCGCAGCGCCCTCGCGGTTTGGCGCCAGGAAGCACCTTGACTCCGCAGTTGCTGCACCTGCTGCGGTGTGACGGTCACGCGAGGACGGCCTACTGGATTTTTCGTGGCGGTCTCGGGCGGCATCACCGAGGCACCTCAATCGTCAACCCCAGGTGGTCGCACGGTGCGTCCGAGAGATCCTGCCTGACGCCCAGATATCGTTCCGTGGTCGTGACGGATGCGTGTCCTAGACTCAGTTGGATCTGCTCTAAAGCGGCCTTACCCTTGTGCGCCAGCTTGGCAAACGTGCGCCGAAGATCATGAGGAGCAAGATTGGGCACGCCGATCGTGGCGCCAGCGCAGTGGACGATTTCGAAGACGCTGCGCGCCGTCATGCTCCTTCCGATGACGCGCCCGGCTTTGTCCATGCTGCGGAAGACCAAGCCACCATCAATCCCTGATCCTGCCATCCACGCGTCGATGGCGTGTTTGGTCCAACTTGGCATCGGCACAGTACGGACTCGCCCGCCCTTGCCAATCAGGTCTACGATCGTCCAACGAGCATCACGTAACTGAATATGCTCGACGGAAAGGGTTGTCGCTTCCCGGCGTCGCAGGCCGCAGCCGATCAAAGCGGCCAGTAACGCCCGGTCCCGCGCGCCCTTCAGCGTTGCCGGATTGGGAACAGAGATGAGACGTTCGGCCTGTTCGCGAGTCAGCCACTGGCCGGTACGGATGCCGGATTGTTTGGCTCCCTTCACCCGCGAAATCGCCGAGGCTTGTTCGGGTAGCATGAAGCCGTTGTCGGCAGCCTCCATAGCGAGCTTGCGGATGGCAGAGAGTCGCTGGTTAATGGTGGAAGACGAGAGACGCCGTGCTTCGAGGTCTGCTCGGTAGGCGTTGACAGTGGCCTTGGTGAATCCCCCGGCCACTTCCGCACCACACCAGCGGAAGAAATCATCGAGGGCCTGACCATACGCCCGTTTACTCTCGGGGGAGGGGAGCGTGTCGAGGACAAGAGCTTTGATCCGCTCAAGCGCGGCGGCTCGTGGGGTTAGGATCGCCCCGTTCATGATGTCCACCCGGTTGGTCGCCGCAACGTACAATTACGACAACCCTCGGAGGAGGCGATGAGAAGGGCTCGGTCGGTCCTTTCCGGGGACTCTTCGTTCCACGCCTCCCGATGTTTGAACGCGCATGTGCCCCTCACGGCACCGCCCCAAGTGGGAGCCGACGGCGGGAATGGACGACCAGTCGCGTGTGTGATTACGTGTGTGTAGGCCGATCTTCTAGGCTTTTTGGAATCTTTGGACGATCCGAGAATCAGCAAGTTGCGTGTTTTCAGCGGGCCCCGTGACTTCCGAGCAGGCCAAGGGCAAGCCTGTCGACCGTCGCGCCGACATCTGGGCCTTCGGCGTTGTCTTCTATGAACTGCTGACGGGACGCAAGTTGTTCGAAGCCGACGATGTGACCGAGACACTGGCAGCCGTCGTCCTGCGGCATCCCGAATGGGAGGACGTGCCGCCCGAGGTCCGCAGGCTGCTGAAGAAATGTCTGGAGAAGGACCCCAAGAAGCGGCTGCGCGATATCGGCGACGTATGGGAACTGCTCGAGGAAAGTGGCACGGGCCTTCAGCCTGTGCTTCCCCCGTCCGCTCCGTCATTGTCGCGGCTCGGTATCTGGGCCTGGGCCGCTGCGGGTGTATTTGCGGCTGCCCTTGCGGCGCTGGCGTTCGTCCACTTCCGCGAGACGCCGCCATCCGAGCACGTACTGCGCTACACCATCGCCCCGCCGGAAGGTGGAACGGTACACAGCTTCGCCGTCTCTCCCGACGGACGTTCTGTTGTTATGGCATCGGCCGTCAACGGCAAGCGCCAGCTCTGGCAGAGGCCGCTCGACGGTATCCGTCCGACCAACCCAGGTCAGGCGCGAGCGGCTTTCCATTTGGCCGGGGTGAGTTGCGCGAGTTCCGATAGCTTTCTGTGGGCGAGGCCGGGCAGGACAGCCAGCAGGTAGTCTTTGACGGGAACGCCGAGTCTGCGGCAGGATTCCACCACCGAAAGGATGGCGGCGACCTTGGGTCCGGCCTGCGCGCTGCCTACATGCAACCAGTTCTTCCTTCCCAGTGC
>JAIQFI010000001.1 GCA_020073345.1 Terriglobia bacterium
GCAAAGGAGGGATGTTTCTCTGGGGACTCAGTCCCCAGACCCCTGGGATTTATCGCTTGGATGCCAATCCCAGTGAATCACTTTTGCCGCTGGGGCTCAGTTTTAACCGAACCCCAGCCTGGTCTTGGCCCCGGAGTCGGCGCTCAGCTTGCTTCCCAGCAGAGGCTTATCCTCCGCTCCGGCCGCTTGTAGTGTATCCGCAACAGCAGTCTTGCGCAACGGTGGAACGAAAAAAGAGCTTGATTATCGCAGCGCTTTCAGACATGGGCCTTATCGGAAGCTTCGTCATGAGGACATTAGTTCTGTGCGGCAGGAACATCAACCCTAGAGGTTCAAGGAAACACACACCTTCCAAACGACTCGGCGGTTCATCGCTGCAAGCTGCGGCACCACCTCGGCTTAATCGAACTTGTCATGTAACGGCTCGGTTGTGTGACAAGTCCCTGTCCAGCGACGGTCCTACGACAGAGTTCCTCTGGGTCATCTCTGATGCCCCGGCCGGAAATAAGCTCCATGCCCGGTTTCCCCGTTACCATTCAACCGAGATGGCGAATCGCTTCGCAAGCTTGCGAGCTCGGAGGCCTCGTCGGATGAATTCGGCGAACCGGAATCGCTCTAGCCCCGCCACCTCCGCGATGCCGTTCAACGGGTGCCCCAACGTTCGCGACCGACGTGGTCTGCGGCCACGGGTTGGATAAGCCGTGGGCACGCCTCCTGTCGGGGCCGGTTTTGCGACCCCGGTCTGGTGCGCCGGGTTCGACCATAACCCGACAAAGCGATCAGTACTCCCAGGGCCCCGGCACGCAACGAAAGACGTCGCCATCGACCGCCACATGGCAGACGGACGGGAACGACAGATGAGTGGCGACCAGCGACTCGCGGTTCGCCGCCAGCTCCCGCAGAAGACCGACCCGGACGCGGGCCGCCTCCTCGGGGTCGTGTTCGAACCCATTGTGCCAGTCGGGGTGCTCGAACCCGACCTGGAACACGGCGTCGCCGGCAAACGTCAGCCGGTCGCCGCCGGACGCCAGCCGGACCACGCTGTGCCCGGGGGTGTGGCCACCGGTGCGACGGACGAGCACCCCCGGCGCCACCTCGTAGTCGTTATCAAAAGGCCGCATCTGGCTGTCGTACTCGTTCAAGAACCGCTTGGCCGTCCGCCGAAGCGCGTCCGGGAAGCCCGGCGGCATGTTGACGCGAGAGAAATCGGGCGACGCCCAGAACTTGATCTCGGCGGCCGCCGCGTGGATCCGCAGGTCCGGACGTAGCCGGTCCCTCACCCCGTCGACGAGCAGCCCGCCAATGTGGTCCATGTGCAGGTGGGTAAGCACCACGTCGGTCACGGATGAAAGATCGATGCCGGCGGCCTCCAGTCGCTGGACCAGCCGCCCGGCCCGCGGCAAGTTTAAGCCCGGGTCCGCTCCTATCCCAGCGTCGATGAGTATGGTTCGGGCGCCGCTGCGCACCACAACCGCATTGAGCGCCCACTCGAACACGTCCGGCGGCAGGAACTTGTCCTCCAGCCAGGCCGCCCGGACGGCCGCGTCGGCATTGTAGCCCAACATCGCGCCCGGCAGCATTAGCACCCCATCGCTGACCACCAGGACGTCAATCTCGCCGATCCGCAGCGCGTAGCGCGACGGAACCGGCTCGTCGAGCCCCGGTCTATCGGAGTGTGAGGTGTTGTCCAAGCTCATGTTTGTCGCTTCCTGCATTGGTGTAGATTTCAGCATTGCGCGCATGGCGAATCTCCTCTCTCTTTCTGTCGATAGGTGGAACAAAGGCCCGTTTGAACTTTCGTTCGTCCTTCTTGCAACCGCACTTCCATCCGGCATCCGTAGCGGTGGTGGACGAAAAGCCAGGAAATCCGCGATATTCCGGTGTTCACGTCACTAATCGTGAAAAGCAGCGCACGCTATTTCGTGAGAAGTCGAGTGACCACCAATCGCGACTCACGAGATAGCGTCGCTGCTTATCAGCGCTTCTCGTTCGAGCTTGTCGCTAAGTGCTTCGCTGCGGCACGAATCACTCGAGGTGGCTGGATCGGATCGCATTGGACGGTCGCATGCACTGCGAGGAATCGCGAAAACGCAAGTTGTACGCGATCAATTGTGCCGCTACGGAGGGAATTGGAATGTATCCACGACCGAATGTGAGTGAGACTCTGCCCTCTCAGGGCGACGCGATCAACAAGCTATTTGCCGAACACTATAAAGCCTCCCTCCGGACCGCAAAAGGCATTCTTCGTTGAAAGAGAAGATTCTGGAGATGCCGTACAGACTGCGTATTGCGCAGCTTACTTGACGAGGACTAAAGCCGGGGCATCCTTGTCCTTGACCAGGAACGCCAGAATCTTAGCCGGTTTGGTAGCGCTTGCATTTCGACCCACGACGTGAATGTCGTCGGGACCTTCGTAAAACGTTTGTCCGGCTGTCAGCGTCACTTCTTTCCCGCCCTTCACCTGCATCACAACGGATCCTTCCAGCACGTAAATGAATCCGTGTGCATTGTGCCGGTGAATTGGATCTGCGCCTCCGGGGGGAAATTCCACGACGATCATCAATCCCTCCCTGCCTGAAATGTCCTTAAGTTCCTTCGACAAGAGCGACGTGACCTTAGGCTGCTGTGCAGCCACAGTGTCGACCACCAGACTTGCCAGAGCCAACAACAGAATTTTGCGTTTCATAAGTGAACCTCTCGTCTACTGCCCATGCAACCGCCCTTCCAGCAGGCGTCTGTACCAGCGATGGTGGACGAAAGCCAGGAAATCCACGATTTTCTGTCGTTCGGTCAACGGATCGTGAATAGCAGTGCACGTTATTTCGTGAGGGAGCGAAGGACCACCAGTCACGGCTCACGAGATAGCGTCGATAATTGTCGGCGTCCCATCCTTCGAGCCTTGAGCTACGCTTCCGGCGTCTTTTCCCGAAAGCCGCGCTCCATCTCGAAGCTGATGAAGGCGTAGGCTTCCAGCCAGGCCTCTTCCATCTCAGGAGTGAAGCGATCACCCAGTGTCTGCTGGAACATCCAAATCAACGCCGAACCAACTGGGGCATAGTGGTTAATCTCAACGCCATAACCGCCGTGGCGCGCGCCCAGTTTGCGCAGTTCCGCAGCCAGTTCGTGCGGTTGCTCCAGATGCGCGATCACCCACGCGAGCATCTCCGAAAACTTCTTGGCTTGGAAGCCAATCTCCCGGTTAAACAGGGGCTGGACCTCGGGTGCGAGTTCGAACAGACGCCGGTAGAACTCTTCAGCCGGGCCGTGATCTCCCGTGGGTATCAGCGCCGCGCTGTCGCGCAACTGGCGGATTGTGATCGAGTCCAGGTTCAATCTATTGCAAACTAGTGGATGCTTTCGCTATCCGTCTCATGTATATCTAGGGCTGCTGTGATGTCGCCGCGAATCTCCTCGGCCAATCGTTCCTGGATCGCGAAAACATCGTCGATAGTGGATTGATAGATCTTGGAAAGTCGCATCGAGCCATCGCCGCTCACTTCCAGCAGATGCAGTGCCAGTCTGACTTCCGCGCCTGCCTTTCGCACGCTAGCCTCTAGCAGGAAGCGCGGTTTGCGCCCGCTATGCTCGATCCAGGCAACCGCCGATTGAGTGATCACCCGCAGCCGGCGGTCCTGAGCGAGTTTATCGACCACTTCCTCTGTCAGCCCATCGCAAAAAGTCTGATCGCGTGGATCCGGACTCAGGCTGCGAAACGGCGCCACCAGTATCGACAGGTCGCTTCCGATCTGCGCCGACGCCTCTTCGACCGAAACGAACTGGGGTAAGTATCCGCCCTTTGGAAGATCGATGCGCACGCGCTCCGGTGGCGTAACCGCGTAGTATTCCCGCAACCGGGCTCGCAGCCGGGCTGCTTCGACACGAACGATAGGATCCGTGCGTGGGTCGTAATCCGGGCGGCGATCGTAGACAGCCACAGCGATATCGAACTCCCTAATAGTGGCTTGGGGTGACTGCAAAGCCACGTTCACCACGAATCGCAAGAATCGTGATTGTCGTTCAGCCTTGCGAAACAGCGGCGAACTCAAGGCCTGGTCCAAGTGGTGGTTGACTGCGGCCGTAGTCGGTGCCAAAAGGGTGGATTCCTCCAGATCCACGCGATTGCTCCCGGCTAAATTATATCAATGCAGAGGGCCGTCAATCCGTGGATACATACCTGTAAGTTACCGAGCCGTTACTTCCCAGATGCCTAAGACTCCCGCATACTCTTCGCGTAGACGTCCACGTAGAAGGTCGAATCGATCAACCCCAAAGGAAGAAAGATACCATGGCTCAAACCACTGCTACACAACGAACCAGCGACCAGGCAGTTCGTCCGTTTCATGTAAATGTTGCGGAAGAAGAACTTGCCGAATTGCGCAGGCGAATAAAAGCCACAAAGTGGCCTGAACGGGAAACGGTTACAGATGCGTCGCAAGGAGTACAGCTCGCGACGATTCAGGCGCTGGCGCGCTATTGGGCGACAGATTATGACTGGCGCAAGATCGAAGCGAAAATAACCGCTCTTCCGAATTTCATGACCGAGATCGACGGGCTGGACATCCATTTCATTCACGTCCGTTCGAAGCACGACAATGCGCTGCCGCTGATTGTCACGCACGGATGGCCCGGCTCGATCACCGAGCAGATGAAGATCATCGATCCGCTGACCAATCCCACCGCGCATGGCGGAAATGCATCCGACGCGTTCCATGTCGTGATTCCATCGATGCCCGGCTACGGATTTTCGGGCAGGCCGGCCACGACCGGATGGAATTCCGCCCATATCGCCCGCGCCTGGGTGGTGCTCATGAAGCGCTTGGGGTACACGAAGTTCGTGGCGCAAGGTGGGGATTGGGGTGCGATCATCACCGAGATCATGGGCGCGCAGGCGCCACCGGAATTGCTCGGCATCCACACCAACATGGCGAACGTGATCCCGCCCGACATTGACGCGCTGGCCTTTTCCGGCAAGCCGGCGCCGGCGAATCTCTCGGCCGACGAGAAGATCGCGTATGAGCGGCTGAGCTTCGTCTACGCAAAAGGCATCGGCTACGGCTTCCAGATGGGATTGCGGCCGCAGACGCTGTACGGAATCGCGGACTCACCGGTGGGCCTGGCAGCCTATTTCTTGGATCACGACGCACGCAGCTACGAGATGATTGCACGTGTCTTTGCCGGAGGGACCGAAGGCCTTACGCGCGATGACGTGCTCGACAACGTCACGCTCGCCTGGTTGACGAATACAGGAGTCTCAGGGGGCCGTCTGTATTGGGAGAACTGGGGCGCTTCGTTCTTCGCCGTAAAAGGCGTCGTGGTTCCGACAGCCGTAAGCGTCTTCCCGGACGAGCTCTATCCAGCCCCGCGGAGCTGGGCAGAGCGGGCGTATCCCAAACTCATCCATTACAACCGGCTTCCCAAAGGGGGACACTTTGCAGCCTGGGAACAACCGCAACTCTTTTCAGAAGAGGTTCGTGCGGGCTTCAGATCGCTGCGCAAGTAGCGGAGCGGTTAAACCAGCCTTCGGACTTCGACCGTCCGTGAAAGGCCGGAATGTGTAACGAGGAGCGACTACGATGAAGTCCACCATGGTGGGATACGACCGTGAGTATATTTCCGCAAAGACGGAAGTTATTCATAAGCTGGAATTACCGGCTGAGCGCAGCGCCAGGCTTGAAATCGACATCTTGCAGAACATTCAAGCTGTGGCGTGGACGGTAACACCGGACGGACGGATGGACTTCATCAACCGGTTTTATCTGGAGGCGACCGGACTAGAACTAGAAGCCTGTATCGCTCCTCTTCACGTTTGGAACAAGGACGGAAGCAGTCTGCCACCATTTCTCGCCAGCCTCCATCCGGAGCACAAAGAGCGTATTCGGAAGATGTTCTGGGATGGCATCCGATCCGGGCGAGGGTGGACGTTCGAAGCTCTTTTTTTCCACAGTACCGACGGAAAATACCACTGGCATCTGGATCGAGCGGTTCCGGTTCATGATCGCCACGGAAACGTTGTCCGTTTCGTCGGCACATGCGCCGACGTTAACGAGTTGAAGCAAGCTGAGGAAAAGAATAAGGCGCTGCTGGAGATCATCAACGCAATCACAGCGACGCTGCCCCATCGGCCATCCTGTGCGCAACCGGATTTCTGTTCGGCATTTCCCGCTCTTTACCAGGCTTTAAGGAGAGTCGTCGCCTTCGATTGGGGCGACTTCGCGATCTACCGGACCGAACGAGACGCCTTCGAGGTGCTAAGCGCCACTGGTGATAAGAATCCGGCGTGTTTAGAGATCGACCGTGAAGCCGTACGCCACAACAACAGCGCAGACTGCGTATTCGATTCGCGCCGGCCTCTCCTGCGTACCGACCTTGACCGCGAACAGCAGTACGCAGACGAGCGCCGGCTGGCCGCTGCAGGCATGCGGGCATATGCTGTTGTGCCATTACTGAACCGGGAGAATTGCACCGGAGTCTTGAGGATAGCCAGCGTCAATCCTCAGCAGTATTCCGCGGAGGACATAGAGTTCCTATCGGAGGTCGCAAAGCACCTGTCGCTTGCCGTGGAAAACCTGAAGGCCTATGAGGAAATCGCTTCTCTAAAGGCAAAGCTTGAAAGAGAGAATACCTACCTACAGGATGAGATTCGCATACAGCACAACTTCGAAGAGATCATTGGGGACAGCCCTGAACTGCTCAAGCTGCTCGACCGGGTCGAATCCGCCGCCCCAACGGATGCCAACGTATTGATCATTGGCGAAACGGGGAGCGGAAAGGAACTCATCGCGCGGGCGATTCATAGCCGAAGCACGCGCAAGAACAGCCCCTTGGTGAAGGTGAACTGTGGCGCCATTCCGTCGGGCCTCGTCGAAAGTGAGCTTTTTGGGCACGTAAAGGGTGCTTTTACAAGCGCATCCGAGCGCCGCATTGGACGCTTCGAATTGGCCAACAACGGAACGTTATTTCTTGATGAGGTCGGCGAGCTGCCACTTGAAACGCAAGTGAAACTGCTGCGCGTCTTACAGGAGCAAGAGTTCGAGCCCGTCGGCAGCAATCGCACGATCAAGGTCAACGTCCGAATCATCGCCGCTACAAACCGTGATCTTGAGAACGCCGTTCAATCTGGCGGCTTTCGCTCCGATCTTTACTACCGTCTGAATGTCATACCGCTGAGCGTGCCGGCATTAAGGGACCGCAGATCTGACATCCCTCAAATCGTGATGGCGTTTCTTCAGCAATCCGCGAAGCGAATGGGGAAATCGATTCAGTTGGTTTCACAGGAAACCATGAGGTTGTTGGTCGATTACGCGTGGCCCGGGAACATCCGCGAACTTCAAAACGTGATCGAGAGGGGCGTCGTTCTCTCCAAAGGATCCATTCTCAAACTCGGAGCGGATTTCCTGCCGATTGAGGTATCCGAGACGCGCAGTGAGATTGCGCCGGCCGCTGAGAACGAGTCCAGCGATTCGCTGGAGGAAGTACAACGCCGGCATATTCTCGAAGTGCTCGCGAAGACAGGCTGGGTGATAAGCGGAGCCGGCGGCGCGGGAGCCATCCTCAAAGTCCATCCCAATACCCTTCGCAGTTTGATGAACAGGCTAGGGATTCGGCGCGCGCTCCACGCTGTTTCGTGAGTGCCGCTGAGCCTCTGGTCGTCTCCCTGCAATTACAAGCCGAGCCGAATATCTTTCTGTTCGCAAACCTTAGAGAAGCGCGCGGTTTCGCACACATGACGCCATTCCAACGCGAACTTCCATCCATTCACGCGCCCCACGGATGCAGGTGTCTCCCGGGTCTCGGCAATGGAAGTCACGCCATTTCGCAAGCAGTCGGACGCAGACTCTCGTCGTTCACGAAATAGCGTCTGAATTCATCCGTACGTTCTCCCGGGAATCGTCGTTAAGTGCTTGTCTCCGCGCTGATCGTCCACGCTCGAAGGCTGAAGCTCTAGTGGGCCGTCGCGTGCATGTCTCTAAGGCGTGGGTTCAGCGCATGGGGATTGTCGCCGGCGATCCCATCGACGTTCCTACTGGCGAACACGTACGCATCATCAATTCCCGGAAAAGGAGACACGAAAATGAACACAGTAAAGACCAAAGATGGAGCAGAGATCTACTACCGAGACTGGGGCGCCGGGCAGCCGATTGTCTTTAGCCACGGATGGCCCTTGTCGTCTGAGGCGTGGTCGGGACAAATGCTGTTCTTCGCTCAGCATGGCTATCGAGTGATCGCCCATGACCGCCGGGGCCACGGTCGCTCAACCCAAACCCCGACTCACAACGACATGAACAGCTACGCCGACGACCTCGCGGCGGTGATGGACCAGTTGGACGTAAAGAATGCCATGCTGGTCGGCCACTCTACCGGCGGAGGCGAAGTGACCCGTTATATCGGCCGGCACGGAACCAAGCGCGTGGCCAAGGCGGCTCTCATCTCTGCAATCCCCCCACTCCTGCTGAAGACCGGAGCGAATCCGGAAGGAATTCCGACGGAAGTGTGGGATAGCTTCCGCGCCAGTCTCCTGAAGGATCCTTCCCAGTTCTATAAGGACTTCGCCGTTCTTTTTTATGGCGCCAACAGGCCGGGAGCCAAAGTCTCGCAGGGCCTGCTCGATCAGATCTGGCTATTGAGTATGCAGGCCGGCGTGCAGAACGTCTATGAATGCGTCAAGGCCTTGTCTGAAACCGATTTCACCGAGGATCTAAAGAGATTCGATGTCCCGACCCTATTGCTCCACGGCGAGGACGACCAGGTCGTGCCTGTGGGGGTCACGGCGAGAAAGTCGGAGAAGCTGATCAAGGATGTGAAGGCAATCTACTATCCCGGCGCGCCGCATGGCATCACCGCCACTCACATGGATCAAATCAACGCCGACCTGTTGGCGTTCGTGAAAGAGGGGCGCAAGGCCTCCCAAGCCGCTTGAAGCCCAGGGGTAGATCTGAGACAGCCGCGACAGGTGGAGTCATGAAAGAACCGAAGACCTACGTAGGCGCGGCTGTTTTTTTTGAACGGGCGGCCGATGATGGATGGCCTGAGGACTCCGGCTGGTGGCCAGAGAGAGCTGGCGGATCCACCTTACGCGCCGCGAACTGCTCCGACGATAGCGTCCAGGGAGTCGCGCGGCCTCCGTTATCGCAGTTCATTAAGTCCTTACTGCGGGGCGGCAAAAGCAAAAAGTCTGGCTTCGCAGGATAGACGCACCGGTAAATGCTTTTGTCGGCACAAGACCCCTATCAGCCCTTGTGCCGGCTCAGATGAGATTAGCAAACAAGAGCCAAACGGCAACGAACTAAGGAGGTTCGTTATGAGCATGAAGATTGTTGTAATTGGTGGAACCGGCCTTATCGGTTCAAAGGTCGTCGAAAAACTGAAAGCACGCGGCTACGAGGCTGTCGCCGCTGCGCCCAACACGGGGGTCAACACCCTCACCGGTGAGGGGCTCGTGGAGGTTCTTACGAACGCCTCGGTCGTCGTCGACGTCTCGAATTCGCCCTCGTTTGAAGACAAAGCGGTGATGGAATTCTTTCGAACCTCTACCGGGAACCTGCTCGCCGAAGAAGCCAGGGCGGGCGTACGGCATCACGTTGCATTATCGGTAGTGGGAACAGAACGTCTGCAAGAGAGCGGATACATGCGCGCTAAACTCGCACAGGAGAAGCTCATCAAGGACTCCGGAATTCCATACTCGATCGTCCACGCCACACAATTCTTCGAATTCGTCACGCGGATCGCGGATGAGGCGGCCGATGGGAACCAGGTTCGCGTGCCACCCGTCTTCATCCAACCAATCGCCGCTGAGGATGTGGCCACTGCGGTCGCGAAGGTCGCGGCTGGCCCACCGCTGAACGGCATGGTTGAAGTGGGAGGGCCAGAGCGATTGCGCTTCGACGAGTTTATCCGGCGAGGTTTGCGCGCTCGAAATGATTCACGCGAAGTCGTCGTCGACCCGAATGCGCGATATTTCGGCATAAAACCGGGGGAACTGAGTTTAGTCGCGTCTGGCGAGGCGAGCATCGGTGAGATGCGATTCGAGGACTGGCTCAACCCTGCTGTGTCCTCGGCGATGTCCTCAAGGTAGTTGATGACCCACGGCCCTGCTGCTCAATCGGTAGGGCCGTGGGTGGCTTGCAATCGAAATGGAGGAGATATGAACAATCCACAAGTCGAACGTTTAGCCTACTGGCTCTGGCAGCAGCGGGGTATGCCAACGGGGTCACCCGACGAAGACTGGCTCCTGGCAGAAGAGCTACTAAAGAGCCGACCCGCCCGCTCGTTCCGATCATCACCTTGCCTTTGGCGGCCAGCGGACCGCCGGAGAGGTTGAAGCCCCTTTCCTCCGTCAGCGGCTGGTCCCAGACCACCCGGCCGGTCTTAACATCAAGGGCCACTACGTGGACGTCGGAGTTCCCATGTAGACTTTGTTCCCGTAAATCGAGATCATGCGCTTGTTGCCGGCGTTCACGCCCGGGGGCAAGATTCGCGCATACTGCCACAGTAGGTCGCCGGTGGCGGCATCGATAGCTTCGAGCTTATCGCCGGGGCTGTGCAGGAACATCACGCCGTCATGCACCAGGGGCGTGGCTTCATTGGCGCCGGGGGAAAGCGTCCAAGTCCACGCCACGCGCAGATTGTTCACATTCGATTTCGTAATCTGCTTCAGCGGGCTGAAACCTTGATAGTCAAAACCGCGGCGCCACGTGAGCCATTCGCCTGTGGGCGGGTTCTGGAGCAACGCGTCGGTGACGGGAGTGATTTTATCGAGAGGGTTCGCCTTCTTCGGCGCCGGAGGCAGCTTCACGCCGGCCGACAAGCCGCCCCCGCCGCCGCGTCCTCCCGGAGGAGCCGGAAGCGTCACCGAAGCGAGCGCTGCCGCGTCGGATGCGAACTCGCGTCGTCCGGTCGCAAAACCATTCTGCTGGAGCACGTAGGCGATGATCCGCGCGTACTCGGCCGCGCCGAGGCTTCCGGGATTTCCCTGCGGCATCTTCGTGCTCACATAAGTGAACAAATCAGCCGCAGGTTTCCGGGCGTACTTACCAAGAAAAGCAGCGCCGCGGAGCGGAGGAGCCGTGTTGCCGTCATCTACGCTCGCGCCGTGGCAGCTGGCGCAGTTCTGCTGGTATGCCGCCCTCCCCGCGACCGCTTGTGCCGATGTGAAGAGCGCCTCGGCCGGCGCAACCGCGCCGCGCCCCGCACCTGCTGCCCCCGCGGGCGCCTGAGCATGCAGCTTTGCGGGTGACGCAACCATGATCAGGGCTGCGACGGCTCCACACAGGACGGCAGAGAGCGCCGCTCGCCATCTGTTTTGATGAGTTCTGCATGTCATGGCGGTTCCCTCCATAGCTACCTGCCAGATTGTACTACTGGATGCTCGCGACGACGACCCCTATGCCCGGGGTTCGCGACGGTCGCCGTTCCGGATAGTTTCCGGATACGCCGTGACTCAGGACTTGAACACTTTCTGATCGATCGCGAGCCCGGCGGCTGTGACCGCACTCCTCCGAACTGATAAGCGCGTCTATACGCGGAGCGATCATCATTGTGCCATTTTACGGTTCTCTTCCATAAAATCAATGCAGCGCTGTATACTGCGTTCATGACCAAAGCGCGCAAACACTCTACGAAGCTCCGTGTCTTTTCAAAGGGGCCCGTTGTGGTCGCGCTCATGGCCCTGGCATTCGTTGCCCCGGGAGCGCAGGGACAGGAGCAACAACCCCTCAACGCCTCCGACATCGCCGATGGCATGAGACTGTTTCAGCAAAAAGGCAACTGCCAGGCGTGTCATGGCTGGTCCGGCGACGGCCACAAGACCGACAGCCAAATGCCCGACGGCGCCAATTTGCGTGACACCAAGCTCAACCGCTCCGGTCTGGTCACGATCATCAAGTGTGGGCGGCCCAACTCACAAATGCCGGCCTTCGACAAGTTTGCCTACAGCGACGGGCGATGCTACGGCAAGAAGCAAGCCGACCTGAGATCCTACCCGACCCGCATGCCCGACCCTCCGTCGACGCTGCAGCAGCGGGAGATCGACCTGATTGCTGACTTCCTGATCGCGAAGATCGTCGGCAAGGGCCCCATGAATCATGCGAAGTGCGTCGAATTCTGGGGCTCTGAAACGGACGCTTGTAAAGAGTTCTCGAATTAACGCACCAAGGGTATGGCGTGCTCCTGGACCCTCGGTGGAAACTTCAATTCAGCGCAAAGACGAACAGATAGCTGGAATCCTGGAAGTTGTCGTATTTCACGGGATGCAGGTGTCGGCCGCTGGCTTGCACTGCAACGTACTGTTTTGGTCCGATTGCATAGGTCACCGGCGCGCCCTTCAGTGCAGTGCCCACGTTAAATCGCCACAATTCTTCGAGCGTCTCGTCATTATAGGCCACCACCCAGCCATCCTGGAGCGCCGTGAACACCACGCCGCCCGCTGTGACCGTGGCGCCCGATCGAATCTCGATGTCCGTCACGGCTTTCGCGATGACCTTGTGGTTGATCGTGTCGAAGGCTGTGATCGAGCCATAGTAGAGGTCGCTGTTGGAGGTGCGTTTCTCGCTGTTCTTCTTGTCGAGGCCACCTTCGGCCGAGAGAAACTTCGCCTCTGCGCCATTTTGTGAAAAGCAGCCTTCGACGCCCACGCCGTAGGCGATGTGCTTGACGGGGTTATAAGCAGTAGGCTGATGGGCGACGCCGCCGTGCCAGGTCGGGCAGGTACGCTTCTCGGGATCGCCGCGCAGGGCGCGCGCCACTGGATTGTATACCTGCACATCCAGCTTTGGATTGTATTCGACCGGCTTGCCGGTCTCCGGGTCGATGCCCTTGGTCCAGTTCAGGTCGTTGACGTACTGAGCAGCCTTGATGAACCTTCCGTTCGTGCGATCCAGAGAGTAGAAGAAGCCGTTGCGGCCAAAGTGGCTGACCACCTTGCGCGTCTGGCCGTTGATGATCGTGTCGTAAAGCATGTGCACGCCGATCTCGTCGTAGTCCCACGAATCGTTAGGCGTGTATTGGAAGTGCCACGCCAGTTTGCCGGTGTCGATATTGACGGCAACCACTGAATCGGTGTACAGGTTGTCGCCCGGACGCGACTGAGGATCGTATTGCGGAACCGGGTTACCCGTGCCCCAAATACTGAGCCTGGTCGCGGGATCGTAGGAGCCGGTCTGCCAGATGCCGCCGCCGCCGGTTTTCCACGCGTTGTTCTTATCCTTCCACGTCTCGCTCCCTGGATCGCCGGGTTTGGGGATCACATACCACCGCCATAGCTCCTTGCCCGTTCTCGCCTCCAGGGCCGCCACCCAACCCCGCGTTCCCGCGTCGCCCGCTCCGTTTGCAATGAGAACCTTGTCGTCGACTGTCATCGGCGCCGTATCGAAAAACTCTTTATTGCCGAACTCGTTGGTTACGGCCATCACTTTGTCCCATAGGATTTCGCCGTTGTCGCGCTTGACCGCAATCACGCGGCCGTCGGGAAGGTTGGCGATTACGAGGTCTTCCCACAATGCAACGCCGCGCGTGCGCGAAGTGTTGCCCTGGTGTTTCACGCCGGGGTCGGTGACCCAGACGAACTGGCCTCGGTTCGGATCACGCGCGTCGATTTTGTAAATGGTGCCCCAGCCGTCGGAGGTGTACATGAAACCGTTGTCGATCAGCGGATTCAGCTCGTTTTCCGGGCCGTTCTGTCCGACGTCCTGCATACCGCCAAGCGCCAGCGCCCAGACCATCCGAAGATTCTTGACGTTGTCCCGGTTGATCTGGGAAAGCTTCGAGTAGCGGTTGGATCCGTAGTCACCGTTCATCATTAACCAGTTTTGAGGCTCATTCTGTGCGTTCAGCAACCGGTCCTTGTTGACCGTCATGGTGTACTGGGCAAATGCCGCCACCGTGAATACGACGGCTAACCCGCCGGCGAGAATCGCGATTATCAAAGGTTTCCGCACAGTAGGTCGCATGACGATCTCCTCTTGATGAGAATGGACTATCAGGCGAACCCGGTCAAGGGGGCGCTTCGTGAGTGCGAACCGCCGCGATTCGCGATAGCTTGCGATCAGCCTTTCGGCACATCAACTCCCGGTTAGTCGGTTACACGGACGTTGGAATTTTGCGGCTCCTCGGCTCTGCGCCGAACCCGGAATTGGAAAGAACGGTAATGGCGTGTGCGGTCAACGTGTCTTAAACATGCCCGCCGGATAAGCGATTCGGAGCCGATCACGCCTTCGGAGAAAGGGCCATGCCCGGCCGGCGCCAAGCGGGTATATAATTTCAAACACCGGAAAGCCAAGTCGATTCCGGAGGACTTCGGCCTTGAAAGCCAGCCCATGAAGGAGCAGCCCATGGATTCGAAAAAGCCCAATCGCAGGGGATTTCTAAAAGGTGGCGCCGCCGCGGCCGGTTTGGCCGCGGGAGCCCTACAGCCGGCCAAAGCACAGAAGCCCGCATCTCAATGGAGCGAAAAAGGCACGAATAAGGAGATCATCGCCTATGGCGAGCGCTCCCGTTTCGTCACCTCCGTGCGCGCGCCCGTGGCCGAAAGAGATTCCCCCGATGCCTTCGGGCTTATGTTTCACGTGTTGACTCCGCTGCAGGATTCCGTAGGCAGCATCACGCCATCGTCGCTCCACTATGTGGCCACCCACCGTGGCTCCTATGTTCCGGAAATCGATCCGAAGGAACATCGCCTCATGATCCACGGCATGGTGGACCGTCCGCTGATTTTCACAATGGACGAGTTGAAGCGTCTCCCGTACGTGACCCGTGTGCATTTTATTGAGTGCATCGGAAACCGTTCGAAGCCCACGCATAAGACCGTGCAAGAAACGCACGGGATGACCAGTTGCAGTGAATGGACCGGAGTGCTCCTATCCGTGCTGCTCAAAGAGGCCGGCGTGCAAAACGGCGCCTCCTGGATTGTTGCCGAGGGCGCCGAAGAAATCAAAGGAGCGTCCAGCGTTCCGCTCGGGAAGGCCATGGACGACTGCCTGGTGTGTTACGGCCAGAATGGCGAGGCGGTGCGCCCTCAGCAAGGCTTCCCGCTGCGGCTGATCGTTCCCGGCTTCGAGGGAATTTTCCAGACCAAGTATCTCCGGCGAATCAAAGTAGTGGACCGCTACTACATGACCTATAACGATTACGGGCACATCAACCCAGACCCCAAAGTCAGCGCGTTGGGGAATCAAATTGGCCCGAAATCGGTAATCACGTTTCCTTCCGGAGGGCAGAAACTCTCCGGCGCCGGATTTTACGAGATCAGCGGCCTGGCCTGGTCCGGCGCCGGCGCGATTCGCAAGGTGGAGGTATCCACCGACGGCGGCAAGAGTTGGAAGGACGCCGAACTTCGGACCCCCGCATATCCAATGGCGCACACGCGGTTTGGCTTGCACTGGAATTGGGACGGAAAAGCATGCGAGCTCCTGTCGCGCTGTACCGACGAACTGGGCACGCTTCAACCAACCCGGGCGGAATCCGCCAAATACTTCGACAGACCCTTGGACGCCAATTTCCGCGTTCCAGGAGCCGACAATTCGGTTCAATCGTGGAAAGTGTCCAGCGATGGGAGTGTTCACAATGGACTCGCTTAAGCTTCTACCGCTGGTAACGATCCTGGGAATTTGCAGCCACATTGGCTTGGCGCAATCGCCCACGTATGGTTTGGGAAGAGCCCCGTCCGCCGAAGAAATCCGTGCCTGGGATATTTCGATCAGTCCTACGGGAAAGGAACTCCCGCGGGGGCGCGGAACCGCCAAGGAAGGCGAGCAGCTCTTTCGGCAGAAGGGGTGCGCCGGATGTCATGGGGCAACAGGGATTGGAGCCCGGGCTCCGGCGCTGGTAAAAGGTGGGCCGCCCGCCGAACCTGGCAAGGCTCCCCCGGCCGGGATGGAGGGCATGCACATGGTGCCCGACACGGGAATCATGGCGCTTCGCTCGCCGTACGCGGTGACCATCTGGGATTACATCAGCCGCGGCATGCCTCTCAATAGAGAGGGGACGCTGAAGCCCGATGAGGTGTACGCGCTGACGGCCTTCCTGCTCTACAAGAACGACATTATCAAGGAAGACGAGGTCATGGACGCCCAGACTCTGCCGAAGGTGATCATGCCAAATCGCAATGGATTCGCCAACCTTCCGGAGTGGAAACATGGCGTGCCGAGGCTTGCGGGCTACCCTTAGACCGCGCCTTTCGCGCGCAAGGGCGCTCAGGTGTCAAGATACCGGCGATACCCCGCTGGTAGACTAATCCATGACCACCCGCTTGCTCCTGGTCGTTGCCATCACCGCGCCACTCTGGGCCCAAGCGACAGGGAATGGATTGTCGGCCACTCTTCTACAACTTTTTGGCGATGCGTGACTCCGCGCCAAACCACGAATTTGAAAAACTAGCTACCGAATACGCCGTCACTCAGATGGGATGAGAAAGCCGGTCTCCCGCGGGATGCGTTAAGCTCCCGAATAAATCACGCACTCAACGGTGCAATCGAAAGGAGACCGGCAATGAAGAAGCATAGCATTCGAATCAAGAATGGGAAAGGGGATTGGGAGGGCAAGAAGCTGACGATCGGAATGGACCTGGGTGATCGAACCAGTCGGTATTGCGTGTTGGACCAGGAGGGCGAGGTCCTCTTCGAAGGGAGTGCCGCAACAACCCAGAAAGGACTGAGCGAGGCGTTCGGCGCTCTGCCTCCGGCACAATCCGGATTCCACTCCGCGAAAAGGATTTCCTCAGTTTCCGGTTTGCACGTTATACGGCCTGACCGTCCAGAGATAGTCTCAATGGCCCGATGCCGCCCTGCTCCGCCGAGAACCCCGAGTTGAACCACTTCTGCGGGCTCTGTGGCGGGGCGCTGAAGGGGTGATCTCAGCCGGATGAGCCCTTAGCACAGCGATGACGGTCGTGGCTCAGTTACGGTTCAGTCGGGCAGCGCGAAACTGTAGAGCACTGCCCCTGCCGAGATTGCGATGAATTGTTTGCCGTCCACTGCGTAACTCATTGGCGATGCGGCGATGGTTGCGCCAGTTTGGAAGCGCCATAACGCGGCTCCGGTGCGGGCGTTTAGGGCGATCAGGTTGCCTTCGGTGGTCGCGGCGAAGACGACTCCGCCACCCGTCGCGAGCACTCCGGCCGCGAGCGATCCGCGGCTGACCGGGTACGTCCACTTCACATCGCCGGCCTCGGGATCGAGCGCTTTGATCGCGGCGATGGCGGGCTCGCCCAATCCGCGCGGACCGCCGCTCGCGTACTGCTTCCCGGCCTGATATTCGGACGGCGTGCGGATGTAGCGCTGGCCGGAATCGCCCGTCATCAGATACAGCCAGCCCGTGTCCGGACTGTACGACGGCGCCTGGAAATTGGTCCCCCCGCCCGCCGATGGATACACGGGAATGCTGCCCTCGGGCTGCGAGTCGGAGTTCGGTACGATCTTCGGCCGGCCGTTCGCGTCGAAGCCCGTGTTCCAGGTCTGGCGCACGAACGCCTTGCCCAGAAGAAGCTTGCCGTCGGTCCGATCGAGCGCGTAGAACATTCCGTTGCGGTCGGCGTGCAGCAACAGTTTGCGCGGCTGGCCTTGGAACACGCGGTCCACCAGGATCACGTCTTCGGTGGAATCCCAATCGTGGCTATCGTTGGGAGTGAACTGGTAATGCCACTTGCGGCGGCCCGTGTTCGGATCGAGCGCAATCACCGAACACGTGAACAGGTTATCGCCCGCGCGCACATTCGCATCCCAGTCGGGTCCGGGATTGCCGACGGTCCAATACAGCGTGTCGGAATCGGCATCGTAGCTGCCGGTGAGCCACGCAGGGCCGCCGCCGTGCTGCCAGCTCTCGCCCTTCCACGTATCGCGTCCGAATTCGCCGGCGGCGGGAATCGTGTTGAAGCGCCACAGCCGCTTGCCGGTCGCGGGATCGTAGGCGTCGATGAACCCGTTCGCGCCGAACTCGCCTCCGGTGACGCCGGTGACGATCTTGTCCTTGAGCGCCAGCGGCGGCGACGTGATGCTGTAGCCGAGCATCGTATCGGCGACCTGCGTTTCCCACAGCAGTTGCCCGGTGCGTGCGTCGAGCGCCACCAGCGCGGCGTCGAGCGTCCCTAGGAACAAGCGATTCCCCAGCACCGACACGCCTCGGCTGTAGCGATTGATCTCGCTCGGGTTGACGACCTTCTGTTGACGCTGGTACCGCCAGAGCTGCAGGCCCGTCTTGGCGTCGAGCGCGAACACCTGTCCGGGAGCGCCGGATGTGTACATGATGCCGTCGACCACGATCGGCGTGGCTTCGAGCAGCGAGTTGTTCGGCAGTTGCACGGCCCAGCGGGCTTGAAGCTCGCGGACGTTGGTCGCGTCGATCTGCTTCAGCCCCGAGTAGTGCCGCCCCTGATAATCGCCCCAATAGGTGAGCCAATTCTGCGGCTCGGCTGCGGCGTTGCGAAGGCGATCGTAGGTGACCCCGCCGGGAATATCGGCACTGAGATTGCGAGCGGTCTGCGTTCGGAGATACGCGACCAAGCTTTGGATTTCAGGCTCGGAGAGTCGCTGCGCGAAATCGGCGGGCATGAGCGATTTCTGCTCGACGCTCGCGCTCGCAAGGTCCCGCTTATCGAGTCGCAACAGTTTGCCGCTGGTGTCGGTGATGAGCAGCGAAAACGTATCTTCCGCGCGCCGGATGCCGCGGATCTCCTTACCATCCTTGGTTCGCGCGACCATGGTGCTCGGCCCACCGCGGCCGCCAGGATTCGGATTGGCGCTGGGATCTACGATTTTCTGACGTAGCGCGTCCGCTGACAATCTGCCTGCCCTTGACAGATCGGGTCCGACGATGCCGCCACGACCGTTCACCTCATGGCATGATGCACAGGCGGCTTTCCCAAAGAACAAAGCCTCGCCCGATTGCGGAGCCTGCTGCGCGAGAAGCGCGCCCACAATGCAGCCCACGAGCAATAATAGCGAAAGTCGAATCATTCTGTCCCCTCTAGTGGCGTAGCGAAATCAAGTATAAACCAAGCAGAATCAGCAGCCGTTTGCCCCTTCTCCGCCCTGGGTGTATTCTTCGTCTGATGTCGTTGCGACCTGTTCGCAAGTTAGTTGGGATCGGGAATGTGTTCCTCGGAACGGAGCTTTTGGATATCGCGGAGTACGATCTCGAGATCTACGAGGAGAATCCGGAAGATCACGAGCATCACGGAGCCAATTGGACACCCAACGCCAAGAAGATCGAGGGAACTGTGGTGGGCGAGCTACCCATCCGGGAAGATCTGAGGCTAGTCACCGAAGAAGGGTATGCGCTGAGTTTTTACTTGCGAGACAGCTTCGGATCTATCGTGATCTTGGGACCCATGCTCGATAGCACTGGGAAGCCGGCGTGTTAGACGCGTCCGAAATTCAACGGTCCCGATAAGACGTATTAACGGTAGCTATTTTCATGAGCCAAGTGCGTCTAGCCTCTGGAGTTGCATCCGAACTCCCAAGCGAAGCGGCATTAGGTAGATCGAGGCTGGAGGCACTTCTGCGCGTCGCTCGTGAGGGCCCAACGGGATGCTTTCTGGACACTCGAAACCGCAACCTGCGTCCCCCTCAACAAAGCCCTTCCCAGAAAACTCTTGACGGCTGGTCCCACTTGTTCTACTATGCAGAGCATATACTAATTTCTAAAGATCGGATGGAGAAATAGGTACAGTGGCTGGCCGCGAACACCTCGGCGAATTTGAGCAGATTGTCCTTCTGGCGGTCCTGCGGCTGGGTGATGACGCTTATGGCGTGCCGATCCGGCGAGAGATTGAGGAGCGGACAGGGCGATCCCTCACGGTAGGAGCCCTGTACCGAACGCTTGACCGGCTCGAAGAGAAAGGGTGCCTCGCCTCCTGGTTCAGCGATCCGATTCCGGAACGTGGAGGACGATCCAAGCGTTATTTCAAGGTGGAACCTCTCGGTATGCGATCATTGCGCGAAAGCCGCGAGGCATTGACGGCGATGTGGGAAGGTTTAGAGGGGCAGGCGACGCATGAGTCGTGAACTTCCGCGCCCAATCATGTGGTTGATACGGCTGCGCTTTTTTCACCCGACCAGCGCTTCCGAGGCCGTGCTCGGTGACCTCGTCGAAGAGTACAGTAGCGGAGATTGCTCCACTCGGTGGCTTTGGCGGCAGGTGTTGAGCACGATCGCACCCCGGCTGGGAAGGCGCAACAAATCTGGGATTCAGCTACAGCGGGAAAGGAAAGCATCTATGTTTTCGTCCTTATGGAACGACGTTCGCTACGAGGCACGTGGGCTTCGTCACAATCCAGGATTTACAGCTGTGGCGGTCCTGGCAATCGCGCTGGGCATCGGAGTCAACACTGGTATTTTCTCAGTGCTCAATGGCGCGGCTCTGCGGCCCTTGCCCGCGAGGGACCCCAACGAGCTGGTCAGCATTCATCAGGACTTCCACGGAGGTCAGATGCGCTCGGCGCGCGGTGCCAGAAGCATGTTCTCCTTGCTGGAATACCAGAACTATCACGACCACAATCAGACGCTATCGGGTTTGATGGCGTACGCGCCGCTCTGGACCGTCACGCTGGGCGGTGAGCGCCCGCAGGAGATTATCGGTGAGATCGTTTCCTGCAACTATTTCGATGTGCTCCGGCAGAGTCCGGCTGTGGGACCGGGTTTCACGGCCTCGAACTGCGAAACACCGGGAGCTCCCCCTGTGGTCGTGCTAAGTCATGACTTGTGGACCAACGCCCTGGCCTCAGACCCCGCGATTATCGGAAGGAGTATCGAATTGAACCGGGAGAACTTCCGCGTGGCCGGGGTAGCAGCTCCAGGGTTTCACGGAACCGAGGCGGTGCGATCCACTTTTTGGGCGCCGATCTCGGCGGAGCAGCTTCTATCGCGCGATGGCGGCTTTCTCACCGATGATCGACTGAGCTGGTTGCTCCTGGTGGGCCGGAAGAAGCCATCTACCTCCATTGACCAGGTGCGCGCCGATCTAGCCGTAATTGCCGGACAGATTGACCAATTGGAACCGGGACGAGTCACTTCGCTTTCCGTCCAACGGGCGACTTCGTTCGCGGAGCCCCAAACGCGCCGCGCGCTGATTGCAGGCTCGACGGTAGTTCTCGCGGGGTTCGGGTTGGTGTTATTGATCGCCTGTGCGAATGTGGCTAACCTGCTGCTGGCGCGCGCCGCCGGGCGAAAGAAAGAAATCGCCGTGCGGCTGTCAGTGGGAGCGAGCCGGGGACGGCTGATTCAGCAACTGCTGACCGAGAGCGTGCTGATTGCGCTGGCGGGAGGAGCGCTCGGTTCGCTGTTTGCGCTGTGGTCCTTCCGGAGCATCGCGGCGTTCGTGTTGGCGCGCCTGCCCAGCGGGATTCCGCCGCTGGTCATCGACACAACACCAGACCTGCGGGTGTTCTCATTTGCGCTTGCGTTGACGTTCGTCACCGGGGTCCTTTTCGGTTTAATGCCGGCGATTCAGGCGTCCCGGCCGGACCTCAACGTCGCCTTGAAAGAAGACAGCGCAGGCTCCGGCCGCCGCTCGGGAGGTTTTCTGCGAAACGCCCTGGTGGGCGTGCAAGTAGCGGTGTGCATGCTGCTGCTTATCTCCGCCGGACTGTTGCTGCGAGGCCTGTATGCTGCGCAAACCATCGACCCCGGATTCGAATACAAGAAGATCAGCGTCGTCTCATTCGACCTGCGCGGACAGGGCTATGACGATGCGAAGGGAGCCGCGTTCCAGAAACGAGTGCAAGAGCGGATCGGATCGCTACCCGGAGTGGATCGAGTCGCTCAAGTTAGCGTACCTCCTCTAAGCGCGGGGAGTTTTGGCACCATCTTCACGCTACCCGGCGACAATCAACTACATAGGACGGAATACAATCCGGTTTCGCCGGAATACTTCTCGGTGGTCGGAATCCCGATTGTTCGGGGACGAACATTTACAGTGGCGGAAACGCAGGGGTCGCCGAATACGGTGATCGTTACGGAAGGCACAGCCAGACGGTTTTGGCCTGGAGAGGATCCAATCGGCAAGACGCTGGTAATGGGAGTGGGCAAGAATCAGCGAGGAACGTTTGAAATTGTGGGCGTGGCGAAGGACGCCCAGGTATCCCGCGTGGGTGAGACCGATACGGTTTACCTTTATACTCCCGCGGGTCCGAACGAGCAGAGGGCCGCGCAACTGCTGGTTCGGAGTGCGCTGGATTTCGCATCGACCACGGCTGGGATCCGCGCCGAAATGCAGGATCTCGATCCACACTTAGTGGTGAACGTGAATCGGTTGGAAGACAACCTGGACTTCTGGCGCGCGCTCTCGCGCCTGGTCGCGGGGCTTTCGGGATCTTTGGGCACACTGGCGCTGCTGCTGGCTTCGATCGGTGTCTATGGCGTTGTGTCATACGGGGTCAGCCGCCGGCTTCGTGAGGTCGGGATACGGATGGTGCTGGGAGCGGACCCGCGTGAGGTACTGGCGATGGTGCTGCGGCAGGCCATGCGGCCGGTGCTGGCGGGGGCGGCCATCGGGGTGGTCGCTTGCGCGGGTGTGTCGCGGATTCTATCGGGAGTTCTGTTCGGAGTGAGCGCTCTCGACCCTGTCGCGTTTGTCGTGGCCGGTGGATTCCTGTTGCTGGTGGCTCTGGCCGCTTGCTTAGTACCTGCGTTCCGGGCGACACGGGTAGATCCGCTCACCACGTTGCGGTACGAATAGCGGACAAGGTCTCGGAATCGCCGCCGATAATACGTCTTAGCAGGCGCCTACTCTTTAGTTGCCAGTTGGGTTCTTCTCAGCGTGATCGATCACCAGAATCTCGACAGGCTCTTTCCTCGATTCAAGATTCAGCCCGAGTTGCTCGCGCAATGCAGACATCATGATGCTCGTCATGTCCGTCTGCTGTCCTGGTTTTGCGTCAGCGAAATACGAACTGAGATCGACGGTGAAATCGTAGCGCCCTGTGAGACCCGTCTTGTCGATCACTGGCGTCCGCAACGGGCCGGCAAGAGTGCCAATGAACTCCGCCATCGTTGCGTGTTGCGCCACCATCGCGCTTTACTTTCTGTTGTGGCCACACAGACCTCGGTTGTTATAATCAAAGGCATGAGTCGTTTCCAGTGTGACCCTCGCGCCATCTTTAAGGCCCTATTTAAGAAGGAGAAGGGCTCCCCTATGGCGCAGCCCGCCGCGTAGCCGGGGATGCTGGCACTCCATCCTCCCCACCGTCTTCTGTTTGGTCCGGGTCCGTCGCAGGTGGAAGCCCGCGTCTATGAAGCCATGGCCAAGCCTCTGGTCGGATACCTGGATCCGTTCCTCTACCAGGTGTTTGACGACGTCCGCAACGGCTTGCGTGCCGTATTTGGCACCAAGAATCCTTGCACGCTGGTGATCCCCGGAACGGGAAGCGCGGGCATGGAAACCGCCGTGACCAACTTCGTCGATCCGGGCGCGAAGTTCGCGATCTTTGTCAACGGATTCTTCTGCGAGCGGATCGCGGAGATGGGCCGCCGGCACGGGGCACAGGTAGTACGTGCGGAAAAGCCTTGGGGCGAGGTGTTCAACAAAACTGAGGCGCGCGCGTTCCTCGAGAAAGAACGCCCGCAGGTAGTCGCGTTCGTCCACGGCGAGACTTCCACGGGCGCGATGCAGGCGCCCGAAGCGATTACTCGTCCGGCACGCGAAGTGGGCGCGTTGGTGATCGCCGACTGCGTGACGACTCTCGGTTCGGTGCCCATCCGCGTGGACCAAACCGGCATCGACATCGCTTATAGCTGTACGCAGAAGGGGCTGAGCGCTCCTCCGGGACTGTCGCCGTTCACTGTCTCCCCACGGGCGGTGGAGCGGCTAAATGCCCGCACCACGCCCAACAGCATCTGGTACCTGGATCTCAAGTTGCTGATGGAATACTACGACGGCAAGAAGTATCATCACACCGCGCCGGTGTCGATGTTCTACGCGCTGCGAGAGGCGCTCGCCGCGATTCAGGAGGAGGGCGTCGAGCAGCGGTTCGCCCGCCATCTCCAGGCACATACCTCGTTCGTGCGCCGCATCGAAGCCATGGGTTTGAAGATGCACGTGCCCGCGGGACAGCGGCTGACCACGCTGAATACACCCCGTGTTCCCGAGGGTGTCGATGACGCCGAGGTTCGCAAACAACTGCTCGATGAGCATGGCATCGAAATCGCCGCAGGGTTCGGCCCGCTGGCCGGGAAGATCTTCCGCATCGGCGTAATGGGGCCCCTTGCCACTGAGCAGAACCTCGATCTATTCTTCCAGGCGCTCGGCAAGTGTCTGGCCATCCGCGCAACTGCCTGAGTGTGTTACAAGAGGATCGCAGTACCTTAGAGCACAAGTGGAGGACCTGGCCGGGGACGCAAGTCCCTGGCCAGTTCGATTCATAGATCAGTCTGTGCTGTAGTTGATTTCGAGCTTCCGGGCTTTTCGCGCTGCTACCGCCAGAACCACAACCGTTAATGTGATCAGTCCCAGCACGGCCCAGGCGCCGGACACGGGCTCGGCCGAGGTAAGTAACAGTCGTTGAAATGCCGGCAGAGTGGCGTCCGGAGGCGCAACCACCGGACTGAGCGATTGCAGATAGAAAATCACGCTGACTTTCTTGAGCGCCGCCGGCAGAAACATATTCATCCCTTCCCACACCAGAACCGTGGCCGCGGGAATGATCGGATTCTTGAACAGCAGTCCAGCCGCCAGAAAGATGCTGCCGTATCCCAGGCATGCGGCCGCGGTCACGCCCAGATAAGACGCGACGTGCCCCCAGCCAGGACCCGCCAGATACTCGGAGATTTCGCTGCCCGTGAAATGCAAGGAGAGAGCGGCCAATTGCAGAAACGTGCTGGTGCAGAAGATAGTCACGGTGGCAATCAGGCCGGCCAGGAACTTGCCGACGGTCAGGATCTCGCGCCGAATGGGCGTCAGCAGATAGAAGTGCAGGCT
This sequence comes from Terriglobia bacterium, assembly GCA_020073345.1. Taxonomy (GTDB): domain Bacteria; phylum Acidobacteriota; class Terriglobia; order Bryobacterales; family Bryobacteraceae; genus Palsa-187. The sequence goes on from JAIQFI010000001.1 coordinate 24,901, forward strand.
CTTATCCAGCATCTCGCCGCGGAACAGGTTGGTGAACACGCCTACGCAGCCAAAAAAGATCGCCAGTCGCAAATAGAAGAACTGGAAGACGCTGGCGAAGATCAGGGAGTCCTTGGGAATGGTGTCGCGGTCCCGCCGGTCGATGTTCTCGAGCCGGTCATTCTGGAACCCAAAGACGTAGACACTTTCTCCATCTGTGTACTGGTAAATATCAAAACTTGCTCTGGGGCGGTGGAATTCCATCTTCGCGAACGGTTGTCCGACCTTTTCCACGACCTCCTCAAGGGTCGCGCCACGCTGGATGGAGCGCAGGGTCTCGGTGGAAACCGGGTGCGCCGCGTTCATGGCCTGGCGTTCCTTGCGATTGCTGATCTCGGAGAGCGAATGCCCCAGGAAGATCAGCACGGGAGCCAGCGCCAGCAGGTACACCCACAACCCTCGGCGCGAGAAAAACGTCTTACGCATCTCCAGGCGGATCACCAGACCGATCTGGGAGAGCCATTGCGAGATCATCGGGTACTCTCCTCCCCGCCGATCAGGTACTCGTACAGCGAATTGACGTTGTCGTCGGCGGGGGCGACGCTTTCAATGCCTACCCCATCCAGCGCCAAATGATTCAGCGCCCGGTAGAAGCGGTCGGCATCGCGAGTTTTCACCAGCAATCCGCCGCCGTCTGCATGCAGCCGAACTTCGACCACATGATCCTGCTCGAATACGCGTGAAGCCAGCACGCTGGCGCGCGTGCAGCGGATGATCACCTGCATGGGATGCTCGCTCATCTCCTCGCGCACGCCGCGGATCTGGCCCTCGGCCACCACATAGCCATTGCTGAGCAGGATCACCTGGTCGGAAATAGTATCCACCTCGTGGAGGATGTGGCTGGAGACGATAACGTGGCGGCCCTCTGCGGCGAATTCGCGGAACAGGGCGATGGTTTCGGCGCGCACCAGGGGATCCAGGCCGTTGAGCGGTTCGTCCAGCACCAGCACCCGAGGATCGTGTGCGATGGCCTGCGCCAGTTTGATGCGCTGCCGCATGCCCTTGCTGTAGCCTGCGATCTTGCGATGCGCGGCGTCGCCCAGATTCACGCGGCCAATGGCAAACGCCGTTGTTCGCTGGCAATCGTCGTGCGACATCCCGGACAGGCGCAAGTAGGAATAGATGAACTGAAAGCCCGTCATGCCGCGCGGGAACGAATCGAACTGGGTAGCGTAGGCGCACACGCGGAATAGCTTTTCGGGATCGGAGGGCGAAATTCCGAGAACCTGGATCGAACCGCGCGTCGGACGAACCAGCCCCGTGATCAAGTTCATCAGCGTGGTCTTGCCGGAGCCGTTGGGACCCACCAGGCTGGTGATGCCCGGCGGAACCGACAGCGTCACGCGGTTCACGCCCAGCACTTCACCATAGAAGCGCGAAACGTTGTCGAGTACTATGCGGTCACTCACTTGCCCATTACTCACTTCACGACCTCAAACGGGCGCACGCGGCGAATCAGCAGCCACAGGCAGATGGCGCACACCACGCCGATACAGATCCAGGAAGCTTCGACGGAGATGCCGGTATCCGAAGGCCAGCGGAACAGCTTGGACCAAACCGTAAACATGACTTCGGTCAGGTTCAGCAGCGTGCCGTATTGAGTGCGCATCACGTTGTTCAGCGCCGTTCCGAAACCCGCGCCTGCAAAGAACACCCCCAGGACCAGTCCCCCGGCCGCGATCTTCCACTTGATCCAGGCTGAAAGCGCCAGCGCGAGAAGCGAGAGCATCACTATCCAAACCATCAGTCCTACGAACAGAGATCCGGCGATCCAATAGTTCGCTTTGGTCCATTCCCAGCCCGCCAGGCTGCCCTGAATCGCGAACAGGATCAACCCGGGCACCCAGGTGACCAGCGACAGCAGGAAAACCAGCACGCTCATCTTACCCGCGATGTATTCGGCCCGCGAGAAGGGCCGGCACAGGTACAACGGCATGGCGCCGTTCACCAGATCGGGCGAGACCAAGCTTGGTCCGACGAAGGCTGTGAGGAGATATGTAAAAGCGGCCTGCACCCAGCAAAAGTACAGGAACAAGCTTGGCTCAACCTTTATGAAATTGCCTACGGGAATCCCAAAGGAGCTCAGGACGGAAAGGTTGTTGGCCAGGTAGATGTAGCCCACGCAGCCCAGAGGATAGAAGAAGCACGCCATGAAGAACATCACCAGAAACTTCGACTGCCACAGGCGCGCGAAGCTGTAACGCGGCAGGATCAGGAAACGCGACCAGGTGGGCGTCAGCGAGCCTTCGTAGGCGGCGTAAGTGCGCTTATAGACAGCCACGTTAATTCTCCATCGCCTTCAAGAAGATGTCCTCGAGCGTATCGCGGCGATAGTTGAGCCGGCGCAGCTGCAGATCGCGCTCGGCGGCCAGCCGGTAGATTTCACGCAGCTCGAAATCGGCCGGCAGAACCATTTTGAGCCGGCCCAGACCCACTCCGACGCATTCGCAGCCCAGAGCAGCGAGCGCACCGGCGAAATCCTTCTCTTCTCCTACCGTCTCCAACTCGACGAAGCGTTTATTGGCCCGGCGCTCTTCTTCCAGATTCGAGTAATGCACGACGCGGCCCTGCTTCAGGATCAGCACCTCTTCGCAGGTTTCTTCCACATCGCGCAGCAGGTGCGAGCACACCACGATGTGCATGCTGCCGGTCTGCTTCATTTCCTTGATCAGGCGGATCATGCGCAGGCGCGCCGACGGGTCCAGTCCGTTGGTGGGCTCGTCCAGAATCAGCAGCCGCGGACCGTGCACAATGGCTTGCGCCAGCTTCGCCAATTGTTTCATGCCCAGCGAATAGGTTCCGAGCAGCCGGTAGCGCGCCTCGCCCAAGCCGACGTAAAACAGGACCTCATGGGCGCGTTCCAGCGCTGCGTCCCGAGGAAGACCCGCCAGTTCGCCCATCATGCGCACGAACGAGACAGCGGTCAGGTTGGCGATGAACGAATCGTTCTCCGGCATGTAGCCGATCAGCGCCCGAAGTTCGCGAGTCTGCTGGCGGATATCGTGTCCGAAGATGTTGGCAGACCCGGCGCTGAGTGGAACGAACCCCAGCAGGGTCTGGATCAGAGTCGACTTCCCTGCTCCGTTGGGGCCCAGCAGCCCGATGGTCCGGCCGGAAAGCGCCACACGCAGGTTATGGAGGATTTCCCGATTACCGAAGCGGACGCTCAAACCGGCCAGTTCGATAACAGGGTCCATATCCTATTGTGGAGCGAGAGACAGGGTCCGCACCAGCGGGCCGACGGCCGAGCCCAATCCCAAGCTCGAAAGAGCATCCATGCCCAGGCCGGCGATACTGTTGCGGCTGCCCACCAGGATTTGATCGGCCGAGCCGTAAACGTACACCAGGGTCGGTTGGCGGTTGGCGGTGAGCGACGAAATCTGCTTCTGCTGATCGGGCGTCAACAGGCCGCTGGAGTTTAGCTGATCCACGATGGGCCCTACGGCGCTGCCCAGATTGTAGTAGGCCACCGCGGAAAAATCGGAGTGAGTATCGAGCGGCAACTGCGCCCGGAAGCTGTCGGAGCGAGGCAGCGTCAGTCCAGAGGCCCGGCCGTCGATGGCAGAAGTCAGCAAGGCGCGGTTGGATGCCAGTAGTAAATAGCCGTCCACGAAGACATACTCGACCTTGGTCTTGGCGAGCGTAAGGGTGTAGAACGTCCGCCCGTTTACAGTCTCGTTGACGAGAGCGATTCCGCTTTGCGGCGCGTCACGGAGGGTTGCGGCCACCACCTGCTCGATGGCCCATTCCAGGCGCGACGGGTTGTCGACCTCTACCGCGATCTTCCAGCTCGGAATCGGCAGCAGCGGACCATCCACCGCGATGGTAGCCTCGCCACCCAGCGACGCCGCCACATCGTCAAGTGGACTGAAACCAGCGTGCTGTTGAACGGCGTTCAAGGCGTCCGTTGCCTGCGGTCCAAGAGCGGCCAGCAGCTCGGAGAGAAGCTGACGCGGATCGCGGGTCACAAATGCCGTGGCGAAACTCGCCTGGGGCGAAACATACTCCAAAGAACCCATGGGTCCTGGAGCAGCCAGCCAGCTGGCCAGTCCATGGCGCGAGCCCGAAAACGTGAACGAAGCCGTATTCATCGGCACAGCCAGGCTGGTTTTGCTTTCCGCGACCACAAAGCGGAGATTATCGACTCCTGTAATAACGGCTGGGTTCGGCACGTTAGCAGTAGGTACGTTCTGCGTCATGATTTGTTCCATGTTGGCGGCTAAAAGAAGACCTGCGCCGTTTTGATAGCTTGCCAGCAGCTGCGCGCCCAGCGGACTCGCCGGGAATTGGCCGACCGCAGGAACCCCCGTCGCGCCCAGGACCACCAGATTGCCTTCGAACGCCCGGGGACCAGCGATCCCGATCTGAGTCAGATAGGCGTCGAGCCCGGCGCGGCGAACTTCGGCCAGTACGATCGGAGGGCCGTTCACCGGCGCGGCCAGCAGGATTTCGTCTCCCAGGTAATCGCTCACGGCGCGTGCGTGGTCCACTGCCTGGCGGATGGCCTGCCCTTGCGTACCGCTCCACCACGCCGCGAACGATGCGCTTTGGGCGGCGCGGTCGTCAAAAATCTGGGTCGCTTGGGAGAGAGTCTGGCTGAGGTTGGGAATGGAGGCCACTACGGTTGAGGCGGACGGCACTCGTTGCAATAATGTCGACGTATAGCGCAGGCCCGGAGGCGGAATCTGATCGATCTGCTTCTGGGCCGCCGCCAGGTCGCCCAGCATCGCCAGGTACTGCGGGGCGTTCTGGCTCCAAGAGATGTCGGTGGCGACCGAGGTCAGCGCCATACTCTGAACCGTAGCCGTCTGTTCGCCGCGATGCAGCAGTTTCGACACTCCGCTGTGATCCACTTTGACTTCACCCTGGACCACGGAGACGCGCGATCCCTTCAGGCCCCAGCTCACGCCGAAGATCGTGCCCTTGACCGACACCAGGGAATCGGACGTGGCTACTTCCAAACGGCCGCGGCGCTGCTTGGCGGCTTCCACCATCACACTGCCCCGCTCCAGGTGAATGGTCTTGCCGCTCCAGCGCTCGCTGAGTTCCAGATCGCTGCGTTCCGCCATCTCGATGCGAGAACCGTCGCGCAGGCGGATCACCGCGCGCGAGCCTTTGCCCGTGCGGATTTCCTGACCTTCGCCGATCTCCGCTCCGGCCGCCAGCGGCATGGTCGCGGATGCGGAGACCAGCATCAGCGTTCCAGCGACACTGGCGACGGTTCCGCGTGCGCCCGAAGGCGCCATCGCACGATCGATTCGGGGAGCAAGCGCGTAACCACCGATCGCCAAGGCTCCAATCAACAGTGCAGCCGCGGCGGCCCGGCCTACCCAAACGGTCGCAGGCCTGGATTTCGAAATCGGGACCACGGGGGCATTCCGGGCACCGGAGTATTCCCGGCGGCATGCGACGCAGGAATGCAGATGATCTTCGAGCAGCATCCTTCGGCCTTCGGCTAATCGGTCCGCACGAAATCCTTCGAAGTCGGCGCGAAATTGCGCGCAGACGTCATTCGGGCCGTCCGCTCTGCCGAGTCGTTCGCGTACGCGCTCCGCCGCAGCCCGCGCGGCCTCCCCTTCCGGCACGTCGTCACGGATCGAATTCACTAAACGATCGAAGTCCTGGTTGTTCATGATGCCCTCAATTTCTTTTGTAGTTCCCGACGTGTTCGGTGCAGCGTCACCGCCACCGTAATCGAAGAAATTCCCAAGGCCTTGGCGATCTCGGGATTGGTCAACCCTTCAAAGAACCGCAGCGTGAAAATTTCCGCCGAACGCGCGGGGAGTTCGGACAAAGCGTGCCGGAGGACGTCCCGGAGATCGCCTTCATCGGGGCGGGAACTCGGGGCAGGCAGCCGGTCTAAATCTATATCCGCGCCCGAACGCCTGGCGCGGACGACATCCAGAGCCGCATGGACGGCAGCCCGCCGGAGGTAATTTTCCGGACGCTCAATGACATCCGCAGCATCTTCCCGGCGCACTATACGGAGAAAGACCGTCTGCAGAACATCTTCGGCGTCGGCGGTATTGCCGGTGATCCGGTAGGCCGTCCGGAACACCGTCAGATGGTGGTTGCGGTACAGGTCATCAAGCTCAGGCCGGTTGGGGATAATAGAAATAGGAACCTCGTATTTCGTTATGAGCGTGGTCACCAGTATCGCCTTCCTACTCGCTAAGACAGAAGGCCGAGCTGTTTATTACGGTGCCTGTACCACAATATCTAGGGGTAATAGTACGGAAGCCCCAAGATTCGGTGGTTCACCCGCTTTACTTTTACTTCTGGTGGGTTTAGGATAGTTTCAACCCTCCCCCTATGTGAACGTCTTTATGGAAGGGGCCGGCATTGCTCAAGCTTAAGCGCGTCGACATCCACGGTTTCAAGTCATTCTACGATCGCACGGAGATGAAGTTCCACGGCTCCGGCGTGACGGCCATCGTGGGGCCGAACGGCTGCGGCAAATCCAACATCAGCGACGCGATCAGTTGGGTTCTGGGCGAACAAAGCGCCAAGAGTTTGCGCGGCAGCCGCATGGAGGACGTCATCTTCGCCGGCACGCGGGAACGCAAGCCGCTAGGGATGGCGCAGGTCACCTTGAGCATGGTGGACCCGCTCGGCCAACATCTGGTCGCGGGCGGACACGAAGCTCCTGTGAATGGGAACGGCAATGGCCACGCACATCCGGAAGAAATCACGATTACCCGCCGGCTGTACCGGTCGGGTGAAAGCGAATACCTGATCAACGGCAAAACCGCCCGGCTGCGCGATATCCAAGATCTGTTCAGCGGCACCGGCCTCGGGCCCGAAAGCTACGCGATCATCGAACAGGGCCGCATCGGGCAGATTCTTTCCAACAAACCGGCCGACCGCCGGGCGATCATCGAAGAAGCCGCCGGCATCGGCAAGTACAAGACCCGCAAGCGGCTGGCCGAAGCCAAACTCGAGAGCGCCAAGCAGAATCTTTCCCGCGTGTTCGACATTCTGGAAGAGGTCGGGCGGCAGGTGAACTCGCTCAAGCGCCAGGCATCCAAGGCTCGCCGCTATGAGGAACTGCGCACGGAGATGGTGACGTTTCTTCGCCAGGCTGTCGCCGGGCGATTTCGGATGCTCGAAAGCGACGCCGCCCGCATGGCGCTCGACCTGAGCCAGGCGCAGGGGCTATTCAACGAAATTTCAGCGCAGCTTCAGGAAAAGGAAGCTGAACATACCCGCATCCAGGAAACCTGCTATCGCACCGAAGCCGAGCTGACCGCGGCACGGGCTCGCGTAGCCGAACTGAATCTCGAAAGCGAGAGGACGCGCGGCCGGCTGGAGCTGCAAGCCAAGCAGATCGGCGCGATCGACGAGCGTCTGGCTGCGAACGAAACGGAAACGCAGGACCTGGAGGCTCGCCGGCAACAGCAGCAGGGCGAGCTCGACGTTCACGCTGCGACCATCGCACGCCTGGACGCGGAGAGCATTTCCCTGCGCGAGCGTCTGCTGGAGAAGACCGCTGAGCGTGATGCCCTCCAGAACGATCTGCGGGAGCGCGAACGCGGGCTTGAAACCGCCCGTATGCGCGTGCTGCAACTGCTGGGCGAAGTCTCAACGCTCCGTAACCAGGTGGTGCAGATCGACGAATACCTGGCCGCGATCGAGCGTGATTCGGCCCGCGCGCGCAAGGAAGAGGAGATCGCGTCGGGCGATCTGGCGCGCCTGGATCAGGTGAAGGCGGAGCTATCCACGAAACTTTCGGCGCAGCAACTGGAGCTGGAATCGCTGGTCGACCGGCGGCATCGCGTGGAGGAAGACTTGAAGACCCGGCAAGCTGCCGTGGCGGCTTCCAGACAGAGTCTGGAGGAAGCGCGCGCCACGCTGTCGCGTCAAAAAGCCCGCCGCGAATCACTGGAAGAAATACTTTCGCATCGCGCCTATACCACCGAATCGGTTAAGCGGCTGTTCACGGCTATCGAGCACGGGCAAGTCTCGGGATTCAAGCCCGCCGGCGTGCTGGCGGATTTCGTGGAAGTCACCGATCCGGCCTGGGAAAAGTCGTGCGAAACGTTCTTACATGAGGAATTGGAATACGTGGTGGTGGGGAACTGGGAAGAGGCGGAACGGGGCGTAGAGCTGATGCGCGCCGAATCGGACGGGCGCGTGACGTTTTTGGTCAACGATGGCCGAACGCCGCCGCCTCTGCCCGGGAGTTTGTCAGATCCTGAAATCGCCGGACGTTTGGAAGACGCGCTTCGGCTGAACAAGCTCTTTTACCTGCCCCGGCTAGGGAAATGTTTCCTGGCCAAGGATCATGGCGCGGCCCAGCGTCTGGCTTCCCAACATCCGGACTATTACTTTCTGGTTGCGGATGGCGTCAGCTATCACGGCCACGCTGTGAGCGGAGGCCGCAAGTCGAGTGGGGGTCCGCTGGCGTTGAAGCGCGAGCTGCGAGAGCTCGCTTCCCAAGTGGAAACGCGCGAACGCGAAGCCGACACGCTAACCGGGACTCTCGAGGATCTCGAGAAGAATTCCGCGCAACTGGCCGAAGAGCTGGAGCATGTGCGCGCGCAGCAACAGGAGCAGGAAAAGGGCGCGCTCGCTCTCGATCACGAGCAGCGTCAGTTGGCCGAGGAATATGCCCGTTCCGGCCAGCGTCTTTCGGTGGCGCGCCTGGAGCTCGAACGTCTGTCCCGTGAAGACGAGCGTTCCCGCCAGCAGCGCGAGCACAGCCAGACCGCCGTGGCCCAGCGCGAGCAGGAACGCTTCGATCAGGAAAAAGCCCTGGAGCTCGCGCGCGGCGAGTACGAAGGTCTGCAGACTCGTGCCCACTCGGTCGGAGAGGAACACGCACACGTACGGGCGGAACTGGCCGGTCTGGAGGAGCGTCTGCGTGCGGAAAAGACTGCCGCGGGAAGAATCGAGGCGCATATTCTGCAGATGGTGGCGCGGCGCGAGGAACTCGAACGCGAACTGGAGCGCATGGGGGTGGAACGTGCGCGGCTGCTGGCGGATAACATCGAGCTGGATCAGAGAGCGGGACAATTGGCCAACGACACAGCTTCGGCTGTGGCTTGGGTCGAAAACCTGGCGGCCGCGGAGGCGTCCGGGCGCGCCTCACTCGCCGCGCTCGATGAAGCCTTGCGGGCCTTACGATCAGACGCCCAGTCCGCCCAGGAGCGCCGCTCCGCGATCGAAGTGGAGCTGGTTCGCAAGCAAGGGGATCTGCGGTATCTCGACGAAACCAGCCGCCGGGATTTGAATATGTCGGCCGCGGAGCTCGCCGCCATAGAGGAAACCATGCTCGACGAATCGGGCGTGGGCGAAGCAGAGACCCGGTCTGAGGAGATTCGCGCTCGCATCGAGGCGCTGGGTCCTGTGAACCCGCAGGCGCTCGAGGAATTCCAGGAAGCGCAGCAGCGTTACGACTTCCTGAACACCCAGCGCCAGGATCTGCTCGATTCTATTCGCGATACAGAGAAGGCCGTGCAGGAGCTGGATATCGAGTCGCGCCGGCGCTTCAAGGAAGCGTTTGACGCGATCAACGATCATTTCCGCCAGATGTTCCGCACGCTATTCGGCGGGGGCCAAGGTGAAATGCGGCTGACCGACGAAACCAATCTCGCCGATAGCGGCATCGACATCATGGCGTCGCCTCCCGGGAAGAAACTACAAAACATCGCGCTACTTTCGGGCGGCGAAAAGTCGCTCACGGCGATGGCGCTGCTGATGGCGATTTTCCGCTACACTCCCAGCCCGTTCTGCATCCTGGACGAGGTCGACGCACCGCTCGACGAACCGAACATCCAGCGGCTGACGCGCCTGCTCAAGGAGATGTCGGCGGAAACGCAGTTCATCGTGATCACGCACGCCAAGCGCACCATGGAAGCTGCCCAGGCGCTCTACGGAGTCACGATGCAGGAGCCCGGGTTGTCTTCGCTGGTGAGCGTCCGCTTCGACCCGGCCACGCAGGGTGCGGCTCCCTCACCGACCGCAGCGCTCGCGGCGGTCTAAACTACCAGAGGTAATCTTTGGCTTCTTCGCGACGCTCGTAGCTATCGAGCACGTGCACCACGCGCAGCTTCTTGAGCTTGGTGGGCGAGAGCTGCCCGATAGGCACGTAGAGAATCTTGCGGTTCAGATGCGCCGCGATGGAGCGAAACACGGAACGCGGGGGCTTGGGCGCCACATACACCACGAACCGCTCGGTCGAATAATCCAGCGCCGCCAGCAGCAGCCGCTCGGGTTTCGATTCGGCGAAGTCGTAATCGCTATCCGACCACACGTCGAATAGCCGCCGTGGCGGCAGAGTCATCAGCAACCCGCCGTACTCCGCCCGGCCAATCCCCGGACCCACGATGTTGTCGAACGGGTGCGTCGAATAAAACGCCATGTCCGATTCGTTCTGATGTTCGCCCAGCCAAGTGGTCAGGTACTGATACCGGTCGTCGCGGTCCTCATCGAACACCACCACCACCGAGCCGACTTCGCCGGCCAGACGGTCCGCCTGGCGAACATAGATCTTGCGCTGATGCCAGTTGCGTATGGTTTCGCGGATGTCGATGCCATCCAGAATCGACGTGGTGAATGGCTCTACCCGCACGCGCTCCTCGGATAAGAGCGCTTTGGCCTTCTTCTTGAGAAACCGGCCGTAGTCTTCGATCACCAGATCTTCCGGCGGATACGAGCAGATGGCGTCGCCGGTGGTCTGCTTAGCCCACTCCCCGGGAACCTTTTCTTTCTTGCGAGGCTTGAGCCCGACAGGCTTGATCCGCTGCTTGGGACGCGGCAGTCGGCGCCGGATGCGCAGCCGCTTGGTGTTCAGCCAAATCTCGCCGGCCGTGAGCCGGACGGTTTCCAGAGGGGAGACTTCCTGCTGGGCCAGGTAGCGGTTGGCCATCTGCCACACTTCCCAGCCGTAGTTATCGTCCACCACCGAGCGCGCGGCGACGGCCAGGTCGTATGCATTGGAAACAAGATCGCCACTGATCTGCGCCAGGTTGCGGGTGTAGCGCCCGATCATGCGCCTCTGCCAGTGCGCCACCTTCTCTCCCGTGGACTCGGTGTACTTGGTTTCCGCCTCGCGCAGCAGATCATACTGGACTCTGGGTTTATCCAGGCGAGATTCGCCCTCCAGATCCAGCCGGAAGAATTCGTAGCGTTCTTGCAGATAGGGATACTCGATGGTGATCTCGGCCAGGCTTTCCGGATGCGGATTGAGCAACTGCGTCTCAGGCCGGAGCAGGCGTCGCGAAGGCGCTTCCTGCGGCGTCTCCATCGCATCCAACAGCGGATCGAGCAAGTTCAAGGAAACCACTACCAGCGTACGTGCATCAGGATCAGCCCCTTGCAGCTTCCAAGCCATCGCGGCGGCGTGGGCCGTCACCTCTTCCGTGCGAGGCTGAGGCCACACACGATAGCCTTCAATGTAGGGGTCCAAGCCGATCCGTTGCACGGCGTAGGTGTCCGGGCACTGATCGGGCAGATGCGGGCGTTCCTGGGTATCGGGCTCGAGGAAAATCACCTCGGCCCCGATCTCCTCGGCCGTGCGCAAGGCTTCCGTGAAGGGATCGGCCGGTTCCACGGGAACGTAGATCGCGCGGTCTTCTTCGCCGGCCTCCGCCGTGTAAAGTATCACCGACATTTCAGGCAGCCGCTGCAGCGCCCGCCGGTAGGCAGGCTCCAGGAATCCGGGCAGCTCAACGGCCACGATCTGAGGTTTTTCGACGAGCAGAAGGCGGCGCAGCGCCGCGGCGAACTCGACGCGCCCCGGCACCACCGGGAAATAGCGGACCTTGCCGCGTTCCAGGCTTCCGAGCTTGATGTCAGTTTCGAGTGACATAGCGCAGGGCCTCTTCTCCAAGAGTCTGCACGATGGCGATCCGTATCAGGTCCGAGTTTGCGTGCATGGACCCATTTAATCCATGCGCGAGCTTCATGGCGAAGCGCGCGATATTGATTCCGTCGCGAGCGGTGTAGCGTTCATCGGAGGCGTGCGCCCGCTGCAGGAAATCGGTGACGTAACTCAGGATCTGGCTGTCGCCGAACGGCAGATTCTCGTGCAGGATGGCCAGTTCTTCATCGCGCTCCGGGAAATCGATCAGGATCTGGGGCTGCAGGCGGGAGTGGATATATTCCGGCAAATCGAAGGTGCTGGCGTCGTCGTTCATGGTCGCCACCAGTCGAAACAGCGGATGCGCCTTGATCTTGATTCCCGCGACAATCGATTCCACGTAGCGGCGCGTGTCGAGAAGCGGGGCCAGGCTGGCCCAGCTTTTCTCGCTCATGCGGTTGCCTTCGTCGAGAATCACGATGCCACCGCGCAGCATCGCGGTCACCAGCGGCGATGCCACGTAGCGTAGCTTCGCTTCGCCCTCGATCACTGGCGTGACCAGCAAGTCCTCCGGACGGGTGTCGACGGTCGCCTGCATGATGTAGACTTCTCGCGCCAGGCGTTTGGCCGCAGCGTAGGCCAGCGTGGTCTTCCCGACCCCGGGCTTCCCCAGCAGACGCGGGTTCATGGGCAGATCCTGGGGATCCACCACCAGCCAGGCGGCCAGCAACTGGCGCATGACCTCGTCCTGACCCACCCAGTTAACGGTAAGCTCGTCCGGATGCGCCAGATGCAGCGCAACTCCTTCGATTTCAACGACCATTGCTCCCACTTTAGCAGACACCGTTCAAGATACAATCGGCAGAAATCCGGACTCTCCGGTATGCGCCGCTTGTGAATTACACTGGATCTATGGGCGCCGCGAAAATCCTCCTGTCAGCGGAGGAGTTCGACAACTACCCGTTCGAGGAAGATAAGCGCTACGAACTCGACGAAGGGGAGTTGATCGAGATGACCAGGCCGGCGTATCAACACAACCAAGCTTTACAGAATTTGCTCGTGGAGCTTGTACTTTACTTTCGCAAGAATCGCATCGGACAGGCGCTTGTTTCTGAAAACCTGTATGCGCTATCCCCCACAACTCGTCTGGCGCCCGATGTCGCCGTGATCCTCGGGGACCACAAGGCGGAACTGCAGAAAGCGAAGGTAATCCATATCATTCCCGACATCGCCGCCGAGGTGCTCTCGCCCAGCGAGACCCCGGCTAGGATCCATCGCAAGATGAGCCAATACTTCAAAGCCGGCGTCAAGGAAGTGTGGCTAGTCCAGCCGGAAGATCGCACTGTGGAGATCTGGACCGGCCCCAAGCTTCCCGAACAAGCGCTTACGGGCACGGATTCAATAACTTCGGCTTTACTGCCAGGATTTTCCCTGACTCTGCCGGAGCTGTTTTCTTAGAACAAGTCCTGTTATACTAAGGTTTTGCCCGATCCGGGTAGGAGCAGCATTGTGTTTTTCCACGTTCGAGACCTGGAGCTAAAGCCCGTCCGTTTCGACGTGGAGCTTCCCCCCGGAACCATCGAGTTCCTGGATCCGAAGCTGAAGCAGTCGGAACCGCTTCAGGCGTCCGGCAAAGCGGAACTGGTGATGGGGTCGCTCGGCGAAATTCGGGTAACGGGTCAGGTCAAAGTCCGTTTGCAAGCGGACTGCGACCGCTGTCTGGAGCCGGCCAATTTTCCGGTGGATTCCAGCTTCGAGCTGTACTATCGTCCGGTGGCCGAAGGGTATGGCGAAGAAAAATCCATTGATGCCGGTGAGGCGGAGATGGGGTTCTACGAAGGCGACGGCCTGGAGTTGAACGACGTGCTGCGGGAGTTCGTATTGTTAGCCCTCCCCATGCGAAGGCTGTGCGACGAGAATTGCAAAGGGATATGTCCGCTGTGCGGGCAGAACCGTAACCAGAATGAGTGCCGCTGCCAGACTACGGCGAGTGACGACCGCTGGGCAGCGCTCAAGGAGCTGAGAAAGTAAAATGCCGAATCCTAAACGACGACATTCCAAGCGGCGGACCTCCGCCCGGCGGACGCATGATTCCCTGCGCCGCACCGTGATGGCCCAGTGCCCCAACTGCCACGAGCCCAAACTGCCGCATCGCGTTTGCCCGCACTGCGGAAAATACAAGGGCCGTGAAGTGATCGAGGTCGCCGAGGAGTAGTCCGACGAGCGCGTCCATGCAGACGATCGCAGTCGACGCCATGGGGGGCGACTTCGCTCCCAAGCACGAGGTGGAAGGAGCGATTCGGGCGGCCGAAGAGCTTCAGATCGGCGTCATTCTGGTCGGTCTGGAGGACGTGATTCGCGCCGAGCTGGCTCTGCATCCGCAGGCGGCCGGGTTGCCCATCGAGGTCCACCACGCCAGCGAATTCATCACCATGGAGGACTCGGCGGCGAAAGCTGTCAAGACCAAGAAAGACTCCTCCATTCGCATTGCCTGCCGCCTGGTTCGGGACGGCGCCGCCCAGGGTCTTGTCTCCGCGGGTAACACCGGCGCGGTCATGGCGACCTCCAAGATCGTCCTGGGTGTGATCCGCGGCGTGACCCGCCCGGCGCTGGCGGGAGCCCTTCCTTCACTCACCGGATCGCCCGTGGTTTTACTGGATGTCGGCGCCAACGTCGATTGCAAGCCGGAGATGCTGGCCCAGTTCGCGGTGATGGGCGAGATTTATTCGCGTACCATTTTTCACAATGCTCGCCCGCGCGTCGGGCTGCTTTCGATCGGCGAGGAAGAACACAAGGGGAACGATCTCACCCGCTCCGCCCTGCCGCTGCTAAAGGCTCTGCCGATCAACTTTATCGGCAATGTCGAAGGACGCGACATCTTCGGCGGCGTCGCCGACGTGATCGTGTGCGACGGGTTCATCGGGAATGTCGCCCTCAAAGTGAGCGAGGGGCTGGTGGACATGTTTGTCGGGATGCTGCGCGAATCGCTCAGCGCCACCATGACCCGCAAGATTGGTTCACTGCTTTCGCGCGAGGCCTACCGCGAGTTCAAAAAGCGCCTGGATTATTCCGAATATGGCGGCGCGCCGTTGCTGGGGGTGAAGGGCGTCAGCACCATCTGCCACGGGCGTTCCAATGCCAATGCCGTCAAGAATGCCATCCGCGTAGCGGCCGAATTCGCCGAAGGCCGCGTGAATGAGAAGATAGAGGAAGAATTAGACCGTACTGCTTCGTCTAAAGTAGCAGCGCCATGAACCTGTCTCGTGAACTCGCGAAGCTCGCCGGTTTGGCTGCGTGCGTCGCGGCTTCTGCGTTTGCCCAACAACGCCTGGATCCGGTCCAGTGGTCCATGACCTCGACCGCCGACGTCGCGAAGGCGGGTGCTACCGTTCCACTGCACCTGACCGCGAAGATCGAGCCGGGCTGGCACCTGTATTCGCTGACCATCCCCAAGCATCTGTATCCGACTAAGATCACATTGACGGATAATCCCGGGGTCGAGTCCTACAAGGTCTACCAGCCGCAGCCGGTTCGGACCATGGACCCAAACCTCAAAGAAGAGGTCGAGACGTTCTCGAACCAGGCCGAGTTCTGGATCCCGGCGACGCTCAAAAACGATGCCGCTGGTCCGGTGGAGCTGACCGCGCAGGTGCGCTACCGGGTCTGCGACGACAAACAATGCCTGAATCCCAAAACCAAGACCGCCTCGTTCAAGGTGACGGCGGCCGCGTTTGCACCAGCCATTGAGGAGTTCAAAGTTCCAGCAGGACACACCGAAGTGAAACCCGGCGGTCCGGCGGATGTGGCCTCGGCCGTAAATCCACCGCCGGCACCTGCCGCCTCACAGCAAGGTCTCGCAACGTTCGCGCTAGCGGCGTTCGGATTCGGGCTCGCGGCGATCTTCACGCCGTGCGTTTTCCCGATGATCCCTATCACGGTTTCGTTTTTCCTGAACCAGCGCGGCGGCATCGTTCAAGCTCTCGTGTTTTCGCTGGGCATCGTAGTGCTGTTCTGCGCGCTGGGATTGGGTGTGACCGCGCTTGCCGGACCGGTCGGCATCGCGCAGCTGGGCGGCAATCCCTGGGTGAATGCCTTTATCGCGCTGGTGTTTGGCATTTTCGCTCTCAGCTTACTAGGAGCGTTTGAGATTACCCTGCCCTCGAGCATGCTGACCAGGCTCGACAGCGCTTCGCGTCGCGGCGGATACTTCGGAACGCTGCTCATGGGCCTGACCTTCTCGCTGACGTCGTTCGCCTGCGTGGGACCCTTCGTGGGACCGCTGCTGGCATCGTCGGTACAGGCTCAAGGGGCGCAGCCCGTTGTTGGGATGGCGGCCTTCGCCACCGGACTGGCCTCGCCGTTTTTCTTCCTCGCTGCGTTCCCCTCTTATCTGAAGAAACTGCCCAAGAGCGGCGGGTGGATGGCGCGGGTGAAGATCGTGATGGGGTTTGTCCTGCTCGCCATCATGCTCAAGTACCTGAGCACGATCGATCAAGTATTGCAGACGAATCTGCTGACCCGCGAACGGTTCCTGGCGGCGTGGTTTGTGCTGTTCGCTATGGCAGGTCTATACCTGCTAGGGCTGCTGCGCCTGGAAGGGATCGAGGCCGAGGACAAGCTCGGGATCGGACGGCTGCTATTCGCCGGCGGGTTTTTGATTCTGGCCGTGAGTCTGCTGCCAGGAATGTTCGGCGCACCGCTCGGCGAGTTGGATGCCTTCGTCCCAGCGGCCACCGGTGGGCTCGCCGGAAATACCACGTCAGCCGGCGGTCTTCAATGGATGAAGAACGATTATCGCGCCGCCCTCGAACGCGGCCGTCAGGAGAACAAGCTGGTCCTGGTGACCTTCACCGGATACGCCTGCACCAATTGCCATTGGATGAAGGCCAACATGTTCCCGCGTCCGGAAATCGCCGACGTCGCGAAGGACTTGGTGCTGGTGGAGTTGTACACCGACGGCTCGGATGCGGCATCGGAAGAGAATGCCAAACTCGAGGACACCAAGTTCGCCAGTGTGTCCACACCCTTGTTCGTTCTGCTCGACGATCACGAAAACGTTCTGGCCACCAGCGGATACACGCGTGATACTCAAGAGTTCCTCGCTTTTCTAAGGACACGCTCGAAGGCATGACGCTCCGATTTTTTTTATTTTGTCTAGCCTCGGCCGCATATGCCCAGGCTCCCGCGGTAGCGCCCCTGCGCGGCTTCCCTGCCGACCAATGGAAAGCCCAACATGATCGCGAAGAACAGGCCAAAGCCATCCCTCAGCAGGAGCGGCTCCGCATCTACATGGACCGGATGGCGGCCAAACCGCATCATGCCGGTTCGCCCGGATCGAAGGCAGTCGCAGACTACCTCTCCGCGCAACTCACCGAGTGGGGACTCGACACACGAATCGAAACCTTCGAGGCGCTGATCCCGTATCCGACCACGCGCACCCTGGAAATGACCGCGCCGGCGCGTTTTCGCGCCAAACTCGCCGAGCCGCCCATTCCGGAGGACCCCAGCACCTCGCAGGAAAACCAGCTCCCGACGTTTAACGCCTACGGGTCATCCGGAGATATAACAGCCCCGCTCGTCTATGCGAACTATGGGCAGCCGGAGGATTTCGAGTACCTGAAGAAGCAGGGCATCGACGTCAAGGGCAAGATCGTGATCGTGCGGTACGGGCGAAGCTGGCGCGGCCTGAAGCCCAAGCTGGCCCAGGATAATGGCGCGGCCGGGTGCCTGATTTATTCCGATCCCCGCGAGGACGGTTTTTTTCAGAGTGACGCCTACCCGCGCGGTCCGATGCGCCCGGCCGACGGAGTACAGCGCGGCAGCATCATGGACATGGCGCTCTATCCCGGCGATCCGTTGTCGCCCGGATGGGCGTCCGAGCCCACATCTCAACCCAGCCCCAAACGCCTGACGCGCGAGGAGGCCAAAACGCTGCTCAAGATTACCGTGCTGCCGATCTCC
Source organism: Terriglobia bacterium (assembly GCA_020073345.1). Lineage (GTDB taxonomy): Bacteria > Acidobacteriota > Terriglobia > Bryobacterales > Bryobacteraceae > Palsa-187. The sequence continues at coordinate 42,704 of JAIQFI010000001.1, forward strand.
TGGGCAGACGCGCTGCCGCTGCTGCAGCAACTGAGTGGGCCCGTGGTTCCGGAATCCTGGCGTGGCGCTCTCCCGCTCACCTACCACGCCGGCCCCGGTCCGGCCACGGTGCACATGCAAATCGATTTTGACTGGTCCACTCGGCCGCTGTACGACGTGATCGCAACCATCCCTGGTTCCGTCGCGAAGGACCAGTGGATCATCTACGGAAATCATCACGACGCGTGGGTCAATGGCGCCAGCGACCCGGTGAGCGGGGCTTCCGTGCTGCTCGAAACAGCCCGGACACTTTCGGTCCTACGGAAGCAAGGCTGGCAGCCCAAGCGCACGATCATGCTGGCTCTGTGGGACGGCGAAGAGTATGGCCTTCTCGGCTCCACCGAATGGGTCGAGAAGCACATGGACGAGCTGGATCACGCCGCGGCGGTTTATATCAACTCCGATTCCACGGGCCGCGGTTCGTTGGTCTCGGGCGGATCGGCATCGCTCGAACCGTTTCTGGCAGAGGTGCTGCGCGACGTCACCGATCCGGCAACATCCAAGAGCCTGCTGGATGTGGCTCGCGATCGCCGGACGACACCTGGGGCCACACCAGGGGCGACACCCGCGCCAGCGCCTGGCGCACCCCCGCTGGAGCGCGGATTTCATCTGGAATCGCTGGGATCGGGCTCCGATTACGTGCCGTTTCTGGATCACGCGGGTATCGCCAGCCTGAACATCGGATTCGCCGCGGGCGATGGCGTGTATCATTCCATCTACGACACTCCCGCCTGGTATCAGCAATTTTCCGACGGCGACCGGACCTACGCCAAGGCGCTGACCCAGGTGATGACCACAGCGATCCTGCGCCTGGCCGACGCGCCGGTGCTGCCCTTCGATTTCGGTTCGCTCTCATCCAGCGTGACCAAATGGATGGAGGAGATTCGCAAGCAGCTGTCGAGCGGAAGCGCCAAGCAGGGAACCGTCAAGGTGGACCTGCGCCCGGTTTCCGTGCAGCTTATGCGTTTGTCGGCGGCGGCCAAGGCATTCGACGACGAATTGTCGGCCTCGATGAAGCGCGGCGGCGGCTCTGCTCAAGAAAAGGCGGACAAATTCGCCAAAGTGGATGAGTCTATGCGCAAGACCGAGCGTGCGCTGCTGACCGCGGACGGCCTTCCGCGCCGCGACTGGTACCGCAATCAAATCTACGCGCCGGGGATCCTCACCGGCTATTCGGCCAAGACCCTCCCCGGAGTTCGCGAAGCCGTAGAAGCCCAGCAATGGGACGAGGCCAATCAGCAGGTTCGCAAATTGGCCGAAACCCTGCATTCAGCGGCGGCCCAAGTGGAGGAGGCCGTCCGCCTGCTCAAGCAGACCCAGTAGGATCAGCCTCGTCTCGCCCCCCCACTCAACAAGCTAGAATCTGAGAATGGCTGCTTCCCGAGTCGATGCCGCACCATGGGCCGCTGCGCCCGCCGTGAACCGCTGGCTGATCCCCGTCGGCGCCGTCGCCGTGCATATTTGCATCGGATCGGTCTACGCCTGGAGCACTTTCAACCGCCCCTTTCAGGCCTTGCTGCCGAACGCGCCGGAGTGGTTCAGCCCGCCGTACACCACCTACTCAACCGCTCTGGTTTTATTGGGACTGAGCGCCGCGTTCGGAGGACCCTGGGTCGAGCGGCGCGGACCGCGCGTCGCCGCAACGGCGGCAGCGCTCTTGTTCGGGTGCGGACTCATGATCGGCGGGATCGGACTTGCGCTTCGCCAGTCGGTCCTGGTGTTCCTGGGCATGGGCGTCATCGGCGGGATGGGCTGCGGACTGGGATACATTTCGCCGGTGAGCACACTGGTCAAGTGGTTCCCCGATCGGCGCGGCATGGCCACCGGCATGGCCATCATGGGATTCGGAGGAGGAGCGGCCCTGGCCAGTCCGCTGAACGTCCGTTTCATGAATTCCCTCGGCGTCCCCACCGCTGTAATGACGCTGGCCGCCATTTACCTTGTGATCATGATGATCGGCGCGCGCATCCTGCGGCGGCCGCCCGAGGGCTGGAAACCAGGGGGTTGGAATCCCCCTGAAAAGAGCTCCAATCAGAAGAGCATCACCCGCAACGCTGCCCTGCGGACCCCGCAGTTTTATCTCCTGTGGGGCATCCTTTTCATCAACGTCACCGCGGGCATCGGAATTCTGGCGCAGGCGTCCCCCATCGTCCAGGACCTTTTCCAGAAAACCCCGGTGGAGGCGGCCACCTTCGTCCTGCTGCTCAGCATCTTCAACCTGATCGGACGATTTTTCTGGGCGTCCAGTTCCGACTACTTGGGACGGCGGAATACCTACACGACATTCTTCGCCGTTCAGATCGTGCTGTTTCTCCTGATTCCCGGCCTGGCGGGCCGCGGCGAGTGGGCTCTCTTTCAGGCCAGTCTATTCGTCGTGGTCAGCATGTACGGCGGGGGATTCGCCACCATTCCAGCCTTCCTGGCCGACCTTTTCGGATCGGACAACGTCGGCGCGATTCACGGCGCCGTGCTGACCGCCTGGAGCGCGGCCGCTATCGCAGGACCCGTGATCGTGACCGAGCTCTCCAACCGGGCCAAGCTGGGGCTGGCCCCTGGAGCCAGCCATGTCCATATTTATGACGGCCCCCTCCAAGTCCTGGCGGGATTGCTGGCCGTGGGCTTCCTGATTACATTGCTGGTCAGGCCGCTGCGGTCCTCCTAGGGCTTTTCACCGATACAACATCTAAGTCCGTCCGACGATTAATCTCCGTGATCTCGTTGAAGCAGTCCATGGAGCAGCACGCGGAACAGCTGCTTCGTGCCGCCCTGGATTCGTATCATGCCGCTGTGGATACGGTGGGTGAGGCCGCCGCAGAGGCCTGTCCTCCCGCGGGCGAGGACCTGCAATCGGGCTTATCGCGATTGAGCGCTGCCCTGACCAAGCCCGTCTCCGCGGACGAAATTGTGGAAACTACCAGGGCGATCCAGAACGAATTGAAATCGTGGGCCGAGCATGCTTCCCACCTTTTCCGGCAAAGTACCGGCGAGATACAGGACGTCCTGCTGATGGCCGGAACGGCCGCCCAGCAAGTGGACGAACGCGACAAGCGATACGCCAAACGACTTACCGAATTCGGCGAACGCCTCCACGCCACCTCCAGACTCGGCGACTTGGTGGCCATCCGCCAGTCCGTGGGCCAGCACACCGCCGATCTCAAGAGCTATGTAACTCAAATGGCGAAAGAGAGCGAAGGAACCATCGCCCAGTTACGGGCTCAGATCGCCGTATACGAATCCAAACTGGAGGAAATGGAGCAGGTTGCCTCGCAGGATCCTCTCACTGGCCTTTCCAATCGGCGCAAGGTGGAACGCCATATGGAAACCCGCATCCGGGCCGCACAGGTGTTCAGTATCATCAGCCTCGACTTGAACGGTTTCAAACAACTGAACGACACCTACGGGCACCTCGCCGGCGACGATTTGCTGAAACAATTCGCGACTGAATTGCAAAGTCTGTTCAGGTCGCACGACGTAGTCGCACGAGTAGGCGGCGACGAGTTTATCGTGCTGGTGGATGGCGATCTCTCCGTAGCCGGCGCAAGACTGGAGCGGATCCGCCGCTGGGTCAACGGCAATTACGCGGTTAAGGGGAATTCGGACGCTCCGAAAGTGAAGGTGAGCGCCGCCGCAGGGGCTGCGCAGTGGAATCCCGGCGAATCGATGCGCGACGTCCTGAGCCGCGCTGATGCCGCCATGTACGCCGACAAGCCGCCGGCAAACGTGGCGACTCTAGCGTCCTAGCCGCTGGAGCGCCAGCCTATCGAATTGCCGCGCGATTGGCGAAATCCAGCACCAGCGAGGGGAAGATTCCCAGCAGCAGTGTTCCGGCAGCAGACCCGTACACCGCTATCTGAAGCAGTGCGCCCGCCGGCGGCAGCGTTTCGACGCTCTCGCCGGGCTCACGCATGTACATGACCACCAGAATCCGCAGATAGTAATACGCCGCGACTGCGCTGTTCAGCAGCCCCAGCACGGTAAGCCATACCAGCTTGGCATCCAGGGCAGCCTTGAAGATGTAGAACTTGCCGAAAAATCCGGCTGTGAGAGGCACGCCGATCAGGCTCAACAGAAAAATAGTCAGCATCGCAGCCATTGCCGGCTGGCGCTGGGCGAGCCCGGCGAAATCGTCGATGCTGACATATCTCTCACCCTTCCGGGAAAAGTGTGTCACCACCGCGAACGCTCCAATATTGGTGAACGCATACGCGGCCAGGTAGAACATGGCCGCAACGGATCCGGTGCCGGAGTTGGCCGCTACCGCCACCAAAACATATCCGGCGTGCGCGATGGAACTGTAGGCCAGGAGGCGCTTGATATTGGATTGCATGATCGCGGCGAAGTTTCCGACGATCATGGTCGCCAGCGCGCAGACCCACACCGCAGGCTCCCAGCGCGAAGCGATCGGCTCGAGGCTCCCCAGGAATATGCGTAGGAGCACCGCGAATGCGGCTGCTTTCGGTCCCACGGTCAGAAACGCCGAGACCGGAGCCGGCGCACCCTGGTACACGTCCGGAGCCCAACCCTGGAATGGAGCAGCCGATATCTTGAAAGCCAAGCCCACGAAAATGAGCGCGGCGGCCACGCCGATCAGGGCCTCAGGCGGCGGTGTTCCCGAGATCAGCGCCCTGCGAATCTCGGTCAGATTGGTGGATCCGGTGGCGCCATACATCCACGCCACGCCGTACAGCAGAAACGCCGTCGCGAATGATCCCAGCAGGAAATATTTCAGCGCCGCCTCATTGTTGCGCGCATCGTCGCGCAGATATCCAGCCAGAATGTAGGATGCGATGGAGGAGATTTCAAGGCCGATGAAGATCATCACCAGCTCATTGGCCGTGACCATCACGCACTGGCCTACGATGCTGAACAGCAGCAGGGCGTAATACTCGCCGCTCTCTTGCTTTTCCCGGCGCAAGTAATCCGTGGAACTGAAAACCACCAGCAGGCCCACAACGATCACTAGGGTCCTGAAGAAGGTCCCCATGCCGTCGATCACCAGCATTCCCTGGAACGCGGATCCGTCCTTGGCAACCAGCGCCGCCGGCAGTGCCAGCACCAAGGCCAGGATCGTCAGCAATCCCGCGTTGGTTCTCCGGCCTTCCGGCCGCAGCGCCTCCATGAACATGATCAAGACTCCCGCTACGGTCAGAATCAGTTCCGGCAGGAACCGCGCGTAGTCTGCGTTCGTCGGCAGGAAACTAGCGATTGGCACGGGATACCTCCGCAGTTTGCCGAGCCGGTATCGCCACTCGCTCTACTCGCAATTTCTTGGTTTGGTCCAAAATGGCCGCGTTCTGCACGCTGATCGAAGGCAGGAAGGTCTGCGCGAAGGAGCCCATCCAGACCATCAGAACCACTAAGGGCACGATGGCAGCCCACTCGCGCGTCGTTAAATCGGGCATATGATGTGAAAGCGATTCGGACGCCTTTCCGAAGAAGGTCCGCTGGTACAGCCATAGCATGTAGCACGCCGAGAAGATCACTCCCAGCGCCGCGAATACGGCCCATCCGAAATTCGCGCTGGCCGTGCCCTGCAGCACCAGATACTCGCCCACGAAATTATTCAGCGTCGGCAGGCCTATCGACGCCAGCGTCGTTATCAGAAAAATGATCGACAGGTTGGGCGCGGGCGTCGCCACGCCTCCGTACGCCGAGATTTCGAGCGAATGACGCCGCTCATACAAATAACCCACCAGGATGAAGAGCGCTCCGGTCGAAATGCCGTGGTTCAGCATCTGATACACAGCGCCGTCCAGGCCCTGTTGAGTGAACGTGAAAATTCCCAATACGACGAATCCCAGGTGGCTCACCGACGAATATGCCACCAGCTTTTTCATATTCGGCTGGACCAGTGCGACCAGTGCGCCGTAGATGATGCCGATGATCGCCAACGCGGCAATCCAGGGAGCGCTGCGGTGGGCCGCCTCCGGAAACAGCGGCACACAGAATCGTAACAGTCCGTAGGTCCCCATCTTGAGCATCACCGAAGCCAGCATGAGAGAACCCGCCGTGGGCGCTTCCACGTGCGCGTCGGGCAGCCAGGTGTGCAATGGGAATAATGGCACCTTGATGGCGAAGGCTCCGAAGAAAGCCAGGAACAAAAGCATCTCCGTGCGCGTGTCGAACACCAGGCTTCCGGTCTGGATCATGCCTTGGATCACGCCGTAATCGAACGTGCCAGTGCGATTGTACAGAAAGATGATCGCCCCCAGCATCAGCACGGACCCTGCCATAGTGAACAGAAAGAACTTCACGGCCGCGTAGATGCGGCGCTCGTGTCCCCAGATACCGATCAGGAAGTACATCGGAACCAGCGATACTTCCCAGAACACGTAAAACAGGAACAGGTCCATCGCCACGAACACGCCGATCACGCCGAATTCGAGCAGCAGCAGGAAGGCGTAATACTCCTTCACGCGCTTATCGATGTAATTCCAGGAAACCAGTGCGGCGATGGGTGTCAGCAGAGTCGAAAGCAGCACCAGCCACAGGCTCAACCCGTCCAGCGCCACGTGGTAGCGAATGGGCGGATAGCTGATCCACTGGATGTCGGACGAGAAGGTGTGACCCGACGGGTACTGAAACCAGTACGGCATCAACAGCCCCAGCGACACGACGAACACCGCCAGTGAGATCACCAGCGCCGCCATGCGGCTGGATTCCTTGGGCAAGATCAGCAACAGCAAAAACCCGGCCAGCGGCAGGAACAACACGATATCAAGCAATGTCATCGCGATGCTCCCATGAACCCGATGTAGGCGATCGCCAGAATCGTGCCGGCTAGAACCCACGCCGCATAGTTACGGATATAGCCGGACTGGCCGCGCCGCAGAATGCCTCCGATACCTCGCGCGGTAGTCCCGATTCCGTTGGCGATACCGTCGATCAGCCGTGCGTCGCCGACGCGCCACAGCAATTGCCGCGAGCCGTCGACAACGGGCTCGACCACTGTCGCGTCGTAAAACTCGTCGACGAAGTACTTGTTGTAAAGCAGCGTGTGCAGGCCTTTAAAGCTGTTCGCCAGCGATTCCGGTAGCCCCGGCGAGACCACGTAGAACAGATAGGCCAGCGCAATGCCGCCCAATCCTGCGGCAACCGAAACATACGTAAGCCAAGGCTCGGCTCCGCCTTCCGCCAGCGGAAACAGCGGCTCCAGGAACTTCGGAACGTTGATATAACCGCCCCCCAGGCTCAGAGCCGCCAGCACCGCCAACGGCATCCACATCACGGCGGGCGATTCGTGCGGATGATGGTGGCCGCGATATTCGCCGAAGAAGCACAGGAACAGCGCGCGGAAGACGTAGAAAGCGGTCATTCCGGCGGTGAACACTCCTACCCAGTACATCCAGGGTGCGTGCTGGTAAGCCGCTTCCAGAATCATATCCTTGCTGTGATATCCGGAGAATGGAGGCACGCCCGCGATGGCCACGCCCGCGCACATCAGCGTCGCAAAGGTGATGGGGATGTGCTTCCGCAGGCCGCCCATGTGGCGCAGGTCTTGTTCGCCGGAGAGCGCGTGAATCACGCTGCCCGCCCCCAGGAACAGCAGCGCCTTGAAGAAGGCGTGCGTCATCAGGTGGAAGATCCCAGCCGAGAACGCTCCCGTGCCCAGCCCGACAAACATGTAGCCGAGCTGCGACACCGTCGAATACGCGAACACTTTCTTGATATCGTTCTGCGCGAGGCCTATGGTTGCCGCGACGAACGCCGTCAGCAGCCCTACAATCGCGACGATATCCAGCGCCCAGGTCGAATGCAGATAGATCTGCGAGGTTCGCGCGATCATGTACACGCCCGCCGTCACCATGGTCGCCGCGTGAATCAGCGCGCTGACCGGGGTCGGGCCGGCCATCGCGTCCGGGAGCCACACGTACAGCGGAATCTGCGCGGATTTGCCAGTGGCGCCCACCAGCAGCAGCAGCGAAATCGCGGTGAAGATACCCGACGTAGCCTCCACCGGCATGTTCCTTACTTGTGCGAATACGGTCCCGAAGTCGAGCGTCCCGAAGTGGATACCGACCAGGAAGATCGCCAGCGCGAATCCGAAATCGCCGATGCGGTTCACGATGAACGCCTTGTTCCCGGCATCGGTGGCGAACTTTTCGAGGAAATAGAAACCGATGAGCAGGTAGCTGCACAGCCCCACGCCTTCCCACCCGACGAACAACAGGAGGAAATTCGCCCCCAGCACCAGAATCAGCATGAAGAACATGAACAGATTCAGGTAGGCGAAGAAGCGATAGTACCCGCCTTCGTGCGCCATGTAGCCGACCGCGTAAATATGGATCAGCGCGCCGACCCCGGTCACCACCATCAGCATCACCGCGGTCAGCCGGTCAATCGCGAAGTCGACACTAATGTTCAGCGCGCCCGATTGAATCCAGGTGTAGTAATGCTCTTTATAGCTTTCTTCCAGGCCGCCACTGAACACGCCCAGGGCGTTAAGAGTCTTCACCACCCACAGGAACGACAGCACCACGGAACCGACCGCGATCGCGTTGATCGCGGGCTTCGAAAGCCGCTTGCCGAATATCCCGTTCAGCAGGAAGCCGACCAACGGAAGAATAGGAATGAACCAAAGTTGCATCTTTAATTCTTAAGAGAACTGACCTCGTCGATCTCCAGCGTTTGCCGGTTCTTGAACACGGTAAGAATGATCGCCAGGCCGACCGCGGCTTCGGCCGCCGCCACTACCATCACGAAAAAGCTAAAGATGTGGCCGTCAGCGCGCTTCAGCACATAGGAAAAGGTCACAAAGCTGAGATTCACCGCGTTCAGCATCAGCTCGATGGACATGAACACGGTAATAATGTTGCGCCGCAGCAGAAAGCCCAGCACGCCCAGCGCGAACAGGATCGCACTCAACGTGAGGTACCAGGATGGCGGAACAGCGGCCGGCAGCGGTCCGAGCGGCATCAATCCACCTCCTTGCGAGCCAGCACGATCGCGCCCAGGATGGCGATCAGAATCAGAACGCTGGTGACTTCGAATGGCAGCAGGTACACGGTGAACAGGCTTCTGCCGATCTCCGCGGCAGTTCCGCCCTGGAACGCCCCGAAAACCACTGGAGACGATTCGGGCAGGATTCGCTGGACGACGTAGGCCATCATCCCGAAGAACAATAGGAGCAGCGGTGCGCCCAGGTATTTGCCCCATGGCCGGATCGCCAGTTTCTTTTCCGTGCCAGCGTTCAGCAGCATGATGACGAACACAAACAGCACCATAATGGCGCCGGCGTAAACCACAAGTTGCGCCGCGGCGATGAATTCTCCGCCCAGCAGCAAATACAGGGCCGCGAGCGCGCCCATCACGCCCACCAGCGACAGGGCGCTCGAGATGGGGTGCGTTTGCACCACCAGGTTGATGCCGCAGATCACGGCGATCGCGGCGAAAATCATGAACAGGAGGGCGTCCATATCAGGGATAAACGGCCACCAGAAGTGCCGTTATAAATAGATTGACCAGCGCAACCGGAAACATGAAGGTCCAGGCGAAGCGCATCAACTGATCGTAGCGGAACCGCGGCAGCGTCGCGCGGACCCAGATGAACACGAACAGGATGATGAGAACCTTCGCGCAAAACCAAAATAGCGGCAAAAGAATGAACTGCACCGGAGGCAGCAAAAACAATCCCGCGGCGCCTAGAAATAGTACGCCGAACATCGGCAGCGTGATCCTGTCGAAGGGCCGCGCGGGATTGGCGGCATGAAAGAAGCACAGCAGTCCGCTGGCCGCGAAAATCACCACGGGGATCAGACCCGAGCCGTATTTCTCCGGAAAGATCGGATGCCAGCCGCCCAGGAACAGGAGCGTCGCGATGCAGGAGACCGTCACCATGTTGGCGTACTCGGCCATAAAGAAGGATGCGAACTTCATGCTCGCGTATTCGACGTGAAACCCGGCCACGAGCTCGTTTTCCGCTTCGGGCAGATCGAACGGAACGCGATTGGTTTCGGCGAATCCCGCGATCAGGAACAGAATGAAACTGAAGATCTGCGGGAACGGCATCTGAAAGATGGCCCATCGCGGAATGAATCCCAGGTAATAACCCGCCTGGCCGTTGGCGATCTCGCGCAAGCTGAGCGTATTCAGAATCAGGAGCGGAGACGCCAGCGCCAGAGCCATCGGCAGCTCGTAACTGATCATTTGCGCCGAGCTGCGCAGTCCGCCCATCAACGCGTACTTGTTATTCGACGCCCACCCGGCCAGCGCGACACCGTACACGCCCAACCCTGAGATGCCCAGGATGAACAGCACGCCGATATTCAGATCGGTGAGGCCCATGTTGGTGCGCACGCCGCCCACTGTGATTTCGGGACCGAAGGGGATGATGGAAATCGAGATCAAAGCAAACGTCACGGCGATGAAAGGCGCCATGAAGTAGAAAACCTTGTTGACGTGCGAGGGCAGGATATCTTCTTTAGTGATCAGCTTGATGACATCGGCCAGCGGCTGGAGCAACCCATGCGGGCCCACGCGCCTCGGCCCGACGCGCAGTTGCACGTGCGCGATCACTTTGCGCTCAATCCACTGCAGGTAGGCCAGAACGTGCATGAAAATGCCCACCACGATCGCGGTCTTGATGAGGCTCAGTAGGTAGTAATTCATCGTCGGTAGAGTCCGCCGGGCGATTCGATGACGGCATTGAGAATCTTGGAATAGCGTGACATCGAGCCCGACGTGAACAAAGTGTCGCCCGCGGATTGAATCGCGCCCGGAAGAGCCGGGACTCGACCGTTCAATGGCATAGTCGGCGCCGCGCCTCCGGTGTCGACCACCGGTAGTGGCACGTCATACCCCTGCACGGTTTTGCGAATTTCGCCGAAAACTTTGTCGGGAAGCCAGATTCCAAGATTCAGCTTCATCTCCTTGGCGATGGAGCCCATGATTTCCAGATCCGTCTTGGTGCCCATCACTTTGACCGCCTGCTTGAGCTTCTGCACCTCGCCACAGACGTTGGTCACGGTTCCGTTCTTCTCATATGCGGATGCTGCAGGCAGTACGATATCGGCGGTCCGGGCGGTCTCCGTCATGAACAGATCCTGCACAACGACGAACGCATTCGGCGATGCTAGCGTCGCGTTTTTCAAAGGATTGGCTCCGACCACCCAGAGGACGTCCAGATCCTTCGCGCCCAGCATCTGCTGAACGCTCATGCCGCCGTCGCGAGGGATCAGGCCCATGTCGAATGCGCCGCGCGAGTTCGAATAGTCCACCAGGCAAACGTACTTAACCGGGATTCCCAGCGAGTCGCCGAACGCGACCAGCTTGCGGACGCCCTCGCCCTGGATCCCATCGCCGAAGACGATGACCAGATCGCCTTCCGCTTTCAGCTTGTCGCGCAGTGACTCGACGCCGCCCAGTTCCCCGCCCGCCGCGACGCGCACGCTTGCAACGGCCTGATGGTCTTCGCGAACCGGCCCGGCAGTGACAGCGTAGATGTGCGCGGCGTGATGCCGGAAGTTCGCCCGCGCCTGGTAAGACAGGAATGGATGCTGCTGGGCAAGATCGGCGCCTACGACCAGAACCGCCTTCGTCGTATAAAGGTCGCCCGCGGTAGCGAGCGCGTCAACTTTCCCCGAAAGAGCATCGAAGAACGTCCCCAGGTCGCCGGTGCGATGGTGATCGATGTTCTTGGTCCCCAGGCCCTGCCGCGCGAACTTCTGCAGGAAGAAGTTCTCTTCGTTGGTGGTGTGGTTCGACCCGATGATGCCGAACTTGCCGCCGCGCGCCTTGACCGCCGTGAACGTTTCCGCAATCGTTTCAAAAGCCTTGGCCCAGGAAATCGGCTCGAATGTGTCGCCTACGCGCAGCATGGGCGATTGCAGCCGCTCCGGATGCTCCACGAAGTCGAAAGCGTAGCGCCCCTTGACGCACAGGAACTCACCGTTGATGCCGCTGTGATCGCGGTTGTTTCCGCGCATGATCTTGTCGTCGCGCACGCCCAGCGTCGTCCGGCAGCCGTCGCCGCAATGCGTGCAAATCGTGCCGACGTGCGTCATTTCCCACGGCCGCGTCTGGTAGCGATAGCTCCCGCTGGTCAACGCACCCACAGGGCAGATGTCGATACAGGCGCCGCATTCGTCGCACTCGAGATAGTCGTGACGATTCGGCACGATCTCGGAGATCACTCCGCGATTCGAGACGCCGAGAGCGCCCACGCCCATTCCTTCATTGCAAACACGCACGCACCGATAACACAGGATGCAGCGCGGCGCGTCGAAATACACCACCGGCGACCACTGCTGCTCATCGACGTGTACTTTTCGCTCGGTGAAGCGGCTTTCGCCCGCGCCGTAGCGGAAGACCATGTCCTGCAGCTCGCATTCGCCGCCCTTGTCGCACACCGGGCAATCCAGAGGATGGTTGGTCAGCAGGAACTCGAGCGTACCCTTGCGTGCCGAGCGAACCGTGTCCGACTCGGTGTGCACCACCATGCCGTCGGCCACCGGCAGGGTGCAGCCCACCTGGAGTTTTGGTGTTTTCTCCACTTCGACCAGGCACATGCGGCAGGCGGCCTGCAGCGTCAGCCCTTCGTAATAGCAGAACGCCGGGATCTCGATGCCGTTCTGGCGAGCGACTTCGATCAGGAGCGCTCCCTTTTCAGCCTGGATGGCCTGCCCGTTGATGGTCAGATTTACAGTTTCCGCCATAACTTAAACCGCCACCATTTGCTGTGCGAGTCGTTTCTCGAAATCGGCCGCGAATTTGTCGACGATCGAAATGGTGGGCATCGCCGCCGCATCCCCCAGCGCACAGAACGTCCGGCCCAACATATTCTTCGAAAGTTCGCCTAGCAGCGCGACATCTTCATGCCGGCCGCCGCCATCGTCGAACCGCTGCAGGATCTTGCGCAGCCACGTCGTTCCTTCGCGGCACGGAATGCACCAGCCGCAGCTTTCGTGCGCGTAGAATCGCATGATCCGCAGCGCGACTTTCACCATGTCCGTGGTTTCGTCCATTACCACCATGCCGCCCGAGCCCAGCATGCTGCCGATCTTCGCCAGCGAATCGTAGTCCATCGGGATATCGCACTCGTCGGCTTTCAGGATCGGGCAGGACGATCCGCCCGGAATCACCGCCTTGAGCTTCCTGCCGCCCGGAATGCCGCCCGCGATCTCCTCGATGAACTTCAGCATCGGGTAGCCCAACGGGACTTCATACACACCCGGCTTATTCACGTGTCCCGAGACGCACAGCAGCCGCGTACCGCCATTCTTGGGTGTACCAAGCGCCGCGAACGCCGCTCCGCCATCGCGAATGATGGCCGGAATCGCGCTGAAGGTCTCGACATTATTAAGAAGTGTCGGACTGGCCCACGCCCCGGCGACAGCCGGAAATGGCGGCTTCATGCGCGGAATCCCGCGCTTGCCTTCCAGCGAATCGAGCAGCGCGGTCTCCTCCCCACACTCGTAGGCGCCCGCGCCCGAATGCGTATAAAGGTCGAAATCGAATCCGGTTCCGAGGATGTTCTTCCCCAGGTATCCCTGCCCGTAGGCTTCGGCGATCGCACGATCCATGTGATCGATCAGGTAGCGATACTCGCCGCGGATGTACAGGTACCCTTTGTGCGCATCGAGCGCCAAGCCGGCGATCAGGATGCCCTCGATCATCTGGTGCGGGTCGTACTCCATCAGCAGCCGGTCTTTGCAGGTTCCCGGCTCGCTCTCGTCCGCGTTGATGACGATGTATTTAGGCTTAGGCGAGCTGCGCGGGACGAAACTCCACTTCAGTCCTGTTGGAAATCCCGCCCCACCGCGCCCGCGCAGAGCCGAGGTTTTCACTTCTTCGATGATCGCCTCGGGCTTCATCTCGCGAGCTTTGCGGAACGCTTTGAATCCGTCGTTGGCAATGTAAGTGGCCAGCGACTCCGAATTGTCCAGCCCGAAGCGCTTACTCAGGATTCGCGTTTCCAGCGGGCTGGGTTCGTTGTAGAGCTTCTTCGGCATCCTTTATTGCGCCTTCCTAAGGCCGTCGATCAACTGGTCCAGCTTTTCGGGAGTCACGTGGTGATGGAAATCGTAATTGATCTCGACCGCCGGAGCCCAGGAACACGCGCCCATGCACTCGACTTCCTCGAGCGAAATCTGTCCATCCGCGGTCACCTCTTTGTGCCCGATGCCCAGCTTCTTGCAGGCGTGCTCGTACAATTCCATGCCGCCGACCAGAAGGCAACTGATATTGGTGCAGACCTGCACGTGATATTTCCCCATGGGCTTGCGGTGCAGCATCGAATAGTAGCCGACTACTTCGTCCACCTGGAGCGGCGGGACCTCGCAGCGCCGGGCAACTTCATCGATCAGTTCCGGAGTCACCGCGCCGACTTCATCCTGTGCATAGATCAGCATCGGCACCACAGCCGACCGCTTCCGGCCTTCCGGATAGGCAGTGAGCATCTTCGCGAATTTTTCTTCGAGCTGAGGAGAAAAGTTCATCTTCAACGGTCCGTGTCGCCCAACACAAAGTCCATGCTTCCTAGCGCCGCGATCGAATCGGCGATCAAAATGCCTTCCAGCATCTTCGGAAGACCTTGCAAGTTGCCGAAGCTGGGGGTGCGCATGTGCACGCGATAGGGTTTGGACGTGCCGTCGCTCACCACATAGTAGCCGATCTCCCCGCGCGGAGCTTCGATGCACTGGTACGCCTCGCCGGCAGGCACACGGAAGCCTTCGGTCACGATCTTGAAATGATAGATGAGCGCCTCCATCTGGGTTTTCATCTTTTCCCGCTCGGGAAGAACTACGTGCGGCGCGTCTGCCTGCCACGCGCCCTCCGGCATTCCTTCCAGAGCCTGCGTGATGATCTTGGCGCTTTCGCGCATCTCCTGGATGCGCACCCGGTACCGCGACCACACGTCGTTGCTGGTTTCGACAGGCACTTTGAAATCGAACTTGTCGTAGCTCGAATACGGCTCAGACTTGCGTATGTCCCAGTTCAAGCCCGCGCCCCGCAGCATCGGACCAGTAACACCCAAATCCAACATATCTTCGAGGGAGATGAAACCCACGCCTTTCGTCCGCCGGGTCCAGATGGGGTTGGCGTTCAGCAGTTCTTCGTACTCGTCCACCTTGCTGGGGAAAGCCTTAATGAATTTGCCGACCGCTTGCTGCCATCCGCGCGGCGGCTCCAGCGCCAGCCCGCCGATGCGGATGTAGCTGGTCATCATGCGCTGCCCCGAAAACATCTCGAAGATCCGCAAAATATCTTCGCGTTCCCGGAAACAGTAGAAGAACATGGTCATCGCGCCGATATCCAGCGCGTGCGTTCCCAGCCAGACCAGGTGGCTGTTCAGGCGCGAGAACTCGGTCATCATGACGCGGGTCCACTGCGCGCGCGCCGGAATTTCGATCTGCAGGAGTTTCTCAACCGCCAGCGCGTACACCAGGTTGTTAGAAAGATTCGCGAGGTAGTCGACGCGATCGGTCAGCGTCACCGCCTGCTGCCAGTTTTTCTGCTCGAATTCCTTCTCGATGCCGGTGTGCAGGAAGCCGATGTCGGGCGCGGCACTGATGATGGTCTCGCCTTCAAGTTCCAGCACGATACGCAATACGCCGTGGGTCGAAGGATGCTGCGGACCCATGTTGAGGGTCATGCGCCGCGGCGCCGCGGGCGTCGCGGGAATTTCCTGAGTCGCCTGAATCGTCGATGTGTGGTCTTCGAACGAATGTTTCATCTTCTACTCACTCGGGTAGCTGTACTTGTACCCATGCACCGGATAATCTTTCCGCAGAGGATGCCCTTCCCAGTCGATCGGCATCAGGATTCGCACCAGGTTCGGATGATTGCGGAAACCGATGCCGAACATATCGAACACTTCCCGCTCATACCAGTTCGCGGAGCGCCAGACGCCGGTTACGGAGTCGATCTCGGGAATATCGGGAGAAGTAGCCCCGCTCAGCAAGCACTTCAGCCGCAGCCGCTGATTCTTTTCGATCGAGTGGAGATGATAGATCACTTCGAAGCGCGGCTCGGCCGGATGCAGATCCACGGCGGTGATGCCGCTCAGCCGGATGTACTTCTCGGAATCCTTGAGGTGCCGGCACAGATCCACGATCCGCGCGGGATCCGCGATGAGCGTCGTTTCCCCGAAGGCTTGCTTCGTTTCGAGCACTGCCGGGTGATTCACGGGTTGACTCACTTGGTGTCTCCCTTTTTCAGCACGGCCCAGTCCAGGGCGCCCTTCTTCCACACGTAGAAAAAGCCCACCAGCACCAGCGCCACGAAGATCAGCATTTCGAAGAAGCCGAACATCTTCAGGTCGCGATACACCACCACCCAGGGATACAGGAACACGGCTTCGATGTCGAACAGGATGAAAATCATCCCCACCAGATAGAACTTGACACTGAACCGTTCGCGAGCCGAGCCCACCGGCGCCATGCCGGATTCGTACGGCGTGTCCTTGAGCGGTGAGCGTGCGCGCTTCCCTAGTATCGTGGACGCAAGAATCAGAACGGACGCCAAGCCGGCCGCAATGAGCATCTGCACCAGCACTGGGAAGTAGATTTCGGGATAATTTGATGGCATCGTTCGAGTGCCGCGCGGAACGTCCCCGGGGTCCGGCCACGTCAGCTGGGATCCACAACCGTAACTATTGAATATAATGACCATCGAAACGGGGTGTCAAACGTGCCGCATGGAAAGTGCTGAAACAAAGACGATTGAAGTTGTTGTAAATGGTAAACCGCGCCGCGTGCCAGAGGGGTTTTCCCTGGACCGCTTGCTGGTCTGGCTCGAGATCGATCCTTCGCGTGTGGCGGTGGAACGCAACCTGGCGATCGCGCGCAAGACGGATTGGCCGACGACACTCGTCGAGCCCGGAGACCGTCTCGAGATCGTGTGGTTCGTCGGCGGAGGATAGTCCCTTACCTGGGGCGCGGGTGGCCCTATTGACTTGCCCCTCCAGTCGAGTACAATCGGTAAGATCCAAGGAAATTCATACAGAACGGACCGCCTGATTCATGTTTAAATCCCGCAAGAGCCGTCCCGACGCACAGGTCCCCGAAAGGACCTATTCATCAAGCGAGGTTGCCGATGTTGCCGAAGTCAGTTTGCGGCAGCTGCAATGGTGGGATGAGCGCAAAGTGGTTTCTCCGCGGCATGAAGGACACCGCCGTGTGTACGATCCGGCCGAGGTGATCGAGATTACCGTGATCGCAGAATTGCGCCGCAAGGGATTTTCCCTCCAGAAGATCCGCCGCGTGCTCCGCTTCCTGCAGCGCGAGATGGGCCGCCGCCTGGCCGAGGTTCTGCAAGCCAACGCGGATTTGCACCTGGTCACGGACGGGAAATCGATTTACCTCGAGGATCATCAGGAACGCATTATCGATATCCTCAAGAACGCCCGCCAGCCCATGTTTCTGGTGTGCGTGAGCGACCAGGCTCGCCGCTTGGGTGAATCGGACCGCAAGCCGGCCCGTATGGAACCCGGCGCGGCTGCGCGGCGGGCCGCCCGGATGGGCTAGCCGCTTTCCCTCCACTACCCAGGACTTTTTCAGGCTTTGCCCGGGGCCGTACTGTTCCTAAACTGGTATACTGAAACCGCTGGAGGCTCTAAGCATGCCTAAGTTTCGTCGCCGTAGCTACTTCCTGGTCCCGTCGTTCATCATCCTGTGCTCCATCGTGGCAGGGTTCATGGGCAGCAGGGGGGTTTCGGCCGCCTCGCCGTCGAATGACGCCGATCAGAGCCTGAAAGCCTTCACCAAGATCTACAGCACGGTGGAGCAGAACTTCGCCGACGAAGTGAAGCCTGACAAGGGCGTCTACAAGGGCGCGATTCCGGGTATGCTCCGGACGCTCGATCCGCACTCCAATTTCTTCGATCCCCGCGATTACCAGGCGCTGCGTGAAGACCAGCGCGGCCATTATTACGGAGTAGGTATGTCGGTGCAGGCGCGCAACGGCAAGACCATCGTCATGGCGCCGTTCGCCGGCTCCCCCGCCTACCGCGCCGGACTGCGGCCGGGCGACGTTATTCTCGAAGTCAACGACAAGAAGACCGATAACCTGAACACCACCGAAGTCGCCGACCTGCTCAAAGGCCCGCGCGGCACCAAGGTCCAGGTGAAGATCGGCCGCGAGGGCGCCGATCAGCCCCTGGTGTTCAACATCATCCGCGACGAAATTCCGCGCTTCAGCGTGCCGGATGCGTTTTACGTGAAACCCGGCATCGGATACGTGAAGGTCACCCAGTTCAACGAGAACACCGGCAAGGAACTGGAAGACAAACTGAAGAAGCTCAATGAAAAAGAGATGAAGGGCTTGGTTCTGGATCTGCGCGAGAATCCAGGCGGCCTTCTCAATGAAGGCGTCGACGTGGCCAGCCACTTCTTGAAGAAGGGCGATCTGGTGGTCAGCCATCACGGCCGTAACTCGCCCAACAAGAATTACTCGGCCCGTGCGGACGGCGCCGGCAAGGATTATCCCATCGTCGTGCTGGTCAACCGTTACACCGCGTCGGCTGCCGAGATCGTCAGCGGAGCGCTGCAGGATCACGACCGTGGCTGGATTCTAGGCGAAACGACCTTCGGGAAGGGCCTGGTTCAGACCGTGTTCCCCCTGAACGATAACACCGGGCTGGCTCTGACTACGGCCCACTACTATACGCCCAGCGGACGGCTGATCCAGCGCGACTACTCCAATATTTCGTTCCTGGACTACTACACCCATACCAATCTCGATCAGAAGAACCTGTCGGACGTGAAGATGACCGATAGCGGCCGCACCGTCTACGGCGGCGGCGGAATCACGCCGGATGAAAAATTCGAGCTGGCCAAGTACAACCCGTTCCAGATTGAAGTTCTTCGCAAGTATGCACTCTTCAATTTCTCGGCCAAGTACTTCGGCAAACGCGACGCGAAACTGCCCAAGGGCTGGGAACCGGGCGAGGACGTAATCAATGAGTTCCGCCAGTTCCTGCAGGATCAGAAGGCCCAGTTCACTCCCGCTGATTTCGCCGCCAATCGGGATTGGGTCAAGAAGGAACTGAAGCGTGAGATGTACATCACCGCCTTCAGCCAGGATGAATCGCAGCGCGTGGCCATCGAGCAGGACGAGGAAGTGCTGCGGGCCATCGACTCCATGCCCAAGGCGAAGGCCCTGGTCGACAACGCCAAGAAGCTGCTGGTGCAGCGCACTGGCGTTCCAGTAATCGCGGCGAAGTAGTCGGCTCGTAAAATAGTTCTTCAAGATATTGCGTCCACAAATAACCGTTCTCGATGCGGGCGGGCAGTATTGTCACCTGATTGCGCGCAAGGTCCGCGATTTGGGGGTCTACGCGGAAGTCGCTCCCAGTGAAACCCCTGCCGCGAATCTCGCCGGCCGCAAAGGCGTCATCATTTCAGGCGGACCCTCCAGCGTCTACGATCCTGGAAGTCCCACCATCGACCCACGTTTACTGCACAGCGGGATTCCCGTACTCGGGATATGCTACGGGCAGCAGCTGATGGCCCACATCCTGGGCGGACGCGTGGAAAAAGGCGACCGCGGCGAATACGGATTCGCCCAGCTCGACCTCTTGCGTGAGGATGGGCTGTTTCGGGGAATCGTCGGGCGCCAGCAAGTGTGGATGAACCACCGCGATGCGGTACAAGCTCCACCTGACGGCTTCGACGTCCTGGGCACAACTGCCACCTGCACCGTCGCCGCCATGGCCTCCCCTGAACGCGGGCTGTATGCGGTTCAGTTTCACCCCGAAGTGGCGCACACCCCCTGTGGCACCCAGATTCTCAAGAATTTCGTCTTCGGGGCCTGCGGATGTGTGAAGGACTGGGATCCGGCCGGCCAGGTTCAAGCCATCGAGGACCAGATCCGCGCGGTGGCGCAAGACCGCAATATTTTCTTCTTCGTGAGCGGGGGCGTGGATTCGACCGTAGCCTACACGCTGTGCCTGCGCGCGCTGGGGCCCGAGCGCGTGCATGGAACCTATGTCGACACCGGGCTGATGCGCCAGGGCGAGACCGAATTCGTGCGCGCCAACTTTGCGGCGCTGGGCGCGCGGGCGTTTGCGGTGGAAGACGCCGCCCGGCAGTTCTTAGGCGCGCTCGCAAGCGCTGTTAATCCAGAAGAAAAACGTCACATCATCGGCGAGGAGTTCGTGCGCGTCCAGCAGCGCATTCTAGAGTCGGAGCATTTCCTGAACGGGCGCTGGATCCTCGGCCAGGGAACCATTTACCCCGACACTATTGAATCCGGCGGGACCGCCAAAGCCGATCTGATCAAGACCCATCACAACCGCGTGGCCGGGATTCAGAGACTGATCGACGAGGGCCGCATCATCGAGCCGCTCGCGTCGTTCTATAAAGATGAGGTCCGGGCCATCGGCCGCCAACTGGGCCTCGCGCCCGCGCTGCTCGACCGGCATCCGTTCCCTGGGCCCGGGCTGGCGATACGATGTTTATGCACGACGTCTGACGCGAAGGTCGAAAAATTGTCCGAGGGCTGGCTTCTGCCGGTCCAAACGGTCGGCGTGCAGGGCGATTCGCGAACCTACCGGGCCGTGCTTGCGATCGACGGCTTTCCTGATTCGCACGAGGAATCCAGCAGTCTTACCAACAAGATGGAGCGAATAAATCGCGTGGTAGTTGAGGTCTGGACCGCCGGAAAGATCGGGACCATGCGTGCCGTCCCGGGATGCCTCACGAATGAAAGATTGGCCCGGCTGCGGCAGGCCGACGCCATTGTCCGGCGCCTCACGCATGCCAGCGGCTTCGACCACGCGGTCTGGCAGTTCCCCGTGGTGCTGATGCCCCTGGGAACGCCGGAGCGACCGGATTCCGTGGTGCTGCGCCCCATCGATTCGGTGGACGGCATGACCGCCAGCGTCGTGCGGATGCCTAAGGATCTTCTCGATGATATCGTGCGCGAGCTGAGCGCGATTCCCGGTGTAGCGGGCGTGTTCTACGACCTTACCAACAAGCCGCCCGCCACCATTGAGTGGGAGTAGTCTCCCCTACTGTTTTCCCTTGCCCTTACCGCCGCCACGGCCTTGGCTCGAAGGCGGCACCAGCTTCTGCAGGCGCAGATACACTGCCATGCTGCCGTAGCACTCTTCGTTGTGCGCGACGTTGAACCATAGCCAGGACACGCGCGGCCGGGGTCCACGGAACGTCTGGACGTCGGTGTTGGCGTTGGCAGCGGTGGTTCCGTCATAGGCCGCGTCACACATGTCGAAGGACGCCTTTAGCGCTGCCACCAGATCCGCCTTTGTGGTCTTGGACGCCGCGGCGAGCTGCTTGGTATCGCCGGTGATGCCGCCGCAGAATTGCGCCTGAAGATCGGCCACGTGGGCCACCCATTGCCCGAAGTTACGCTCCTCCGGCACCGGCTGGAACGCATACCCAGCCTCCGGCATTTCGTCGGCTGCCGCCAGAATCTTGGTCTTGCCGGCCGTGTAGTTCTGCTTGAGGTCGCCCACCAGGTCGAGCGGGGCTCCCCCGCCTTTGGGCTGTGCCTGCACGACACAAGCGCCGGCAACCGCGAGCATCAGCATGGAATATCGCATGTCTATTGTTTCCCTTTACCCTGTCCGCCACCAGCGTTGATTGCGGCTTCGTCCCAGTGCTCGTCGGCTTTGCCGTTCACGAACCGCCACATGTCGAAGTGGGTAGTGGTGTAGGTTTGTCCAGGATTGCGCGGATCCGGCCGAGGACCGCTGACGGAAGCCACGCAGACAATATCCTTACCTTGCGTGGTGACGGCGACGATCTTGGTGCTCCAGTCCTTGGGATCGGCCGGAATGGGTCGGGGCGCGTTCTTGCCGAACGCAGCCATGATGGGCGCGCGTCCGGATCCGAAGTTCGGGTTGTGCTGAATGTACTTCTCCGTCAGCCACTTGTCCGCTTCATTCCAGTGCCCGTAGGCCAGCAGGTCGATGACGATATGCATCGCGGCCTGCTTGTTGGTGTTCAGAGTCTTATCCTTGTCTTTAAAGAGGGCCGTGGGATCGGCGGCTCCCACTACCGGTTCCGCCTGGCCGAATACGTTCGCACAGGCGATCAACGTGAGTGTACCGAGAAGAGTGAATCGCAGTTTCATGGGTACCATCGTACTAAAAGCCGATTAAATCTGTGCGGCGTTCAGGATTTCGGTGATCAGCGCGTCGTACGCCACTCCGGCGCTCAGCGCGGCCTGGGCGAAATCCTCGTCCTCGGCCAGCGACGGGTTGGGATTCGCCTCAATCACGAACACATCGCCCTGAGGAGTCAGCCGAACGTCCACGCGTCCGAAGCCGTGGATCTTCAGCACACGATACACCTTGCGCGCCAGCTGCTTCAAGTGGTCTTCGACGCCCGCGGGCAATTCCTTCGCCGGCCCGTTCTTGATGCCCCACTTTTCACGATACTTTTCATTCCATTTGGCGTGGGAAGTGGCGAACTTAGGCACATCCTCGGGCATCTGTTCGAAAAAGATTTCTCGCGGCGGGAACACCGTCAAGCGCCGGTTGCCCAGAACGCTCAGATAGAGCTCGCGGCCTTCGATGTACTCTTCGATCAGCACGTCGCACTCGAACTTCTGATGGATGTAGCGCACGCGCTCCATGGCTTCCTCGGCGGTGCGAACGAAGGATGCCTTGGCGATGCCGTCGGAGGACTCTTCGCCCACCGGCTTGACGAAGGCCGGGTACTTGAAACGCTGCAACCCGCGCGCCGGACGGGCCTGATGCGAGACCACGAACCGCGGCAGCCGCACGCGATGATAGGCCAGCACCTTCTTCGCGAGGGCTTTGTCCTTGCACAGAAGCAAGCCTTCGGGCCCAGCGCCGGTGTAGCGCACCTTCATCAGCTCCAGCAACGCCGGAATGTTAGGCTCGTGCGAACGGTCGTGATGGAAGGATTCGGTCAGGTTGAAGACCACGTCCGGCGCGCAGGCTTTGAGCTTCTCGACGATCGCCGTGACGTTGTCGAACACGGCCAGCGTCTCCACCTGGTGCCCCAGACGCTGAAGACAGTCCAGAACGCTCGCTTCGGTGGGCTTTTGCTGTTCCCGCAGAGACTCGGGGGTAAATTTTTCTTCCGGATCGGCTCGTTGCGCGATATCGAACAGAACCAGAACTTTCATGTCTACACGGACCTCTTAAATCTGCCGGTGTACAGGTGGTTGGTCACCAGCGTCGCCAGATACGCAGCCAGTTCGAACTGCAGCCTAACTGGATCGCGCGGGGCGACTAACTTCAATTCCTGGCAGCGCTGGATCAGCCGCCGCACCAGCATGCTCACGGTGTATTTGCGCTGCCCGGTCCACTGGACGATGGACGCGATGAGCGCGGCCCGGTGCTTGCGCATCATTTTTGCCGCACTCTCTCCACCAGGCTCGCCGTTGCTGAAGATGGCCCGCAGATCGGCATCGTAGAAATCTGGGAAGTCTTCGGCATACAGCTTGCGGCGGCCGGCATAGTATTTCGCGAGCGTTTTGCGGAGCTTGCTGGCCTCATAGGACCGGCGACCTTTGGTTACGGCCGGCTTTGTGCCTGCCACTTCCTGCATCACCGAGTGGATGTATTCGAGCTTCTCCAGCGACTTCCAACCGCGGTACTTCTTCCGCCATTCTTCCGGCGGGCTGCCCAGCCATACGGCGAAAGTTTCCGAAAAATCCTCTTCCGGATGCGCCTGCGCATACCAATTGGGCAGATGCTGCACAAAGCTTCTGCTATAGGGACGCGGCGTGTACGTTTCCGGCGTGTACTCAGTCTCGGGACTACCAAATGTTTCCTGCCAGTCCTTGCGTTCGGACAGCTTGTAGGCGTGATTTACCGCGTGGCCGCATTCATGCCGGAGCAGCATTTGGCACCACTCGGGCGTACCTCCCTCCACTTCCATCATGAGGTGCTTCTCGAGCGTCTTCAGGCGGGGATGCGCCAGATAGAATGGGATGGCGATGGCCGGCACACCGGCGGGCGAGAACCATTCATCGCCCAGGTAGCAATCGGGACGAAGGGTTACGCCGCGGGCAGCCAGGTCTTCGAATAGCTGGTTGACGCGCGGTTCGAGCTCGCTGCCCTGCAGGCGGACGCCTAAATCGCAGATCCGCAACGCGAGCATTTCCTCATCCTTCAGCGAAACCCACGAGGGTTCCGCGCTGGTCTCCATGATTTATCCTAACGCGTACTGTTGATGTTGACGGGGACGGCCACCGCAGTTATTGGGTGCGTCGGGGTTTGACCGAGTGAAGGATGAGAGCGACATCAAAGAGAATCATAACCGCAGCGAACCCTAGCGAAAGTAGAAGCGTAAAAAGACCAACTTGGGGCCAGATACGCACCGCGAACACACCCAATACAAAGTAGTAGGCACTCAAAGCAAGAGCCGCGATCCACACTAACCAATCGAGGTTCGGTGGGGAAGGCGGCACCTCTGCCGCTTGACGGCGCATGCGCAGCACGGCGTCGGTGACCAGTTCGACGTCGCACCAAAGCATTAGGGCCATCGTTAGAAGAATGGCTGCCGCTGGGAGAGTGAATGTCTTAATCAATGATGGTATTACCAAAATACCAATCGGGTAACTCCATACAGCCATCATTAGAGCACTTACCCACATAAGCCATCTTCCCGGCCGAGGCGAACGGGGTTGTATTGCCGCACCCAAAATCAGAAAGCACGGCGGAATGGGATTCGTCCATTGAAGAGGAAAACCAGTGGTGGCTACCAAGCATCCAGTTACGATAGCTAGCCGCCGTAACTTCGCAGAAATAGCATCGTCAACCACGTCGGAAAGCGAGTTGACAAGCGTAGACATTGCTCGCGGCCTACCTAGCAGCCAGCAGAGGTTCGATGCTCTTCAGATTGGCGCGTGCGTACTGCGCTTCTTCGATATCGCTGTTCAGGTCGAGCATGGCGCGAAAATGCTTGGCCGCAGCGGACAAAGTCTCCAGGCTCCCGTTGGCCTGAGCAAGTCGCGCGTAGCATAGCGCCAGCGCGTAGTGCGCGTACGGATCGTTGGGATCATATGCCAGCGACTTCTGGCAATATCCGACCGCCAGCTCGAAATGCGCCTGATTGCGCTCCGAATCGCATAGTCCAAAATAGGCCAGACTGCGCAGATCGCGCCAGGTATCGGTTTGTGCCGCGCGCTTCTTCTTCCCGAGGCCCACCAGAAACCCGACCACGTAATAATTCATCTGGCCCGCGAGCTTGCTGTCGAAATCGCTCAGCTTCAAGTACTGGATATATTCGCCGGAGGCATCGGGATACTGTCCGCTCAGGCGAAGGCTCTCGGCCAGCCACATGTGCGGTTCCGCGACCGTGGGCGCAATCTTGATCGCCGCGCGCGCAGATTCGACGGACTGCGGATACAGCTGCTTCATCCTGTAAGCCTGCGCCTGCATGTACAGCGCGGGAGCATTGCCTTTTTCCCGCTGCGTCACGACGTTCAACTGGCGAATCGCCTCGTCGGTGCCGCCGATATCGAGCAGCATGCCAGCCAGGCTCGTGCGCGCTTCCATGTAGTCGGGATCGATCGCGATAGCCTTGCGAAACGCCGCCTCGGACTTCTTCTCATCGAACAAGGAATTGTAGGCGCGCCCGAGGTACAGCGCAGCCTGGCTGTACGTCCCATCGATCTGCAGAGCTTTTTCGAAACGCGCCACGGCCTTCTTATAGTTATCGGCGCCGCCTTTGTTGTAGAGCTTCAAGCCTTCGTCCAGCTCATCAACGGCAGCTTTATTGCGGCGGCGCACGATCAGGATCTTGAGCGACACGGTCGCATCGCGGCCCGGGTAGACCATTTCCTCGCGCGGGCCGTCCGGTTCGTAGCCTTGTTTGACGCCCTGGATGGTGTGATTGCCCGGCTTCAAACCCGGCAAGCGCAGCGGTGCGCTTTTGTTAATAACGCCCTGCGAGACGCCGTCGACGAACAGCTCCACGCCGTCCATGTTGGTTTCAAAAACCAGCGTGCCGTTCTTAGGCGGAGGCGCGTTGGAAGAACGCAGGCTGGCAGGAATGTAGGACAAGCCCATCTTGGGATCGAAGCTTCCGCGATCGCTGGTGGGATTCTGCATGCCCTTAGTGGCTTCGCGAACATTTGTGCGAGTATAGTCCGCTAATTCGTCCGCGGTGACGATGCCGTCACCGTCCTCGTCCGCCGAGCCTTCCAGGCCCTTGACGACGTAATACGTGAAGATTCCATGCCCACCGCCCCAGTCTTTGCTTTCGAAGGACCGTTCGCGGTCGCGGCTGGCCGTGAGCGAAAACATCGAGCGCGACAAATCCAGGAGGCTGCGGTTGTACTGCACCGCGTCGGCGTCCGGCGTGATCGCACCGCTGTGGCAGGAATCGGTCACCAGAACTTTCCATTTGGCCTTGATCTTCGATCCGGCGACAGTGCCGAGGGTATCCATGGGATAACCGGTGGCGGGAATGTTCCTGGGATCGAGATCGTACGGAGCCAGATACGCGCGCCCGCCCTGGATGAAGCCGTGGCCGGCGAAATACACAAAGACGCGATCGTCTTCCTTGGCGACCGACGGCAGCCAGCCCTCCATCTCTTGCTTCAAGTTCGCCAGCGTGGCTTTGGCGCCGGTCAGCCGATGCACGTTCTCGGCGCGGAAGTTGCCGCCTTCGGGGCTGATCAAAACCGAATAGATCGCATCGGCGTCGCGCTCCGAGTACTCCAGTTGCGATGCCGCGGGAAGGTTCTTGTAGTTGGCAACCCCGACGATCAGCGCATAACCGCGCGGAATGCTAGCGGGGGCGACCGACGGCCGGTCTTCTTCATATTTCAGGTCGCGTGATTTCGACGGCGTCTTGGACTGTTGGGCGGACTTCGACTGCGCGATCGCCGCCGCCGCGACGATCAGAAAACTAGTGATGCGCCAGGCGAAGTTCATAGATCACCGGTCCCGTTAAGGGCTGTTTCGAGGAGAGCACGGTACCACCCTTCTCTTCGAGAAAGAGTAACTCGCGCGGTGTGGCCCCCGCCACGCCGCTCAAATTCGACGGAAGCTTTTCCCCCGGCTCCACCGGCCGCACTCCGGCGGAATTGTCGATGCACTCGCCGCGAGCCTTGAACACCTGGTCATCGCATCGTGGCCGCAGCGATGACGGCAGATTGGGATCGTGCGGCGGAGGCGGAGGCAAGCGCTGATAGCCGCGCGGGAGCTCCACCGGGCTGACCAGCCAGTACATGACATCCTGACCCGGAGGACCGCCAACGCGGAACCATCCCTCTGTAGCCGGCACCACGTATTCCTTGCCTATTTCGACACGATTATCGCTGCCCGTATCGGTACGCGGGAACAGCAGTTCATAGGTGCCCGCGGTTCCATGATTCATCACGTACAGAAAACCCGCGAAATTGGTGCTCAACTGGAAACGAAGCCGGTCGTTCGGCGCGAACACCGTCGCCGGATTCATCGCTCGCCAACCCGAGGCTTCCTCGCGCTCCACGGTCAGGCGAATGCGTTGCGGGTCGGCCGCTCGCGCTGAAGGAAGCACGGTGGCGGCCAACACAAGTAGCGCGAAGCTCGTCTTTGCCAGCATCATTTATGCTTGAGAGCGATATCGACCACCAGGCGCGCATCCGGGGCGGTGCTGGGATTGACCACGTAGGCCGCATTTTCCAGCTTCCCATCCGCCGGCGTAGAGTCGACTTTTTCGAACACCAGATCGCGCGATGCCACCTGGTTGCGCAGCTTGGAGACGACATTGTCGCCGACCGATGCCTGCGCAACCAGGGATCTGCTGCCGTCTTTGTTAACTGTCCCGCCCATGGAGTAAATCAGTTTGTCGAGATCCGGTTCAGGTTGCCGCGTGAGCACGATGAACAGCTTCTCATTGCCGGCCTGTTCATCGAACACGAACTGTCCCCGGTCGCCGGAAGGGATCTGTCGCGATTCGCCGTTGCGGACCAGATTACTCCCGCCCGCGACTTCAGCGGACGGAAACAGCAGCTTCCATGTGCCGCTGGATCCTTGCATAACCACATAGAGATATCCGGACGTGTTCGCGTCCACATGGAGCCGGATCCTGTCCCCGGAGCGGAAATTCGTGTCGGGGTCCACTTCCTGGTACTGCCCGGAAGCGTCGCGTTTCAGGACGGCATAGCGCAGTCCCAGGGGAACCGAAGCGGACAGCTTGTGTGTGTCGCCCGCCTTGCTCGCGCTCTTAGGCGCGGCGGACTTAGTGGCTATAGTCTTGGTCGCGGCTTTCGCATCGGGTGCTTTCGTCACAGCAGGGGGCTTAGCCGCGTCAGGTGGAGGCGTGTAAAAAAGTTCGCGGGCTTTCAGTGTTTGGGACCAAGCCGCGGGGGCTGCTAAAATCGCGAGGACTAACAAATGTTTCATAGACGATCGCCTCCTACTATCATCGCCCGCTGCCACCTGATGCGCGATGAGGGGTTCACCTTAGGGACTTCTCCTTGAGTGTAGGCTTTCTTCCCATCAGTTTCCGCGCGAACGCCTCCCAAAAGGGCTCATGCATACGACACAATAGGATATGGGCCATCGAATTGGGATTCTCACCGGGGGCGGCGATGTTCCGGGGCTGAATTCCGTCATCAAAGAAGTGGTTTACCGGGGCACGGAAAACCGCTGCGAGGTCGTGGGCATCCGCCGCGGCTGGGAAGGCCTCACGCACCTCAATCCTGACGATCCAGCGACCAAGAAGCACTACATCCTGCCGCTGGACCGCGCCAACACCCGCACCATCGACCGCTTCGGCGGGACCATGCTGCATTCCAGCCGCACCAACCCCGCGAAGATGAAAGCGCTGCCGCCATTTCTTTCACCGGATGGTCTGTCCCAGAAGAAAGACCGCTGGGATCTCACTCCGCACGTGCTCAAGAATCTGGAGTGGCTCAATCTGGATTACCTGATCGCCATCGGCGGCGATGATACGCTCAGCTACGCGGCTGCGCTCGACAAGGTCGGCGTGAAGGTCATCGCGATTCCGAAGACCATGGATAACGACGTCCGGAACACGGAATACTGCATCGGCTTTTCCACCGCGATCACTCGCGCTATGGACGCCATCCAGCGCCAGAGGACCACCGTGGGCTCCCATGAACGCGTTGGCATCTTCCGGGTCTTCGGCCGCGACGCCGGCTACACCTCTCTGTACACCGCCTACGTCACCTCCATCCGCTGCTGCATTCCCGAGTACATGGTGAACCTGGACAAGCTGATCGACCTGCTCATGGTCGAAAAGCATAATACCGAGAGCAACTACGTCCTGGTGGTGCTCTCGGAAGGCGCAACATGGGAAGGCTATACCGTTCAGGAATACGGCGAGCCCGACGCTTTCGGGCATCGCAAAAAAGCCAGCATCGCCGAAGCGCTCAGCACCGAGATCAGCCGCCGGACCGGCGAAGAGAGCATCGTGAGTGACCTGACCTACGATCTTCGCAGCGGGGATCCGGATTTCGTCGATAAACTGATCGCGGCTAATTTCGGAAATCTCGCCATGGACGCTGTGCTCGCCTGCAAAAGCGGCGTCATGGCGGCGCTAGTGGAGGGCCGCTATTCGCTGGCGCCGATTCCCGATCCCACGCTCGGCCCGCGCAAGGTAGACGTCGCCACCATGTACAATACCGACCGCTACCGGCCCAACTACGCCAACAAACTCGGGCTGCCGATTTTCCTGACGCGCGCATGAGTTTGCTAGACCGACTGTGGCCGCGTCGTCCACCGGTCCGCACCGCGGATCCTGCGACCATCCGCGCCTTCTTTAACGAAGCGGCGGCCGATGAAGAGCACTATCCTTCGACCATCGACCCCCGTATCCTGCACGTGAAGGTGGTCCTGGAACACCTGGGGGATTTGAATGGCAAGCGTGTCGCCGACGTCGGTTGCGGTAAGGGCCGTTTCGCCAGGATCGTGAAGGAGCGCAACCCCGGCGCGTCGGTGGTCGCGCTCGACCTCGCGGAAGCCATGCTCCGGCCGATTCCTGCCGAGATCGAGCGCGTGGCCGCGAGTATGACCGCGCTGCCGCTGGCCACCGGAGCCTTCGACGGCGCCTACGCCACTGAGTCTCTCGAACACGCCGTCGACATTCCCGCGGCAGTAGCCGAGCTGGCGAGAATCTTAAAACCAGGTGGAAAGCTCGTGATCATCGACAAAAACGCCGAGGCTTGGGGGCGCCTCAAGACGCCCGAGTGGGAACAATGGTTCGGCCGCAAGGAGTTGGAGAAGCTGTTAGCGCGCCACTGCCGCGAAGTCACCAGCCGGCCGATTTCTTATTGGGAAGACGTGGAACCTGACGGCCTGTTCCTGGCCTGGCTGGCGGTAAAGTAACTACTTAAACATCTTGAAGAGTCCGCCCAGTGGATCGTAGAACTCATCCACCACGCGCTCTTTGAGCGGAATAATCGCGTTATCCGTAATCTTAATCTCTTCCGGACAGACCTTGGTGCAGCACTTGGTGATGTTGCAGTACCCGATATTGTAGTCGTCCTTCAAAGCTTTTAAACGATCGCCAGTATCAAGGGGATTCATCTCCAGTTGCGCGGCGTGGATCAGGAATCGCGGACCGATGAACTTGTCATGCAGGTTGTGATCGCGCAAAACGTGACACACGTCCTGGCACAGGAAGCACTCGATACACTTCCGGAATTCTTGCGGACGATCGACGTCGGCCTGCTGCACCCGCCAGGTCCCGTCCGGAGCGTCGGGCTTGCGTGGCGTGAATTTCTGGATCTTTTTCTTGACTTCGTAGTTCCAGGAAACGTCTGTGACCAGATCCTTGACGTGCGGGAACGTCTTCATCGGCTCCACGGTAACGGCTTGCGTCAGGTCGAGCTGGTTCAGGCGCGTCATGCACATCAGGCGAGGTTTGCCGTTGATCTCGGCCGAGCACGATCCGCACTTCCCCGCCTTGCAGTTCCAACGCACGGCCATGTCGTTGGCCTGCGCCGCCTGGATTTTATGCACTACGTCCAGAACCACCATGCCGGCTTCGTACTCGGTAGTGTAGTCGACGAACTTTCCTGAGCCTCTTTCTCCGCGCCAGATTTGGAACGTGGCACTTGCCATTATTTTTGTTCCTCAATGCACTTCTTCATCTCGTCGGTCAGCGGGCCCACAAGCATCCGCTCGACCTTCGGCCTTCCATCCGGGCCTTTGGTGATCTTCAGATTGTATTTGCCCCACTCGTCACTCTTCGCCGGATAGTCATCCCGGAAATGCGCCCCGCGGCTCTCCTTGCGTTCGATGCCTGCGATGGCCACGATCTCGGAAATCGCCAGCAGATTGTCCAGATCGAGCGCAGTGTGCCAGCCGGTGTTGTACTCGCGGTTCCCGCCGATACCAGCGCGGGCCGCGCGAGCCTGCAACTTGGGGATCTCCGACAGCGCCTGCTGCATCTCCTGCTCCACGCGCACGATCCCCACCAGCTTTTGCATCATCTCCTGCAATTCGTGCTGGACGGCGAAGGGGTTCTCGCCCGCCGTGCCACGATCGAACGGTGCGACCGCGCGTTTCGCGGCGGCATCGACATCGGCTGGGTTGATTTTTCCACCTCCGTTTTCCTTAGCGAACTTTGCGGCAAACTCACCGGCGCGCTTGCCGAACACCAATAGGTCGGAGAGGGAGTTGCCGCCCAGGCGATTCGCACCGTGCAATCCCGCCGCGCATTCGCCCGCCGCGAACAACCCGGGGACCGCCGACATCTGAGTATCCCCATCCACCTGGACCCCACCCATCATGTAATGCGTGGTCGGCCCGATTTCCATGGGCTCCTTCGTGATGTCCAGATCCGCCAGCTGCTTGAACTGGTGATACATGCTCGGCAGCTTCTTCTTGATGTGCTCGGCCGCGTTGGGAAGCTTTTCCTTGATCCAGGCGATGTCTAGGAACACACCGCCGTGCGGGCTGCCGCGGCCAGCTTTGACTTCGCGATTGATACAGCGGGCCACGTGATCGCGGGTCAGCAGCTCCGGCGGACGCAGCGCGTTCTTATCGCCCTGCGTGTAACGCCAGCCCTCATCCGGATCTTTGGCGGTCTGGCCGCGGTAGTTCTCCGGAATATCGTCGAACATGAACCGCTTGCCGTCTTTGTTGCGCAACACGCCGCCTTCGCCACGGACGCTCTCGGTCACCAGAATCCCTTTGACGCTGGGCGGCCAGACCATCCCCGTGGGATGAAACTGGACAAACTCCATATCGAGCAGTGCCGCGCCCGCCTGATACGCCAGCGCCTGGCCGTCCGCGGTGTACTCCCAGCTATTACTGGTGATCTGGAAGGCACGGCCGATTCCACCGGTCGCCAAGACCACGGCCTTGGCATGAAAGAGGTGAAACCTCCCTTTTTCGCGGTCGTAGCCAAACGCACCGACGACGCGTTCGCCGTCCTTAAGCAGTGTGAGTATGGTGTACTCGGCATGCACCTCGATACCTTGATGGATGCCGTGATCCTGTAGCGTCCGAATCATCTCAAGCCCGGTGCGGTCGCCCACGTGCGCCAGGCGCGCATAACGGTGGCCGCCAAAATTGCGCTGAAGAATTTTGCCGTCCTTAGTGCGGTCGAAGATCGCTCCCCAGGCTTCGAGTTCTTTCACTCGCGCGGGAGCTTCCTTGGCGTGCAGCTCCGCCATCCGGCAGTTGTTGAGATATTGCCCGCCGCGCATGGTGTCGGCGAAGTGGACGCGCCAGTTGTCGCGATCATCCACGTTGCCCATGGCCGCCGCCATGCCGCCTTCGGCCATCACCGTGTGCGCCTTGCCCAGCAGCGATTTCGTCACCACACCGGTCTTCGCACCCGCGGCAGAAGACTCGATCGCCGCGCGCAAGCCGGCGCCGCCCGCGCCGATTACCAGGACGTCGTATTCGTGAACCGGATAGTCCGCCACTTAGAGGATCCTCCAGTCCGTCCAGATATGCATGGCGCACAGGCGGATGTACAGATCCACGAAGCCTACGTAGAACATGCTGATCCAGGCCCACAGCATGTGGCGGCGATTGAGGCCGGACACACAGTCGTAGCAGGATTTCCGCACCGGACTGTTCGACAGCACGTCTTTACGCCCACCAATCAGGTGTCGAAACGAATGGCACCCAAAGGTGTAGAGGCCCAGCATAATTGGGTTCAAGATCATGATGAGCGAACCAAGTCCGATACCGAATTGCGTGCCTGGTCCGTTGGGGCCGTCGAACCAGAGTCCCTTCCAGGCGTCATAAGACAGGATGACGACGAAGATGATCGCGAAGTACAGGAAATAGCGGTGCGCGTTTTGTATCAGCAGCGGCCACTTGCGCTCGCCCCAATAGGTTTTGCGAGGCTCGCCTACGGCGCATGAGATCGGATCGGCCCACCAGGCCTTGTAATACGCGCCACGATAGTAGTAGCACGTGAATCGGAACCCTAACGGCGCCCAGAGGATCAGCATCGTGCCGAAGAACGGAGCAAAAGACGGCCACCACGCGGGCGCCTCCCTTGTTAGCAAAGGGGAGAACATTGGGGAGAGATAACTGGTCCCCGGAACTTCGTAACATGGCTGGCCACCGCAGTCGTAGTTGATGATCGCGTAGTTAGCGTAGACGATAAACAGCGCGTAGCCCAGGAAAACCAGGAGCGGCTCCACCCACCATTTATCTTTTCTCTGTGTCTGACCGAACTTGGCGGTGCCGAAGCTGCCGCCTTTTAGCGGAACGTCAATCGAGGACATTCTGTCTCCGGGAGTACTTCAGGAAATTTCAGGATAGCGCCCCGGGGCAATGATTCTCAAGCGCCCTTTAGAATCAGTGGGCTATCGGCCTTCCGATTATCGATCACGACATCCGCCGCAGCCTCGGGATCCTGTTCGTCTACATAGATTTGCCAAGCCGGCTCATAGCGTATTTCGAGCTTTCGCCGGACCACGTCTGCCGGACCGATCACGCCCGTATCGCGGGCCAGGGAGCGGGCGAACGATGTTTCGGCATCAATATCGACGAGAATCCTGTAGTCCCAAAAGGCATTGATCTGGCTCCTGAAGACGAAGATGCCTTCGAACAGAAGGATCGTATTTTGCGGCAGGGGATCGAGCAATGAACGGACCACCGCATCGTAGTCGTAAGCGTCCTCATAGTAGCCTCGGGCCGAATATTCGCCCTGCCGGTAGCGCCGTTCACGCGGATGATGAAAGCCGTCTACGGAGGGACGCAGGACTTCGAAACCCCCGCCACTCAGAACCTGGCCAAGCTCATCCGCAAGCATCGTCTTACCAGCGGCGCAGCGGAGCCGTCAATGCCTACCTTGAGCGGGCGGTCTTCTGCCTTTCGCGCGACAATCCAGTCGGCAAGAATCGTGAGTAGTTCCGCCCGACTCACGACCCCTAACCCCGGCGCAGCCGCGCGATGGTTTCCAGATGATACGTTTGGGGAAACAGATCCACCATCGTCAGCGACTCGATTTGATAGCCGGTCAGGCCCGCCAGATCC
Organism: Terriglobia bacterium; assembly: GCA_020073345.1. Lineage (GTDB taxonomy): Bacteria > Acidobacteriota > Terriglobia > Bryobacterales > Bryobacteraceae > Palsa-187. Next base: position 77,088 of record JAIQFI010000001.1, read on the forward strand.
CGAGCCAGCGTCGCCGGATCGCAGGAAACAATCGTCACCCGCGGCGGTGCCAGACCCACTAGATGCCCGACGACGTCTTTCCCCAGTCCAGCGCGCGGTGGGTCCGCGAGCACGAATTCCGGCGCAACTTGCAGGCGCTCGAGGTAATCCTCCACCCGGGCTTGCTCCACCTTCACCGCCAGGCCTGCACGCGACGCGTTGAACTCCAGATCGTGAGCGGCGCTCGACCCCGTCTCCACGGCAGTCACAGAGCGGAATCGCCGGGCCATGGGTAAAGCGAACAGTCCGACGCCCGCGTACAGATCCAGGGCCGATTCCCCGCCCTCTTCCGGTAGCCCCGCCTCGACCAGTTTCTCCACCAGAAACCGGTTCACCTGGAAGAACGATTTCGAACTCACCCGGAATGTGCCGAATGAGGTCGCGTAATCGATCGCCTGTTTCGACTCGGTCCATTCGTAAAACCGCCGGGCAACGGCGCGCTCCGATTCAATCACATTGATCTGAACGTCGGTCTCATTGGTGAAGATTTCGAGCGCCTGCACGAAGCGCGGGAAGCGCGGATCGCTTAACTTGTCCCGCATCTCGGCCAGGGCGAGGTTCAGCCGCGGCGAAGACACCGGGCATTCGCCGTCCACCGGAACGAGCTTGTGCGACCGCGCTGCCAGGTAACCGATCTTCCCATCGGCGATGTGAAACTGGGCGCGGTTCCGATAGCCCAGCGGCGGACCGCTGATCACGCCGATCTCGCCGTCGAACTTGATTTTGCCGACGCGCTGCAACTGCTCGCGAAGTATTTCCACTTTCCGGGCGAGCTGATATTCGTAGGGCGCGTGCTGATAGTGGCAGCCCCCGCAAGTCGTGAACAGCGTGCAAGGTGGCGTTACGCGCTCGGGTGCGGACGCGAGCACCTCGACTAACGAAGCATGCACGTCCTTACCAAAATCGATCCGCGCGGTCTCACCGGGCAGCACCGACGGTACGAGCACAACTCGCCCCTCGATACGAGCCAGGCCTTCGCCGCCATACACCCACTTGTCGATTTTTACGTCGTGATGAGACATCGTTTACGATAGGAATTTCCCCCACTCACCCATGAAGAGAGTTCTATCCGGCATCCAGCCTACGGGCAGTCCGCACATCGGGAATTATCTGGGCGCGCTGAAGAACTGGGCCAAGATTCAGTATGACTACGATAGCATCTACTGCATCGTCGACCTGCATGCGATCACAGCCTATCAGGATCCGAAAGAGCTGAACACCAAGATCCAGCAGTTGGCGGGCATTCTCCTGGCGATCGGGATCGACAAGAAATCCCTGGTGCTACAGTCGAGAGTTCCCGAACATGCGGAACTGGCCTGGCTGCTGACGTGCGTCACTCCGCTCGGCTGGCTGGAACGGATGACGCAATACAAGGCCAAATCACAAGCGCAGGAAACCATCAGCGACGGCCTGTTACAGTATCCCGTCTTGATGGCGGCCGATATTCTGCTGTACCAAGCCGATGTGGTCCCGGTCGGCGATGACCAGCGGCAGCATGTCGAGCTGACGCGCGACATCGCGCAGCGCTTCAACTCGCTCTACCCCGAACACGGCGAAACCTTCACCATGCCCGCGACGCATCTGCCCACGGTCGGCGCGCGCGTCATGGGCCTGGACGATCCGGAAAAGAAGATGAGCAAGTCAGAGCCCGGCGCCGGACACGCCATCGGATTGTTGGACGACCCGGCGGTGATCCGCAAGAAGATCATGCGCGCCACCACCGACTCCAAACCCGGCGTCGATTTCGATGATCCGGGCGCGGGCGTTCGAAACTTGCTCGCCATTTACCAGGCGTTCACCGAAGCCAGCAACGAGGATATGCGCGCGCGCTTCTCCGGAATGCGCTACGGCGATTTGAAGAAAACCGTGGCCGAGGCCGTGGTCGCGGGACTGGAGCCCATCCAACAGCGCTACCGCGAGATTCCGCCGGAGCAGATCACGGAAGCCCTTCGCTTGGGTTCGGAGAACGCCCGCCGAATCGCGAACAGTACGCTCACGAAAGTGAAACGCGCGATGGGCCTGTTCACCTTCGACTAGGCCGCTATCGCCCGAACCAGCGCCTCCGCGCGCCCCGCAGCTTCTCGGTCCAGCTCACGCTCTTCAAAACTTGAACCTCTTCAAAACTGCGGCTGGTGCGTATTTCCGGCACAGCGGGCGGCCCTGGATACGGAGCCTTAGAAACCATCTTCACGCGGTACCCGCCGAACGCATAGGTCTTCTTGTAGACCTGTCCATCTTTGTCTTCGAGCACGACGGAAAAAGCCGCATCCCCTCCAGATCCGGGCTGCGGCTCAATCGGATACCGGCCCTTCACGTTGCGCTCGATATAGGCCGTCTCGTAACGCCCCCGCTTTGTGCTCCACACAAACACGCGAAAACTGTCAAAGTCCGGACCTTGCGAACCCGCCGATGTCGTGGTCCATAGCCAGTTGTCCTTGTCTGTTGAACCCGCCTTCCCCAGCGACAAGTACCCGGTGATGACGTGCCCCTCGGCATATTGCGCCACTTCATCGGGAATCGACATCGAAATCTGCCGCGCCAGAACCCAGCCTGCTTTCCCGTCGTGTGTGCGCACCAGGTACCAGTCGTCGGTAGGCGCCTTCGCTGCGGTTACAGGCGGGGCCACGGACTCGCCGGGAAGCTCCGCTGCGCGCGGATGCGAAAGCTCCACCCAATTCGCAGGCGGCGGTGGAGGCGGCGGTGGAGGCGGCGGAGGCTCTTTGCCTTGCCTGGCTGATTTCGAAGGGGCGGTCTTGTTCGCGACTTTACTTTTCGTCTTCACCGGAGCCACAGCCGGAGGCATCACCGCACTCCGTGGCGATACCCGATGCATCAGCACATCGGCGGCGGCTCCCTCTGGAATTTGCGTGAAACTCGGCGCTTGGCGGCTGGGCGCAGTGTGAACGTTCAGCGAATCGAACGTCGTCCCCTTGCCCTGAGAAGGGAGCTTTGCGGCGAACTCGGCGAGGTAGTCCAGATCGCTCACCTGCTGCTGGCTCAGCAGGTAATTCGCGTCCGTCCAGCCTTCCAGGCCTTTAGCGGTACGCACGCGAACGAACCTTCGCCGCGTCTCCAGCACCTCCAGCCGTTCACCGTGCTGGAGCGTGGCCACCGTATTGGCCTTGGGTCCCAGATCCTCGCGAAGGTTGACGGTGTTCGGACCGGTGTACGCGATTCCCGCAGCAGGCGCTTGAGGCTTGGACCCCGAAGACCTGCAAGAAATCAGCAGCAGTGACGCGGCCATCAGGCCAGCCAATACGCCGGTCAACCGATACCGAGCTCGTCCACTTGCTCGAGCGGTGTTCCGCACCGGCGACAGATGGTTGACAGGCAATCGCCGCAGGTCAGCGGATCCTTCACTTCCTGTTGACAATGGGGACAATAAAAGTCTCCACTGGGAACCTGGCCTGACGCTGCCGCGGCGTCCGTGGTCATTGGTTTCCAGCAACCGTAGCATCGGAAGAAGGAGATGTCGCGTTCGCCACGATCGCGGCCCGCGCCTGCAGGAAAATGTCGTACTGGCTCATCACATCGCGAAACACCGCGTCGCCCAGCATCCGATACCCTGGCCCGGTGAAGTGCACGTGATCGGCCTGGGCCATTCCCGCGGCCACCCATCGCAGCATCGACCCCTTGCCGCCCATCTTCGCCCGCAGATCCCAGAATGCGCAGCCGTTGGCCAGCGCCGCTTCTTTCTGCGCCTCGGCGATCACGTCGATCTTCTCCATCGTCTGCCAGCCAATCTTACGAACCTTCTGCGTGCGATCCGGCGGGCCGACCACGAGAATCGTCGCCGTAGGCGCATCCGCCCGTAACCTGGCGATTAATTGCGAATACATCTCGCGATAGCTCTCCAGCGTCCAGTCCTTGCGGCCCGCCTCATTGGTTCCGTATGCCAGGACAATCAGCGCGGGATTGCGGCGTTCGATGTTGGAGCGCAGCGTTTCTTCATTCCAGCCCAGAACGATGGACGCCTCCGCGCCGTTGATTCCCAGCTCCTCGTAGGTAACCCCGGTGGTGTTCTCCGCCACCCAGCCGAACAAGCGGACCGGCGCGCGGTCCAGAGTTTCGGCTTCCACGCGGTGCATTCCGGGGATCGCCTCCAGGCGATAGTAGGCCGGACCGGGTTCGCCGTCGGTCGAAATCTGCTCCATGGCCACGCCGTTGTCGTAGAGCTGCAGCGTGCCGCCGCCGGGCTGCTGGTAGTAGAACAGTTCGAATTCCGCGGCGTTCGCGTCCAGGTAAATCGCTTCGTGGGCGCTGGCCGTGGACATGCTCACTCCGCCCAAGCCGTAAACGCCGTCGCCCGCCCGGCCCACCAGGCCATCGGAGTGCCAGCCCCGCGTCGATCCCGAGCGCACATCCATCCGGCGATAGCTGTTCCAGGGACGTCCGGCCAGCGAGAATCCACTGCCGCCGTCGCCGAATTTTTCCTGGAAGCGCGTACGCAGGTCGCCGGTCCACTCATCGGCGGCGGTATGCGAATCGCCATAGTGCAGGATGTGCAACGGACCCGCCAGCTCGCCGCGCTGATGGCGGTAGAGCTGTTCGAAGAAAGGAATCAGCGCTGCGGAGTTCTCCACCGGGATATCCGCGCCGTCGGCCACGTTCTGGAAAACATAATCATGAGCCTCGGCTCGGACTTTTGCGGAGACGGGAGCCGCCTTCACAGTCTTGGCTGCGGCCGGCGGTTTCTTGGCCGAAGTCTTGGTCTTCTTGACGGCGGGCTTGCGGCTGCTCGCCACGTATTTCTTCTTTCCAGTGTTTTTCTTCCCGGCGGTTTTTGTCGAGGGGGCTTTCTTCGAAGTCGCCGAAGTCTTGGCCGGCTGCACGGCCACTGCCGCGGCCGTCGTCATCACCAAAGCGATCCCTAACTGGATAAAGCCCTTCACTTCGCGGTTCTGCCCTCCTGGCTCTCGGGCCCTTTCGACACTTGGGTTTCCCTGCTCCTTAATTGTCGCAGCTTATATTCGTTATATCCATCGCGCAGGGCTCCGTACAACAGCTCCCCCACGATCTTGGCCCCGGCGGGCATGGGATGGATATAATCCGAGCCCACCAGCCGCGGTTCGGCCGCGTACCAGCGCGCCATGGTCCCGTCCCCGCCCATCGCCTGGAAGGTGTTGAAAAACGCCACACCCGTATCTTCGGCCACTTTCGCCTCGATCTTCACCAGCCTGGGCATCGTCGCGATCGTCTCGATTTCCCCGCGTTCGTCGCGCTCTCCCCGGTCCATGGGGCTCATCAGCAGGATCGATGCGTCGGGAAGCGCCGCCTGCAATCGCTTTACCGCGGATTTCATCTCGGCGCCCCACGTGGAATCGACAAACTTGGGGAAGCCGCTTTCGTTGGTGCCGTAGGCCAGCACCACCAGGTCGGGCTTGTAGTGATGTAGCTGAGTCGTCCAGTGCGCCCCGTTGAACGCGCGGCTGAGCAGCGTGATGTTCGCGCCGTTAACGCCCAGGCTGCTGTACAGCACACCCGGCCTGCGCTTGTTGAATTCCACGCCGTACAACCGGACCCGGCCGCTCTCGACACGTATGGTGAACTTCCTGGAGCCTTCAGGCAGCTCAAACGATTTCCAGGCCGGATGCCTCTCTTCTCCCGATGTTTCGGCCGCTGTGTCGACCTTTCCGAGTTCGGTTCCGTCGGCTTCGAACGTGAATACCCCGCCTTCAGGCTGCTCCAGATACGCGACTTCGGCCGTTCGCTGCCCGTCTTTCACGATGAAATTCGCCACGGCCCCATTGACACCCTGGAAACTCGCTCCGCCCAGTCCGTGCAGGCCGTCTTTGATCTGCGTGTCGCCGGCCACATCGATGGTCCATTTCGATGAGTCTATATCGACGCCGCGGTGATAGTACCAGGCCCACGGTTTCGCGATCAGTACGAAGCCCGCGCCGCCGTCTCCGAATTGTTTCTGGAACAGCGCGCGCGCATCGGAGGTGATCAGATCGCCGGTAGTGGGCGAATCGCCGTAGTGCAGCACCCGCACTGGCCCGCCCTGGAGCAGCGCCTGGTAGAAGTGGTCCAGAGTCTGATGGGGATCGAGCAGATTCTGGGGCGCACGGACCTGCAGGCGTTGGGCACGAATCTGCTCCGTTTCTATTTCCTTGGGTTTGGGAACCGGCAGATCCCACACCAGCGGAATATCGCGTGGATCGAGCGACACGTAATTCTTGAATGCCGGGACCACGCGCGGAAGCAATATCAGCGTCACGAACGTCATCACGGCCAGGGTTGTCTTCCTCATTTAGAACCTGGTGTAGATGAAAGGAGCGGCGCCGGTCTGCGCCACGTATTGCAGGCCGATCACCAGCGCCGCCATCGCTCCGGCCTGCGCGTAGAACGGCGCACGCACGTACAGATCGACGCTGAAGTCATACCACTTTTTCGGCCAATAATGCGCCCCGATGGCGATTGCCAGAATCACCCACAATCCGGTGGAGACGTTGGCGAAGGAAACCGTTCGCGACCCGATCCGTGCAAGAATCTGCAGAGCCGTTTCGATATTCGGCGCGCGGAAGAAAATCCACGCGAAACCTACATAGTGAACCGTGAGCAGGATGCTCGCATATCGCCACCAGCCTGTGGCCGGCTTGGTCCCCGTCCGCGTCTGCCACAGCCGGACCGTTACCAGGCCCAGCCCGTGCAGCGCGCCCCAGATCGCGAAATTCCAGCTCTGCCCATGCCATAGCCCGCCCAGCACCATGGTGATCAGCAAATTCGTATAGGTGAAAATCTTCCACTTCGACCGCAGCCCCGGCAGCGAAAAATACAGGTAGTCGCGCAACCAGTTGGACAGCGTGATGTGCCAGCGCCGCCAGAAATCGGCGATATTGTGCGCCGCGTAGGGCATGTTGAAATTCGCGGGCAGCTTGATCCCCAGGAGCAGCGCCGACCCGATGGCGATATCGGTGTATCCGGAAAAATCGTAATACAGTTGCAGAGTGTAGGAATACACCGCGATCAGGTTCTCCGCGCCGGTATACAAATTGGGGAAATCGAACACGCGGTTGACCAGGTTTCCGGCCAGGTAATCGGCGATCATCAGCTTCTTGATCAACCCAAGTCCGATGAGAAAAAGCGCCCGTCCGCCGTCGGCTGCTTCCAGCGGCTTACGCTTTTCGAATTGCTCGAGCAAAACCGAAACGCGCGTGATCGGACCGGCCAGGATGGTCGGGAAGAACGATACGGCCGCCAGATGCGCCAGGTAGCTCTGGGTCGCCCTCGCGTCGCGCCGGTACAGGTCGATGGTGTAGGTCAGCGCCTGGAACGCATAAAAAGACAGAGTGATCGCAAGCTTCCAGTTACGCGCGAACGCGATCAGTCCGATGTTCAGGGCGATGCTGGCCGCCACCAGCAGCCGCCGCAACACCCGATTCGGAGTCGCCTGAAGGCCCAGACCGATGAAGTAGTCGCAGGTCGAGGCCAGCGGAATGATCGCCAGATACCACAGATTCCAGCGGGCGTAGAAGAAATAGTTCGCGAACAGAAGTACGCCCAGCGCCAGCGCCCGAACTCGCAATACCGACCAGTAGAGAAAGAAGATTCCGACCAGGAAAATGAAGTAGGTCGAGGTGGAGAGCAGCAAACCCTAGGATACGGACTTCGGTACAATCTTCACAATGGGGAGGGATAGTAGATGCGTAGTTTTATCTTGATGCTCCTGGTCGGCGTGGGGATCCAGGCCCAGTGGCTTAACAACCGGGATTCAGGAATTCCTCGAACCAAGGACGGCAAGCCCAACTTGTCCGCGCCCGCGCCACGCGCCTCCAACGGCAAGCCGGACCTGTCCGGCGTCTGGCAAGGCGAGGGAGCCCCCATTAGCGAACTCATGAAAATACTGCCCGGGGGCGCGAACGGACTGGGGGAAGATCGCCCGCCCATCACCTTCCTGAACGTCCTGCACGGTTCTAAGCCAGAGGAAGATCCGCTGCGTCCCGAACTTAGGACGGCGTACCAGAGGCGTGCGGCGGGTGCTCTCACGACGCCTCCCCCGGCGCTCTGCCCGCCGCCTCCGATGCCGTTTGCGCTCTCCTTCCCCAGCCCATTCAAAATAGTGCAAACGCCCAAGCTGACCCTCATGCTCTTCGAGACGGACACCTTCTTCCGGCAGATCTTCACCGACGGCAGGAAACTTCCGGAAGATCCCCAGCCGAGCTGGCTCGGATACTCCGTCGGAAAGTGGCAGGGCGATTCCCTGGTGGTGGAAACAGTTGGATTGATTCCGTTCGCGCCGCTCGACATGTTCGGCCACCCGCACAGCGAAGCCCTGCGCGTAACCGAGCAGTTCCAGCGCCGGGATTTCGGTCACATGGACGTCCAGGTCACCATCGACGATCCCAATGCCTACACGAAACCATTCACTTACAAAATCCCCATGTACCTGCTTCCGGACACGGACTTGCTGGAAAGCTTTTGCACGGAAGACGAGAAGGATGCCGCGCACATGAAGCGCTAGGCCGTCACTTCGCAGGGTAGGTTTTGCTGAACTTGTTGCGCGGATTCGTGACCGTAAACGATCCGTCCGCCAGCGCCGACACTTTCAGGTGCCTGCCTTGATCGTTTGCGTCTACATTGGCGATAAACGTGTCCGGCACATTGGTCTCCTTGCCGCCGGCCAGCGCGAAATGGAGCTGCCACAGGTCCTCCAGGCCCGGCGACGCCATCACGTTTTTCCAGCCCGCGGGATCGCCGCCCTTGCTCGGGCCGTTGTTCATGATTGCCACCCGCGGGGTCATTCCCCAAATCGCCTTCGGCGATTCGCCTCCGTGGTGAGTTGTCAGGTACAGGTCGATTTTGCCGGCTCTATTCTCCGGGCACAGCAACGCCAGTTCTTTGTTCCATGTCAGATCGCCCAGGTCGGCAAAGCGGAATTTCCCGAAGGTGATGACGATGCCCACGGATTGCGAATTCTCGCCCGCTTCGTCGGTAGACTGCCGTTCAGGGATGCCAGCGCAGTTCGGATTCGTTTCACCCTTGCCCCCAATCGCCTTGCCCGCCGCCGCCACCACCGTCACGTCCACGTCCTTGATCGGGATTTTGTCGCCCGCCGCCACCACCTTGTGCTGCCCTTTGGCGAAAGCCGCGGCGTAGGGACTGGGATAATCCTTGGTCTCGATGCTCGGGCCATGATCCAGAAATGTCGTCACGGGCAGCCGGTCCAACAGGTTCGCCACGCCGCCCACGTGATCGTCGTGAAAATGCGTAATGAGCAGGGTGTCGATCCGCTTGACCCCGGCGTCTTTGGCCGCGGCCGCGATCCGCACAGTGTCCCGGCCGCCGAAACCCGTATACCCCGTGTCGATCAGCAGCGACTGCCCTGAGGGCGCCACCACCAGCGTCGCCTGCCCGCCCTCCACGTCGATGAAGTACAAGTCCAGCGTCTTGGCCCCCTGGGCCGCGCCCGCACACGCCGCCAGCACAAACAGCCATCTTGTGGGAACTCGCCGCATAACGTTATCGTATCTGGTAGAGGAATGCCTTACTGCGTACAGTGCGGACAGACGGTCGGAAGCTCGGACCCCTACTGCGCCAAGTGCGGCGCGAAGCAGTCGGGCGGATCTTCGGGACCGAACCGCGCTAAGGACTTCTGGACCAATATCTCCCACCGCAACGCTGCGCTGCTGTGCTACATCCCCTGGGTGGGCTGGATCGCGGCCATCGCCGTGCTCGCCAGCGACCGGTTCCGCACGGAGAAGCGGCTCCGCTTTCACGCCTTCCAGGGCTTGTATCTTTTTGCGGCTTGGCTCATGGTTGAGTGGGTCGTCACGCCCATGCTTCCGTTTCCAGGATCGCAGGTCGGGTTTCCCATTTACCGGACCATCTCTCAGCTCCTGCATCTGCTGATCGTCGGCGCCTGGATCTTCATGCTGATGAAAGTCAGCCACGATGAGGATTACCGCTTGCCGATTCTAGGCGAACTGGCCGACCGGTCCGTCAGCGAACAACGTCCGTAACAGCGCCCCGAAAACCCGGCGTGGCATACTGAAAGAACTCCCATGTCCACGGCCCCGGTCGGAATTGTCGGCTTTAGCGGCTATAGCGGCGCCGAACTGGTTGCGTTGCTGTCGAAGCACCCGCATGTCGAGCCGGTTCTGCTGGAGCATCGCGACGGCGGCGATCGCCCCCGCCCTCTGGGCAAAGCCGGTTTAGATGAAGGGCCTCGCCGGCTTCCCTGCTCGGCCGATTCCGTGCGTTCCTCCGGTCTGGCCGCGGTTTTTCTGGCCACGCCTCCGGAGGTCTCCATGGAGCTCGCCGGTCCCATGCTCGACGCCGGCGCCAAGGTCATCGACCTCAGCGGCGCTTTCCGGCTGGGCACCGCGGAAAACTATCAGCATTGGTACAAACAACCACACACTCGGCCTGAACTCCTTAAAGAGGCTGTCTATGGTCTGCCCGAATTCTGCCGCGGCCGCTTGGCGGGCGCGCGCCTGATCTCGAATCCGGGCTGCTACCCAACCGCAGCCAATCTGGCGATCAAGCCGCTGATCGAAGCCGGCGCAATCGCCCGCGAATTCGGAATCGTATGCGACGCCAAGAGCGGCGTCAGCGGCGCGGGGCGCAAGGCCTCGCTCAAGACCAGTTTTTGCGAAGTCACCGAGAACTTTTCCGCCTATTCGATTCTCGACCACCGCCATGTTCCGGAAGTCCTGCGCACCTCCGGCCTGGAGGAAGGCGAGTTCAGCTTCACGGCACAATTAATCCCGATTCATCGCGGCATTCTGGAAACTATCTATTTCCGGGCGGCAGAAAAGATCGGCGCGGCTGAGGACCTGCTCGCGATATATCGCGGGCGCTATCTATCCGAGCCCGCTCCTGAACCGTTTGTCCGGCTATATGCAAACGGCCAGGTCCCCGACCTGCATGCAGTCGCGCATACCAACTTCTGCGACATCGGCTTCAAATACGACGAGAAAACCCGACGTGCCGTGGTTGTTTCGGTGATCGACAATCTGGTTAAAGGCGCGGCCGGGCAGGCCATCCAGAACATGAACCTCGCGCTGGGATATCCGGAAATCGCCGGCCTTCTCTAAAACGTGACACCCCGCAAACTGCTGATCAAACTGGGCGGCACGCTGCTCGACGCGCCTGATTCCCGCCTGCGTCTGGCCCGCGAGATCGCCACAGCGGCGGCCCAACCCGAGATTCGCATCGTGGTGGTTCACGGAGGCGGCAAGCAGATGACGCGGTTCCTCGCCGAGCGCGGCGTTGAAAGCCGTTTCGTGAACGGGTTGCGCGTGACCACGCCGGAAATCATCGACGCGGTGCTGAAAGTCTTCGCCGGCAGCGTCAATGCGGAGCTCGTGTCCGCCTTCCGGGCAGCCGGAGCGCGGCCCGTGGGGTTAAGCGGCTTGGACGCAGGTCTAGTCGATGCCGAATTGTTAAATCCGGATCTGGGACAGGTAGGCAAACCCGTGCGCTCAGACGCACGCTTATTGGATCTGCTTACCGGAGCATCCTACTTGCCCGTGGTTGCTTGCGTCGCCGGAGATGCTCTTGGCAATGTATACAACGTGAATGCTGATCAGATGGCAGTGGCTTGTGCAGCGTCCTTTTCCGCGGAATCCCTTCTCTTTCTAACCGATGTCGAGGGCGTTCGCGATAAAGACGGGGCCATTTGCCCCACCTTGACTTGCGATCAAGCAAGGAAGTTGGTCCAGGAAGGTATCGCCACCGGCGGCATGCAAGCCAAGCTCGAAGCAGCAATAGATGCACTACAAAAAGGCGTTCACCAGGTCCTGATCGCGCCCGGCGCACTCGCGGGCGTGGTCGGCAAGCTTCTAGCCAACGAAACAGTAGGTACTAGGCTAGTCCCTTAGGCCGTATAGTCAGACGTTTACAAAAAATGACTTGTTTTAAGCTGCAGTTCTCTTACGAATTCTCTTGAGATTAATCCGATCCGCCGTACACTAGAGGTCGTACACGTCTCTACATGCCGGCGTGCGGCCGTGCAGCCGCGCGCAACACTGTTCCGGCGCGTGCGAGTGGTCAAGACCGCACTGAGGGAGGTGCATCATCTTGAAGGCACTGACAGTGGACGTTCGTGAGTCGGCCGGACGGATTCTTTGTTGCACCATCTTTCGCCAAGGCGGGCGGAAGCTCCTGGCCAAGGGTCATGTTCTGAGCGAGGACGATATAAAGCTGCTCGAAACCGAGGGCCTGGGCCAAGTTTGGGTCACTGAACTCGAAGAGGGCGAAATCGGCGAAGACGAAGCGGTCCGGCAGGTGGCGGTCGAAACCGGGTGCGGGTGCCTTCAGATTTGTCTGGCGGCAGGGGGCCGGGCCAACCTCTTCGCCACCGAGGACTGTTGCGTGCTGGTCGATGAGGAACTGCTCCGTCAGATCAACTGTACCGCCAGCATCGTAATCGCTACCAGCCCGAATTTCAGCCATGCCCGCAGCGAACAGCGCATCGCCACCGTCAAGAGCGCTCCCTTTGCTGTCGGCCGTCCGCAATTGGAAGCCGTAATCAACATTTTGCGGGAGCGCGGACCGATTCTGCAGGCCCGGCCCATTCGCTCCGCGGCCGTGGCCGTGCTGTATAGCGATCCGCTCAACGGCGAACGGGCCCGCCAGCTTTTCGAGCCGGTAGTCCGGCAGCGCCTGGAGCGTTTCGGCCTGGCGCCCAGCTACGCCCTGGCGCCCACGGAAGATGAAAGCTCCGTGGCGCGCGCCCTGGAGCATCTGCTCCGCGCTCGCCCCACAGGCATTTTGGTGGCATCCACCTCGGCTCCCGCCGGCCCCGACGACGTGGTCGGCCGGGCCATGGCCCGCATCGGTTGCCACCTCGAACGCTTCCTCGCTCCCGTGGAACCTGGTAACCTTTTCCTGCTAGCCTACAAGGAGGAGGTGCCAATCGTCTCCGCACCAGGTTGTTTCCGGTCCACGAAACCTAATATCCTGGATCTGGTGTTGCCTCCCATGCTGGCGCGTTACCGGATTTCCGGATGGGAAGTCGCCGGCCTTGGCGACGGCGGCTTGTTGGGCTAAGAGTCAACAGAGCATCCCAACGATTTCTCCACTACCGCGAGCCGTAACCTCCGAGCGGCCTGCGGGTGCTCTTATGCCGGGCGTTTAACGGCGCCCGGCCTTTTTTTCGGGGGTTGTGAGAGTCCGGCCAACGGGAAAGTTGCGGCCTTCCGCTCTCACCCGGTAGAATCAATGAGTTTGCTATAAGGGATTTAGGGAGGATGCATGTCGGTTGAGCAAAAGGTCAAGCAGATCATCGTCGAACAGCTCGGCGTGGATGAGGCGCAAGTCGATCCCACCGCCAGCTTCGTCGATGACCTCGGTGCCGATTCGCTGGATATCGTCGAGCTGGTGATGGCGTTCGAGGAGGCCTTCGACCTCGATATCCCCGACGAAGATGCCGAAAAGATCGCCACTGTTAAAGACGCCATCACTTACATTGAGTCCAAAAAGAAGTAGGCCGAAGGCGAGGTTCACGGAGCCCTCTTGCAGCGCAGAGTTGTAGTCACCGGAGTCGGAATGCTGGCTTCGGTTGGAATCGGCACCGAGCCGGTCTGGCAGGCCATCCGGAGCGGACAAAGCGGCATTGGCCCCATCACCGCCTTCGACGCTACTGAGTTTAGCTGCCGTATCGCGGGCGAGGTCAAGGGATTCGATCCCGCCAATTACATCGAGAAAAAAGAAATCAAGAAAATGGGGCGGTTCATCCAGCTGGCCATCGCGGCCGCGGATTTCGCGCTCCAGGGTTCCGGATTCAAGGTGCCCCGCAACGAAGAGGCCGAGCGTACCGGCGTCTACATCGGCAGCGGTATCGGCGGATTCGAGGTGATCGAGCGGGAGCACAAAACTCTGCTCGAAAAGGGTCCCAGCCGCATCTCCCCATTCTTCATTCCGGCGACCATCATCAACCTGGCCTCCGGCTGCGTCTCTATCCGGACCGGCGCCAAGGGACCCAACTCCGCCACCGCGACAGCGTGCACCAGCGGGGCGCACGCCGTGGGCGATTCCTTCCGGCTGATCCAGCGCGGCGATGCCGACGTGATGATCTGCGGAGGAGCCGAAGCCGCCATCACGCCCATGAGCATCGGCGGGTTCGCCGCCATGCGGGCGCTTTCGCACCGCAACGACGAACCCGAGCGCGCCTCGCGCCCCTGGGATCGCGATCGCGACGGATTCGTGGCCGGCGAAGGTTCCGGTATCTTGATCCTCGAAGAGTACGAACATGCCGTACGGCGCGGCGCACCGATGTTGGCCGAAATGGTCGGCTATGGCATGAGCGGGGATGCTTACCACATCACCTCGCCTTCGGAAGATGGCGATGGCGGATTCCGCGTCATGCGCAACGCGCTCAAGGACGCGGGCCTCCAGCCTCACCAGATCCAATACGTCAATGCGCACGGCACCTCCACGCCGGTCGGCGACCGCATCGAAACCATCGCGATGAAGCGCCTGTTCGGCGACCACGCACGGAAGGTCGCCATCAGTTCGACGAAGTCCATGACCGGACACCTGCTGGGCGGCGCCGGCGGACTCGAGGCCGGGATCACCATCATGGCGATTCGCGATCAGATCGCACCGCCAACCATCAACTACGAGTGCCCCGACCCTGAATGCGATCTGGATTACGTCCCGAATCACGCCCGGTCGATGCCGATTGAGTACGCGCTCTCGAATTCCTTCGGCTTCGGCGGCACCAACGGCTGCTTGATTTTCAAGAAGCTCGGATGAGCGTAGCGAAGACAGTCAAGTGAAGATCGCGGTCGCCATTAAGCAGGTTCCTCTTCGCGACTCTCTTCTGCGCGTCAACGGCGCCGGAACTTGGATCGAAGAAGAGAATCTGAGCTTCGAGATCAACGAGCCCGACGCCTACGCCCTCGAAGAAGCCCTCCAATTGCGCGAGAAACACGGCGGTGAAGTCATCGTGATCAGCGTGGGTCCGCCGCGGGTTTCTCAGACCCTTCGCGAAGCTCTCGCAAAAGGCGCCGATCGGGGAATCCACGTTGAGTCATCAAACTTAGACACTTTGGGAGTAGGACACCTGCTTGCAACAGCGCTGCGAGCCGAGTCTCCCGACCTGATCCTCACCGGTCTCCAATCCGACGACCTCGGATACGGCCAAACCGGCGTCGTGTTGGCGGAGTTGCTGGGTCTGCCCAGCTCGACCATCATCATGCAGGTGCAAGTAATAAACGACGTGCAACCCGGCAAGGTCCGCGTGAAACGCGAGCTGGAGGACGGCTGGTTTCAGCACATCGAGATGCCCTTGCCCGCCGTGCTGACGATCCAGAGCGGCCTGAACAAGCTGCGTTACGCCACATTGATGGGCATCAAGAAAGCCAAAACCAAGGAGATCAAGCTCGTCAGCGCTTCTGAAGTTCCGCAAGCTTCGGCGGTCATCGAAAAGCTCTATGCTCCGGAGAAGAACAAGCAAGGACAGATTTTCGACGGCGATGCCAAAACCGCAGCCGCCAAGCTGGTCGAAAAGTTACGCTTCGAGGCCCGCGTAATATGAGTGTCCTCGCCATCGTCGAGCAGCGCATGGCTGGCGAGGTTCTCGCGGCCGCGCAACAGTTCGGTTCGCCGCTCATTGCATATTCGATCGATCTCCCCTATACGGCCGACGCTTACACCGCCGCCGTCGAAGAGCTGATCCGCAAGGTAAATCCCACACTGGTGGTCTTCGGGCACACTTACCAGACCCGCGATTACGCTCCCAAGCTCGCCGCGCGCTTTGGCCGCGTGCTGATCGGCGACGTGATCGCCGCTCGTCCTCCCGTATTTGTACGCCAGATGTTCCAGGGCAAATTCAACGCCGACGTACGCTTGGTGGGAGACGGTCCGCATTTCGTTTCCGTCCAGGCAGGAGCATGGCGGGCGGGCTCCGCCGCCGCTGAAACATTTTCTCCAAGTTCCACCACATCGCGGCAAATGGCCGAGCCGCCGTTCAGGGAAGCGGGTCGAGCCGTGGACTTAACCGCCGCCGACATCATCGTATCCGTGGGCCGCGGGATCAAGGAAAAAGAAAACATTCCGGTGGTCCAAGCGCTGGCTCAGGCACTCGGTGGGGAACTTGCGGCGTCCCGGCCCATCTGTGACGCCGGTTGGCTGCCCATGGACCGTCAGGTCGGCAGCTCCGGCCAAACGGTTTCGCCTAAAGTCTACGTCGCGGTGGGAATCTCCGGCGCCATCCAGCACCTGGTCGGAATGAAGGGCGCGAAAACTGTGGTCGCGATCAACAAAGACCCGGATGCTCCCATTTTCGAAGTGGCGCACTACGGAATCGTGGGCGATCTGTTCGAAGTGGTTCCCGCGCTCGTCGAAGAAATCAAGAAAGCGAAATAGTCGCTATTCCGGGACGCCCGTGACCTGGCGCAGGATACTCATCTCTTCCGGCGAGAAATCGCCCGCGTCGCTGTTCAGACGATCTTTCCGCAGCGCCGGCCTCATCTGACGCAGCTCCTGGATCTCCTGCCGCACGGCTTGCCGTCGCACGGGACGAAGATTCATAAACGCTGGATACAGATCCTGCAGCCGCTGTGCTTGATCGGGAGGTAGTTGCTGCAACCGGTTCAGGCGTTGTTCCACCTGCTGGCGGCGTTCCGGCGTGAGCTGCGATAGCGCGCGCTCCCGATCCTCGGGCGACATTTGCAGGAAGCGTTCCACGGCCGGCGCCGGCAGCGGAACCATTTTCTGCTGTTGCGCTTTCTGCTGTTTAAGCTTCTGCTGCCGGATCGCCTTTTGCCGCAGGATATTCTCTTGCGCGGTAGTTTGCGCAGCCAGCGGCACCGCCAGGACCACCACCGAGGCGATAGTGAATAGAAACCGCATCCGCTACCTGTCGATGGGTGTCAGCAAATCCAGATCGTCCACAGCTTGCGCCACTTGTTCGATCTCAGTCTTGCTCGCCTGTTTGGCCGCATCCGGACTCCCGAAAGGATGCACGATCAGCACTGCCGCCACCACCGCTGCGGCGGCCGCCAAGGGAGCAACGGGACGCCACAGCCACTTCCGCCACCCCAATACACGCGCCTCTTCCCTCGCGATACGCGCATACAGCCGCGCGTCGAATCCCGGAGTAACCTCGGGGACCGCGAATTCATCCAGCCGTTCCCACACCATCGCCAGGCCGCGGCAGTCCGCGCACTCCCGGATATGGCGATCCAGTTCGGCCGTGCGAGCCGCATCCAGCGTCTTAGCCAAATAACTGGAAAGGAGCTCGGCGCCCTGTTCGTTCCTGCTCAGGCAAATCATAAATTCCCTCAAAAAAACAGATGCTTCTTAGGCCATGTGGGCCAGCCGCCCGCGCAGCGCTTCGTAGGCCCGGAACAGCAGCGACTTGATCGCGGATTCCGAACAGCTTAACACCCCCGCGATCTGCGCGTAATCCAGGCCCTCGTACTTGTGCATCAGTACGGCGGCGCGCTGCTTGGCGGGCAGGGCTTCAATCGCCTGCCTCACCTCGCGTAGCTTGACCTCATGGACCATCTCTTGCTCCACGGTCTGTTGCCGGTCCGCCACTTGGCGTTCCATCCCGTCGAGCATCTCTTCATCCAGGCTCTCGTGGCCTTTTTCTTTTTTCCTATCGCGTATCGAATTCAGAGCCACATGCGTGGCGATGCGGAACAGCCAGGTTGTAAACTTCGCTGTCGGCTCGTACGTTTCCCGGCTCCGGTAGACCCGCAGGAAGACCTCCTGCGCCAGCTCCTCCGATACCGCTTGGTTCTGCACCATCCGGTACAAGAAGTGCACCATGGGCCCCCGGTGCCGTTCGAGCAACAATCCGAAACTGGTATCGTCCCCTTCCCGGACCCTCAGCATTAACTGGGCGTCTCGTTCCAGGGCGACAACAGCCTCCATATTCTCGTTAACCCGAGTTGCCGGAGAAGGTTGCGCAGGCTGCTTAAACACGGCTATTCGCCTTTAAGCGCCCGGTCCATCAAATCCTTGACCGCTTCGCGCGGGGACTTCTGATCGCTCATCACGGCGTGCATCTGTTGAATAATCGGCAGATCCACTCCGAACTTCTGCCCCAACGCCACGGCCGACGCACAGGTTTCCACGCCCTCGGCGACCATACGCATGGAGGCCAGGATCTCGCCCAGCGGCCGCCCGCTGCCCAACTCCTTGCCTACGTACCGGTTACGGGACAACTCTCCGCTACAGGTCAGGACCAGGTCGCCCAATCCCGCCAAGCCCGCCAGGGTCTTCGCCTGGCCCCCCATGGCGACCGCCAGCCGCGTAATCTCGGCCAGCCCGCGGGTAATCAGGGCGGCAGTAGGATTGTGCCCTAAACCCAGCCCTTCGCAGATCCCAGCCCCGATGGCGATCACGTTCTTGAGCGCGGCTCCCACCTCGACCCCTACCGGGTCGGCATTTGTATAAAGACGGAAGGTGGGCCCCGAAAACGCCTCCTGGACGCAGCGTGCGACCTCGAGGTTGGAGGAAGCGACCACGACGGCCGTCGGGTTCCCCGCGGCCACCTCGCGCGCGAAGGTCGGGCCGGAGAGCACGGCTATGCGAGGCTCAAACTTGGCCCTTAAAACGTGTTCGATCACTTCCGACATCCGCAAGAGGCTTCCCTGCTCCAGACCCTTGGTGGCGCTCACCAGGATCATGGAGGGCGTCAGGTGCGGCAGCATCGCAGCGTAGAGTCCGCGCGCGTGGTGGGACGGCATCACGCCCAGGACAATATCTGCACCATCCAGTGCGGTCGACAACTCGGTGGTTATCCGCACGCGATCGGGAAGGTGGCAGCCGGGGAGAAAAACGTCGTTCTCGCGCGCGCTCGCCATGCGCTCCGCGAGGTCCGCTTCGTGCACCCACAACGTGAGCGATGCGGATCGCGGAGCCAGCACAATCGCGAGCGCGGTGCCCCAGCTACCGCCGCCGATAATCGCCAGCTTCATCAGATTCCCCAGCGGAATACGGGCTCTTTTCCGGTTCGGATGCGGCGGATGTTCTCTTTGTGCCGGTAAACGACAATGCCTGCCGCGATCACCGCGGCCACTACCTCATTCAGCGTCGCATGCTGGATCAGCCACACACCCAGTGGAAACATCGCGGCCGCTAAAATCGACCCGGCCGAGATGTGCCTGGTCACCGTCACCGTGATCACAAACACGATCAGCGCGGCCAACGCCGGAATCGGCGTCAGGTACAGGAACGCTCCGAAGAACGTGGCCACCGCCTTGCCGCCTTTGAAGCCCAGGAAAATCGGAAACGCGTGACCCACCATCACCGCCAGCGCGGCGTCGGCCATCCATCCGGATGAGCCGTCGGTGAGCCATCCCGCGATCCACACCGCGGCGGATCCCTTGGCCATGTCCAGAATGAGCGTGGCAACCGCCGCGCCGCGTCCGGCCGCCCGCAGTACATTAGTCGCGCCGATATTCCCGCTGCCCTCGGTGCGGACGTCTTTGCCGGTGGTGAACCGCGTCAGCACGTAACCGAAAGGAATGGCGCCCAGCAGGTAGGCGATGAGGATTGCAAGTAGTCCCATCATGAGTTGGTTAGTTGAAATTCCTGAAGCTTAGTGTACTTGCCGCCGGTCGACAAATACAGCGCAAACGACGAAGCCCGGTAGGATCCAATAGCGGAATGCTCGATTTCGGCCAGCGCGTGTTTCAGTGCGCCCAACGGAACTCGCTTGCGAGTTCTGGCAAGTGTAAGGTGCGGGCGAAAAATCCGGTCCTCGGCTAGAACACCGACGCCCGTCGCAGCCCGCTCCGTCGCTGAAGCTAGAGCGGTGAGAGCTTCGCTGGGTTCGACTCCGGCGTACAGCGTTCGGGCGCTGCGCGGACTCGGAAGCCAGCCCAGCCGACGAATCACGATTTCCACCGCTCCGGAGCTGCTGATCGCGGCCAGAGCACGCTTCAACTCGTCCAATCGCTCCTCCGGCCACTCGCCGATAAACTTCGTCGTGATGTGCAGTTTCTCCACGGGAATCCAATGCAGCTTTGCCAGAGGCCGCAACCGGTCGAGCAGAGTGGCCAGCGTCACCTTGACCTCGGGCGAAATGTCGATCGCGGTGAAAAGTCGCAAGACCCACTAGTGTACGGCAACAGTGAGCGGGTCGGATCTACAACGCCAGCTGTCCGCGATACAGCATTTCCCTGGTATCGAACTTCGCCTTTAACGCCAGCAGCCCCACACGGGCCGAGAATTCCCATTGCTTGACGCCGCTCGCGGACGTCTTCGGGAAGCCGACCAGGAATCCGTCGGGCGTCCCTGGAGAAACCTGGACGATCGCTGCGTCCACCGCACGGTTGCTCCGCAGAACCGCGGAGTCCTTCAAGTTCTCGATCGGATTCGCACCGAGATCCCGGCGAGTTGCATAGCCGAAGAAGATGCCGAGAACGTAGTGATCGCGGAAGGCCGCGGTCAACGCGGTCTTCTGCGCATTTCGGATCGGATCGGCGCTTTCCCACCTGACGATCGCCCGATACGGCGCTTTGAGGGAGATCTTGCGCTCCCTTGTCGAAGGAATAGGTGCCCGGCCGATCGGCGGATTTTCACTCCATGGCCGGTTATCAGTCGCCGGCGGCAACGAGGTGTAAGTCGGCGTGATTTCCTTGGCCCAAGGCGACGCGTTGAGAAGCCGCTCGATTTCCTCGGGCGTCCAGTCCATCGGCGGCTTCCGGTTCCAGAAATCCGAATCGGACGCACGGAGCCGCTCTAGAAACACGGTGCCGCTCCCGGCCAAAAGGAGAAGATCTCTGCGCCTAAGGGCAACCATGCCGTTTTCGACGCTGCTCTAGAATCCAGGGTTTCGAGAAGATTCGAATACCGCTTGTTTTCGCGCCGCATCCGAGTAGAATTGTTGTTAATCGTTGTCTTTTCCGGGGAGGCGACCGATGAATTCGGCGGTTTTTATCGCCGCGCTAGGTTTCTCGCTGGCCGTAGGGTTCGGCCAGAGCGTTCCCGATCCCGCCGAACAGTTACTGCAGTACCGCAAGGACCTCGCGGAAAAGCACAACAGCTCGCTCGCGCATTTTCGGATCGCCGAGATTCTGAGCCAGCAGGGCGACTATCAGTCCGCCGCTAACGAATTTCGCGAAGCGCTAAGCGGAGACTTGCAGCCTCGCTGGATCGAAGCTTGGGCCCACGTCGACCTGGGCGGGATCTACGACATTACCGGCCAGCGCGATCGCGCGGCGAACGAATATTGGCGTGCCGTAAAAACCCGCGATAACACTCAGGGCGCGTTGACCGAAGCAAACCAGCGCCTGCAGTCCGACGACACGGGACCCGCGGCCCAATCCCGGACCGCTCCCCAGGATTTGCTCTCGAGAACCGATCCCGAGTACTCCGCGGAGGCCCGTCTTGCCGAACTCGAAGGGACAGTGGTTGTGACCGGCGTAGTGGATGAGAGTGAATACCCGCGGGATCTCCGCGTGACTCAATCTCTCGGACTGGGTCTGGATGAGAAGGCCATCGAGGCGGTTCAGCAATGGCGATTCCGGCCAGACACGAAATCCACCAACGTGGCGGTCGATTTCTCCCTGCCATCGAAACAGTCCCGCTGGCATTTGATCGGTGTCGACTTCCGGCCTCCGGAGGGAGCCTCGCGGCCCAATGTACTGAGCCCCTTCTACCCCTCCGGAGCCGGCGTCTTCACCGGCGCAGCCATCGAGCAAGGACGGTTGCTTGGGGCGATCGGACGGCAGGCCTTTATTGCTTTATCCTTCGATGTCGACGAAAACGGGGTTCCGGCTCACATCCAAGTGGCGCGTTCGTCTGATATCGTTTGGAACGATCAGGCTATGGCGGTGTTGCGCGCCTGGCGTTTCACGCCTGGCATGAAAGATGGAAGGCCCGTTTCCGTGCCCTGCACGTTCGACTTTGCCTGGGGCCCGAGGAATCTTGGATCCAGGGAAGCCGCCCAGCTCCGCAGCGTGCTCCATGCACCTCCGGCTCCCAGCACCTTCACCTCGCATCCTGAAGTCATCTACAGTCCCGATCCGCCTTATCCACAGCAAGCCCGGGACACCGGCGTGGAGGGAACGGTGACCGCCATCCTGGCTGTCGGCGAAGATGGAGCGCCGCGGGATGTTCGAGTGATGGAGGGCCTCGGCTCCGTAGTCGACGGGAGTGTAACCGACGCCCTCCGTCAATGGCGTTTCCGCCCGCCGCTTATAAACGGACAGCCAGCGACCGCGAGCGTCATCATCGAGGTGAGCTTCCAACTACCGGACCGCGTCAGCTCCAGGATTCTTGACCCGCCCCGGGCTACTCGGCCAGCGCAACAGTAAAATGAGATCTTGCATTTCCGCCTCTATCCCCTGCGCCTAACGTTCCTGGCACGCGCGCCCCTTTCCTTCCCGCCGGGATCTGCCGCCAACCGCCTGCGCGGGGCGTTCGGGTCGATCCTTCACAAGCTGGAATGCGCGCCGATGTTTGCGCCCTCCTCCGAAACAGGGCCGAGCGGGTTAGTGGACCTCCCTCGTCCCTTCGTCTTCCGCGCGAGTCACTTGGATGGATGCTCGATCGCGCCCGGCCAGACCTTCCATTTCGATTTTCATTGGTTCGACCTGCGCCGCCCTTCGCTCAATATCGTGATTCGCGCATTCCGCGAGCTGGCCCGCGAGGCCGAGCTGGTGGACGTACGCGGCGCCGATGCTCCCTTGGAGTTGTGCCTCGATCCGGCGCCCGATCCCATCGATCACGTGAGCGTCCGCTTCGAAACGCCCACCGAATTGAAATCCGGCGGCGAGGCGGTGGAGCGGCCCGAGTTCGGCGTTCTCGTCGCGCGCATCCGCGACCGTATCAGCACACTGCGGGCCCTGTATGACGATGGCCCCCTGACCATCGATTTCCGCCAATTCGGTGAGCGCGCAGCGCGAATCGATATGACGCGCTGCGACATTCAGCGTGTGCAGGCATCCCGGCGCAGCAGCCGGACCGGCCAGATCCACTCGCTGGGCGGCTTCGTGGGTGAGGCGGAGTACCATGGCGATCTGACGGAATTCGTTCCCTATCTGCGCGCCGCGCAATGGACCGGCGTCGGCCGCCAGACGGCCTGGGGCAAAGGTGAATTGACGTTGTACACTGTAAGATCCGAGGTTTAAACATGCTCAAGAAACTGTCCGCGCTCCTGTTCCTGTGTGCCCTGTGCATGTGGGCGGCTGACTTCTGGACCACCAAGCCATTCACTCAATGGAATGAAAAGGAAGTGCAGAAGGTCCTCAGCGATTCTCCTTGGACCGGGAAGGTCACCATCAGCGGTGGCGGCCCCGGTGCGCCCCCGATCGTCGGCGGTGGTGGGGGCGGCGGTGGACGCGGAGGCGGTGGTCGCGGCGGCGGTCCTCAAGGTGACTCGACCACGGCCGATCCTGGAATCGCCGGGGGCGGTGGAGGCGACTTTGGTGGTGGTGGCGGCGGTGGAATCCCCGTAACTCTCCTTTGGCAAACCGCCTTGCCGGTTAAGCAGGCTTTAGCCAAGCGCAAATTTGGAGCGGAAGCCGGCACGTCGCCCGATGCGAAAGCCGCGGTGGAGCGCGTCGACCAGGTCTACGTGCTCACGTTGATCGGTATGCCGGGGTTCACACTCGCGGCAGCGCAGGGTGACCAAAAAGCCGCGCTGCTCAACTCCACCATGCTCACCGTGGCCGGCAAACCCCCGCTGAAGGCGTCCGACGTCCAGGTCAGTGGTGGGCGCGGTACCGGGAATGTGAGCTTCCTGTTCCCCAAAACCACGACGTTCACTGCCGAAGACAAGGACTTGGAGTTTTTCAGCAAGTTCGGCACGACCACTGTCAAGCATAAGTTCAAGCTCAAGGACATGGTGTTCAACGGCAAGGTTGAGATGTAAGCAAAAGGTTGTTGTCAACGTGTCCGCGCCGCTTCCGCGCGCGTTCTACAGCCGGCCCGCCATCGAAGTAGCACGAGCGCTGCTGGGAACGGTCCTGGTTCATGGGACCACTTCCGGACGTATTGTCGAAACCGAAGCCTACCTCGGCCGTGAAGATCGCGCCGCACACTCCTGGCGCGGCATGACGCCCCGTACTCGCGTGCTGTTCGGTGAGTCCGGCCACGCCTACGTGTACCTCATCTACGGCATGTACGAGTGCCTGAACGTAGTCGCCGAGGGGGTGGGCAGCCCGGGATGCGTCCTGATCCGCGCCGTCGAACCGCTGGAGGGAATCCCACGCATGCGGCGGAGGAGGCCTGGGGCGCGCGGCATCGAGGATCTGGCCAACGGTCCGGGCAAGCTGACACTGGCTTTGGGCATCACCCGCCGCCATAACGGCGCCGATTTCACGAGGGGTCCGTTGACGATTCACGCTCCCCAACGGCAGGAACCGGTCCAGATCGCGGTCTCCCCGCGCATCGGCATCCGGCATTGCGCCGATTGGCCTCTGCGATTCTTCATCGAGGGGAACCGGTATGTCAGCCGTTAATGCTACCGTCAGAAGAGTATGTTGAAGTCAACGATTTTCCGCGAGTATGATATTCGAGGCGTCGCGGAAACGGAGCTCGTGAGCTCCGATGTTGTAGACCTGGGCCGCGGGCTGGGAACCCTGCTGCAGCGCAAAAGCGGCCGTTCTATCACTCTGGGCCGCGACTGTCGCCTCAGCTCGCCCCGCTTACGGGACGCGCTGCTCGAAGGGCTGCTTGATTCCGGCTGCGAGGTCACCGATATCGGGGTGGTGCCCACGCCTCTGCTGTACTTTTCGGCCGTGCATCTGGGGGCCGATGGCGCCGTCATGATCACCGGCAGCCACAATCCCAGCGAGTTCAACGGATTCAAAACCGTGTGCGGCCCGGCGACCCTGCATGGAGAAACCATCCAGGAGGTCCGCCACATTATCGAGGCGCGCGATTTCCTGAGAGGCCGCGGCAGCCACCAGGACATGGACGTCATTCCGGCCTATCTGGACGAAGTAGCTCCTCAGTTCAAGTATTCGCGGCGCGTGAAGGTGGTCCTGGATGCCGGCAACGGAACCGCCGGACCCGTGGTGCATCGGCTGTTCCAGCGGCTGAACTGCGAGGTCACCGAGTTGTTCTTCGACATGGACGGCCGGTTCCCCAACCACCATCCCGATCCCACCGTCCCCGCCAACCTGAAACACTTGCAGGACGCCGTCAAGGCGCGGCACGCCGACCTGGGCATCGCCTTCGACGGGGACGCGGATCGCATCGGAGCGGTGGATGAAAACGGCGAAGTGCTCTACGGCGACATGCTTTTGCTGATCTTCGGCCGGGAGATCCTCACCCGTAAGCCGGGTGCGACCATTATTGGCGAGGTCAAATGCTCGCAGCTTCTGTATGACGAGCTCAAAAGGCTCGGAGGGAATCCCGTGATGTATAAAACCGGCCATTCGCTCATCAAAGCGAAGATGAAGCAGGAGCACGCCGAGCTAGCCGGTGAAATGTCCGGCCACATGTTCTTCGCCGACCGGTATCTCGGATACGACGACGCACTCTACGCTGCCTGCCGGCTGATCGAAATCGTGGCCAAGAGCGGCAAGCCGCTTTCGGCCCAGCTCGCGGGACTCCCCAAACTGGTCTCGACCCCGGAAATCCGGGTGGATTGTCCGGACGAAGTGAAATTTCAAGTGGTGGAGCGTGTGGCAGCGCGTTTCAAGAGAACACACAACGTGATCGGCGTGGACGGCGTGCGCGTGCTCTTCGATCACGGCTGGGGACTGGTGCGCGCTTCCAATACGCAACCGGTTCTGGTTATGCGTTTCGAAGCGGAGACTGAAGACTGGCTCCGGAAGTATCGGGGGGAAATGGAAACCGCCCTGGAAGAGGCTAAAGCCACTGCTTAGCGCGTCAGGAGGCCGACCTCCGAAAGGAACGGCCCCCCCTAAGACGCGTGGGCGCTATATCGCCGTAGTTCGAGAGTGCCAGAAACAGTCGGATAAATCCAATGGGAAAAGACCTTAGTACAGGCGTATAAAAGGAGTATTCTTACCCCCACTTGCGGAACACGAGCACCGCATTGAGGCCACCGAACGCGAAGGAATTCGAGATGGCGCATTCGATCTGAGCCGCCCGGGGTGTGTTGGGCACCACGTCGAGGTCGCAGGCGGGGTCGGGAGCCGTGAAATTCGCCGTCGGCGGGATCAAGTCGCGTTGGAGTGCACCCAGAGTCGCGGCTGCCTCCAGCGCCCCGGCCGCCCCCAGAGCGTGTCCGTGCATGGATTTTGTGGAGCTGACCAGAAGTTTTTGGGCATGCTCCCCAAACACAGCCCGGATCGCCTCCGCCTCGGTGGCATCATTGGCGAGCGTGCCGGTGCCGTGGGCGTTCACGTAGCCGACCGCCTCTGGAGCCAATTGAGCATCCACCAGCGCGGCTCGCATCGCGCGGGCGGCTCCCAGAGCGGACGGTTGCGTGATGTGGTGCGCGTCGGAAGACATTCCGAACCCTGTGATCTCGCCCACGATTGTCGCGCCGCGGGCGCGGGCACGTTCGAGCGGCTCGAGGACCAGCACGGCCGCGCCTTCTCCCAGGATCAGCCCCCGCCGGTCGCGCGAAAACGGACGGCAGGTATCGGGCGAAACCACCCGCATCGCTTCCCACGCCTTCAAAAATCCAAGTGACAAAGGCGCTTCGCTGCCCCCGGCGATGGCCACCTCCACTTCACCCGAGCGGACCATCCGGAACGCTTGTCCCAAAGCGTGATTGGCGGAAGAACAGGCCGTCGAAATCGTATACACCGGCCCGGTGATTCGGTATTCGAGCGAGACGCGGCTGGCCCCGGCGTTGCTCATCGCGCGCGCGATGGTGAGCGGAGAAACACGCGGCTCCCGGAGCGCATAGAGGTGGTGGAACCCGTCGTCCTCGGTGGACTTTCCGCCACCCGAACAACCCAGGACGATCGCGGTCCGTTCCCCCAGCTCCGGCGAGAACTCGATTCCCGACGCACGCACAGCTTCCCGCGCGGCCACCGCGGCGAACTGCGCGAAGCGGTCCAGGAGCATCGCCTCTTTCTCTTCGAAATACCGCAGCGGATCATAATCCGGGACTTCGGCCGCGTTCGGGAATCGCACGGCTCCGGGCGCGACCAGGGTCAGGGGCCGGATGGCGCTCTTCCCGGCAGACAGGCCGGACCACAGATCCGGATAGGTGTGTCCGAAAGCGGAAATCGCGCCCATGCCGGTAACCGCGACGCGGCGGTTCATGCTTTGGGCTTGGCTTCAGACTTCGCCGCCAGGAGTTTTTCGATTCCCTCCACCATTTCGCGAACGGTGCGGATGCCGCGTGCCGCGTCGTCGGGAATGTCGAGATCGAACTCGCCTTCAAGCGCGAACAAGATATTGATTCCGTCCAGCGAATCGATCTTCAGCTCCTCGAAGCTCTTGTCGATGGTGACGGATTCCGGGGGAATCTTCTGCGTCTTGGCGATTACGCCGGTTACGCGGGCAATCAGGTCTTCTGACATCAGTTCTGCGGACATAGGATCTGGGTGAGGGTCAGAAATTCGAATCCGCGCTCTTGAAGCCGTGGAACAGTGTACTCCACCGCATCGATGGTCGCTCCGATATCCGGCGCGGGCCGCACGCCGCGGCCGTCATGCAGGCAGATGATTCCTCCATTCGCGGCGTGGTTAAGCAAGCGCGCGGAAATACGCGCCGCGGGCCAGCGCCAGTCACGGCCGATTACGGTCCACATCACGCCGCGCAGCCCCAGGAGCTCTTGGGCCTGGCCAACGCCGAACCAGCGTATGCCATAGGGCGCGCGGAACCAGCGCGGCCGCGCACCGGTAGTTTCGTGAATCGTCTCCTGCGCCCGGACCATCTCGTCATAAATGAATCGCGGCGACTTGAAATCCAGGCGAGGATGCGAGTCGGTGTGATTGCCGAGTTCGTGGCCGCGCGCGGCCACTTCGCGGGCGATGTCCGGACAACGCCGTACATTTTCCCCGCACATGAAAAACGTGGCGGGAACGCGATACTTGTCCAAGGCTTCGAGCAGTTTCGGCGTCGATTCGCTGGGGCCGTCATCAAAAGTGAGAGCCAGCGCCGGCTGGTTGCGATCGCCATGATAGTAAGACTCGCCGAAAACGCGGGAGGAACGTCCCCGCACGGCGTAACTCATGAGAGCGGCAGCTGCCGCCACGCCCGAGGTTACGCCCAGCAGCCCGCTGTCCATGCTCCTCATCATAATTGGTCGTGTGTTGAGGCCGCTCACTGCGGTTCGCGGTTCGGCGCAAGCGGGATGCACTGAACCACGAGCGCCAGGTAGTGCGCTAATTCTGCGTTGATGCATCTGGAAACGGCTCGCAGGTTCCCCAGACTTACGAATGGTTTTAGTAAGAAGTGGGAAAACCACTGCGCTGCCGTGATGCTCTGGTGCTGCTGGTATAACTTTGGGCGCGTCCACAAGTCGCTTCGCACGACTCCCGCGATGGCTGCTGGGATCTCTGACCACATCTGGAGCGTGCGAGAACTGCTGGAGCCTGCGTGATTCTGCTCGGCCACTTCCCGATTTGGCGACGTCCGCCACCATACAAGACCCCAGCACTGGCTGGGGTATAGAATGGCTGGCTAATGCGAATGATTCTCCTGCTTTTACTGTTGTCGCTGCCCTTATCTCCACAGCCAACTCCTAAGGATTCTAGTACCGACAAAAAAGACAAGACCACACAGACCATAACCCCCCAACCCCAAAAGCGCTTCCCGGAGTACAGCAAACCACACCCAAGCCAAAGGAAACCACCAGCAAGGAAACCACCAGCAAAGATGACAGAGAAAAAGTAGACAATGACCGACGAATCGCCAACTATACTGAGGTCCTCGCGTGGGTTGCGGGCCTCCAATTCTTGGCGTTGATTCTCCAAGCGTTTATCTTCCATAAGACGCTCAAGGACAATCGAGAGGCTACTGGACTCACTCGCCAATCGCTCATCCTTACGCGACGACCACACCTTGCTGGTCCGTAATGTTGTAGTCGAGAATGCCGATCCCTTGTTGATCACAAATATTGGCGCTAGCGCCGTTGGGTTGGTGACAGAGAATGCCAATCATCTGCGAGGCAAAATCAGCGTTGTCAATACCGGAGGGACTACAGCAACAATTACCGAAACTTACTCGATGCCGTATATGGACCTCCTGCCGATGCGAGCCCCCCATGAGGATTCTCGCGGGACGAAGCGCAGTATAAGCTTGCTGCCAGGGCAAGCCACCGACATAGCCATACCAGAAAACGCCCGTCAACTCACATCCGAAGAAATACTCGATGTCGGGCGAGGAAGGTCCTTTTACCTGATGGGCTGGATTGTCTACTCCGACGCCATGGACAACAAGAGGACCTTGGCTTTTTGCCGTAAATGGGATAGGCAAAGCAAACGCTTCTACGTGGTTGAAGATCCCGACTACGAGCACGCCGACTAGCGCCAGCCGCGTAAACGCACTTTTAGCGCACCACCGAGCGCCAGCGAATGGCTTCCCGGCATGGCACAATCGGACTGGTGGCTTCCCGACTGGTCGAGTTTTATAGCGGACGCGCCCCGGACCACGCTGGACGATTGATTCGCCAGATCCAGCAGTGGCCGGATGAAGAGCTGGAAGCAGTGCACGATTTTATCCAGTGGCTGTTCCCCTTGCCGGAGCCCAGTCCGGTGAATCCGCTCGCGCCGGTGCTCGACCGGGAGACCATCGAGGCCTTCGCCGCGCACGCCGAATTGCGCCGGAGTCTGCGCGTGTCGTTTCTGCGCATGCTGCGCTTTTACGGTCTGGAAATGCGGTCCGAATCGGTGGAACGCGCCGCCAATTTTCCGGAACGCGCGGCGAACTGGCTGCACCCTGGCAACCACAACCATCTGCGCATCACGCGGATCCTGAAATCGCTGGCGCTGCTCGGTCTGGCCGAAGAGGCGCGCAAGTTCCTGGAGTGTCTGGAGACCATCACCGCGGAGGAGCCCGGCAAGATATCAGCAGTATCTCTACGGTTCTGGCGCGCGGCTATTGGGCCGGCGTGAACTTGAAGTCCGACACGCCGATCTCGTCGTTGCCCTGCACCCAGAATCCGAATTTGCCGTCCGCGAATTTATGCTCGGGCTTGATCCAGGTGTCGAGCGTCACCCACTGCTGGTCTTTCTGAATCCGCTGGATCAGACGGTCGGGAGCAATTTCAATCTGGACCGCCCAGGCCTTGTCCTTGCTATCCACAGTGGTTTTGAATTTGCCGTGCTCGGTGCTCTTGCCGTTGACCACATCGCGAACGGTGAGATTGTTGTCATCGAGCTCGGATACTACGTAGTTTTGGGGATCCTTGTAGCCGGTAACCCAGCGCACACGCCCGCCGCGGAAGAGGTTCCCGCCCCGGACCAGGTACACCGCGAATGTAAACAGGCCGTTGGAAGGCAATTTGTAAGTCAGGAACCCGCCGCCGCGGCGGCGCCAGACGCCGTTGTCCTGTTGCATCCATCCCTCCTGGCTCTCGAATCCGTCCATGGAGGTGATCCGTACCGGAGGGGGTTTGGGAGCCACAGGTTCGGGCTTGGGCGCAGGAGGCGGAGGAGGCGGCGGAGCCGGCGGGCGCTCGGCCACCAGCACCGTATCGGGACCGTTGATTAACACCGTCTGCCCGGCCGCGAAGGTTCGTGAAAATTGTCTGGGCACGAACCGGTCACGCCGCAGCCCGATCACGTGAATTCCCGGCGCCATGCCAGCGTTCTGAAAGCTTCCATCGTCTGCTACCGTGCCCACGCCCTTCTGATCGATCAGCACCTCCGCCCCAGGAGTGGCTCCTTCGATTCGCAGAGCGCCGACCTGGGGCATCGGCTTCAACGTGAACTCCAGGCGCACCTCGCTGCCCTTTTTCACCTCTGCGTTTTGGGCCGGAGTATTCTCAAAGCCGACCTTCGCCACCCGGACCTCCACCTTTCCGATGGCTTGAATCCTCAGCTGGCCTCCCTCGGTGCGGCGCGGATACTCCTTGTTGTTGATAAACACGCGCGCGTTGTTTTCACCGGTGGATACGATCAGGGTGCCTACATTGCGGTCCGTCCTGAGGAACGCCGTCAAGGTGGGTCCCGGTCCAAAGTCTTCCTTGAAGTTACGTTGACTATTACCTTGAGGCGCACCAGCTTGGGAGATCGCGATTTCGTCCAGTCCGGGCTGGAAATTCTTCAGATCCACCCCGGCAGGATTGGCGTCGTCCTCGGGTTGCCCGTTGACGGCGAGCTTCCAGGAGCCGGAGCTGGTCACCAGGTGGGCATGCCCGGCGAAGCTTGAAACCAGCATTGCCAGCACATTCTTCGTGTTCACGGTTCCGCTCACCGCCGGCAACCTGGCGGGAGCCAGATCGAAATTGAAGGACGCCTCCGCGTTCGGACCCTTCACCGACACCGTGTGTGTTCCCGGCGGAACTTTTTCCACCACGAACTGGCCGTCCTGCAAATCGGCCGGGGCCTGTTGATCGAACACCACCTTGCCCTGGGCCAGGTCGGAAAGGATTCTGACGGTCTGTGGACGCGCTTCGAGCGTCAGGTTCAGTGTCTCCGGCTTTCCCAGTACCAGGCTGACGCCACTGGCGGCGGGATCGTATCCGTCCAGGAAGGCCGTGATCTGATAGGTTCCGGGCGGAAGGTTCAGCTTGCAGTCCGACGTACATTTAGCTTCGCCGTTCACGCGAATGGACGCCCCCGGCGGGGTGGTGGCGATCTGAACCGCGACGTCGGTAGCGGTGAGCTTCGAGAAAGTCACATTGCGCCTGCGCGCGACGTTGATGAGCACCACAATCAGGATCAGGGAAAGCACTGTTCCCACCGCCACTCCCATCCAGAGGGCGCGCTTCAATTCCGCGGGCTGGTCCGTTTTCCGGGGCGGGCGAACTGCCGTCGCCGAAGTCGGAGGAAGCGGGGGTATCACACCTGGATCGGGAATCGTCGTCGGCGCGGTTTCGATGGTGGGTGGGCCGCCTGGACCATACAGAATTTCGGTCGGCAAATCGCTCAACGTGGGAGCGGACGTTGACAGCGTGAGGTGGGTCGCACGGCTCACAAGCAGCCGCTTCGTCGTCTGGACGGCTTCTTGTACTTCTGGATCGCCGAGATGTCTGCGGGAGACCTGCTCGATGCGCTGCCGGATCGGTTCTAAATCGGCTAGATCCCCGGCCAGGTCGACCTGGTGGCCGAGAGCCTTGATTTCCTCAAGAGCTTTGAGGTTTTCAGAGCCCACGATGCTATCCTACACTAGCGCCGTGACTATCGCCCTCGACGCGACTCCCCTCACGGTATCCACCGGAGGCGTCGGCCGCTACACCCTGGAACTGGCCCGGGCTCTCGCATCCGAGTACCCCGAGGATCAGTACTGGCTACTCTCGGATCAGTCATTCAGCCTGTCCCATGATCTGCCCAATCTTCATGCGGGCGAAGGACCAAGAAACCCAGCCGAGCGCAAATGGTGGTTGTGGGGACTGGATCGGGAAATGCAACGGCGCGGGGTCGAGCTGTTTCACGGAACCGATTATTCCGTCCCCTACCTGCCTCAAAGGCCCAGCGTGATGACCCTGCACGATCTGAGCCCGTGGCTCGACCAGACGTGGCAACCCGGCGCGTCTCGTGTAAGGAGAAGGACGCCGCGACTACTACGGATGGGCTTGGCGACCATGGTGATCACTCCCACCGAGACTGTGCGGCGTGCGGCTATCGATCGGTTTCAGCTTGCGCCAGATCGGGTAGTCGCCATTCCTTTGGCCGCCGGCGAGCTCTTTAAACCGGTTGCCCCGGCCTCATCCGCCGTGCCGTATTTTTTGTTTGTCGGAACACACGAACCGCGCAAGAACATCGCGCGGCTTCTGGAAGCGTGGCGGGAAGCGCGAAAGACGACTGCGGTCGATCTGGTGTTGGCCGGACGGGCCCATGCTCTGGCGGCAGAACCCGGCTTGCGGGTGCTCGGCGAAGTTCCTGATTCCGCCCTGCCGGGCCTATACTCCGGTGCGCGCGCGTGCG
Organism: Terriglobia bacterium; assembly: GCA_020073345.1. Lineage (GTDB taxonomy): Bacteria > Acidobacteriota > Terriglobia > Bryobacterales > Bryobacteraceae > Palsa-187. The sequence goes on from JAIQFI010000001.1 coordinate 110,006, forward strand.
TGTTTCCGTCGTTGTATGAAGGTTTCGGCCTAACCGTGCTGGAGGCGATGCAATGTGGCGCGCTGGTGATCACGTCACGCGATCCGGCCATTCTCGAAGTGAGTGGCGAAGCCGCCCTGCATGTGGACGCAGAGGATACGAGGGCGCTGGCGGAGGCGATGCGAGCCGCAGGGGTGAATCCTGACGGCTTCGCCGAAGTTCGTCAACGAGCCCTCGCGCGGGCGGCGCAGTTCAGCTGGCAGAAGACTGCTCGCCTTACGAAACAGGTGTATGACGCCGCCACGCGCGCTTTTTCTCACTCCTGAAGAACCGAAAGCGGGTTCGGGCGGGGGCGGATTGCGGTCGGCGTCGCTACTGGCTTATTTGCGCGACAAGTATGCAGTACAGACTGTAACGTTTACGTTACATCCGCACTCTAAAAACAGTGCGGCGCGCATCTGGCGCAACGCGACCCGGCTGGCCCGAGGAAGACCGCCTCTATTCGATCGTTTTTCGGGATACGAGGATCAACTCGCCGCGGCTCTTCGCGAACGTTATGCCCTGGGCGTGGTCGAACATTTCTGGTGCGCGTCTTACGCCCCGCTGTTGCGAAACTGCTGCGACCGGCTAGTGCTCGATCTACACAACATCGAGAGCCATCTGGCGCGCACCCACGCCAGCGCTGCGAGCTGGCCGGAATCTTGGGCGTCGGAGCGTTTTGCGGAATCCTACCAGCAGCTGGAACACGAATGGTTGCCGAGGTTCGACGTGATCCTGACGGCTTCGGAGGACGACCGCCGCCGTATCGACCATCCCGACGTGCGAGTTTTTCCCAACGCCTTACCCGAGACCCCGCGGCCGAGTGCTGTTGAAGCCGACGCGATCGTCTTCAGCGGAAATCTCGAATACCATCCCAATGTCGAAGCAGTGCGCTGGTTTCGCACGCGGATCTGGCCACGCGTGCGGGAAAAGGAGCCCGGAGTCGAATGGCGCCTGCTGGGCGCGAATCCCGGCGCAGTCGCGCGGTTCACGAGCGGCGATCCCCGGATCCGCGTTATAGGCCCTGTGGATGACGCCGTAGCGCACCTGGCGGAAGCCAAGGTATGCATCGCCCCGCTGCTTTCCGGCAGCGGAACCCGGTTCAAGATCCTGGAGGCCTGGGCCGCGGGTCGCGCCGTGGTCTCGACCACGCTCGGCGCGGAGGGACTCGGAGCGCGGGACGGTGAACACCTGCTGCTGGCGGATGATCCGGACGATTTCGCCGCCGCGGTGCTGCGGCTGTGGAACGATTCCGCGTTGCGGAATCGCCTGGGAGACTCGGGCTGGGCCCTTTACAGCGATCGATTCACTTGGCCAGCAGCGTGGCGGAAGCTGGATGAGGCCGGAGGGATTTAGCGTCCGGCAAAACCGAAGGCCTTGAAGCTGGTCACGAACTGAATCGTGACTTCGTGTTCCAGCGGATCGCCGGAATGGTGTTCCGTGGTGTAGCCGAACTTTAACACTTGACTCGCAGTGGGACGAAAACCAACGGCCATTTCGTAGGATTCGGAACCGGGAAATCGCAGCGGGCGGCTGTAGCCGGTCCGTGCAGCCGCATACCAGCGCGGGTGGAGCACACGGCGCACTTCCGCATATCCCGTGTGCTCGTTGAACGTGGGAATCGCCTTATAGGTCATCTGAAAGTGGGCCAGCTCGCCGTAGACGTTCCAGGGTCCCCGTCCCCATTGAACGTCCAGACCGTAGCCCGTGGAAGGCAGGTCGCGCGGCGGGGCTTCGCCGCGAAAATAAAATCGGTTCTGCCGGTCCAGATACGGTCCGCGGTAGGCGGATACCCCGACGCGAAATCCTTGGCGGATGGTGTAGCCGGCGCCCCCCGCCCAGTTTACATATTGGTCCTTATCAAAGACACTACGCGGGTTCACCGGCGAGGAATTCGTGAACTGGGCACGGACATCGAAAGCTCCCACAGTGGCGTCCACTTGCGCCCCCGCCAGACCCTCTATGGCTACACCACCCCCGTAGTAGCCATAGCCGGCAGGCACGCCCGTGAGCGGATTGGCCGCCGGATCGTAACGCAAGAGGAAAGAACCGAAGGCCGAGGTGAGTTGGCCGGCACGCACCACCAGCGAGCCTTTGCTCCAGAACCGGGAGTAGCTGAGGTTGGCGTTCAGAATATTGGTCTTCACGCCGTAGCCCTGGCTGGTGAATTCTTCCAGGAAGTACGGCCGCGAGTGAACCTGAATCGCGCCCGAGACCGCCCAGTGCGAGTTCAGCTTCCAGGTGGGATAGAGCAGGGCCTGAAATCCGCCGGTCACGGGTGCGCCGTCGCGCGGAGCTTCGGTCAGATCGTGCGAATAAAACGTCCCGGTAGCAATGGTAGACCGCAGTTCGAACCCCGACTCGGCTTCCTGGGCCCAAACCGCCGCAGCCATCCCACACAAGAAGCAGACCGTGCGAATCATGCCCGGGTCTCCTCCACTGCAGCCGGCTCGGGAGACACGTCTCCGGAGCGCACCGCTGCCGCCAGATGATGCAGTGAATCCAGGATCGGCTCTCCGCCGGTCGCCGGGCGGATGGCGATATCGCCCAGCGCGAGGAACGCTCGCACCGCATCCGGGTCGAACTGCGTTCCGGCGTACTTTTCGATAATGCTAACGGCTTGTTCATGCCGCATGCCGCGGCGATAAGGACGGTCCGAGGTCATCGCGTCGTAGGTATCGGCGACTTTCACGATGCGCGCCGTTCGGGGCGTTTCTTCACCCTTCAAGCCGTGCGGGTAGCCGCCGCCGTCCCAGTTCTCATGGTGCAGTTCCACCACGGGGAGGTACGCGTCGAATCCCTGCACGCATTCCAGAATTTTCCGGCCGATCACGGGATGCTGCTGAATCAGCGCCTCCTCCTCGGGCGTGAGCTTTCCGGGTTTCTGCAAGACCGCGTCGGAGATGCCGATTTTGCCAATATCGTGCAGCAGCGCGCCTACGCGGATGAGCTCCTGCTCCTGTGCCGGAACGTTCATCGTCCGGGCGATGGCGCACGAGTACTCGCTGACCCGCAGGCTGTGGCCCGCGGTGTAGGGATCGCGGGCGTCGAGCGCGCTGGCGAGCGAGCTCACAAATTCGACGTAGGCCCGCACCAGACGGTCCTGCCCCTCGCGAATGGAAGCCGCGGCGTGGTTGAAACTGTCGGTCAGTTCCCGGATTTCGCGAACGCCCTTCTGCCCAGAGGGAAACTCCGGCAAGAGTCCGGTTTTGCCGCTCTCCCGCAAACGGGCCACAACCACGGCGAGCGGCCGGACGATCGATCGGGACGAAAAGGCTCCCAGGGCGATCGCGCCCAGTAACGCGGTCAATCCGGCGCTCAAGAATACCCGACGAAGTACGGCTTGAACCGGCGCGGCAGCGGCATCCAGGCTGCGCAGACTGCGGAGCGTGAACCCGTCGTCAGACCCCTGGGCGCGAGCGTTATCCAACGGTACGGACACGTACGTTTCGTCGCCGATCCGCAGCTCGCACTCCGCCTCGGCCGGGCACTTCCCCAGCGCGGCTTCGACCTCCGACTTATCGGCGGAAGGCGTGGTCATGGCCAGCACCGTCCCGCCGTGCAGCAGCACCGCGGGCATCGCCACGCCGGCCAGATCGAACCGCTCGCCTACCGCCAGTGTGCCTACATTCTCCTGTCCCTGCGCGATGCCGACCGAGGTCACCTGGAAGATGCGTCCCTCGGTGGAGAAAAAGCCTTTGGCCGGCAGGCGAAGCGGCTTCAAATCCATCGGCGAGAATCCTTCCTTTTCCCGGATGACGCCGGCCAGCGGGTTTCCCGAGGCGCCGGACACGGCCAGGAAATCGAAACCCATGGTGTCGCAGATCTCGCTGAGCTGGTCTTCCACGGTCCGGCGCGCGGCATCTCTAGCGCTGCGTTCGGTGGCGAGCAACTGCAAGCCGGCCTTCAGCGCCGGATTCTCCGCGGCCACGCGAAGAATGCGGGTATTCCTGGACTCACTCTGTTCGCGCTCTCGCGCCAGAGTCACCTGGTTATCGCGGACCGAAGTTCGCAAGGCCTCCCGCACAGCGGAAAGCGCGGCAGTCCGGACCGCCCAGAAACTGCCTGCGAGCAGAACCGCAAAGGGTAGAAACGACCACAGAAAGGTTCGGGTGGTAAACCGCATCTAGTGACCCGCGTGATGGTCCACCTCGCCAGCGATTAGTTCCGGCAGCGGCACAAAGAAGTTGGCCTCTGCATCCTTACCGGCGGTGACTTCGATGGTCTTGCGGAACGTCCCCCCGGTCTTGTGCCACGCCACGATAGTGTATTTTCCAGGCGGCACATTGGCCAAAGAGTACTGGCCGGCGGCGTCCACGCGGACTCCCCACTGGCTGGGCGTCACCACGATGGTTCCGGTCATATTCGGATGCAGGTGGCAGTAGACAGCGACAATTCCAGACTTGGGGAACGTCACCATCCGGGTCTGACCCTTGGGATAATTGCCCAGGTCAAAACTCTTGGCCTTGGATAGCGAGAACACGTTGTGAAAGATGGGATCGAAGTTGGGGAAGGAGACCGGCGATCCCGCGGGAATCACCACCAGGTCGGGCGAAAACCGGCGTTTCTGCTGTTCCATGATAGCGGGGGGTCCGGCGGTAACGGGAGCCGCGTTTCCCGGCGCGCCCTCCAGATACACCACCACGTGCGAGCGCTCATAATCCAAGGCGTTCTCCCGCGTGTCGGGCTCCAGCGCGACGACGGAACCTCGCTGATAGAGTCCAGCGGCGGGAGTGACGTTCCGGGGCGTGAGCTTTCGCTCGATTGTAATGGTCCCTCGCACGTCCGCTCCTGAAATCAGGCCGGTGAACGCCACCAGGCCCGTAAGGATCGCGCCGAGGAAACTTCTAGACATCAGTACAGTTATCGGCATTGGGAGCGGGCGGCTGGGATAAGGCGTTGCTCTTATTCCGTGTTGCGGTTTCAGCGTATGAGAGAGATCGCATCGCCAAACTACTTATGGTTTTCTTTTGTGTGACTTAGGAAGGATTTTCGGGACGCAACGAAAATATGCATGCAAAACCACAGGACTGGCTAGCGACTTTTGTGAGAATCTATCAACTAAACACTAGACTCATACGTCTAATTCCCAAGACCTTCAAGGAGGAAGGGGTGTGCGGAAACTCGCGCTCCTGATGTCGGCGGTGGTGCTGGTATCGTGCGAGCGCGCCACCCCGAGCAGTACCGGCACACCGGCGGCAGCTTCGATTGGAGCTGGGGCTCCGGAGTCTTCGCACGGCCAACGTGAAATCCGGCTAACCGGAGCGGTGGAAGCGGTGCATTCCTCCAAGGTCGTGGTGCCTCAGCTCACCGGCCAAAACAACCAGATGACGCTGACAGCGTTGATTCCGAATGGCTCGCGGGTGAAAGAGGGCGACCCGATTGCCGAGTTCGATCCGACGGCGGAACTGGACCGCGCGCGCGACGCCAAAGCCAAGTACGAAGACCTGGGCCATCAGGTGGACCAAAAGGTCGCCTCGAATCGCGCCGACGCTGAACGTCGTCAGTCGGATCTCAAGCAAGCCGAAGCGGATCTGGGGAAGGCGCTGCTGGACGTGGAAAAAGCTCCGATCCTGGCGGAAATCATCAAGCTGCAAAACGAAGTGAAGGCGGGAGTCGCGCGAGAGCACGTGGAGAGTCTTAAAAAATCCAATGCGCTTCACGACAAATCCGACGCGGCCGCCCTGCGCATTCTGGAATTGCAGCGCGACCGGCAGAAAGTAGCTCTCGAACGGGCCCAAGGCAATCTGGACAAGCTCCGCGTTAAGGCGCCATTGGGCGGGATGGTGGCGCACGCCAACGTGTACCGCAATGGCTCCATGACGCACGCCCAGGAAGGCGACCAGATGTACCGCGGCAACGCTCTGGTGAGCATTTTCGATCCATCCGAGATGCAAGTGCGCTGCGCCGTGGGGGAGCCGGATGGTGTGGTTCTGGTGAAAGGAACTCGCGCGACAGTCTACCTGGACGCCTATCCCGATCTGGTGCTGAGTGCGCACTTTGAATACTCGAGCCCCATCGCGACCAGCGCGCTGAGCAGCCCTATCAAATCGTTCACGGCCGTTTTCAAACTTGACAAAGCCGATCCGCACCTGATGCCCGATCTTTCCGCTGCCGTGGTCATCCAGCCGAGAGCCGGAGACGGGAGCGCAAAGTGACGATGCGCTCCCGGCTGATGTTCGCCGTGGTGGGCGTGCCCGCGCTGGTCGGCGGCGGATGGGTGGGGGTTTCGCGCTTCCGCCAGGCGCAGACAACGAGCGATCTGCCGGTCGCCCCCGCGAGGAAGGGCGAATTTCTGGCCATTATCCGCTGCCGGGGCGAAATCAAAGCAGGCCGGTCGGCGCAGCTGTACGCTCCCATCGTTCCGAATCTGCGCATCGCCTGGCTGGCCCCTTCCGGAGAGGTTGTGGAGGAAGGCGCTCCAGTCATTCGCTTCGACTCGAGCAGCGCGCAGCAGCAGTTGATCCAAAAGGAAGCAGCGCTGCGGCAGAGCCAGGCCACGCTCGATCAGGCCGTGGCCCAGGGACGCATCACCGCTGAGCAGGATCAGAGCACTCTCCGCGAGGCGCGATTCAATCTCGAAAAAGCGCAGCTCCGCACCGCCACCAACGAATTTGTCGGCCGCATCGAAGCGGAGCAAAACCGCATCGACGTGGGCGTGTCGGAGCAAAAACTCAAGGTGCAAGAGGCAACGGTGGAACAGCACGCCGCGTCTGACAAATCTAAGATGGCCTCCCTCACCAGGCAGCGCGATCAGGCCCAGGCCGACGTCGATATCACCAAGGAGCGCCTTACCCAGATGGAGATCAAAGCGCCGCTCACCGGAGTGGTGGTCTTTCAATCCAACTACGCTCTGGGCAGCGTGAACGCAACACCGTTCAAGGTCGGGGACAATGTGTATTCCGGAATGAACCTGGGCGAGATCCCGGACATGACGTCGTTGCTGATTGACGTCAAAGTAGAGGAGATCGACCGGGGGCGCATCGCCGTGGGTGACGATGTGCGCATCCTGGTGGACGCGCTGCCGGAGCTTGCCATTCAGGCCAAGATGACGCAGATTTCGCCGATGATGGAACTGGGCCTGGAACAGCCGATCACGCGCAGTTTCCGCGCCTACGCGGCCGTGGCGAAAGCCGACGCGCGTCTGCGCCCCGGCATGAACGGCGGCATGGACATCGTCGTCAACCGTATTCCGGATGCGATCAGTATTCCCGCCAAGGCCCTGTTCACGCGTGCGGGCAAGCCGGTGGTCTTCCTCGCCGAGCGGGGCGCCTATCGGCTAGCCGAGGTTCAGGTGCTGGCGCGTAATCCGGATGAAGTGGCCATATCGGGCATACCCGCGGGGGCGTTGGTGGCTTTGACCGACCCTGAGAAAGCAACCACCAAGAAATGAAAGCACGGTTCCTCATCGCGGTCGTCGTGGTGGCGGTACTCGGCGGGGCCGGCTGGGGCGTCCGGCGCATCATCCAGGTGGCCACGGCGAGTACGACCAACGTGATCCCGACCACGCACGTAAAGAAGGGGCGCGTCACCATCACGGTCTCCGCGCGCGGCGAGTTGCAAGGCGGCAACTCGGAGATTCTAACAGCTCCCATGACCGGTGGTCAGGATATGGCGATCACATCTTTGCGCGATACGGGGGAGCTGGTGAATCCCGGCGACACCATCGTTCAGTTCGATACCACCCAGCAGGAATACAATCTGCGCGAGGCGGAAGCCGATCTGGCCGAGGCCGAGCAGCAAGTGATGAAGGCGGAAGCCGATGGCCAGGCCTCGCTCGAGGAAGCGCGCTATCAGACTATTTCCACGGCGGCGGACGTGAAAACGGCCGAGCTGGAGGTCCGCAAGAATCCCATGCTCGCGACGATTTCCGCCCGCCAGAACGATATCTCGCTCGAATCCGCCAAGAACCGCCAGCAGCAGGCCGAGCGGGACCTAAAGAACCTGCAGGCCACTTCCGGGGCGGGCGTCGCCATTCAACGAGCCAACGAAAGCAAAGCCAAGCTGATGGCCGACATGGCCCGGCGCACCATCGAAAGCATGACGCTCAAGGCCAAGACCGGTGGTTACGTCAACGTGCAGCAGAACACCAACCAGAACCTGATGTATTCCGGAATGACGCTGCCGCAGTTCCAGAACGGCGATACCGCGCGCGCCGGCCAATCGGTCGCCCAGATTCCCGACATGAGTAACTGGGAAGTGGTCTCCAGCATTCAAGAGCTCGACCGCGGATACCTGAGCCCGGACCAGAAAGTGACCGTCCATGCAGCGGCGCTGGCCGGACGTGAATTTCGCGGCCACATAAAAGCCCTGGGCGGCACCTCCGGAAACGCGTGGAACCGCCGGTTCGAGTGCCGCGTCGCACTGGACGAAACCGGACCCGAGCTGCGCCCGGGAATGAGCGTGAACCTTCAGATCACGGTCGAATCGCTGGATAACGTGTTGTGGCTGCCTTCGCAGGCGTTGTTTGAGCGCGACGGGCATGCCTTCGTTTATCTGAAGACGCCCCAGGGTGTCACACCCAAGGACGTCACGCTGGTCCGGCGCGGCGAAAGCCAGGCCGTCATCACCGGGCTCAACGAAGGCGATGAGGTCTCCCTTTCCAGTCCCGATCAGGACGGCAAGACCGCCGATCCCGGCCAGAGCGGCGTGATGAAGGCACTTCCCAAATGATCCTGCTTTCCGACATCGGACAGGCGTTCGGCAACCTGCGCGCGCAGAAGACGCGCACGTTTCTCACCGCAATCGGAATCGTGTTCGGCGTGGGCTCGGTGATCGGAATGATGGCCATCGGATCGGGCGCCAAGGAAGAATCGCTCCGCTTTATCGAGCAGTTAGGCGTGCGCAACATCCTGATCGACTCGCGCCAAGCCACCAGTCCTCAGGAGTACCAGCAGCGCCGCCGCTCCTCGCCCGGCCTGACCGAGCGCGACATGCGCATCCTAAGCGCCAACGTGGATGCGATCGAGATGATGTCGGCCCGGCGCACCCTGCGCCCTGTGCGCGTGCTGCCCAAACCTTCCCGTGACTTGCCCGATCTGTACGGAGTCCGCCCGTCCTATGCTCCCATCCACAGCCTGCGTTTCGCAGAGGGCGGCTTCTTCGACGACGGCGACGACGATCGCAGCGCTCCGGTGTGCGTGTTGGGCGAGACCGCCAAGGTCAGCCTGCTCGGCTATGACCCTGCGCTCGGCAAATCCGTCAAGATTAACGACACCTGGCTCGAAGTGGTGGGCGTGCTCAAGGAGCAGCTGATGGCCGGCTCGCAATCGAGCGGCGGCAGCATGCAGGACATCAACAACATCGTGTACATCCCGCTGAACACCTTCCAATACCGCTATTGGGATACCGGAGCGAATATGAAAGACGACGTGGAGGGCATCGAGCTGCGGCTGCGTCCTGAGGCGAATAGCATCGAGGTCGCCAAGGTCGTGACCGCTGTGCTCAATTCCACGCATCGCAACACCCAGGACTTCACGGTGACGATTCCGGCCGCGCTGCTCGCCCAGCAGCAGCGCACGCAGACCATCTTCACCTACGTGATGGTGGCGATCGCGGCTATTTCGCTGCTAGTGGGCGGTATCGGCATCATGAACATCGTCCTGGCGACCGTGTTGGAGCGGACGCGCGAGATCGGCATCCGCCGGTCCGTCGGTGCTCGAAGATTGGATATCGTGCGGCAATTCCTGACCGAGTCCGTTCTGATTTCCGCGGGCGGCGGCTTGCTGGGGATCGGGTTCGGGTTCTTCCTGGCGTGGCTGATCGCGCGGACAGCCGAGTGGAGGACCATTGTGACCACGGTGTCGGTAGTCGTGGCGTTCGGGGTGTCGGTGGCGGTGGGCGTACTATTCGGCGTGTACCCGGCCGTAAAGGCGTCGCGCATTAATCCAATCGAAGCCCTGCGGTACGAATAGGAGCGACGCTACCGGCCATCCGCGCTGCCGGTAATCAGCTATGATCAGGGAGTCGGGTGCAATGCGTACAAACTTGATCAGGTGCATGGTGTTGGTACTCGGCGTGATGCTGATTGTGGCATCCCTGGACGCCGTACCCGATCCTCCGGCCATCGATCCGCACGGTGCGATGGCAAAAGCCTCAAGCCTGGCAAAGTGCACCGGCTCCCTCTGTGACCAACCGGCTGCTGGCACGCTGCAAACTCGGGCTCAGACGCAACGGATAACTTTCACGCACGAAGAGGAGCCGAATCGTCCCACTGACTTCATGGCCGAAGCGGGACAAGCGACCGATCTGTCTCCTCCCGTCTAAGTAGACCGTCGTCCATCGTGAGACTGTTCCGCGGGTCGGCCGCCCGCAGTCGATGCTTTTTGAAACGATTGACCCTGGGCAGCAGTCACTTCTGGTAAGGACTCTGCCAATGGGATGAAGAACTTCCCAGAGACAGCGAAAGGAATCGCGTGAAGACTTCGGAAGTTGTAAAAGCCTGGGGCAGGATTTTGAAAGGGGAGCGACCCTCCCTCTCCATCGAAATCACGCGGGAGTGCCCGCTGCGTTGCCCCGGCTGTTACGCCTACGAGGACGGACATCTGGGCGGCGGCGTGACGCTGCGCGGTCTGCGCGACCGCAAGGGCCAGGAACTGGTTGATGGCGTATTGGAAGTGGTCGATCGCCTCAGGCCCTTGCATCTGTCGATCGTGGGCGGAGATCCGTTGGTGCGTTATCGTGAGCTCGAAACGATGGTTCCTTTATTGTTGGATCGGGGCATTCATGTTCAGCTGGTGACCAGCGCCTTCCGACCGATGGCGCCGGCCTGGGCCACTTTACCCCACATGAATATCGTGGTATCGATCGACGGCCTGCAACCCGAACACGACGTCCGGCGCACGCCGGCGACGTATGATCGAATCCTGAAGAATATCGCGGGCCAAAGGATTACGATCCATTGCACGATTACCGGCCAGATGATGAAGCGGCCAGGTTATTTGCGGGAGTTCCTGGAGTTCTGGCATCCGCGGGACGAGATCCGCAAAATCTGGTTCAGCCTGTTCACCCCTCAGGTGGGCGATCAGCTCCCCGAGATTCTGGAGCCGCACGAGCGCCGCCAGGCCATCGCGGATATGCTCGAGCTACGGAAGCAATTCCCCAAGCTGGACATGCCGGAAGGGTTGATAAAGCAGTTCGCTACACCGCCTCACAGCCCCAAGGATTGCGTGTTCGCCCTCACCACGCAGACCATCTCGGCCGATCTCGAAACCAGGATCGTTCCCTGCCAGTTCGGCGGCAATCCGGACTGCGCGCAGTGCGGATGTATCGCCTCCATGGGACTTGCGGCTGTCGCTGCGCATAAACTAGGAGGATTCATTCCCGTGGGGGCTATCTTCAGGGCATCGGTGAGAATCGGACAGGCTCGGTCCAAGGGGACTCCGGAACCGCCGGCAATGCAGGAAAGGCTGAGAGTGCTGCCTTAAGAGCGTGCGCATGGAACAGGGTACGATCAAGAACGTTTCGGTGAACGACGACCTGGGCCCGCTACTGGACTTGGCGGGACGAGTGGGCCACAATCCCCTGCTCACCCAGGCCAGCACCGGAAACATTTCCCTGAAGCTCGACGGTGTGTTGTGGATCAAGGCGTCCGGCAAGTGGCTGGCCGATGCGACCGGCGGGAAAATCCTGACTCCCCTGGATCTTGCGGCCGTCCGCGCGAGCATCCGGCAGAATCTCGATCCGGCGGAACTCTATCCCAACGCGTCCATCGAGACCGCCATGCACGTCACGCTGCCGCACGCGGTGGTTTTGCACGTCCATTCCGTCAACACCATCGCCTGGGCAGTTCGGGAAGATGCGGCCAATCAACTGGCGACCCGGTTGGACGGTCTGCGCTGGCAATGGATTCCGTACGTGGCCTCGGGCATTCCGCTCGCCCGGGAAATTGAGAGAGTTCTAACCGCGCGCCCGGAGACCGACGTGCTAGTGCTGGGAAACCACGGCTTGGTGCTCGGCGGCAAGGACTGCCAGGCAACCGAAACTCTCCTGGCCGAAATCGAACGCCGATTGGCGATTCCACCGCGCCAGGCGCACCCGGCGGATTACGCTCTGCTTTCGGAACTCGCCCTGGATTCCCTTTGGGACTTGCCCGACGACGACGCCATCCACGCTTTGGCGACGGATCCGGTATCGCGGAAGATTCTGGAGGGAGGCTTCCTCTATCCGTGTCAGGCGATGTTCTCGGACGCGCGCACACCGGAGTTGTTTCACGCCGCCACAGATACGGTTCCCGATTCGGCGGCGTACGCGGGTCGGCCGTTCGTGATCGTCAAGGGGCTTGGAGTAGTGCTCAGCCGGACGATGACGCCGGCCGAAATCGCAATGCTCAGCGGCTTGGCACAGGTAGTCCAGCGCATCGATCCTTCAACGCCGCTTCGCTATCTGACCGAAGGCGAGCTTGCGGAGAGCGCGAGCATCGCAGCTTACCGCTACCGTGAGCTCGCCAACGCGAGCCACGCGTAACCTCTTAATTTCGAAGGGCTTCGTTGTACGCTTGCCGCCGCGATAGGCGGTGGTTTCCGGGAATTTGTTAACATCGTCGGTTGCCCCCAACGTTCAGGAGATGGCATTCAGGAGAAGATCATGGAAACCGCTACCCAACCCGTTACCGATGTGAAAACAGACGCCGCCCCGGAGATGATTTCCGCCGGCCAGATCGTCGCGAAGATGCTGAAACAGGAAGGCATCCAGCACATCTTCACCATTTCCGGCGGACACATCGTCGATATTTATAACGGATGCATCGACGAGGGTATCGAGATCGTCGACGTGCGCCACGAGCAAGTGGCCGCGCACGCGGCTGACGCCTACGCGCGCATCACTGGACTGGGTTGTGCCGTAGTGACGGCCGGTCCGGGCACCACCGACGCCGTGACCGGCATGGCGAACGCCTACCGCGCCGAGAGCCCGATGCTCTTGATCGGCGGCAATTCGCCGCTCAAGCAGTACCGCATGGGCGGGCTGCAGGAATTGCGACACACGGAAATGATGACGCCCATCAGCAAGTTCGCATCGCTGGTGATGACCACCGAGCGTACCGCGGAAATGATGGGCATAGCGTTTCGTGAGATGTACAACGGCGCGCCCGGGCCGGGTTTCCTCGAAATCCCCCACGACGTGATGGACGGCAAGGTGGAGGCGTCGAAAGTTCGCTATCCCAAGAATTACCGCGTGAAGGGATCCGATGGCGGAGCGCCGGATTTCATCGGCGATCCGAAGATCGTTCAGCAAGTGGCGGATCTGCTCGCCAAGGCCGAGCGTCCCGTGGCATTGTTCGGCACCCAGGCGCGGACTTGCCGCGCGCATGACGCCATCGACCGTTTTTCAAAGCATTTCAACATTCCGATCTACGTGAATGGATCGGCTCGCGGCACGCTGCCGCGCGATCATTCGCATGCCTTCATGCCCTCGCGCAAGACCGCGTTCGATAACGCCGATGTGATCCTGCTGGCAGGCACGCCGCTCGATTTCCGCATGGGCTACGGCCGCCGCCTCAATCCAAAAGCCAAGATCATCATCATGGACATGGATTATAAGAACGTCGGCAATAACCGCGACTTCGACTTCGGGCTGGTCGGCAATCTGCGCACGATCGTAGACGCGATGTGTGCGGCATCGCCGGGCGACAAGGCCGGGAAGCACGATCCGTTCCTCAAGATGCTGCGCGAGGACGAGGCTAAGGCGCAGGGCAAGAACGATAAAATCATCGCCGCCAACGAAGTCCCGATCCATCCGGTACGGCTGTGCCACGAGATCAACGAGTTCCTGCAGGAAGACACCGTCTACATCGGCGACGGCGGCGACATCGTCACGTTCTCAGGTTCGATCGTCCGGCCGCACAAACCGGGCGGATGGATGGATCCCGGCCCGCTCGGCACGCTGGGCGTCGGTACAGGCTTTGCAATGGCATCCAAGCTCGCGCAACCGAAGCGCGACGTGGTGGCGCTGTACGGCGACTGCTCGTTCACGCTGACGGGATTCGATTTCATCACCATGGTGCATCGGAAATTGCCGTTTGTGGGCGTGATCGGCAACAACTCGTCGTGGAACCAGATCCGGTTTGGCCAGGAGCGCAAGTATCCGGGCCGCGGCGATATCGGCAACGTGGTGGGCGACGTGCGCTTCGACCACCTTGCGCAGGCCATGGGCGGGTTCGGCATCCGTGTGACCAAGCCCGAGGACATCCGGCCCGCGCTCGAAAAAGCTCGCGATTCAGGCTTACCGGCGCTGGTGGATGTCGTGATCAACCGCGATGTGTATTCGTCGGGCACGTCGAACCAGACCATGTACAAGTAGTTTTGGGTCGACGAAGGAGACCTACACATAGATGGAAGCACTCAAGGGAGTCCGCATTCTCGACATGACTCACGTGCAGGCAGGGCCGACGTGCTCGCAGCTGCTGGCGTGGTTGGGAGCGGACGTGATCAAGCTGGAATCGCCCGCCGGCGACGCGACGCGCGGCCAACTGCGCGACGTGCCCAATGCGGACAGCTTGTACTTCACGATGCTGAACTGCAACAAGCGCTCGATCACGGTCAATATGAAGTCGCCCGACGGCAAGGCGGTATTCGTCGAGCTGCTGAAAAAGAGCGACATCATCATGGAGAATTTCGGCCCGGGAGTGCTCGACCGGCTCGGATTCCCTTGGGAGAAGATCCACGAAATTAATCCGCGCGTGGTGATGGGATCGATTAAGGGCTTTGGCTCCTCCGGCCCATATGCGGACTTCAAGGCGTATGAGAATGTGGCGCAGGCCATGGGCGGTGCGATGAGCACCACCGGAATCCCCGAAGGTCCGCCGTATGTCACCGGCGCTCAGATCGGCGACACCGGAACCGGCTTGCACCTGGCGATTGGACTCCTGGCCGCGCTGCACCAGCGGGATCGCACGGGCGAGGGCCAGTACGTCGAAGTGGCGATGATGGACGGTGTGATGAACCTGTGCCGCGTCAAGTGGCGCGATCACCAGCGTCTGACTCGCCAGGAGCTTTCGGAGTATTCGGTCCCGACCAAAGGCCTCACCACCACGCCACGAGCAGGCAACGATTCCGGCGGCGGCCAGCTAGGCAACGCGATCAAGTGCAAGCCCGGCGGGCCCAACGACTATATCTACGTAGTGGTTCAGGAAGCGGTGTGGGATGGGCTCGCCAAGCGCATCGGACCCGACGTGGGCCAGCCGGATCTGGCGACGGATCCGCGCTATCTCAAGATCGGCGACCGGCGCAAGAATCAGAATGACGTTTGGCGGCTACTGGAACAGTTCGCATCGAAGTACACCAAGCGCGAGTTCATGGTGATCTTGAACGATCTGGATGTGCCCTGCGGGCCAATCATGTCTACCGAAGACCTGGCCAACGACGAGCACGTGCGCGGGCGCGAGATGTACGTCGAGCTCGACCATCCGCAGCGCGGCAAGTGGTTCAACATCGGCATGCCCATCAAGCTGTCGGCGTCTCCTGCGAAAATCGATCGGTCGCCGACGTTAGGCGAGCATACCGACGAGATCTTGAAAGAGGTCCTCGGGTTGAGCGATGCCGACATTGCGGCCAAGAAAGCGGCGGGCGCGTTTTCGTTGCCGCCGAAAACCAAATGAAGATCGCCATCATCGGCCAGCAGGACTTCGGCAAGGCGGTGCTGGAGGCATTTCTTTCTCGCGGCGATCAGGTCGGCGCGGTGTTTTGCGCGCCGGAGAAAGAGGGCGCCAGACCCGATGCTTTGCGGGCCGCTGCGCAGGAGAAAGGCCTGAAAGTCCATCAGTTCAAGTCGCTACGGGATCCGGAAGCCGCGCGAGCCATGCAGGAATCCGGCGCCGATATCGGCATTATGGCTTTCGTATTGCAGTTCGCGCCCCAGGACTTCGTCACGATTCCAAAGCATGGCACGATCCAGTATCATCCGTCGCTGCTGCCGAAATATCGTGGCCCCAGTTCGATCAACTGGCCGATCATCAAGGGCGAGACGGAAACCGGGCTGACCATCTTCCGGCCGTCGGACGGACTCGACGAAGGGGCGGTGGTTCTTCAGAAGAAGACTCCCATAAGTCCCGATGACACTTTGGGCACGGTCTATTTCGATCGACTGTTCCCGATGGGCATTCAGGCGATGCTCGAAGCCGCGGACCTGGTGATGGCCGGTAAGCACACGGAGACCGTTCAGGATGAATCGCGCGCGAGCTACGAAGGCTGGTGCCGGTCGGGCGAGGCCAAAATCGATTGGGCCAAACCTATCGACCATGTCTACAACCTGATTCGCGGATGCAATCCCGCGCCGGGAGCGTGGACGACGTTCAACGGTAAGAAGCTCCAGATTTTCGACGCGCGCAAGACGCTCTTCCGCCGCTTCGCAGACGTGCCTGGGAAGATCGGAGAGGTGACCGAGGTTACGGCTCAAAGTTTCAAGGTCGTCGCCCAGGGCGGAACCATCGAAGTGTTGCGCGCCAAGTTCGAGGACGGTAAGAAATTGAGCGGCGGGGAACTCGCGCAGTCCGGCGGCATCGCAGCAAGCGCCCTGCTTGGCAGTTGAGGGCGCGCTTATAATCGGGAGGCGATGATCTCAACTGCCTGCTTTGAAGTCACTACGGGATAAACCTCAAAGTCAACGAGGTCGCTCCAGTTCGCGATCCACTCGTCCAGCAAAGCCCGATCGCGGGTTTCCATGAGCTGGTAGCAACGTTCGAATTTGAGATCGATCCAGCTTGACACGTACACTAACCCCGCAGGCATCAGCCGGCCGCAGTCTCGAAAGCGGCGGTACGCTGGCACAGCATCTTTGTTCTTGAAATGCTCCACCACCATATACAGCCTTGACTGTATGGGCGGATCGGTATCAGCCATGTGCCGCAGGATATCAGGATTGCCTTGTGTGTATCCTTGTACAGAGCTTCTAAAGACAATGTTTGTCGAGAGCTAGGAGAGCAAGACCGTGAACCGTTGGATTCGACTAGGCGCGGCCGTTACCGCGATGATCATGATCGCCAACCTGCAATACGGCTGGACGCTGTTCACGGGTCCCCTGACGAAAGCCACCGGCTGGAAACTCTCCGAGGTGCAGTGGGGCTGGACGCTGTTCATCGCACTCGAGACATGGGCGATGTCTCTGTGCGGATGGATGATCGATAAGCGCGGTCCGCGCGCGCTCATGACCATCGCAGGAGTTTTCTGCGGCGTGGGATGGGCGGGACTGGGACAGGCGCCCACGCTTACTTGGTTGTACGCGTCGTACGCGTTGGCGGGACTCGGGGCGGCCATGGTCTACTGTGGCTGCATCGGCGTTGCGCTCAAGTGGTTTCCCGATAAGCGCGGTTTGGCGGCGGGCACGATTGCGGCTGGATTCGGCGCCGGCGCCAGCTTGTTTATTCCGGTAATGTCGTACATCATCCGGATTCAGGATTACAAAGCGGCTTTCCTTTACACCGGGATCTTTCAGGGCTTGCTGATTGTAGTTGCCGCGCAGGTCGTGGGCGGATCGGGGATCCCGCCCGCTGTGGCCGCCGCGGTGGCGAAACCCAAGGCCCGCAGCCACGGCCACAACTTCAACTCGGTAGAGATGCTCCAGACGCCGCATTTCTACGTGCTCTATGTCGCCATGCTGATGATGGGCGTAGGTGGACTGATGGTCACGGCCAATGCGTCGGCGGTCGGTAAGAGTCTCGGGATCGGCAGCGCGTTCATCACCACGGCGTTGTCGCTCAACGCAGTCGCCAACGGAGCCGGACGTTTCTTCTGGGGCTGGGTTTCCGACCACCTGGGCCGCGAAAGAACGATGATCATTGCATTCCTGCTGCAATCGCTGTTTCTGGCGAGCGTGCTGACCGTCGGAAAACTCTCGGGGCCGTTGTTCATCATTTCGCTGGCGCTGGTGTTTTTCACCTGGGGCGAAGTGTACTCGATCTTCCCGTCCGTGACCGCCGATTTCTTCGGCGCGAAAAACGCGAGTTCCAACTACAGCTTCATGTACAGCACGAAAGGCGTCGCATCCATTATTGGGGGCGGGATCGCCGCGCTGCTCTTTGAACGCACCGGATCGTGGAACGCGGTGTTTTATGGAAGCGCCGTACTGGCGTTGTGCTCCGCTTTCATCGCGTTCGCTTTGCGGAAGATGCCGTTGCCTTCCAAGCACGAGCAGAGCGAAGCCGCTGTGACTCCTTTGGGCGCACGGCACATCTAAGATAGAGCGGATACACCGCTTGTTACCATAAATCCAAATGCACAACGTCATTATTCTGGGCTCCGGGTGCGCCGGAAACACGGCTGCGATCTATACCGCGCGAGCCGGTTTGAAACCTCTGGTCATCATCGGCCACGAACCGGGCGGCCAGCTTTCGATCACCACCGAGGTCGAGAATTTCCCGGGCTTCCCTGAGGGTATCAACGGCCCCGACCTCGTCGAGAACATGAAGAAGCAGGCCGAGCGCTTCGGAGCCGAATACATGTGGGGCACAGTCGCGGAAGCCGACCTGTCTGTACGTCCGTTCAAGATCAACGTGGACGGTACGTGGATTGAGACGCGTTCACTGATCATTGCCTCAGGTGCTTCGGCCCGCTGGCTGGGCCTGCCCAACGAGCAGAAGCTGATCGGCCACGGCGTCTCGTCCTGCGCGACTTGCGACGGGGCGTTTCATCGCGACGGGAAAATCATGGTCGTCGGCGGCGGCGATTCCGCGATGGAAGAGGCCAACTTTTTGACGCGCTTTGGCGCCGAGATTACGGTGGTTCATCGCCGCGATGAATTTCGCGCCTCCAAAATCATGCTGGATCGTGCGCGCGCCAACCCCAAGATCAAGTGGCTGCCTAACACCGTGGTCGAGGACATCCACGACGTCAGCAAAAATACGGTGACTAGCGTCAAGCTGCACGACTTGAAGACGAACCGCGTCTGGGAACAGGACGTCAGTGGTTTCTTCGTGGCCATCGGCCACATTCCCAACACCAAGCCGTTCGTCGGGCAGATCGATCTCGACCCGGAGGGATACATCGTTTCGCACGGCGGGGCGCGCACGAATATCCCCGGCGTGTTCCATGCGGGCGACGTCCAGGACCGCATCTATAAGCAAGCGATCACCGCGGCCGGCGCGGGTTGCATGGCCGCCATCGAAGCGGAGCGGTTCCTTGAAGCACAAGGCCGCTGAGCCCGCTCATCTCGCCTTTCTGATCCTGTGGGCGATCGCCCTGGCCGGTTCCGCGTACCACGCCTACGATCCGTTTACGTGGGTGCTGGAGGTGTTTCCGGCCGTGATCGGCGTCTCGGTCCTGGCCGTCACGTATCGCCGTTTCCCCCTGACGAATTTGCTGTATTGCCTGATCTTCGTTCACTCCCTCATCCTGATGGGCGGCGGCCATTACACCTACGCTCGCGTGCCACTGGGATTCTGGATGGAAGAAACGTTTCACTTCGCCCGGAACCATTACGACCGCATCGGCCACTTCGCCCAGGGATTCGTGCCGGCCATCGCTGCACGCGAAGTCTTCCTCCGCAAGAAGATTGTGAAGCCGGGTGCGTGGATGGTCGCCATCGTGATCTTCGGATGTCTCGGAGTCAGCGCGCTTTACGAGTTGTTTGAATGGGTCACCGCGGTGACCATGGGCTCCTCCGCGGACGCGTTCCTGGGCACCCAGGGCGACCCTTGGGATACGCAGGAAGACATGTGCATGGCGGGAATCGGCGCGATCTGCGCGTTCCTGCTGATGTCGCGCGTTCACGACAAAGCGATTGCCCGGATCGTGGAGGCCTGATTCGCGGCTTTAGTTATTCGTGTTCCGCGGACGCTCGAACTTCGCATTGATGTACTTCTGGGCTTCTTCGAGCGCGCCCTGGGTGTTGTCTTTGGTGCGCTGCGCGAGCTTATATTCGTTCACCGCCCGATCCCGCTGGTCGGTGATGTCGTAGATCTTGCCTATGTTGATGTGTGCCCACACCTCGGTCCACTTAGGCTCCAGATCGCCGGAAAGAGCCGCGCGGAACTCGTTGGCGGCAGCCTGATAGTTTCCCTGCAGGAAGTACGCGTCGGCGGTGCGGTAATGCGCCAGAGAGCTGTTCCGCTTCACGTCCAGCGCCTTCTTGTACTCATTGAGGGCTTCGGCGTACTCGGCGACCTCCATGAACTGTTCGCCTCGTTTGATAGCGACCGCCACGCGCATGTCGTTGTCGTAGCGCAGGAGCTGGCCCTTGGGATCGAGGACCACATTCTTCGGCTTTCCGAACGTTTCCACCGCGAAGTCCGTGGATGTTCCGGCTACTTCAACGGTTTTCTCCTCGGGATTGCCTTCGGTATCGATCCGCAGCGTGGCCGGCATGCGGAACGTGTCTAAGTCTTGCGAGATCTTGCCGTTCACGCGGAATCCCTTGGACGTCCGGAAAATGGTGTACTCCAGCTTGAATTCCGGCGCGCCGCTCGATTCGATCCATTGCAGGAAAAAGTAATTGAGGCTCTTGCCGGATACCTCTTCGGCCACCTTCTGGAAATCCGCGGTGTTGATCGATTTCCACGCGTAGCGCTCGGGCACGGCCTTGAGCAACTTGAAGAAACTCTCATCGCCCAGAATCGAGCGCAACATGTGCAGCACCGCCGCGCCTTTGCCGGCTGTGGCGGCCCAGAATTCCGGTGAGTAATCCTCCAGGCGGGCCGATTGCATCAGCGGGGGCTGTTCCACCGTCAATGCTTCCACGTAGGTGTCCCGGACCTGGTCTTGCATGGCTCCCGCGCCGCTGATGTTCTCGGTGTACATCAGCTCGGCATAACGCGCCATCCCGTTCTCGATCCACATGTGATTTCGAGTGGTGGGAGAAACCAAGGCTCCCCACCACTGCCGCGAGATCTGGTTGGCCAGCAGCTTCGTGTTCACTTCCGTGCCAATGGCCCGCGGCGAAAGGAACAGGATGCCCGGCGCAGAATAGCCGTTTGGCGTCCCCGCCTCGGTCTCGATCACCATCAGGTTCCGGTTGGGCAGCGGACCGTACACGCCGCTCAGAAACTCCACCGCGCGTCCGATCTCCTGACCGTAGGCGCCGGCCATGTCTTTGCGCTCCCGGAAGTACAGCGCGGTGGTGATACCGCCCGAGGCGACGTTGCTCGGGTCGCCCCGCACCACGGCAAAGCTCGCCGGGAAGGACGGAGTCACAGTCAGGAACCGCGCGGTGGTCTTTCCATCCGCAGCGGCGTCGTCCGACTCAAGCCCGCTAGCGATGACCTTGTACCCTGAAGGGACCGTAACCCGCAAGTCGGTAGTGAAACGGTCCGCAGTATAGTCGTTCACGGGGAACCATCGCGCGGGATACATCAGGTATGCGAATTCGGGATGAATCGCGGCAAACTTGATGCCCCACACGGGCGATTCTTCGTTGCCGGTCAGCTTTCCGCCATACACAAACGTCAGGGTCGCCGGTTTGCCCTTGGGCATGGTTTCCGCCAGGCTCAACCGGACGGTCATGTCCTGCGCCACGCGCGAAGCGGGCACTTGCCGGCCGGCTCCGTCGGTCACACTGTCGAGGGTCAGGGCGTTGTTGAGCTCGAAGGAAAGGCTGCTGGCATCATCCAGTGGCGTGAAGTGGACCTGGGCGGTGGCCCGAATGGTTTGCGCGTTCGGATCCAACTGCGCGTCAATCGTATAGCTGTCCACATCCATGCGTGGACGCTGAGCCTGCCCCTGAGCCAATACTGTGGCCGCAGCCAATGCAAGCGAACCCAAAAACTTAACTGGCATGAACCGTTTCTCCACCTTCGCTCCGCACACTATTTGCCGATTCCACCCAGTCTGCCGCGATTTCCATTGGATCCCGCTCGCTCCCTAGTTTCTTCGCAACTTCCACCAGACCGGCGCACATCGTTTCGCGCGCTTCCACGTCCTCTAACAGCCGCAAAGCCTCGGTGGCAATTCGTT
This sequence comes from Terriglobia bacterium, assembly GCA_020073345.1. GTDB lineage: Bacteria > Acidobacteriota > Terriglobia > Bryobacterales > Bryobacteraceae > Palsa-187. The sequence goes on from JAIQFI010000001.1 coordinate 131,902, forward strand.
CCGCCGTCATCTGGTCCTGGATCAGCTCGGGAACCACCTGCCGGCCTGCTACCAGGTTTACCATCGTCAGAAACGGCGTTCGAACCCGCCACCTCTGCAAATACCAACTTAACGCGTTTACACGGTAAAAAGTCACCATCGGGGTCCCCAACATGGCAGCCTCGATGGTTACCGTACCGCTCGCGGCCAGCGCCAACTCTGCTTGGGCCAGCGCATCCCAGGTATGTCCCTCTATCACTTGGATGGATTCGGCCTGAACGGGTTTCCAAAATCTTGTATTCTCAAGGCCGAATCCGGCCGGCAGCGGGAGCACGAAGCTAACCGCATGCCGCTGACGTATCAGCTTCGCGGCTTCGAGCAGTATAGGCAGATGGCGGGCCAGCTCGCCATGCCGGCTGCCTGGAAGAATAGCCACAATTCGTGTGACTTCCGGGACGCCCAGTTTCGAACACAACTCGGCGCGGGTGAGTTCGGGTTTCGCCAGGCGCGACAGGGGATGACCGATATATACGGCGGGAACACTGTGCTTCTGAAAGAATTCTTCCTCGAAGGGGAAGATACAGAGAAGACGGCTGAGGGTCGCGCGCATGGTCTTTACCCTGCCCTGCTTCCACGCCCAGGCTTGCGGCGCGACCAGGTAGACGATCGGCACACCCTGCCGCTTGAGCTTTCGCGCCAGGGGCAGATGAAAGCTGGGGGAATCGGTGAGGATCGCGACATCGGGCAACTCGGCCGCGCAGGCGTGCACCAGCTTATTCATCTCGCCTAAGATGCGGGGGATGTGCGGGATGACTTCAATAATTCCGACCACAGCCAGCGACCGTTGATCGACAACCGGGCGTACTCCGGCGGCTTGCATCCGCGGACCGGCGCATCCGAAGAATTCGGCCCCGGGATGGCGGGATTTCAGGACTTCCACCAGCCTGGAAGCGTACAAATCCCCGGAAGCTTCGCCGGCGGAAATGAAGATGCGCACCTGCCACCAGCTTAACGCTTCTGTATGGCGTTTCTGTATAATCGGGACCCAGATGCGCAGCTTACTGATTCTGTTATTAGCGACACCGGTGTTTTGCCAGAACGATTGGCCGGTTTATGCCGGCGACGCAAGCGGGCAACGGTATTCTTCGCTCAGCCAGATCGATACAAAGAACGTCGCGAAGCTCAGACTAGCCTGGCAGTACGGCGTAAAACCCAACGAAGATACACCTGGACGCGTTGCCGTGGTTCCCGCGACCGAAGTCACGCCGATCATGGCCGGCGGACTGCTGTACTACCCGACCACCGACCGCAGCGTGGTCGCGCTGGAGCCCGAAACCGGCAAGGAAGTGTGGAAGTACGACCTGGGCGCGGCTGCCCCGCGGCGCGGGCTTACGTATTGGGCGGGCGATGCTCAGAATGTCGCGCGCATCATCGTCGGCGACGGCAACGGCCGCATGATCGCGCTCAATGCCCGCACCGGCCGTCCGATTCCCGGATTCGGCGTCGAAGGTACGGTCGATCTTCGCAAAGGTGTGGGCGAAAAATTTCCGCGCATCGTGTACCGGATGAGCTCGCCCGGCAACATCTACCGCAATCTGATCATCACCGGGGCGCAGGGGCAGGAGAACGATCTTAAGGGTCCACTGCAGGATGTTCGGGCCTGGGATGTCCGCACCGGCAAGCTGGTCTGGACCTTCCATCTCAACCCGCATCCGGGCGAGTTCGGCAACGATACTTGGCCCGCAGGATCTTGGGAGGATGCTTCCTCGCCCGCGGCGTGGGGCGCCGTATCGGTCGACGCGCAGCGCGGGCTGGTGTTTCTGCCGATCGGACAGCCGGCGCCACAATACTATGGCGGGATTCGACCGGGGACGAATCTGTTCTCGTCGTCGGTGCTAGCGCTGGATGCGGCTACGGGGCAGCGGAAGTGGCACTTCCAGATGACGCATCACGATATTTGGGACTATGACTCGGCCACTACTCCGGCACTGCTAGATGTCAAGCAGAACGGGCGAACAATCCCTGCCGTGGTCGCGGTCTCGAAAATATCCCTGATGTTTTTCCTGAATCGCGAAACCGGCAAGCCCATCTATCCGGTGGAAGAACGGCCTGTTCCCAAGAGCGACGTCGCGGGCGAAGCCATCTGGCCGACCCAGCCATTTCCCGTGAAGCCGCCGCCACTGGCGCGGCAGAGCATTTCACCCGAAGAAATCTTCACCGGCGAGCCGGAGCACGAGAAGTTCTGCCGCGACCTGGTACAGCAGATCGGCGGCATTCATAACTCGGGCGCATACACGCCGTACAGCGACAAGGAATACCGGATCATCTTTCCCGGGCAGGTGGGCGGAATCAACTACGGCGGCGTCGCGGTGGATTCGAAGCTCGGGTACGTATTCGTGAACACCATCGACGAAGCCGGCATGGGCATCCTGCGTAAGCAGGACGATACCTTCACGCGCTTCAGCCCGCTGGGAGCGGGCACGCACTACGCGCGCTTCTGGGATCCGGCGAAACAGCTCCCATGCCAAGCGGCCCCGTGGGCGCATCTGACGGCGGTCAACGCCAACACAGGCGATATAGCCTGGAGGGTTCCGCTGGGGACCATCGACGAACTGGAAGCCAAGGGCATGCACAACACGGGCGCGGTGGGACCGGGCGGACCCATGGCAACCGCGGGAGGGCTGGTCTTCATCGGCGCGACCATCGACAGGCGCTTCCGCGCGTTCGACTCGAAGAGCGGCAAAGTGGTGTGGGAAACCAAGCTGGACGCGGGCGGTCACGCGAATCCGATGACCTACATGGGCAAGGACGGCAAGCAGTATGTGGTTATCGTGAGTTCGGGTGTCAACGCGTTCCGGCTGGAGTAGCCGTCCAAGAAACCCAATTGCGGCGAACCAGTTGTCGCTTCAGTGCCTCGACCCGCTTGATATCCTCAGGAGCGAGGCTGGCGCGCTCCCGCTCACCAAGGCTTCTCGCGCGAGTTTCCCCCTGATTGGTCGACAGTTCAAGCCATGCGATGGCCTCAGCTATGTCCACGTGCTCTCGCCTGCGATCATTCAGCAATAGTTCTCCCAGCCTAAACTGGCACGGCGCTTGTCCCGCAGCAGCACACAATCGGTAGTAGTGGAGAGCACTGTCGTCATCTTGCTGGAAACCAAGCTCAGAGTTCCCTTTCTCATATACCGACCCTAGGAAATACTGCGCCTCGTTACTCCCCAAATTGGCCGCGCTCCGAATCACCTCCTTGGTGCTTTCCAGATTAGCGCCGTGCGTTTGCTCCATGGATGCCGACGCTACGGTGAACATCGCAGGACCATACTTCGCTTCCGCCGCCCTCGCCATGAGATCGCGTGACTGGGTGGGATCCGGGGGAATCTCTTTCCCAGCCGAGAGAAGTTTTGCATAGACATACATGGCTTCAGGAAGTTTCTTGTGAGCGAGTCCCTGAATGTCTCTAAGGGCCCCTTCCTTTTGCTTGGGATCACCCTGAAGCTGCTGGAGGGCGTGAATCAATTGATTGCGGCTGTCCGAGGCTTTGCTCTCAATCCGAAAGTTGATCTCGATGTTCGCCGCCACCTTCACGGCCTTGCCGTCCTTAAGTCCCGGCTTAAATCGCCACTGGCTGATGGTCTCCAGCGCAAGTTCGTCCAATCCGAATCCGATAGGAGTCAGCACTCGGATATTCGTAGGCAGCCCTTGTTCGTCAACGACCAGAGTAAACAAGATCGAGCCCTGAGTGCCCGCAGTGCGCGCTTCGGGCGAATACTTGGGCTCAGGTCGTCGAATAGGCGTGGGCGCTGAAACTCCCGATCCGATTCGATAAACGTCCCCGGGAGACACCGATTGGCTGTAGCCGACAGATATTAGGATCGAAATCGCCAATATATGCCTGAGCATTAGCGAAATTATATCGCGGTCTGGTGTTATTTGGTTTTGAGCGTCACACCCCCGAAATATAGGAACACCACGCCGAGCATGCTCACTACGTGGTACACGCCGTTGCGATCCAGAGGGCTGAGGGCATCCCATCCCATTACCTGAATCGCCGAAGCGACGGAAAGGATCAGCAGACCCGCGGTCAAATGAATCGACCGAGCTTTGATGCTCATCCCCAACAAGAGCAGCATAACCGGCGCGTAGTTCAGAATCACGTCCAGAAAACTATCGACCAGCAGAACCGCCGCCGAATCGGCCGCGAACTGGATCACCGCCGCAATCAGCAGGATCCGCTGAAAGCGCGGCGCGAAGAACTGCTTCGCCGTCGTCAGCAGCAGGCAAAACGTCACGCCGCCCAGCGCGATCCAGTCGGCGCGTTGGATGAAGTACCGCGGCAATTGCGCGGATTCAAAGAAGCCGTGATCCACGGCCCCGATCAGCGCGGCCACTCCCAGCAGCAGCAGCACGCCAGTGAAATACCACGCCGCGGAAAAGCGAGCTTTGGGAATCCGGCTCATCCTGCCGGCCAGGAAGAACACGAGGCTCGCCAGCAGGATGTTGGTGATGGACGTTACGGCCAGTACGCTCACAAGGTGGGCGAGTCGTCCCCAAGCAGCGCCTTCCGCACGATCTTGATCGGCGGGAAGCCCTGCTTCATGAAGTTGTTGTGAAACTCCTCCAGCGAAAACGCCGAGCCCTTCTTCGCCCGATAATCGTCGCGCAGCTTGAGGATCTGCAGCTTGCCCAGCGTGTAGTAGAGATACGTCGGGTCAGAGGTTCCGCGTTTGGTTTCGCGCACCGCAGTCTCGTGCGTCTGATAGCCCTCTTTTTCGAAGAACTCGATGCCCTGGTCGAACGTCCGCTTGCCGGTATGCATCTCGATGCCGACGATGTAGCGGGCATCCCGTAACAGCGCATCCTGTAACTGTCCCAGACGCATTTTGGGATCGCCGTTGGTGTAGCCCTCATCGAGCATCATCTGCTCGGCATAGTGGGCCCAACCTTCGGCGTTGGAACTGGCGCCCAGCAGCTTGCGGACCTTCGAATCGACGTGCTGCATCCACAGGAACTGCACGTAGTGGCCGGGATACGCCTCGTGAATCGCGGTGCTCAGGATCGTGCCGCGATTAAACGCGCCCATGAAATCCTCGACGCGCTCCTTCGGCCAATCTTTCTCTGGCAGTGTGACGTTGAAGAACGCCTCCTTGGCGACGGTTTCGAACGGCCCGGGCGTGTCCATGGACGCGAACGTCAGCGCTCGCATGAACGGCGGCGTCTCCTCCAGAATCGGCGGCACAGGTGAGGGAATGGTGACGATCTTGTGTTCCTCGATAAACTTCGTCAGCCCGCCCAGGGTGTCGCGAAAAGCGTCCAGCAGCTTATCACCAGAAGGATGGTCCTTCTCCATGTCCGCCAGAATCTGCTGGGGCGTCTTTTTGGGATCGATGCGAGCCGCGGTTTCGGCAAATCGTTTTTGGTTGGCCCGGAGGTCATCGTAACCTATTGCCAAGAGGCGGTCCAAGGGAATGTCGACCATCTCCTCGTACTGCAGCTTTTTGGCGTAGGTTGACGGGCCCAAGCGGAAATCGCCCTGGGAGCGCGCCAGCAGATCCTTCTTCATCCATTGCTCGTATTCCTTGAGCGACGAGATGACCGCGTTATTGGCCGCGCGGAAATCGGCCACTAGCTTCGCGTCGGTCACGGCCTTGAACGCCAGCGGAACGTCGTTCTCGAAGAATGAGATGTTGCCCGGCATCTGCTCGATCGCGACCTCGGTGTAGATCCGTGGCGGATTCTTGAGGTTCGCGCGAGCCTCGGCCAGGACCTTGGGCATCAGCCGTTCACGCGCAGTGAGGGACTTCAGGCGCGCTTCCGGCCGAGCGAAGGTGCGGCTCATGATCACAAAGGCGCTGTTGGTGATGCCGCTCGAATAGTTGTCGGGATTCCGCTCCCAGCCGCGCACCGTTTCAAGTTCCAGGAGGCTGGCGCGGACCGAATTCAGGACCAGATCGCGGTCGGGCGATTCGGGCAGGCTGGCAAATTCGCTTTCGAACTTCTTCAGAGCCGCCACGCGCTTCGCGACGCCCGCCTTGGAGTAATCCTCGAGTTTGTCATCGTACTTGTGGATGCCCGCCGACGTCGCGGTAGTGGGGCTGAACGGGAAGTAATATTCGTCGACAAAGCGGTCGTAGGCAGTTTGTGCCGAGGCCGCGGTCAGGAGAGTAGCCATGATAAGGAGAATCCGCACTCTTCCAATCTACAATGGTACGAAGTGCTTCCAGTATCCGAACAACTCACGTATCTCAAAAAAGGCTTCGTAGAGATCATCCGCGAGGAGGATCTGGCCGAGCGGCTTAAGCTCGGCCGCCCGCTGCGCATCAAGGCCGGTTTCGATCCCACCGCGCCCGATCTTCACGTGGGCCATACGGTCCTGCTGCGCAAGATGAAACATTTTCAGGAGATGGGGCATACGGTCATCTTTCTGATCGGCGACATGACCGGGCTGATCGGCGACCCCACGGGCCGCAACGTCACGCGTCCGCCCATGACGCGCGAGCAGATCGACCAGAACGCCGAAACCTACAAAGCGCAGGTGTTCAAGATTCTGGATCCGGCCAAAACCGAGCTGCGGTTCAACAGCGAGTGGCTGGAACCCATGAAGTGGGAAGACATGATCAGGCTGAGCGCCAAGTACACCGTGGCTCGGATTCTGGAACGCGACGATTTTGCGAAACGGCTCAAGGACGGCACGCCGATTTCGATGCACGAACTGCTGTATCCTCTGGCGCAGGGTTACGATTCAGTCGCGCTGAAGTGCGACGTCGAGCTGGGCGGAACGGATCAAAGGTTTAACTTGCTGGTCGGGCGCGAGCTGCAGCGCGACTTCGGCCAGCCGCCGCAGATCGTCGGCACCATGCCGCTGCTGGTGGGTACCGACGGCGTCGACAAAATGTCGAAGTCGAAGGGCAACTACATCGGCATTACCGAGCCACCCAAGGTGATGTTCCGAAAAGTAATGGGGATCAGCGACGAACTGATGTGGCGCTACTGGGAATTGCTGACCGACAAAACAGTCAATGAGATCAACGACATGCGGCGTGAAGTTGCAAAAGGAAGTCGAGATCCGATGGCAGCTAAGATGGACCTCGCGTTTCACATCGTCAAGGACTTCCATTCTGGGGAAGCCGCCGTTGGCGCGTTTGGTGATTTTCAACGTGAAGTGCGGGAAGGGAGTGAGCCAAGTGATATCGCAACTGTGGACCTCCCGGAGACCGTGATTAACGCGGACCGGAAGATCAGATTGGACAAACTCCTTGTCGCGATCGGCATGGCGCCCTCTGTAAGTGAAGCTGGTCGACGAATCAAGGCAGGGGCGCTCGAGATCGGTGGCTTCAAGCACCTAGAACTCCAGATCGGCCTCGATGCCCAAATCTTGACCTTGCATTTCGGCAAACAATGGAAGCGAGTGCGGATTCTGCAGACTGCTTAAGAGTGGAGCGGGCTTCAGCCTGCAACGGGTGCTTCAGCACCCGCGCCGATTCGGAGGCTAAAGCCTCCGTTGCAAGCTGAAGCTTGCTCCACGTCAAAACTGGAAATAGACGAAGGGCACGGCCTTCTCAGTCACTCCGATCAGCTCGACCGACAAAAGCAGCATCGCCACCGCTGCGACGTAGGCCCACGCAGGGCCCTGCGCCAGGCGTTCAATCCATTCCGTCTTTTCTTCCAGCAGCGCGATCACCAGCGACACCGCCAGCATGCATCCCAGCCAGGCAGGGATCAGGATCCCTTTCCCGTGCCAGGAAAACATCTGCTGGAGCACGTACACGCTATCGTGGAGCGTCGCGGCCCGGAAAAACACCCAGCCCACGCAGACTAATACGAAGGTCATCGCCGCGCGGAAGGGATAAACCAGCCAGTGCGGAGGTTCCTGAAAATTCTTGCGGCCGAAAACACGTTCCAGTCCGAGCAGTGCGCCGTGGTAGCCGCCCCAGATCACGAAATTCCAACTGGCTCCGTGCCACAGGCCGCCCAGAAGCATGGTGAGCATCAGATTGCGATACGTCATCAGCGAGCCATGCCGGTTGCCTCCCAGCGGAATATAGAGATAATCGCGGAGCCAGCGCGAAAGCGAAATATGCCAGCGATGCCAGAAATCGGTGATGCTGAACGCCAGATACGGTCTGCGAAAGTTAGTGGGGAAATGAAATCCCAGCAGCAGCGCCATGCCGATGGCCATGTCGGTGTAGCCGGAAAAATCGAAAAAGATCTGCATGGCGAAGGCGCCCACGCCGCTCCAGGCAGCCGGCGCGCCCGGGTGCGCCGCCAGGTTCATAAAGTATGAATCCGCGATCTGCGCGAACTGGTCGGCCAGCGCCATCTTCTTGGCCAACCCCAACAAGATCCAGAGAACGCCGCGCAGCTTCTCTTCACTGACGGGAGGAACCCAGTTGTAGTAATTTGCAAAGAACTCGCGCGCGCGAACAATGGGACCGGCCACCAGTTGGGGAAAGAACGCGATGAATAGCGCATAATCGATGGGGTTACGAATAGCCTTCTGCTCGCCGCGATACACGTCGACCACGTAGGACATGCTCTGAAACGTATGGAAGCTGATCCCCAGCGGCAGCACGATCGAAAGCGCGAACGCATGCGGGTCCCTGCGCATCGCCTCGGCCAACATGCCGGCCAGAAAATTGTAGTACTTGAAGAATCCCAAAAACCCGAGATTGGCGGCCAGGCTCAGTACCAAGAACAGTTTCCGGCGCCGCGGAGATTCCACGCGCTCCATCCAGATCGCAGCCACGTAGTCGATCACCGTCAGCGAGAGCAATAGCGGAGCGAATCGCCAGTTCCAGCTCATGTAGAAGAAGTAGCTGGCGATGAGCAGAATCCACCTTCGCAAGGGCTTGGGCGAGACATAAAAGAGCCCCAGCGTCACCAGCAGGAACAGGAAGAACTGAGGTGTGTTGAACAGCATCCGAGTTTAGCGGGGCGGACCCAGAATGCGGCTCACTTCCTGGGTGATCATCAGCGAGAAGCGATCCATGCCAGGTCCGTTCAGGTGTAACTCATCGCGAAACAGCTCGGGCTTTTCCAGGGGATCAAAGAAATGCTCTTCAATGAGGGTGACGTTGGGCTGCGCGGCCAGATCGCGCACCGAGCTGCGCGGATGGTAGGGGGGCTGGTCTGGGCGCACGAAACCGCCGCGCGGCAGCCGCAAGAAAATCAGTCGCGCCGGCGAACCGCGATAGCGTTCATAGATTTTGCCCAGCCAGTACTTCATGTAGCGGTTCCGGGTCCCCGATTCAGGTGGAAGCGGATCGAACAAGCGACCTTTCACGTTCTGCACCAGCCCCGGAGCGGCATTCGGCGGAGCAGTAAGCGTCTTGGCCTCCCAATCTACATGGAAGCCTACAAGCGTGTCGGGCGGGCCGTTATATCCGTAGTTCCAGCTAAACGCATCGCGGCGATTCAACTTGACGTAGCGGACGCGGCTGACGGGATCAAGCATCAGATCCTCGAAATCGCGCTTGTAGACCAGCCCCTTGAAAAGGATCCCGCGCGCGGCTTTCCATTGCTGCTTGGGGTCATGGAAGGACCAGGTGTATTCCCATAAATCGCTCAAGCCCAAGAGCGGGATGACGTAGCTCAGATCTGCATCATTGTCAGCTTCGTCGACCCATTTTTCGGCGTCATCATAGCTTTCCACCGCCAGCACAATGGCCCGATATTGGCGCGCGGTTGGATCGGTATCGCGCAGCATGTAATACCAGGAGCGCGGCGAGGACCCGGCGGTGGCAATGGTTCCGAAGGTGTAACCGGTCTCGGCCGTGTGCTCATTCGAGAGGCGCGGCAGCAGGAGCATACGTGAATCGCCGATTCCCAAAACCTGCGGGCCGTTCTTCGGACGGTTTTGCTCATTGCGAAGGATGGTCTCGACGTAGCCCGTAGAGGCATCCGGATTGAGGATCCAGGGATAAAGACCGGTGTGAAAGATCACTCCTTCCATCGCGGCGAACGCGACAACGCTGGCGATCAGGACAGGAGCGGCGCGCATCGCGGTGGCCTCTTCAGACGACGCGGCCGTCGCGCATGGTCACCGTGCGATCGGCGTAAGCGGCGGCTTCCGGATCGTGGGTAATCATGAGAATGGTCTGGCCCAGGCTTTTGTTCAGGCCTTGCAGGACCGAGAGAACGGCGTTGGAGTTTTCCGTGTCCAGGTTTCCGGTGGGCTCGTCCGCCAAAAGCAGCGCCGGGTGATTCACCAGAGCCCGCGCGATCGCGATGCGCTGCTGTTCGCCGCCCGAAAGCGCGCGGGGTTTGTGATGCAGGCGGCTGGAGATGCCCAGCAGCTTGAGGATCTCTTCAAACTGGGGATCGCGCTCCTGGCCGTTCTTCCCAGCGATGTCGCGCGCGATTTCGATGTTGCCGGCACCGGTCAGCGTCGGCAGCAGGTTGTATTTCTGGAACACGAAACCGACGGTGGTTTTGCGCAGCCGGGTGCGATCCCCTTCGCTCATCTTGACCAGGTCGCGCCCGTCGATCAGTACCGTGCCGGACGTGGGCGGCGTCAAACCTCCCAGAATGTGGAACAGCGTGGATTTGCCGGATCCGCTGGGCCCGACGATGGCCACAAACTCGCCGCGCTCGATCTTGAGATTGACTCCGCGCAGAGCGTGTACTTCCACGTCGCCCACGCGATAGGTCTTGATCAGATCCTGAACTTCGATCTCAGTCATGGGGTTTTAATCGTACGCGAGGGCTTCGATCGCATCCTGCCGCGCCGCGCGCAGGCCGGGGTACAGCGCCCCAACAACCGAGCCGGCCAGCGCGATCCCCGTGACCGTCAGATACCAATCGGGGACGATTTCCTGCGGCATGGACGCAGCGAACGTCGCCATCAGCGCACGTGTCCCATAAGTCATCAATATTCCGACAGCGGTTCCCACCAACGCCAGCAGCACGGTTTCGCGCATAAGAATTCCGACGATGTATGCCGGCGACGCTCCCAGGGCTTTCAGAATCCCAATTTCACGGGTACGCTCCAGCACGGCAGTGTACATGGAGAGACAGACCACCAGGAATCCGATCAAGACCGCCACGCCGATCACCACCTTTGTGAACGCTTCGATATAAGGAACGCTGTTCGTACTGAATAACGACACAAAGTCCTCGATCGAATCGACCTTGTAGGTGGGCAGTTGCTTCTGAAATGCGCCGATGACGGCGCGGGTGTTTGCCGGATCGTCGAGCTTGACGTAGATCGTGGAGACCAAATCGTGGGCGGAATACAGTTCCTGCGCCCTGGCGATATCGGTGAAGGTCCGGGAGAGCTTTCCTTGCTCGACAATACCGGATACGCGCCAAGCGTGGCCGAAATCGATCGTGCTTCCCGGCTTAAGATGGTGCTGCTGGGCGAAGACTTCGTCGACCACCAGGTCATCGGGATCCTGAAACAGCCTGCCCTTGATGAGTTTCAGTCCGCCGCTCATCGCATTGAATTCCTCCAGGTGAATGCCGGTGATGGAACTGAATGAGTCGATGTACTTGACGAACGTTCCCGTGGCCATGGCGACGTGCGGCTGAGCGCGCACCACGTTGACGATCTTCTCCGGCATGGTGTAGGAGAACGTGAACCCGGAGCTCTCCGGCGGACGGATGAGGATATCCGCGCCCGTGCCCCGCGAACGGGCCGCCATGTCACCCAGCACCCCGCGGCTGAGGCCCACGAGCGTGAGGATCAGGGTGACCTCGACGCCAATCGCGATGACGCTCAGCAGAGTCCGCACCGGACGGTGCTTCAGATTCTCGAAAACCAGACGATGGATCAACGTCCTATCTTAGCAGCCAAGCCTGAGAAATCACCGCGAGCGCGGCGATCACGGCTGTTTCGGCGCGCAAGATCAACGGTCCCATCGAGACTGGGATCCATCCGGCGGCAGCAAAAGCGCCGTGTTCGTCGTCCGTCCAGCCACCTTCCGGGCCGGTGAGGATGTTAACGGTATCCTGCACGGTGCGCACGGCGGGGAGCGCCCTCATGAGCGGCACTGCTCCCGGGGTTTCGTCCAGCACGTAGCGATAGGTCCCCGCACGAGCTAGTGCCTGGGCCAGCGGAACAGGTTCAGTGATCTCCGGGAGAAGCGTCCGGCGAGATTGTTGGCTGGCTTCGAGCGCGATCCTCCGCCAGCGCTCGACTCGTTTAGCAGCAGCCTTCTCCAGGCCGCGATCGCTGCGGGTTGCTTCCACCGGGACGATTTCACTCACGCCCAGCTCGGTAGCTTTTTCTACAATCCATTCAAAACGATCGAACTTAATGAGCGCAGCGTATAGCTCGACGCGCGCTGAGGGCTCCGGGGGCGGAAGTTTTTCCAGCGTCCGAAAAACGACGCTTTCTTTGCGGGCGGTCTCAATCTCGGCCAGATACACATCGCGGTTATCGGAGATTTCGTAACGCTGTCCCGCTTCCACGCGCAGCACGCGGGTCAGGTGACGAGCCTCGTCGCCTTCGATCTGGGCCTTGCCGTTGCGGACCTCATTGACAAAAAAACGCCGTCTCACCTTTTTCCGTATCCTAGGTTTTAATGATCGCCCATCTGCGGGGGACGCTTCTCGAAAAACATCCGAACCTGGTGATCGTCGACACCGGAGGCGTCGGCTACGAAGTGACGATTCCCGTATCGGCTTATTCGTCACTGCCGGAAACGGGCGCCGAAGTGCAGCTTCACATCCACACCCACGTGCGGGAAGACGCTCTCTTACTGTTCGGATTCGTATCGGCCGCGGACAAAGCTCTGTTTGAGAAACTGATCACGGTGAGCGGCATCGGGCCCAAGCTGGCCGTGACGGCGCTGGGCGGGCTGACGGCGCCCGATCTGGCGGCGGCCATCCGCGAAGGATCCGTCGAGCAATTGGTGCGGATTCCCGGCGTCGGCAAGAAGACAGCCGAGCGCATGGTGCTGGAATTGCGCGACAAACTCGACCTGCTGCCGGGCATCGCACGCGCAGCCGCTGCCTCTGCCAAAAGCGCGTTCAACACCACCGAAGAAGACGTGATTTCGGCGCTGGCAAATTTTGGAGTCGCGCGGCCGGCGGCCGAAGCGGCGGTAACCAGAGCTAAATCGGCCAGCGAAGGGAACGATTTTGACAGGCTATTCCGCAGGGCCTTGAAGTTGGTTCGATAGACGTTCCTAGTACACTGTAACTTCATGCGCGAAGATGGCATTGTTTCCGCGTCGCTCAATGAAGATGAGCGGCAATTCGAGGCGACGCTCCGCCCGCACAAACTAGCCGACTTCGCCGGCCAGACCAAGGTCAAGGAGAATCTCGCCATCGCCATCGAGGCGGCGCGGCGCCGCGGCGAGGCCATGGACCACGTGCTGCTGTACGGCCCGCCGGGCCTGGGCAAGACCACCCTCGCCGGGATCATCGCCGCCGAGCTGGGCGTGACCATCCAGCAGACCTCGGGACCCGTGCTTCAGAAGAAACTCGACCTGGTCGGCATCCTCAGCAATATCCAGGAGCGCGAGGTTTTCTTCATCGATGAGATTCACCGGCTGCTGCCCGACGTGGAGGAGATGATTTATTCAGCGCTCGAAGATTTCCGGATGGACATCCTGATAGGCACCGGCCCCGGCGCGCGCACGGTGGCCATGGAACTGAAGAAATTCACGGCCATCGGCGCGACGACGCGGCAGGGACTAATTAGTGCCCCACTGCGCGGACGCTTCGGGCTGGTCCTGCGGCTGAATCACTACGAAGTGGACGAATTGGCGCGGATCGTGGCGCGCTCGGCACGCCTGCTCGAGATCCAGGTGGACACCCCCGGCGCCGAGGAAATCGCAAGGCGCAGCCGGGGGACCCCGCGCATCGCCAATCGCCTGCTCCGGCGTGTGCGGGATTATGCGCAAGTACGGGCTGCGGGACATGTTGACGCGGAAGTCGCGCAACGAGCGCTGGACCTGCTCGAAGTGGATCGCTTTGGGCTCGACGAGATCGACCAGAAAATCATGCTCACGGTGCTCGAAAAGTATAGCGGAGGGCCGGTCGGCCTGAACACCATCGCCGCGTCGATCGACGAGGAGCCGGACACCATCGAGGAAGTCTACGAGCCGTATCTGATCCAGCTCGGGTTCCTGGACCGGACGCCGCGCGGCCGCATGGCCACGGAACGGGCCTTCGAATACTTCAAGATTCCCAGGCGCATTCGCGGCGCTCAAAACACGCTTTTTTGATGAAGACGGCGTATTTGGGACTGGGGTCAAACCTGGGCGATCGCACGGCCAATCTGGCGCAAGCCAGCAAGCTCCTGACCAGCGAACGGCTACGTGTCACGCGCCAGTCTTCGATTTGGGAAACCGCGCCGCGCGACGTCCTCGATCAGCCATGGTTCCTGAACCAGGTGGTCGAAATCGAGACCGACCTGTTCCCGCGGCAGTTGTTCCAGCATATCCAGCGCATCGAACGCGAAATGGGGCGGCTGCAACGAACGCCCAAAGGACCGCGGCTGATCGACCTCGACATTCTGCTGTATGGGAACGCGGTGGTAAAGTCGCCCGATCTTGAGATCCCGCATCCTCGAATGACCGAACGCCGGTTCGTGCTGGCGCCGCTGGCCGAACTCGCGCCGGATCTGCGTCATCCGGTCTTGAAACGAACCGTGCGGGAGCTACTGGGGGAGGTCGCCGGGCAGGAGGCGAAAAAGCATCAAACCTGAGTCTCCGCCGGCCGCTGGGTGACGATCTTCACCTTGGCGATGCGGTTGCGATCCATCTCCTGCACGATAAACGTGTGAGCTTCGTGCGTCACGGAATCGCCCGGCGCGGGAATATAGCCCAGGCGGAACAGCAAGAATCCGGCCAGAGTCTCGAAGCCGGCGTCGCCCGGCAGCTCGATTCCGTACTGCGAAGCCAGATCGCGGATGCTGGTGCCGCCGTCTACCTCGATCACTAACGCTCCGGCCACGGGCAGAGGGCGGCGCACGTCATGCTCATCGCCGATTTCACCGAACACCTGCTCCAGCACGTCCTCCAACGTGACCATGCCGGTGATGGTCCCGAATTCGTCCACCACCATCGCCAGATGGGTGTGATGCTCGCGAAATTCGTCCACCAGTTGGTTCAACGGCTTAGTCTCGGGCACCACCAGCACCTCGCGCAGGTAACGCCGCAGGCGGAACGGAATCGCGGGCTGGCGGCGATCGGTGGCGTTCTTCCGTTCGCGCCAGACGCGCACCAGGTCCTTGTAATGGACGAATCCGATGATGTGCTCGGGCTTATCTTCGTAGACCGGAATGCGCGAATACTTGTGTTCCAGCGTGATGCGTAGAAGCTCGTCCAGGCTCGCCTCGGCCGACACCGAGACGATGTCGATGCGCGGCGTCATGATCTCGCGCGCGTAGATTTCCTTCAACCCGAGCAGCTTCTGGATCGCGTCCTCCTCGAATGTTTCCAGGTGCCCCTCGCGGCGGCTGGACTCGAGAATGAACTTGAGCTCCTCGGCCGAATGTCCTCCGCCTCCGTGCCCCTTAAGACCCAAGGCTCGGGACAAGCCCGCCGAGGTGCGTTCGACGACAAAGACAAACGGGGCGGAGATGCGGTAGAAGATCAGCAGCACGGGCGCGACGAGAAGCGCCAAGCGGTCCGCCTTATCCAGCGCCAGGTTCTTGGGGACGACCTCGCCGATTACCACGTGCACGAAGCTCATCGCCAGGAACGCGAGCGCGAAACTCGCGCCGTGGAGGAATACTTCGCGAGCTGGCGTAAGCACGGGCGCGAACCAGCCTAGGATGAGGTTGTACAGAGTCTGCTCGCCGGCCCAGCCCAGCCCCAAACTCGCCAGCGTGACGCCAACCTGGGTGACGCTCAGCAGCCGTTCGGGATTCGCCAGCAGCTCCAGCGCGGCGCGCGCGGAAACATTCCCCTGACCGGCCAGCTCCGCGAGCCGGGAGCGCCGGACCGACACCAGCGCCACTTCGGCAGCGGCAAAGAAACCGTTCAGGGCGACGATGGCCAGCAGTAATGTAAAGCGGAGAGACATTTTAGTCCGCTAGAATTGGAGTTTGCTATTCAATACGCCGCTGTTACGGGCGATCAATCTGAGCATAGCGGTTTTGCTGGTTGCACTCGTAGGCGCCGCGTACTGGCTCGCCTGGCGGCCTCTGCCCCAGACTTCGGGCGAGATCGTCGCGCCGATTGCCGCGCGAGCTACCGTGGTGCGCGACGCGCTGGGGGTACCGCACATTTCCGCGTCGTCGTGGGAGGATGCCATCTTCCTGCAGGGCTACGTCACGGCGCAGGATCGAATGTGGCAGATGGACGCGCTCCGCCGGCTGGCCGCGGGAGAGCTGGCGGAAGTGGTCGGCCCCTCGGCGCTCAATCAGGATCAGGAATCGCGGCGGCTGCGCCTGTCGCGCATCGCCCAGGCTCAGGCGAGAACCCTGGCGCCGGAAGCCAAAACAATTTTCGCGGCGTATGCCCGCGGCGTGAACTACTATCTGGAAACACATCGGAGCAATCTGCCTCTGGAGTTCACGCTGTTGAACTATCAACCGCGCCCCTGGCGAATCGAGGACACGTTGCTGGCGGGCTTGCAGATGTATCGCATGCTCACCACGTCCTGGCCGGAGGAGATCCGCAAGCTGCACATGCTCGAAAAAGGCGACAAGGAAAAGGTCGAGTTCCTTTACCCGACCCGCACTGGAACGGAAGTGGCTCCAGGCTCGAACGCGTGGGCGATTTCCGGCACTCACACCGCCAGCGGCAAGCCTATTCTGGCGGGCGACCCGCATCTGGATTGGTCCATCCCGTCGCCGTGGTACCTGGTGCATCTCAAAGCTGGAGATTTGGACGTCACGGGCGCATCGCTGCCCGGTGTTCCGGCGGTGATCCTGGGCCACAACCGGCGCGTCGCCTGGAGCGTGACGAATCTCGAATTCGACGTCCAGGATCTCTACAAAGAGCAAATCAACGCCCAGACCGGCCGGTATCAAGTGAACGGCCAGACACGGCAGGCAGCGCTGGAGCGCGATTGGATCGGCGTGAAGGGACAGAAGCCCTTGCAATCGGACACCTGGCTCACCGCGCACGGACCGGTGTTTCTGAACGATGAAGGACAAAACTACTCGCTTCGCTGGGCGGCGGCCGAGATCGCCAAAATGGAGTTTCCTTTCCTGGCGATGGACCGCGCCCGCAATTGGGAGGAGTTCAATCAAGCCCTGCGGCGATACTCCGGCCCCGGGCAGAATTTCGTGTACGCGGATGTGGACGGGAACATCGGGTATCACGCGGCGGGCCTGCTACCGAACCGCCAGGGCTGCCGCGGAGATGTTCCGGCGGATGGCTCCACCAACAGTTGCGAATGGTCGGGCGCCATTCCCTACGACGATCTCCCGCAGGTGTTCAATCCACAATCCGGGATCATCGCGTCCGCGAACCAGGATCCGTTTCCCGAAAAATATCGCTACCCGGTGAACGGTGGTTTCGCTCCTCCCTACCGCGCGCGCGAAATCCGCAACCTGCTTTCGCAGCGTGAGAAATGGAAGCCCGAGGATATGCTGGGCGTCCAGAAGGACGTGTACTCGGACTATCTGAGCTCTCTGGCGCGCCAAGCCGTGCAGGCTTGGGACAAACAGCCGAATTCGAGCGCCCAGATGCGTGCCGCAGCAGACGTGTTGCGGACCTGGAACGGACAAACGGAGAAGAAGACCGCAGCTCCGATGGTAGCGGCGCTGCTGGACACCGAGCTGCGCCAGGCCGCCGCAAAGGCTGCCGCACCGGGCGCCGAAGGTGAATATGCCGCGCGGATGGCTCCCGTGGTGATCGAACGGCTATTGCGCGAACGCCCTGCGGGCTGGTTCAAGAACTACGATGAACTATTGGTAAACTCGCTGGCCGCCGCCGTCGGCGCGGGAGAAAAGATGCAGGGATCGAACGTCGCCGCATGGGACTACGGGCAATGGATCGAGCTGCGTCTGGTTCACCCGGTAGGCGGCCAACTGCCGGTGATCGGACGATACTTCAACATTGGCCCGGTCCCCATGAGCGGATCGTCCAGCAGCATCAAGCAGACCACGCAGCGCTTGGGGCCCTCGCTGCGCATGGTGATCGACCTCGCAAACCTGGATCAATCGCAGGCCAACATCGTCAGCGGCGAATCCGGGCACGTATTGTCGAAACACTACAAGGACCAGTGGGGTTCTTACTACGGCGGAACGAGTTTTCCGATGCAGTTCGACAAAGTCAAAGCGAAGGACACGCTGGTCGTGAATCCGCAGTAACGCGGCAGAGCCGGTTAGAAACGGGCACGCAGGTTAGAAACCTGCCCCACAAACTTCTAAAGGTGCTTTCGGTCCTTCTCGTTTTCGGCGCAGTACCACTCCAGAATGTCCGTGTCGGGAAGCAGGCGATGCGTCACCTTGACCGAGAACGGCTTGGTGTACGTCTTCGGATCGTCGATGGTGATTTGCACGTCCATGTGGCCGAAATCGCGCCGGTGGAAACGTTCGGTCACGCGCATATCTTCGCTGTGAGGATGGCCGAGAGCGTCCAGCCAGGTCTTGTCGTTGATTCCGCGAGTCTCCACCACCAGAGTGTCGCCTTCCCAGCGGCCCACCGAGTACCCCATCCACAACGGCTGTGGATCGCCGGGAAACTTGCGGCCGTCGGTGTATACCTGGCGCGAGGTGCCGTCTCCTTCGAGCAGCATCACGATCAATCCCGGCGTTTGGACGATCTTGGTCGGAAAGGGAGAGAAGCATGCCGAACGGTACGCCACCGGGCAGACAGTGGGATGTCGGTATATCCAGTCCCAAAACCTGGTTGCGCTTCCCGAACAGCTCATTGAATTCCGGCCGCATCGGTGACTCTTCGGGCTTATAGTCCGCAAGAATGTTGATCAGGTACTTGTTAAATGTCCGCGGATCGTCCCCGGGCACCGCCAGCGCCCCGATATCGCCAAACATCGCCGTCAGTTCGGCCAGCGGCGTCGGCTCCGCCTGCCAGATTCCTGAGAGGTCGGACTTGCCGTTCACGCGGGGCGCCGGTGCGGAAAGATTCACTTTGCCATCTTTTGTGCGGGGAGCCCCGGGCGTCGGATGATTCACCCAATTGACCGTTTACTGAGTACGGAGCGCTCATATACGCGCCCACCAACATCGTCAAGATCGAGAAACGAATGCGCATACGATTTATCCTAGACTACGAGGAACCGAAACAAGGACGGGATCGCATGTTGCTGGAGGAGGCTATCGCCATCGGCGGCGCGTTCGTCGTGGTCTCTCGATTCTAGGGTCGCTTAAGGTGCAAAGGAAGACTGCCGGGACCCTGCGTCCAGGTCCCGTCGATTTCGCCGTTCGCCCCCAAGGTGCCGCTATAGGTTCCGCCCACCGCGCGTACATCCAATTGCAGCTGCTTATCGTTAACCTTAATGGTGCTGATGGGGATTTCCTGGTTTCCTTGATCGACGCTGACCATCGTTCCTGTCGCGGAGCCGTCCGCCGCCCGGGACAGCTTCATCACAATCCGTAAACGATTCCCACCGGCCTCAATAGCGCCTTCCCAATTACCTTCAAAATCCTTCGACAGCGCGCTGCTCGCCGGCGGCAGCTTCACATTCGCATCACCCTTTCGCTTGACCTGAAAGGGAGCCGCGCCATTGGGAGCAGTAGCGGTGCCCGAAAAGTCATTGCCGTCAGCGGAGAGTTTTCCCTCGAAGGAGGGGGCGCCGGGCATTTCCGCCATCGCAAACCGGACAGTATTGTTCTCAACCGATACTTTGGTCAGAGGAACGTCGATGACGTTCCCGGCTGGAAGACTCATGGAGCCTATCCAAACCCCAGCTGAGTTCTTCGCGAGGTCCACCATCATGACCATATCCCCGTTGGGCGTCTGGACCGCTCCTTCCCAGTGTCCCGATCCGGGCGAGGCGGGCTGAGCCCAGCACCATGCAGCCAGAAAAGCCAGAATTGCTCCGAGTACGGTTGTTCTCCGCATGGCCAAAGCGTATCAGAAAGAGCGACACTGAGGGGCATGCCCACTCAGTATGACCTGGTAGTGATCGGCTCCGGCCCCGCCGGCGAAAAGGGAGCGGCCCAGGCCGCCTACTTTGGAAAAAAGGTCGCGCTGGTGGAAAAAGCGGCCGCTTTGGGCGGAGCCGCGGCCAACACCGGAACTCTTCCTTCCAAAACTCTTCGCGAGACGGCGCTGTATCTCTCCGGTTTCCGGCAGCGCGGGCTGCACGGCGTGACGCTCAGCATGGCCGACCAGGTCACCGCGCGCGATTTTCTATTTCACCAGCAGAACGTCACCGGATCCGAGCGCGCCCGCATCCAGGCGAATCTGGAACGCCACAAGGTGGATCAGTACCACGGATTCGCCTCGTTCACCGGTCCCCACACCGTCTCCGTCACGCCCGACAGCGGCCCGGCTGTCACGCTGACCGCCGATTTCTTCCTGATCGCGACCGGATCGCGGCCGCATCGCCCCGGTAATTTCCCGTTTCAAGACCCCCGTGTGTACGATTCCGACACCATCCTCGGGATCGGCGACATCCCCGGCACCATGCTGATCGCCGGCGGCGGCGTCATCGGCTGCGAATACGCATGCCTGTTTCAGGCGCTGGGCGTGCAAGTCACGCTGGTGGAAGGCCGCGACCGGCTGCTGCAATTCCTGGATGGCGAGATATCGCAGGCCCTGGCCGCCAGCATGTCCAAGATGGGCATCCGCCTCCTGCTCAACGAAACCATCGAAAGCGTGGAAGCGGGCGCCCAGCTGAACGTCAAACTGAAGTCAGGCAAGACAGCTGGAGTCGACTCGCTGCTGGCGGCCGCGGGGCGATCGGGGAACACGGGCGGCATGAACCTCGAAGTCATCGGCGTCACGCCCAGCTCGCGCGGGCAACTGGAGGTGAATGCGCACTACCAGACCGCGATTCCGCACGTGTACGCGGTAGGCGACGTGATCGGATTCCCCGCCCTGGCCTCGACCTCGATGGAGCAGGCCCGCGTGGCGATGGTCCACGCCTTCGACCTGAAATACAAGACGGCGGTCGCGCCCATCCTGCCTTACGGCATCTATACGATTCCGGAATGCTCGGTGGCGGGCGAGACCGAAGAGTCGCTGCAGAAGCAGAATATTCCGTACGTCGCCGGGCGGGCGCGCTATGAGCACAACCCTCGCGGCCAGATCATCGGCGACCACGACGGTTTTCTGAAATTGCTGTTCCGCGAGGAAGACATGCGCCTGCTGGGCGTGAGCGTGATCGGCGAGCAGGCCACTGAGTTGGTGCACATCGGGCTGACGGCGTTGTTGCAGGGGGCCACAGCCGAACTGTTCATTCAGACGTGCTTCAACTATCCGACTCTTTCGGAGCTGTACAAGTACGCCACCTACGATGCGCTCGGCGAGCGGGCGAAGCGGCGTTAGCGCAGTTTCCAGAGCAGCAGGGCGGCAAGGCCGGCGATCACTGCCACGGTCCAGGCGACGGTCAGGACGATGGAATGGCTCCGGACTTCGGAAGGCGGTCCCGGAAGCTCGATTTCGACCGACTGTTCCTCGACCGGCGCCTCGTCGACAGCAGTCGTCTCGTCGGCGATATTCTGTTCGGGAAGCGGATCGAGCGCGATCTGCGTAGGATCGAAGCTAAATTCCAAAATCTGCTTCTCGATGAGGGCGCGCAATTGCTCCGGACTCTTCCGGAAACGCTGCCGCGCGGCGAGGGGTAGTTCTTTCAGGGCAGCTTTGGCATTCGTCGGGACCAGCGGGCGAGTCACGTCGTACCCCAAGGAGTCCGCCAGGCGGCACGCGACGCGCACGAGCCGCAAGAGATCGAGTTCGGCGCCTTCGGAGGGATCGTGATGCCGGCCGGCAACGGTGCGCAGATCCTCCGGCAGTCCCCACTTCTCGGCCAGGTAACGCCCGGCCTCGGTGTGGTTCACGCCGAATTCCTCCTGCTCGAAGTCCAGCAGATCCAGGCACTGCGCGGCAGCGTCGCGGATGATGCGCTCGTAGCGGTCGGGATACGCGACTAGAAGGCCGAGCCGTCCGATATCGTGCATGATGCCGGCAGTGAAGGCGGCGTCCGTGAACACTCCGCAGGCTTGAGCGATTTCATCTGCCAGGACGGCGGTCGCGATCGAGTGCTGCCAGCACCGCCGCAGCTCCCCGGTTCGCAGCGCACCTTGGGCGTAGACAGCGGCCGCCTGGGTCATAGTGATCTGGCGGGTACGGTCCAATCCGGCCAGCGCCACCGCCTGCTGGACGTTCGTGACCGGAGACGTCAAGCCGAATTCGTAGGAATTGACGCAACGCAACAGGCGAGCCGTAAAGGTGGCGTCGCTGCCGATGAGCTGAGCGACCTCGCGGACCTCGACGTCGGCGCGCGCGAGGACACCAAGGAGTTTGGCCGCCACGGGGGGAAATGGCGGCACTTTCTCTAAGACCGCGGGCGCGGGCGATTTGGTGGCCTGCATGTGGACCTACTCTTACGGTCTATCGGGCGGAAATGCGATAGTTTATAGGGGGTAAATTATGACACGAACATTCCTAAACCGCGCCTGTTTTATGCTGCTCGCGGGAAGCGTCTTCGCCGGCTTCGCGGGCGCCCAGAACCTGCAAGAATCGAGCTCCGAAACCCGCTTCCAACTGGATCTCAAAGTTCCCGATGCCGCGCTCGCGTCGTACTTGCCCAAGGGCTGGACGCCTAACGTCGCGGCACAGGGTGCGGCCAAGGACTGCAATCTGCGCGCGGTCTTCATCGACCGTGTCACGATCAATGGGCCCGACGGCAAGCCGGTCGGAAAAGGCTCGAATCGCCTGGTGTATTTGGTCGCTCCCGTGAAAGATCCGACTGGGGCCAACGTGCAACTGGTGATCGGCGGACTGACCGAGGACCCGGCGGACGCTCCCGGGCCCTTCGGCGTCTACCTGCAGGCGACCACGCACACCGCGAAGCGTTTCACGGAATATCTGGGCGCCCAGTCACTCAGCTCGCAGGACTGGGTATTTGCGGCGGCTACGGGCGAGAAACTCGAGTTGCATATCAGTTTTGAGCCGGGCGTGGGGAACAGAGGCAATCCCGCCGAGACCAAGTTTTATTCGGCGAAAAATCCGAGCTTCTTCCAGATCTCGAAGCAGGAGCAGGTTCTGGACATTCTGCGGAACGTCACCACGAATCCTCCCGACCGCGTGAAGTCGTTTTCGTTCAAAGGCTCGGGCGGCAGCTTCGCGAAATTATTCGACGGCACGGAGAAGGTCCTGAGCTGGGACAATATTGTCTGGATTAACCGGTCGGTATCACTGCCGTAGGCGCAGATTCGAGTCACGGGAACCGGCCCGCTGCGTCCCTTTCAGGGGCCCGCGCGCGTTCCGGCAAACCAGCCGCGCCGCATGGGTCCACACACCGCAGCGCCACAAATTAACTCCATTTTAACTTGCCGGTTGCGACTAGATCTGTTATGCGTGCCACTTCTTCGGTAAGCTGTGTTTGATCCGGAACAGTGAACGTCAGAGTCAAGGTAATCTCGCGCGTTGGGCCACCCGGCGGTTTCTTCAAAGCGTCATCGAGCTCATTTGAGAGTTTATCTATGAACTGCTCGATCTCTTCCACGGTGTTATCTCCTAGGCTGGCTGACAAGGACCGTAGCTTCAGAAGTTCATCGTCTAGGTACAGGCTGAAAAAGTCCAACTTCCATTGCAGGATGGATCGATATGCTTCGCCGACGCGGTTCGCCGCGTGGAGAATTGCTTGGGCATCACCTGACTGCCCGGGCGGACCGAATGCAGTCGGCAAGGCCTGATCGAACAGGGTCCGAAGATTCTCAACGATCCGCATAAGCTCGGAGATCTTCTCTTGAATCCATCGTCCAAAGTGTGATGGTGTCACGAAGCTCCGGGATGATCCAAAACTCAGATTGTACGTCCAATCCTTCTTCAATCCTTTGCTGACGGAGATCTCCCTCTGCAGTACTTGGACAAACAACAGATATTCCCACCCGCGGGGCCTTTCGATGACCGAACGAAGTTCGTTCCCGGACAATGAGCCGTGTGTCGCCGGAAGCACGCCGCTTACAGACGCTCGCGTTCGTAACACCAGAGCGTCGGCAAACAGATATGCTAGCTGCGTCCGCAGAATCGAGATGATGTCCTGGGCATTGTCGAATGCGAAAATCCACTCCTCGCCGCCGGAGCGAATCTCTGACACGAATTCAAAGAGCTTGGGAGAATCGACGACGCTGGTGAAATCACCCGCCGGGTTAGCCTGCCAGATACCGAGAACATCTAGAATCGACCGCATCACGAAAACGTAAATGGGAATGCCTTTCGCTTTGGCGGTTATGTATTCGAGGTTCGTGACGGATTTGCCGTGTTCGTTCACCGAGCCATATCGTCCCCCGATTACCAGCACAAATATGTCTGCCCTGTTTTCTATAGCCTTGCGGCAGTTCTCGATGGTAGTCTTATCGGGATCAACAGGGAAGCTTCGATACTCCGATAGGACTGCTTCAAATCCAGTGCTCTCCACATACAGATAGAGGTCGGCTCGCAGCTGCTTCAGGTCGTAACACGTTGAACTAACAAAAAGGAACGGTTTCCGCATGTGCGAGTCTCGGCTAGACTTGACAAATCCGACTTTGCTTAATTCTATCGCTGAACGCCAAATCTCTCTGTGGGACGTCCCGTTGGGGAGGCATGGTTTTCCCGTTGCCTTTGCGTTTGACCTTGAGCCCGACGACCCCCGGGTGTAAACTGACCTGAGGCCTTGGGGGGCTGCTCATGAAATCCACTCGACTCTCGTTCCTCTTCAATTTCACGCTCACGCTTGCGCTTTTGGCCGGGGCGGCCGGCTTGATGTTCTCGCAAAACGCCGGGCAGCCGGCAGCGGATGATCAAAAAGACAAACAGCCACAACTGAAGGGATTCGGCAAGCAGAAAGCTCCTGAACGGCCCGGGTCCATGGAGAAGATCGTGGTCCATGGAAAGTCCCTCGAAGGGAACCTGGAAGGCGATTCGCCGGATCGCGACGTCTTCGTCTACCTCCCTCTGAGCTACACCAAGAACCGCAATCAGCGCTATCCCGTTGTGTACTTCCTGCATGGCTACGGCCTTGGGGCTGAGCCGTACATCAACGTCCTGTGGGCATCGGACGCGGCCGACAAGACCGTCGCCGCGGGCACCGCGAAGGAAATGATCCAGGTATTTCCCGATTCCTTCACTGTCCACAGCGGCAGCATGTACTCGAACTCGCCCACCACCGGCGACTGGGAAGCCTTCATCGCGGAGGACCTGATCAACTACATCGACAGCCACTACCGCACCATCGCGAGCCGCGAGAGCCGCGGCCTCGCGGGGCATTCCATGGGCGGCTACGGAACGTTGCGGATCGGCATGAAGCATCCGGAATTGTACGCCGCGATTTACCCCATGAGCTCCTGCTGCCTGGCGAACAACCCCTTCGTGCCGCCGGCCGCTGGCAGAGGAGGTGATGCCAAGGCCAAAGCGAAGGCGTTCCCGCCTCCCGATGCGGCCAAAGCAGGCGACGGCAAAGGCAAGGGCGGGCGCGGTGGAGGCTTCGACACGACGTCGGCACTGGCAGCGGCATGGTCACCCAACCCGGGTAATCCACCGACTTTCTTCGACCTGCCGACCAAGGATGGCCAAGTGGTACCGGCCGTCGCCGCCAAGTGGATCGCTAATTCACCGCTTTCGATGGTGGATCAATACTGGACCAATCTCAAGAAGTACAAAGCGTTCATGATGGACTGCGGGCTACAGGACGGGCTAGAGGCTTCGAACAAAGAGATGGACGACACGCTCACGCGCCTGGGTGTTCCGCACACCTACGAAACCTACGAAGGCGACCACACCAATCACGTGAAGGATCGCTGGGAACAGAGAGTGCTGCCGTTCTTCTCGCAGAATCTGTCGTTCACGGCGCAGAAGAAGAAGTAGACAGCAAGCGAAACCGCCCGTCGGACTCCAGCCGGTAACGGCGGCCGCGCCATGTGATCGTGTTGCCGAAAAATCCGGCGATCCAGAAGCAGAAGGCGGCGATATCTTCGAGCGGCAGCAGCAGCCAGTTGATTCGCGCGCCAAGAACTAGTTCGGCGACGGTCCACGCCGCCACCCCGCGGATCGCCAGCGTCACCGGCAGCACCGGCCACCACGACGGATTCCAGATCGTCACGAGAACCGCCAGGGGCACCGGCATCGTGAAGAGTTGTCCGAGGTAACCGGCCGGACGAGAGCGGCGTGTGCTGCGGGTCCATCGAATCCGGTGGGCGGCATTGTGGCGGAAATCCGAGTTGCCGATGTGATGCTCAATCACATACGAAGACAGGCTCACCCCGTGGCCGGCTTCGGCCGCGAATTTTCCCATCACGAAATCCTCGGCCAGATAGTCCTTTAGCCGGTCGAACCCGCCGATGGATTCGAGCACACGGCGGCGCGCGGCGATGGTCGGGCCGACAGCGAAGCGCATCCCTTCGAACATCCGCGCAACTAGGATTCCGGCCAGAAAATCGGTATTCATGCCGATTGCTTCCAGAAGCGACCAAAAGCTCGGGCCTCCGACGGCGCGGTAGGGACACGTAGCGACGCCCAACTCGGGATCCTGAAACTCCGCGGCGATGGTCCACAGCATGGCGGGCGTCACGCGAATATCGCTATCGCTCATGACCACCAGATCGTTCGCGCCGGCGTGCAGCATCCGGTCCAGGCTAAAAACTTTCGCGTTGGGATAGGGTGGCTCGCCAGTGACCAGCAGGCGCGAGGGCACGTTCGGGTACTCCCGCCGGAGCTTCTCCACCACCGGGATCGCGGGATCGTCCGGCTCCCGCACGGCGAAGAGAATCTCGAAGGAGGGGTAATCCTGCTCGAAGAACGTTCGCAGGTTCGATTCCAGATCCGCATCGAGCCCGTGCAGCGGCTTCAGAATGCTGACGGGTTCAGAAGATCGCAGCTCCGGAGGCCGCACCGCGAGGTAGTGCAACGCCGCGATCACCGTGAGCCCCGCATACACCAGCGCCCCCGCGAGCAAGGCAAGCAGGATGATCGTGGGGATCATGCGGCCGTAATATCGGTGAGAGAAAAATCGTTGCCGGTGTACAGCAAGGGCAGTCCGCTTACCCGAGCCAGCCCATACGACATGCAATCGCCGAAATTGAGTCCCGCCGGATGGCGCCCCTTGCCGTAGCGCAGAAAGGCGGTCACCGCCGCTTCGTAGTGGTCTTCGGTGAAGGGTACGATCTCCACACCCAGTCGTCGCAAGCCGCGGCTCAGCGAGAACCGCGCATCAGTTCCCGTCCGGCCACTCAACACCATTGCTGCCTCGAACAGAATGGGCGCTCCGATGACGACGTGAGGAGCTTCATCGATCTTTCGGAAAAGCATTTGGGAGCCCGGCTCCTCGATATGAATGGACACCAGCGCCGAAGTATCGAGAACCATCTGTTATTCCGGGTAACCGTTGGGTCCAATGCCAAGGATTTCTTCTTGTTCTTCCTTGGTTATCGTCTTTCCCCGAACGTCGGGAGGAATCAGCGGCCACACCTCACGCTTAAAATACTCCGTAATTTCACGGACACGTTCTTCCGAAGTGCTCTTTGCCCGGACGGCAAGGCGCGCTTTGCGCTCCTCCAACGCCCGACGAATCGCTTCCGTCTTCGTCTCCCGCGCCAGGTGTGCGACTTCCGTGGCCAGCCGCTCGACCTCGGGATTCTTGATATTCAGCGCCACAATTACACCTCGTACACCATTATTCTACCATTACACCATCACGAAAATGACATCGAGATGGGGTAAGCTAAAGGCTTGTGCCTCTATTACATGCCATTATTTTGGGGATCATTCAGGGCCTGACCGAGTTCCTGCCAGTAAGCAGCTCCGCGCATCTGGCGCTCATTCCGTGGCTGTTCGGCTGGAACGACCAGGGCCTGAGCTTCGACATCGCCCTGCACGTGGGAACCGTGCTGGCGGTAATCGTATACTTCTTCCGCGATTGGGTCCAAGTCATCGCTCAGGGCTTCGGCTTGAACATAGGTTCCGACCCGGGGATTCGCCGGAATCCGCGTCTGTTGTGGCTCCTGGCGCTGGGCTCGGTTCCCGCGGGCATCGCCGGTTTGCTGGTCAAGGATCTGGCCGAAAACGTCTGGCGCAATAACCAATACCTGATCGGCAGCATGCTGATTGGAGTCGGACTGTTCATGTGGTGGGCCGACCGTCAGGGATCCCGCAAGAAGGATCTGGGTAACGTGTCACCTTCCGACTCCGTGGTGATCGGCGCGGCCCAAGCCTTAGCGCTGGTCCCCGGTGTCTCCCGTAGCGGGATCACCATCTGCGCCGGGTTGCTGCGGAATCTGGACCGGGCGACCGCCGCCCGATTCTCATTCCTCCTGGCGACCCCGGCTATCGCGGGCGCCGCAGCCAAGGACGCCTGGGACCTGATGCGCCACGGGGGTGGGATGGCCGGGATTCCGCCGGACATGCGCACGGCCCTGTTGATCGGCGTCGTAGTCAGCGCGATCACCGGCGCGCTCACCATCCAGTTCTTCCTGAGCTACCTCCGGCGGCGGTCGCTGAGCTTCTTCGTGTGGTACCGGGTAATTTTTGGCATAATAGTAATCGCTCTGGCCACCTTCTTCCGCTACCACGGGGGATGAGATTTTTAGGACCTACCCGCCACCCACGGCTCAATGAAGCCGGCGCAGTGGCGTTGCTGATCGCGGGGCTGTTCCTGTTCTTCAGTCTCGTCTCCTACTATCCGCTGGATGCTTCCTGGAATACTGCAGGTTCCGGCGCTAAGCCCGTGAACCTCACAGGGTTAGTTGGCGCCGCCATAGCCGACCTTCTGTTACAGGGCTTCGGCCTGGGCGCGTACGTCTTTCCGATTCTGATCCTGATGCTGGCCTGGCAATGGCTGCGCGGCGCGGAAATCGCCGCCCCGTGGGCTCGGCTGGCGGGCGGATTGGCCTGGGTCGGGTCCACCTGCGCGGCGCTGGGCCTGTTCAAGGACTGGCGGCCGATCGCGGGAGCCATTCCAGCCGGCGGATTGATCGGCTTGGTGACCGCGGATTACGCCGTATCGAAGATGAATCTGACCGGCGCGGTTCTGGTGACCGGCGCTGTTTGGATCCTTTCGCTCTACCTGATTTCGACCTTCGAGATGTCGCGCGTACCGGCCTGGGCCGGTGCGCCCCTCCGGCTCGGGCAGGCAATCTGGGAACAGCTGGCCGCGAGGCGGATGCAGTGGATCGAAAACTCACGGCGGCGAGCCGAAGAGAAGGCCGTGCGGCGAGCCCTGCTGGAGGAAGCCGCGCGTGAGTCTGCGCCTGTTCCTGACGCTCCGCAGATTGTCGACCCTCTGAAACCGGCCGCGCATGCGGCAGCGGTGGGTATGCCGATGCCCCGCCCTACGCGAGCGCCCGCTCCGCCACCGGAAGTCCTGGAAGATATCCCGATCCGGGCTTTGGAAACGCTGCCCGAGCCACCCCTTCGCGGAGCTTCGTTCATCGAGCCTGCGCCTGAACATCTTGAGCAAGAACCCCAAGTCCGCCCCGCGCCGAAACGGGATCTGCCGCCCCTCAAGCCGCGCTTCGTATTCCGGCTGCCCTCGACCGATCTTTTGCAGGAGCACGTGGGACGCGCCGCCTTTGACAGCCAGGAATTGAAGGAAACCGCCGCTCAAATCAAATCCAAGTTTGAGGAATTCAATGTACGCGGCTCGGTGGTCCAGATCAATCCCGGACCCGTGGTGACCACCTTCGAGTTCAAGCCCGAGGCGGGCGTGAAGTACTCGCGCATCACCACCCTGACCGAAGACCTGTGCCTCGGCTTGCAGGCTGAATCGATTCTCATCGAGCGCATCCCGGGCAAGCCGACTGTGGGCATCGAGGTCCCCAACACCAAGCGCGAAACCATCAGCCTGCGCCAGATTCTCGAGTCCGAAGAGTTTCTGAATTCCGCCTCGATGCTTACGGTCGCTCTGGGCAAGGACATTAACGGGCGGATCAAAGTCGCGGCGCTCGAATCGATGCCGCACCTGTTGATCGCCGGATCCACCGGATCGGGCAAGAGCGTGATGCTCAACTCGCTGATCATGTCGATCCTCTATAAGGCCACGCCGCATGAGGTTCGCATGATCATGGTGGATCCGAAACGCCTGGAATTCGGACCGTACGAAGGGATTCCGCACCTACTGACGCCGGTGATCACCGATGCGCGCAAAGCCACCATCGCGCTGCGCAACGCCGTGCTCGAAATGGAACGCCGTCTGAAACTGCTAGCGAGCCAAGGCGTCCGCAATATCGAGCAGTTCAACCGCAAGGTGCGGCAACTGGAGGCTCAGCCCCGCAACCTGTTCGAAGACGAGCTGGAGCAGGACGAGCTCGAACACCTTCCCTATGTGATGATCGTGATCGACGAGTTGGCCGACCTGATGATGGTGGAGCGCGCCAACGTCGAGGAAAGCGTCACGCGTCTGGCGCAAATGGCGCGCGCCGTGGGCATGCATCTGGTACTCGCTACGCAGCGGCCGAGCGTCGACGTGATCACCGGCTTGATCAAGGCGAATTTCCCCTCGCGGATCTCTTTCCGCGTGGCTACACGCGTCGATTCGCGCACGGTACTGGACGTGATGGGCGCCGAGCACCTGCTGGGCAAGGGCGATATGCTGTACCTGCCGCCCGGCTCATCCCGCCTGACCCGCGTGCACGGCTCATTTGTAAGCGAGGCCGAAACCAGTCGGGTGGTGGACTTCTGGAAGGAGCAGGCCCAGCCGGAGTACGACCAGACCTTCCTGATCGCGCCTCCCGCAGACGACGAAGAGGGCGAAGCCGAAGAAATCGACGCCGTGGAAGATCCCTTGTACCAGGAAGCCGTGCGGGTGGTTTGCGAAATGGGCAAGGCGTCCACATCCACGTTGCAGCGCCGGATGCGCCTGGGCTACGGGCGGGCAGCGAGAATCCTGGACATGATGCAGCGCGACGGCATCATCGGGCCGCCCGACGGCAGCCGCCCGCGTGACGTATTGAAGCGCCCGGATTGGCTCGAAGAGATCCAGAATCAAGTAAGATAGATTTTTACACACTATGTTTCGAGTCATTTTGGCGTTCGTGTGTCTGTTGATATCGGTCGAAGGCGCTACTCTTCCCCGCCCTCTGGCCGATATTTCGGTGCCCGTCGCCGACGGAAAAAAGATTCGCCTGAGTCAGTACCGCGGGAAGGTCATGGTGGTAGCCTTAATCTCCACAACCTGCGAGCACTGCATCACGTCGATGCAAATGCTCGGCCAGCTTCAGAAGGAGTATGGCCCCCAGGGATTCCAGGTCTTTAGCGTAGCGGCGGACGATATGGCCGCGAAGATGGTGGGCCCTCTCACGCGGCTTCGGCAGTTTGGATTCCCGCTCGGCTACCTGGACCGGGACACCGCCATGCAGCTGTGCGATTTCAAGCCCGACGATCACCCCTTCGTCCCCATGTACTTGTTCGTCGACAAAAAGGGCGCCGTCCGGTTTCAGTACGCGGGGAAAGACGATTTCTTCAAAAAAGAAGAGAAGAACACGCGGATCTTGATCGAAGCACTGTTGAAGCAATGACCATCAAACATCGAACTTGATGCCCTGAGCCAACGGCAATTCGCCCGACCAGTTCACCGTAACCGTCTGCCGGCGCATGTAGGCTTTCCAGGCATCGCTGCCCGATTCACGTCCGCCGCCGGTATCTTTTTCGCCGCCGAAAGCTCCGCCGATTTCCGCTCCGCTGGTGCCGATGTTTACGTTGGCGATGCCGCAGTCGCTGCCACGCGCGCTGAGGAACGCTTCCGAAGACGCCAGCTTCGCAGTGAAGATGGCCGAGGAAAGCCCTTGCGGGACGTCGTTGTGCCAGGCCATGGCTTGATCCAAGGTATCGAATTCGATCAGGTACAGCACTGGAGCGAAGAGCTCTTCCTTCAGCATCGCCATATCGGAGTGCGCCTGGACAATGGTCGGCTCGACGAAGCATCCTTGCAGACGCTTCCCGCCGGTCAGGACTTTCCCGCCCTGTTCCTGGATTGTCGCCAGGCCGCGCATCATGTTGTCCACCGCGTCCTGGTCGATCAGCGGCCCCATCAGCGTCGCGGCGTCGAGTGGGTCGCCGATGCGGATTTGCCCGTACGCCGCGATCAGCTTTTCAGTGATCTTCGGCGCGATACCCTTCTGCAAAAAAAGTCTGCGTATCGACGTACAACGCTGCCCGGCCGTGCCCACGGCGCCGAACAGTACGGCGCGCACCACCAGGTCCGGGTCGGCATCGTCCATTACGATCACGCCGTTATTGCCGCCAAGCTCGAGGAGACTCCGCCCCAGGCGCCCGGCCACTACTTGTGCGACATGCCGGCCCATGCGGACAGAGCCCGTCGCGCTGATGAGAGGAACGCGGCGGTCCTGGATCAGACGCTCACCGACCACATCATCCTTCCCGATCGCCAGGTTCAAGACACCCTTCCAGCCGTGGCGATCGAGTACGCGGTCGCAAATCTGCTGCACGGCAACCGCGCATAACGGTACTTTGAGCGAGGGCTTCCAGACGACAGTATCGCCGCATACCATGGCGATCAGCGCGTTCCAGCTCCACACCGCAACCGGAAAGTTGAACGCGCTGATCACGCCCACTACTCCCAGCGGATGCCACTGCTCGTACATGCGATGGCCAGGCCGCTCGCTGTGCATCGAGAGGCCGTAAAGCTGGCGCGACAGGCCGCAGGCGAAATCGGCGATGTCGATCATCTCCTGCACCTCACCCAGGCCTTCGGCGGCGATCTTGCCGGCCTCGAGCGTGACGAGCTTGCCCAGTTCCTGCTTGGCGCTCCGAAGCTCGTCGCCGATCTGCCGAACGATCTCTCCGCGTTGGGGCGCGGGCAGCATGCGCCATCGCTCGAAGGTCCTCTGGGCCTGGGAGATGACGGCATCGTAATCTTCCACCGATGCCAGCGGGACGCGGCCGAGCTCAGCCCCCGTCGCGGGGTTGTAGGAGATTACTTCTTTACCTTCAATCCGCCCGCTCATCGAGTGCCGCTACTCCGTGGCGGATTTCGAGGCAATTAGTTGCGACACTTCTTCGATGAACTGATCCAGCGGCTTCACGCCCATATCGGCGTGTTTGCGGTGGCGCACCGAAACAGTACCCGCCTCGGCTTCGCGATCGCCCACCACCAGCATGTACGGTACCTTCTGCAACTGGGCTTCCCGAATCTTGAGGTTGACCTTTTCCTTGCGATCGTCGAGATGCACGCGCAGCCCGGCGCCTTCGAGCTTCGCGTAAACTTTCTGAGCGTATTCCTGCTGCCGGTCAGTGATCGGCATCACTACCGCCTGCACCGGCGCCAGCCAAACCGGGAACGCCCCGGCATAGTGTTCGATCAACGTTCCGAAAAAGCGCTCCACGCTGCCGTACAGCGCGCGATGCACCATCAGCGGCTGATGCTTCTTGCCGTCTTCGGCGACATATTCGAGCTCGAACCTGCGCGGCAAAGTGAAATCGAACTGGACGGTCGAAAGCTGCCACTTGCGGCCCAAAGCGTCCAGCAGCTTCACGTCGATCTTGGGTCCGTAAAACGCCGCCTCATCGGGGATCACCGGAGCCTTGATCTTCAGACGCTCCACGGCCCGCTTCAGCGCGCCCTCGGCCAGCGCCCACTGCTCCGGCTCGCCGTCATACTTGCCGCTGGTTCCGCCGTCCCAGGTCGAAATCTCCGCGTCGTAGTGCTCGAAACCGAACGTCTTCAGGACATCCAGAGCGAACTCGAGACAGTTGACGACCTCATCCTCGATCTGATCGCGCGTGCAGAATATGTGCGCGTCGTCTTGCGTGAACCCCCGAACGCGTAGCAGCCCATGCATGGTCCCGCTGCGTTCGTAGCGATACACCGTACCCAGCTCGCCCAGCCGCACCGGAAGCTCGCGATAGCTGCGCAGTTTGTCGCGATAGATGAGAATGTGGCCCGGACAGTTCATGGGTTTCAAGCGGTACTCCGCGTCATCCAGCTCCATACCCGCGAACATGTTCTCGGCATAGTGGCTGAGGTGCCCCGACGTCCGCCACAGATCGGCGCGCATCACATGCGGCGTATACACCAGCGAGTAGCCGCGCTTGAGGTACTGGTCGCGCATCCAGTCTTCGATCAGTTTGCGAATGATCCCGCCCTTGGGGTGATAAAAAATCAGGCCGGGACCGGCCAGATCCTGGATGCTGAACAGGTCCAGTTCCTGCCCCAGCTTGCGATGGTCGCGTTTCTTCGCCTCTTCAAGTTTGGCGAGGTACTCGTCGAGTTCTTTCTTGCTGAAGAACGCCGTGCCATAGATGCGCTGGAGCTGCGCATTCTTTTCGTTGCCCTTCCAATACGCCCCCGCGATCGAAAGCAGCTTGAACGCCTTAATCTTCTTGGTGGACGGCACGTGCGGGCCGCGGCAAAAATCGATGAACTGCGGACCCAGCGTGTATTCGGAAAACACATCGCCGGCGCGCTCCGTGATCAGCTCGACCTTCATTGGCTGGTCGGCGTAGAGCTTCAGCCCCGCGTTTTTCTCCGTGTACTTGCGTTCGTACGGCAGATCGCGCGCCTGAATCTCCCACATGCGCTTCTCGATCTTCTCGAGATCTTCGGGAGTGAACGGCGTGTCACGCTGGAAATCGTAGTAGAAGCCCGTTTCGATAGGCGGGCCGATGCCGAGCTTGGTCTCCGGGAACAGCTCCAGCACGGCGGCGGCGAGAAGATGCGCGGTGGAATGCCGGTACACTTCGAGCGCCTCGGGATTCCTGGTGGTCAGGATCTCGAGCTTGGCGTTGCTCTCGAACGGCCGGTTCAGGTCCCACAGATTACCGTCTACGCGTGCGACGATGGCGTCGTCCGCCAGCCGGGGGCTGATGGAGCGTGCCACATCCAGAGGTTTAGTTCCCGCCGGAAAGCTCGGTACACTGCCGTCCGGAAGGGTGACCTGTATGTTGTCCATGGGTAATTTTCAGGTTAACAAACCCCTGATTCCTTCGCCTTCGCGAGGGAGGGCCGCCTGATATAGTGAAGGGGAGGTCCCGTTCGCCGTGACGCCCACCACCAGCGTACCCACCGGATTCGATGAATCCGTCCTGGTGGCCCAGGCCAAAGCTGGGGACCAAGCCGCGTTTTCAGAGCTGGTCCATCGCTACGAGCGCAAGATCTACCGCCTGGCCAAGAACATCACCCGCAATGACGAAGACGCCGAGGATGTTCTCCAGGACACGTTCCTCAAAGCCTACACGCACTTAGACAATTTCAAGGGTGATTCCAAGTTCTACACCTGGATCGTCCGGATCGGGGTCAACGAGGCTCTGATGCGGCTCCGCAAGCGGAAATCCGACCGGAGCGTGCCCCTGGACGAGCCCGTGGAGCTGGGCGAAGAAACGGTGACAAGGGAGATCGCCGTCTGGGAAGACAACCCCGAACAGCAATACTCTCAAGAGGAATGGCGGCGCATCCTGGACGAGGCCGTCGAGAGTCTGAAGCCTGATTTTCGCACCGTTTTCGTATTGCGCGACATCGAAGAATTGAGCACCGAGGAAACGGCTGAGACCCTCGGAATTTCAGTGCCAGCCGTCAAGAGCAGGCTTTTGCGAGCCCGCTTGGCGTTGCGGGAGCGGTTGACCCGTCAGTTCAAGCGGAAGGGAGAGAACTTGCTTGGTTACCTGTAAACAGTTCCTGCAGGAATTGAACGCCTACCTGGATGAGACGGTGGATCCGGAAACGAAGAAACATTGGCAAGACCACGTGAATGCATGCCCCAACTGCTTCGTCATCGTAGATACCACTAAGAAGACGTTGCAGGTTTATAAGGGCGTAGAGCCGCAGACGCTCCCGGACGACGTCAGAACCCGATTATGGCAGGCCCTGGAGAAAAAGATGGCAGCCAAGAAACAACCTCAAGTCTGACCCCCTCCTTCCTTTAACCCCTCACAAACCCCTCCCCAAAACAAACACTTCCTGCACTGTTCTCCCACTTTCAACGGAAACTGAAGCTGATCCTGCGCCTCTCGTAACTCCCCTACGGTATTTCGCGCGGCTGCCAGATCTGCATCGGTTAAGCTGATTTCGACAATCCGGCTCGAACGGAGATAGTACAACACAGCCCGATCCGGATGTCGTCCTGCATAGCGCTCCAGAGCGAGTGCATAGAGGCGCAGTTGCAGCGCGTAGCCCTCGGACGCGGTTTCGTCCCGGTCGGTCTTGTAGTCGACGATGACCAGCTCCCCGCCCTCTTCAAACCATAAGTCGATTTGACCGCGTACGATCACGTCATCAACTTCAAACAGGAAGTCGAATTCCCGTTCGATGCGAGAAGCCGTCTCTGCACGGCGTCCTAGATCGCTCGAGCGGAAACGCGCGGCCAGTTCGTTGGCTTCATCGGAATCCACTGCTTCACCTGCAAGCGCGCGGTGCACCTCCAGTCCAAGCTCGATCGCACCCGTACCCGGCCGGTCTGGCGTCGGCTCGAGACCTAGATACCGGCTGAGATAGTACCTCCGGGGGCAAGCCTGAAACATCGCTGCCGAGGTGACGGCCACCGCGGAATCGTACTGGCCGGACACCACAGGAGGCTCGAGCACGTCTTCCGCGGCGCCTGGCGCGGCGGAGGCAGCAGCGTTGGGTTCCGGCGGCGCAGCCGTCTCCGGGATCGCCGATTCGGCGAGCTTCTGCCAAGGTGAGGATCTCTTCCGCTCGGCATGCGACAAGATCAGCCGGTCTTGCGCACGCGTCATCGCCACGTACAACAGCCGGTTTTCTTCCGCCGCTTCCTGTCTTTCGATTTGCTCGACAAGCGCTGTGTGGGCGGAATCGGACACGCCCTTGCCTGTCACGGGATGCCGCCACTTCACGCCCAACCCGGTTCCGCGCGACACGGCGATCACGGGCTTTCTCCGATCCGGCCCGCGATGCAGCGCGCTCACGAAGACCACCGGAAACTCCAGCCCCTTGGCGGCATGGATGGTCATCATGCGAACCACATCGCCTGCCTCGGGCGGTGGCGCTTCGGCAACACTTTGCGTCCAGCGCAACGCTTCCAGATCTTCGAGTAACTCCGCTAGCGGGCGAGGATGATCGCGGAACTCGCGACGCAGCCAAGCCAGAAGCTTCTCGACATTGGCGCGAGACCGATCCGGCAGGCCAGCCGTGTAGCCGCACTGATCCAGCGCCATCGCGATCAAACGGTCCGGCGTAAGAAACCCGGCCAGTTCCCGGACTCGCCCGAAGCGTTTTTTGAACTCCACGCGCCAGCCCTCGCGACCCATTTGATAGATCTGGTGATCGCTTAAACCGACGAGCGGCCCGCGCAGCACGCCGATTAGCGGTATCTCATCCAGCGGATTCACCAGCGAGGCTAGCAGCGCGAGCAAATCGCGGGTTTCACGCGCTTCCAAGAAGGTCCTGCCGCCGCTAAGCAGGAACGGGATGCCGAGACGATCGAAGGCTCGCTCAAACGGCGCAGTGGAGCTGAGCGTGCGCACGAGTACCGCTATGTCGCGGTAATCGAATTCGCGGCTGTCGACGAACTGGCGGATGCGCGCCGCTACCAGAGCGGCTTCGGTCTCCGCGGCTTCCTCACCCCGTCCTACGAGCCGCTCGATGGCGACGCGAGCAGGCGCGAACTTCGCGTGCGCCTCCAGCGGCCGCGCCTCGATCCCGGGCTGGCCGTCGAGCATGGCCGAAACCGTCGTCAGGATCTCCGCGCGGCTGCGATGGTTCTCCTTCAACTCGTCGATTACCGCGCCCCTTGCCCGCAATTCGTCGCGGTATTCGGCGAACACTTCCGGATCGGCATAACGAAACCCGTAGATGGATTGGTTGATATCGCCCACTCCGAAGAAACTCGTCCGGAGCAGGTTCATCAAGCGCCACTGCAAACGATTGGTGTCCTGCAACTCGTCCATCAAAATCTGCTCGAACCGGCCGGAGACTTGACGCCGCACCTCGTCATCCGATTCCAGCAGCGCGACGGTAAGCTCCTCCAGATCGGCGAAGTCCACTGCGGTATCCTGGCGTTTTTTTGCACGATAGGTCACGCCCAGGCGTACGATCGCCGCCCGCAGCAGATCGTGCAGATCGCTGTAGCAGTCTCCCACCCATCGCGCTTCCAGCGCCGGCAGGACTTCCTTTTTCAAACGAGTCGCCGCCAAATTCCTGCCCACGCGCGTCAGGTTGAAATCGAATCGCCCGAGCACCTCCAGGTTCGGTTGCGCGAGAAACTCCACGGCCCACTCCCGCAGGCGCGACCCCTCGGCGCCCTTCGCGGGAGTTCCCGCCAACGCTCGCGCGAGATCCCGTGCCTCGAGAGAAGAATCTGCCGAACGCGTAGCGTCCGGAATCTCGGTGATCCCCGACAGCCGCATCGACTCATACACGTCCAGCAGACTCTCCGCCAGATCCGGCTGGCGGCCGTCATCCTGAGTCGAAAGATCCAGCGCCTCCAGCAGCCGCCGCATCCGTTCCGGTTGCTCGCGATACATCGCGTCGAGGGATGCCTCGACCGCTTCACGCGCCAACCGGTCGGCCGCAGCCTGATCGAGCACCTTGAAATCGGGGGCCAGGCCCGCGCGGATCGCGTTCTCCTGCAGCACGCGGGCGCAGAAGCCATGAATCGTGGATACCCACGCCCGCTCGATCGCCTCGCGCCGCGCCGGCTTGGCCACGAAACGCTGGATCAACCGGCCCTTGATCTCATTGGCGGCTTTCTCGGTGAAGGTGATGGCCAGGATCCGCGAAGGATCTACTCCACGTTCTTTTACCAGCCACGCGAACCTCTCAGTGAGCACGCGGGTCTTGCCCGAGCCAGGCCCGGCCACCACGCACACGTCCTGCCCGGTACGCTCGACCGCGCGGCGCTGGTCGTCTGACAAAGTCACGAGGCCACCTGAACACTTTCCTCAGTCAGCACAGCCGACTCCACCCGGCAGATATCGCAAAAGTCGCACCACCGGCACTTCAGCGGATCTCTCGGATTAACAGCGATATCCCCAGAGGTAATCGCTTCGTGCACGCGCACCGCGGCGCTCTCGGCGTCGTCGATCATTCCGCGCAGCACTTCGCGAGTGGTCGATGTCCCGAGTGACTCGAGGCCGGGGACGCTCACGTGCCAGCCGTCCCAGGTCACATCTTTTTTCAAACCGCAGAACAGCATCGCCACCGGGTCGAGCCCGAAGGCGCGCGCGGCCGCCGCCAGGTATAATCCGCCTTGCACCAGGTGACCCTCGCCGGTGTCTTCCACGCGCTCGCGAATCTTGTTCCCCGCGCTGTATTTGTAGTCGATCACCAGGGCCTGGTTACTCGGGCCCACATCCAAACGGTCGATGCGGCCGGTGATAGTCAGAAGGGGATTAAGCGGATAGCTGAACTTTTCTTCGACGCGCGTGGACCAGTTACGGAGTTGGAACTGGGTATCATCGAGGAATCCGAGGAAATGGCGCATCAGCTCCAGCCGTACGGCCTCGGTGCGATATCCCTCGGGCACTTGCAGGCCCGCGCACTCTTCCTCGAAGATCTGATCCAGGATTGCCGAGCCGAGCAACGGCACCCGGGTCCATTCGGCCAGCGCGCGATGGAGAATACTGCCCTGAAGCAGCAGGTCAAGCCTATCGCGCGGCGCCGGTGGACGCCTCCGCAGCCGCAACGTCTTGCCCGCAAAGAACTGAAACGGACATTGCAGGAAACTCTCAATGCCTGTCGCACTCAAGGTCTTAGGTGAAAAGTGGGGCGGGTCTCCAGACCCGCGCCGGACGTCCACGTCCGGCTGCACGCGAGGCACGACAGGGCGGCTTATGACAGCCGCAAACTCGCCTTCCAAGAAGAACGACGGCAGCGTATCTTCCCCTTGCTCATCGAAGCGCGGGTAACTGAGGACGGTTTCTTCCGTCGCCCGCGTGGTCGCCAGCTCGAACAAGAATCGTTCTTCCGATTGACGGTCCGCCGCTGTATCAAGACCTACCCGGTGACGTGTCGCGTCGCCCAAGATCGGATCCTCGCGATGATACTGCGGAAAATGCCGTTCGATCAGGCCGCAGACGAAAACAATCGGCAGTTCCCACTGTCGCGCCTCGTACACGTCCATCACGTGGACCACGTTCCGGCGCGCATCGGGCACGCGCAGCGGCTCAAGTGCGAGTGCGGCTTCCACCTGCTTCCAGAACACAGCCAGAGCACACCTGCCGGATCTCTCGGCCCCAGCGGCGACGCCGGTGAGCGCAGCGGCCGCGCCGTCGAGGATTTCTTCAAAGGCGGCCAGCGCGGCGGAGGTCGATCGCCACACCAGAATGTCGTCGCGATCGGCCGAGTCCGCCACTCGCGGCGCGGGCACCAATGTGCGCAGCGTTTTCAGGCGAGCCGACCACTCCTGAGGTTCCAGACGTTCGCGACGCCAGCCATCCAGCTGCGCCAAATGATCGAGGCCCGCAGGCAAGGGCAAACCGGCGGCTGGGAGCTTATTGCGCCAGGTGAAATCGAGGTGGTCTCCGGCCACAGTAGCCCCCAAACCGGAAACCGGCATGCGAACGGCCGCCAGCATTGTTTCGTGGTCCCATCCGGCGAGCATCGCCCTGACCACATGGATCAGAAACGTCAGAGCCGGGTGAGATCCCAAAGGATGGTGAAAGTAAAATCTCGCCGGGATTCCGAAACGCGCCAGCGTCGTCTCCACAGAGCCCGCATAAGGATCGCGCGAACGCAGCACGATGCCCATCTCACGGAACGCGCGGCCTTGCGCGGCATATTTGAGAATCCGCCGGGCGATCTCCTCCACTTCGCGTTCGACGGTGGCAGCGGAAAATCCGGTCCGGCTGGCGGAGCGACTTGCGGAAGAAAGCCTCTGTTCGACGAATCCTCCCGACACGAGTACCTGGCGAACAGCCTGCGAACCCGGCCAATCCGGAAGCGTGATGGTGACCTCGGTGCGCTCGCCCAGCGCCAGAACCAGGTCGGTTTCCGCGGCTGATAACGTGAAAAATCCGTCCAGGACAATGTTCGCCGAGGCAGGATAAGAGCCACTTCGAACAGCTTGCGCGGCGCTCCGCAGACGCACGTGCCGCAATCCGAGCCCGCGAGCCCTCAGGTTCCTCCCGACCTCCTCTTCCAGACTCGCCAGGTCCGCCGGCAGCTGCGCCGCCGATGCTTGTTCAAAGAGCTCCGCCAGCGAGCGGCGGAAACCAGGGAATCCCGCTACCGCGGTGAAACGCTGCGGGCGCTGCCTATCCAGCGCCTGCTCGATGAGCAGATCGAGAAGCGCCGCGGGAGCTGCCCCCTGAGGGGACCATTCCTCCAGGCAGTGCGCTAGCGTGCGGATTTCACGCGGCCGGACCGGGAATCCCGATCGGGCCAGCCAATGGCGGATGTGCTCCACCATGGTGGCGGTGGGCAGGATGAGAAGACGATCCGGCTGAGACTTGAAACGTTCCAGCGTTACGCGGGATTTGCCGGACGCAGGAGCACCTGTGATCAGGAGATTCAAGTTCCCACTATACGGCAGGGGTCAGCGATTATTTCTTGGGTTCGCCGCTCAGCTGCGGGGCCAGCTCGGCCCGCATCTTCTCGAATTTCTCGCGTTGGCCGGGTTGCAGGATTTGGACAATTCGGCTCAATCCGGTGGAACGCAGATCGTCGAGCTGATCCTGCAGGCTCTCATAGTAATGGCTATAATCCTGCAACACCACGGCGATCTGATCCGTCTGTTCCGCGGAGAGATCCAGCTTGGTCTTAAAGTTTTGAAGGACAGCTTCCCGATTGGTGTCCCGAGGCGCCGCCGCAGCAGCAGCAACGCGGTGGATCCGGTCGTGCAGTCCATAGCGCATGCCTAGCATCCCGACGGCTGCGCCGGCCATGAAGACCAAGAGTAGCGTGGAAGCGATCCGGGGATTTCCGATGGAGGGGCTATTGCTCACGATAGGTGACCAGATTCACGAGAACGGCGTCCTGGTCGGGTGCACTTGTCACCAACCTCGGCTGTCCGGAGTCGGAAAAAACGTCTGGAAGACTCTGGGGCATATCGGAAACGTGATCAGACACCAGCGTTACCTGCGGCAACGCGTCTACGTTCGCGACCTGCGGCTCGGCCATCTGTTCCGATGAGATCACGTAAACGCCGAGCAACAGAGCCAGGGCCAGCGAAGCCATCGCGATCCGGCGGCCAAACAGGGAGTCGAAGAACAGCGTGAACACTGAACTGGGGGTCTGCGCCTCAATGCGCTCCAAAACGCGCGCGTAGAAACCGGGGCGAGGTTCTATCTCCGCCGCGCGAAACTGCTGCAACATCGCAGCCTGCTCACGCATGGCCGCCACTTCATCGCGGCATTCTTCGCATTCCGCGAGGTGTTTCCCGGCAGGATGATCTGGAGCCGGAGGGCGCTCCCCAAGAACCTGTTCGAGATGGTCCCGAATGATCCGATGCATCATTTTCTTCCCTCGGTCACTTGCCCCAACATTCAGCCGCGAGTCTGGTGCCCGCTCTTTTGACGCTCTCTTACCTGACAGCACTGCGAACGCGGCCCAGCCGCTGCGCCGCCTTGAGCAGCTTCTGGCGCGTCCGGAACAACTTTACCTTTATTGTATTCTCGTTCATTCCCGTCATTTGGGCCAGTTCTTCGACCGAATGGCCCTCCACTTCCTTGAGCAGGATCAGGCTGCGATCTTCTTCGGAAACCTTGGACAAAAGCTTCACCGCCAGATCCCGCTGCGCCAATCGCTCGTCCGCCGGCAAAGACGGATCCACGGCCGGGTCGGAAGCCTCCATCCTCTGCGATTCTTCCTGGCTGAAATCACTTTCGTAGACCAGCCTGCGCACGCGCTTCTTGCGAAGGTAGTCGTAGCATTCGTTCACCGTAATTTTGTAAATCCAGGTGAGCAGCGAGCTTCGAAAGTCAAAATTGCGGATCGAAAAGTAAACTTTGCTGAAGACCTGCTGGGCGATGTCTTCCGCGTCGTTGTGGTTGCGCAGGATGCCGTAGATGATCGAGAAGATCTTAGCCTGGTAACGCTCCACGACCTCGCGGAATGCGAGCTCGTCCCCGGCCTGCACCCGCCTGACCAGCGCTGCCTCGTCGCCGTTCCTGTGGTCCACTCGCGTCTTGGCTCGTGCCTTCGATCCAATCGCCGGAAATTGCAGCGTGCCGATCAGGGTACCCATATCTACCTGATCCGACGCACCCCACCCTCCCCCGGTTTCATTGGGTTTTCCTGAAGTTAGCTGACTACGGCCGGTCGATCCGGGTGCTGGGATAAACTGGACCGGTCTGGTCGCCTATAGTATAATGCTTTTGAGGAGCGAAATACGCCGCAATGGTCCAGCTAACTGAAACCGCGATTGGCAAGGTGAGAGAGATTCTTGAATCGCAAAAGCCCAAACCGGCCGGGCTGCGCATCGCCGTGGTGGGCGGCGGCTGCTCGGGCTTCAGCTATTCGATGGCTTTCGAGAACACCCCCGGAATGCTCGACAAAACCTATAGTTATGGCGAACTGAAAGTCTTCGTCGATCAGGCGAGCCTGCTGTACCTGGATGGCGCGGAAGTGGATTACGTCGAGACTCTGGAAGGCTCGGGGTTCAAGTTCAACAACCCTAACGTGAAGTCCACCTGCGGCTGCGGAAGCTCTTTCAGCGCCTAGAACGCACAAGTCCTCCGGAAAAACCAAAGAGCGCCCCGAAAGGGGCGCTCTTTTTGTCTTACGGCGTTCTTGGTCGCAGGTTAGTGCACGCCAAAAGTAAAACGGGCCGGCTTTCGCCGGCCCGTTCGCCAAGAGTCGGAGATGACAGTCCTAACTAGCCGATCCGCTTCCGCAGAAGGCCGAGGCCCAGGAGGCCAACGCCCATCAGAGACAACGTCATCGGCTCAGGAACCGCAGTGTGGAAGCTCTGGCTGAACGACGTCAGATGCGTGTCACCCTCGTGGGCAGTGGAAATGTCCTTGAAGATATAGACGGGATTTGCAACCGGAAACGGCCCACTAAACACAGTCGCCTGGCCACCGCCGCGGACAAGCTCGGTGTTGCCAAGCTCGAAGTCGCTTCCACCCGTACAGATGTTGCCATCAACCACATCGATCGTCGTGCTGCATCCGCGCTCATGAATCGACGTGTTCCTAGAGCCGCCGTTCGTCAGATCCAGCTCAACGACGGGGCCGCTAACCTGATAGTAGAACCACAAATCCTGACCATTGAGGTTCAAATTCGGATTGAAGTTCAACACCACCGACCTCGCTTGGGGGTCATAGAAGGCTGTCACGAGCGACACGTTCAAACCGGACGCGCCACTTGCATCAACGGCTTCAAAGTTGCTGAAGAATAAGCCGCCGCAAGAATAGGTGAACGAACTCACCCCAGCATCTACCGTGGCGACTATTTGCTGTGGCGGCGGCGGTGCCGAGCAAGCCACCGGTGACGCGCTACCAATGGCCGCCATCGCAGCCAATCCTACCAAAATACCTGCTGTTTTCAGCTTCATAATCTTGTATCGTCCTCCGACTTTCTTAATTACTTGCTCTCGCTACTTGGCCAGTATAAGGCTCGCGTCTTACAGGAGTCAAGGTTCTTTTGCTAGTGACAGTCAAGCTGATTTCGTATCGGCCAGACGGTGATCAGCATGTTTATGTCTTATCTTTCTTGGCCTTACGAGGATCCGACTGGCGCCACTGTTTGCCCTCCGTACCAGTACTAAGTCTGAATATTTCCCCGAGTATCTGGTACGCTGGTTGCGCGAGATTTTCTAGGTGCGTAGGCCCTTCACTGTACAATACAATACAGTTTCGAACGTTCTTCCCGACCCAAAACCATGCTCGAACGGCTTCTGACAGAGCAAACCAATCCGGACTCGGGCAATCTGGACGATCTTTCGACGGTTAAACTACTGGAAATCATGAATGCCGCCGACGCCCACGTGGCCGCAGCCGTAGCCCTGGAAATTCCCCGGATCGCCGCAGCCAGCCTGGC
Source organism: Terriglobia bacterium (assembly GCA_020073345.1). Classification (GTDB taxonomy): domain Bacteria; phylum Acidobacteriota; class Terriglobia; order Bryobacterales; family Bryobacteraceae; genus Palsa-187. The sequence continues at coordinate 176,779 of JAIQFI010000001.1, forward strand.
CATCGTTACGGCCTTGGAGTCGGGAGGGTCCCTGGTCTACGTAGGGGCAGGCACCAGCGGTCGTCTGGGCGTCCTGGACGCCGCTGAATGTCCTCCTACGTTCGGTGTCCGCGCGGATCTGGTGCGCGGGATTATGGCGGGTGGAGAACACGCTTTAGCCCATTCCTTAGAAGGAGTTGAGGACGATCCGGCGGCCGGTGCGCGGGACCTGGAGGCAGCTGGCTTTGGTCCGGGAGACGTCCTGGTGGGCATTTCCGCCAGCGGCCGAACCCCCTATGTGCTTGGCGCCGTTAGAAAAGCCCGCGAGCTCGGCGCCGTGACGTGCGGGATCAGTTGCGTCCAGGATTCCGAGCTGTCGAGGGCGGTCCAGTACCCTATCGAACCCGTTCCCGGCCCGGAAATTCTCACGGGTTCGACTCGGCTTCGTGCGGGGACCGCTACGAAGCTGATTCTCAATATGATCAGCACGGCGGTGATGGTGAAACTCGGCCACGTCTATGGCAATCTGATGGTGAACGTCCAACCCACCAACCGGAAACTCGAAGATCGTGCCCGTCGAATCATCCAGGAAGCAACCGGCGTGACCTATGAGCAGGCGGCTGAACTCCTGGATCGGGCGGGGCGCAGCGTCCGAGTCGCGATCATTATGCAAAAGAAGGGATTATCGCGCGAAGTGGCCGAAACGCTGCTCGCAAATGCCAAGGGCCGGATTCGGGAGGCTTTGAAGCCCATTGGATAAGCTGGTGATTGAGGGTGGCGTTCCCCTGTCAGGCGAGATCGCGGTAAGCGGTTCCAAGAACTCCGCGCTTCCGGCTCTAGCCGCATGCCTGCTGACGGCGGAACCGGTCACTTTACACCGGATTCCGCTGGTGCGAGACATTCGCACGATGCTCGACCTGATCGGGCACATCATCGGGAGTAAAGACGCGGATATCTCCACAGACGGAGGACGCGTTACGATCTGCGCCGGCCGGATAGAGCATCCAGAAGCTCCCTACGAACTGGTCAAGACCATGCGCGCCTCCAGTTTGGTTCTGGGACCTCTTGTCGGGCGATGTGGCCATGCCCGCGTGTCTCTGCCAGGCGGATGTGCCATTGGCGCGCGTCCCATCAATCTGCACGTCTCCGGGCTGGAGCGATTGGGCGCGGAAGTCCGCCAGGAGCATGGCTATATTCAGGCGCAAGCGCCCCACGGTCTTCAGGGCGCGAATGTTCAGTTCGACCGCATCACAGTGACCGGCACGGAAGACCTCTTGATGGCAGCTGTGCTGGCGCGCGGAGAAACCGTCATCGAGAACGCGGCGCGTGAGCCGGAAGTCGCCGACCTCGCCGCTCTTTTGACGGCCATGGGCGCCAAGATTGAGGGCGCGGGCACTTCCACGATTCGCGTCCAGGGCGTTGCCAAGCTGTACGGCACAGAACACACCATCATTCCCGACCGCATCGAAGCAGGAACGTTCCTAATAGCAGGGGCATTGACGCGCGGCGACCTCACCGTGCGAGGATGTGTGCCCGAGCACCTTCGGGCTTTAATCGCGAAACTCCAGCAGGCCGGTGTCGAAGTGACCGAGCCCGCGCCAGACATCTTGCGCGTTCGCGTGCCAGGGAAATTGAAGAACGTGGACATCACCACCGAGGAGCATCCCGGCTTCGCTACCGATCTTCAGGCTCAGTTCATGGCCCTGATGACGCAGGCCGCGGGAATCTCCTTCATCACCGAGACGATTTTCGAGAACCGCTTCATGCACGCGCAGGAGCTGGCACGCATGGGGGCGAACATTCGTCTCGAAGGCCGCCAGGCGATCGTCGCCGGGCCCACGCCGCTCTCGGGGGCGCAGGTGATCGCCAGCGATTTGCGCGCCAGCGCCTCACTTGTTCTTGCGGGTCTGGCCGCGCAAGGCGAAACGGTGATTGACCGCGTGTATCACATCGATCGCGGGTATGAGAAGATCGAATCGAAGCTCGCGGGCGTCGGCGCCCGCATCCGGAGAGTGAGTGTATGAGCACGCCGCACAAATCCCACAATCCCGGGTTTCTGGCGCTAGTGAACGATGCTAAGTCGCGAGTGAAGCAGGTCGACATCGAACAATATCAGAAGATGCCGGCCGATAATCACGTGCTGATCGACACGCGCGAAGACCACGAATGGTCTGCCGGCCACGCGGCGGGCGCGGTCCACTTGAGCAAGGGCGTGATCGAGCGCGACATAGAGTCGGAGATCCCCGACAAATCGACGACCATGGTGCTGTACTGCGGCGGTGGCTACCGCTCGGCTCTGGTGGCGGATGCGCTGCAGAAGATGGGCTATAAGAACGCGATCTCGCTCGACGGCGGGTGGCGGGCGTGGAATGCAGCCCAGCTTCCGATAGAGAAACCCTGATGTCCGAGCGCTGGCTGCTGGCGATAGGGCTGCTGTGCAGTGGCCCCGTCTTCGCCCAGCTCGACCTGACCGGCATCTGGAGCCCGGTGTTTCACGAAGATCAGCCCGAGCGCATCCCCGGACCGGAGCTGGCCGACTTCCTCGGACTCCCCATCAACGCCGCCGCGCGGCAATGGGCGCTCGCGTGGGATCCTTCGCGGCTGACGGCTCCCGAACACCAGTGCCAGGTTCACACCGTCGCCTATATGTATCGCGGCCCGCTGCTGCTGCGCATCTGGGAAGAGCGCGATCCGCAGACACAGAACCTGATCGCGCTTCGGCAGTACATCAGCAACTATGAACAGGACCGGACCATCTACATGGACGGGCGGCCGCATCCTCCCGTGTTCGCGCCGCACACCTGGATGGGTTTTTCCACGGGCAAGTGGGAGGGAAACATCCTGACGGTGACCACTACGCACATCAAGCAAGGCTGGCATCGCCGCAACGGCTTGCCGTCGAGCGACCGGATCACGCTGGTGGAGCACTTCATCCGGCACGACAATCATCTGACCCACGTCACCGTGGTCACCGATCCGGATTACCTGACCGAACCGCTGATCAAGAGCCAGGATTTCACGCTGAACGTCAGCATGGAGGGAATCGGCACCGGCGGACTCACGACGGGATGGCTGTATCCTTGCGAGTACGTCGAGGAGCTTCCCGGGCGTTCACGCGAGGATGTGCAAAGCTACATGCCCGGAGAGAATCCGTTCGTCTCGGAATTCGCCGACCGGCACAAGGTGCCGGTGGCCGCGGCGATGGGCGGAGCCGAGACGATGTATCCGGAGTATCGAAAGAAGCTGCAGTAGCCGGCTTTTACTTGCCTACCATGTGCGGCAGATTCTTGTTGTTCTCGTTGCAAACGTCTTCGATCAGTTCCGTGTTGACCGCAAGCGTCAGGTAGCGCATCGCCGACCAGGGCCGGGTATAGGCCTTGGGATCGTTCACCGTGACCTGGACTTCCAGGCGGCCATACCTGGGACGCCGGATCCGCTCGGTGGTCCGGCCTTCTTCGGTCAGCGGATCGCCCTTGAGATCCAGCCACAGACCGTTCTTGTATCCAGTGGTCTCCACGACTAAAGCATCGCCTTCCCAGTGACCGACTGAATAACCCTTGAAACTCGGAACCGGATCTTTGGGCAGAGGGCGGCCGTCCAGGAAGATCTGCCGGTACTGCACCATGTATTCGCTCAGCACGACGACGGTATCTTCCGTCTGGAGGATCTTCATCGGGAAGAAGTCGGTCCATTGCCGCACGGGTGAGATCGGCAGGCAGCGCGTGGTGGGGTCATCCTTCCGGATGTCGGCCAGGTTCTGCTTCACTTGGGCCTCGGCCCAGGGTTGATACGGGAGAGGCACCGTGGTGCCGGCTTGCCCGTCTTCCGAACCGGTGGCGGTCACGTCCATTATGGCGACGGGGATTCCGAGAGGAACATCGTTGCAGCCGAACGCGACGGCCGCGGGCGTGCCCTCGCACGGAACCCTGATGGCGCTCCATATACCGGAGAGATCCGGCGTCTTGCCGTCGGCCAGCCTGGGCGCCGGAGCGGCGAGGTTCGGTTTGCCGTCACGCGTCAGCGGTACACGCTTGGTCTTCACATCCTGCCATTGGCCGGACATGCGCCATCCCGCTGCGGTGAGGGCCGCGACCGCGACGATCGTCGATGGTATGCGCATAAACGGCTACTTGGCCGCCATGTGAGCAACGTCTTTCTCGTTTTCGTTGCAGATGTACTCGAACAGTTCGGTGTCGAGCGCGATCTTCAGATTCCGCGTCACGGTCCAGGGTTTCGTGTAGGCTTTGGGATCATCCACCGTGATCTGGATTTCCAGATTCCCGTAATTCGGCCGACGGATTCTCTCGACGGTGCGGGCTTGGTCCGTCAGAGGGTTGCCTTTGGCATCCAGCCAAATGCCGTCCTTGAATCCCATGGTGTCGACGACCAGCACCTCGCCATCCCATCGACCTACCGAGTAGCCCTTGAAGTACGGGAACGGATCCTTGGGCAGAGGCCTCCCGTCCAAAAAGATCTGACGGTACTGGTCCATGTATTCATCCAGAATGATCAGAGCCTCCTCGGTTTGCACCAATTTCTGGGGATGGAAGCTGTTCCAATGGGCGACGGATGGCATGGGCAGACAGCGCGGAGTCGGGCTATCCTTGCCATTGCCGGCCATGCGCTGTTTGGCGAGGGCTTGAGCCCACGGTTGATAAGGCAGGGGCTCCTTGGCGCCGCGCTCGAGTTCCTCCGCACGCGAAGCGCTGACGTCAATAAAACCGATCGGAATCCCCTCAGGCGCATCATTGCAGCCGAAGTCCGCCGCCTGAGTTTGCTCGCAGGGCACCTTGGCCGAGAGCCAGACGCCGGCAAAGTCGGTCTTCCCGTTGGCGAGCTTCGGAGCCGGTGCGGTCAGGTTGGGCTTGCCGTCCCGCGTCAACGGCACGCGCTTGGTCTTCACTTCCGGCCATTGCGCCGAAAGTGGCACCGACGCGAGAGCCAGCGTTACTGCCGCGAGGTTAACGATCGTGGTTCGTGGACGCACAGAGTCCCCTCCCTCCAGACAGCATAGACGGAATTGACAGGCGAGGGTAGGGGCTGAGGTGGGCTAAGCCAGGACGTCCGACATCATCACCCAGATCATCAGGACCAGTCCGGCATTGGCGAGAAATGCCACGAACTTCGAAAAACCCGTGCCCATGAATTCGAAGCGCAGCAGCAGGCAGAATGCCAGACCGCCGTACAGGATCGCAGGGTGGATCGGACGATCGGCGCCGTTGGTGAACATCACGGCCAGGGCATAGAACAGGAGCGGTATGTTGCTGTCATAGCGCTTGCGCAGCAGCATGATCACGGCCACCACGGCCAGACACACCACCAGCAGTTCCGTCATGTTCGTCGGAGTGGCGTTGAAGTACATGAATCAGTTCACAACCGGGCACAACCCTTGGCGCGGCTAGCCAGGAATCTATCGGCAGGTCGGATGGGTGGTCTTTAGACTTCAGAAAGACCACCCAACGCAGGATGTTTCGCGCCGCCACGCTGAAGTGCTTAGGAATCTTCGTGATGGCGCAGATCTGTTACGCCCCGGCCAGATTACCGCCCGAAGCTGATGGCCACCATCGGAACGATATCGTGCAGCCACCCTCCGACGCTGGCCCCCTCGTTCGGCGTGATCACTTGCTTGGGAAAGGACGACATGTAGTCATGGACATCAAAGCGCAGCCAGGCGTGCGATCCCAGCTTGACTTTCACGCCCGCGCCCACGCTGACCACGCCCGTCAGGTCTCCAACCTTGGTAAGCAAAGCGTATTGACTGAGAGGCTGAGTTACGGTTTCGGTGCCGGTCCCGCGATAGAACTTGATACCGGCTCCCGCGGCGACAAACGGACGGACCGTGGCCTCCGAAGGTCGGGCATGCCACAGGAAGTCGTAGTTGATGGTATGCGTCTCGGCGCCGAACACCGCTTCGGTTGAGTTTTGCTTCAGCTGCAAGTCGCCCAGCTGATAGCTATAGCGGAGCTCCCCGCCCCATCGGTCATTGATATTGTTTCCGGCCCAGGCGCTGGCCACCAGGTTGGTCTGGAGCTTAGCCGCGGCCGAGGCGGATCCCAGCGTGACGTTCTGAGAGGAATAGAAGCCGCCTCCCACCCCCGCGCCGACCTCCCATTTCTGAGCCATCGCCGCGGGCAGCATGGCTGCCACGGAACACACTGCGAACAAACGAACGAGTTTCATACACTCCTCTTTCTTACCCCCGCTTTTTTGGATGCACGGTCTGCGCCGCGCCTTTGTTTATTGTTGGACGACTCGGACTTTCTGCGAATAGATAAAGCTGTCCTCGGAAATCGTGAGAGGTACGCTTAGGCCCTGCGGCGTCGAATTGGGGACCTTCACGTTCAGAACGTAAAAGCCCACATAGCCGGGAACTAGTCCTGAAAACAGAACCGGGGCGTCCACGCCCCCGATCTGGACCGTGGGCGTGATCAGCGTCGTAGACACCGGGGTGACCGGTGCGGGCTCCCCGTCGTTCACTGGCGGATTTACCGCACCCAGTCCGGTCAGATAAATGATCAGAGTGTCGCCGCGGTGCACCGGATTGGTGGCGGTGACCACCAGCCCATTACTCTCGCGGACCAGCGCAGGCACATTGGGCACACCGTCGAGCGTCATAAGAAACACCGCGGGCGCGCCCAGGGGCAGCGTCAGGAAGAATGTATTGCTCACACCGCCGGGAGTGTGCATAACCAGGGCGACGTTGCCCGTAGCCTGGGCCGGCATCTGCGCGTTGACCCGCGTCGGGGAAACGAACATCATGTGCACGGGCTCGCCATTCACGGTGAGGCAGCTATCGTTGATCACGGTAGGCAGAGGCACCTCGCTGGTGGCCTGGTTGGTCCCGCTCAGGTTGGTCCCGAGCACGGCCATCAGCCCTCCCGCCGCTACCGGAGACTTCAGGTCCGCCGCGCTCACCACACTGGTGATGAAGGGTGCGGCCACCAAAGCGTCATACTGGGGCGGTAGCACGGTGATCCCGGAAGTGGTCAAAGCCACGATCTCAGTGCGGCTGGCAAGCATGGTCAGTGTGCGGGTGAACTCCTGGACGACCGAACCTAACAGGGGCGCTTCCACCACGCCGGTGGGCAGAACGCCCGTGCCATCCGCGGTATTCACGCGTGCCAGCACACCGGGACTGGAAGAGTTCGGCGCCGACATGAAGAGGCCATTCTGGTCGACGAACACGAAACCCGAAGACAGCCCGTTGGTGGGCTGGATGGTGGCCGTCTGTACCAGGGACGAATCAAAAATCATGTTGCCGATGACGTACTGTCCGTAGGCCGAGGCCGCATAGGCTCCCGCCAGCGAGGAAAAGTCCTTGCGGGAAATGGTGAACGAATCGACGGTGGCATCGTATAGCATCACGCTGCCGTCCTTGGACGCCAGCATAATGGAGGCGCCGTTGGCCGCCGGCGCCATGACCGTATTCAACAGAAGCTTGTTCTCATAAACGCCCAACCGGGTGTATTTAGAGGTCGTTCCGGTTTTCAAATCGATGCTGTGAACTTGGGGCTCCTCGCCGCCGCCATCGCGCATCACTGCCAAGGTGGCCTTGGCAGATGAGGCGATGGATTGTACGTAGCTGCGAGGCGCATTCACCGGAGCGAGAGGCTGCAGGGTGTCCAGATCGAACACGCTGATCACGTGGCTGTTGTCGCAGCCCACCAGCAGCTTGGTTCGGTCCCAGGTGATGGTCATCGACATGGGCTTGGTGCAGGTGCGCAGCGTGGTCTTCAGCGTATTGTTGGAGCCATTAAATACCAGCACCTGGTTCAGGTCCTGACGTAACACGTAAAACTCGTCCTTGGCGGGGTGCGAGATCATGTCGACCAGTGTTCCCGGAATATTGATGATCGTGCCCCGCTGGTTCGGCTCGCGAGAGTTCACCAGGACGCGCACCGGGTTGGGAAGGTTCACTGCCCCCGTCGAGGTGAAACTCAGCTGGGTGGCGGCCGTACCTTTTTGATCGGAAAACGCATTGGGGTCGACCCGCACCGTTATCACGGCGGGAGTCGTGCCCGACTTGGGCGAGACGCTGACCGCGGCGTTGGAGGACGTGATGCTGAACGGAACTTTGGCGCCGCCCGGATCGGAGAGGATGAACGTCTGTGTTGCCAGAGTCCGGTCGCAGAAATTTCCGCGGAATACCAGATCCTCAACCGAAGCCGTCAAGCGCGGCGATTGATTGAGATTGCCCACAGGCAGCACCAGGACTCCGGAATCCGAGGAAGCGTACATCGTATTGAGATCGCTCGACAGAACCGCACGCCCCGCCAGGTGCTCCGGCAATTGAAGGCGTTCGCGAAGCGTCAGGTTGTCCGCATCGCGCACAGTGAGGACGGGCGGATCGGTGAGCTTCTGCTGCACTTCCGAATACACCAGTCCCCGCGTGGAATCAACGGCGTGGCCGCCGACGTTCAACGTGCCGAGAGGATTCGGAAACTCCGAAGTCCAACGGCCCTGCATATCGGTCATAATCCAGCCCATGGCGGCATAAGTTCCGTCTTGAGCGACGCTGACTGCACGCGGCCCGAGCGGCGGGCTAGCCGTATAAAGGAAGCTGGAGAGGGTTCGCGACGGTACAAAGTAGCGGAAGATCAGCGTGTCTCCGAAGCCGTAGATCCAGTTCCCGTTGGCAGAGGCTCCCACCGACGCCGCCACGATGTTGGGCGGAAAACTCTGTGCCGGCTGCGGTATGGTTTTGGCGGCCTGGTCTGGAATCGAGATCAGCACCTGGGTGGCGCCTACGGCTGGATCGAAGATGAGGAAATTCTTGGTGGTGATCACCAGGGCGTGATTGTCGGAGCCAAAAGCCAGGCCCAGCGGCGGATCCGGCAATAGAAACGTCTGCTTCGCATAGTTATTGCGCAGATCGATGAGAGTCAGACCGTTGTTGGGTGAACCGGGCGCGGCAATGTCCCCGTAGTGCGCCACCAGCAGCCAGTGTCCATCTCCAGAGACGGAAATGGAGCTCGGTTGAGCCATCACGTTTATCGAGGTCTGGATGGCCTGGGTCGCCAGCGACATCACTTCGATACGATTGGCCGTGAAATTGGCGACATACAACACGCCTCGCGGCTCGTCGAGCGCGACGTCAGAAGCGTGGCCTCCGATCGACACAGCTTTCCCGAACGTCCCTGCCATCGCCGCATGGGACAGCAGAAACGCGCTCAACGCCGCCACAAAAAAGAGCTTTCGAAGCATACCTGACTCCATCCCTCTCCCAAGATCAACTTACGCTCCCGGCCGCCGCGCCCGAAAAGAGCGCGGCATGCCGGCCGTGCAGGTTTCTACTCTTGTGCCCGCTCACAGATCCCCGAAGGGCCAACGGCCGCCCGGTTTTCTGCGTGCTCCCGCGCATAGCCAGGCCAAATGAGGTTCATTCAGCCGGCCATCGCTCCAACTCGCGCTCAAAAGGCGCGTTACTCAGCGTTCTTCTTGCGGCGAAGCACGATGATCCCTAAAAACAGGACCGCCAGAACCGCGCAAACGACTCGAACCGTGGAAGCGTCCAACATCGCTCTTTCTCCTTTCCTGACAAGAATTACTTCGACTTCGCTAGCCCCGATCTTTAGGCAGGTACTAGAGATTGTTCATCATGGGTACCAGTTCGCGGACGATTTTCATGGCGACCGGCCCCACCGTCACAATAAACAGCGACGGCAAAATGCAGAAGAAAATGGGAAAAATCAGTTTCACGCCCAATTTGGCGGCCTTTTCCTCGGCCACTTGGCGGGCTTGGATCCGCATAAAATCGGCGTGGGCTCGTAGGCTCTGGGCTACCCCTGTTCCAAAACGGTCCGCCTGAATCAGCACGGCCACCAGTTTTTTTAGGTCGTCCACGCCGGTCCGCTCAGCCAAGTTGCGCAGAGCTTCCACGCGCCGCTTACCGGCCTTCAGCTCCAGGTTCACAAAGCCGAATTCCTCACTGATCTCTGGGTGGGCATGCTCCAACTCCTTGGACACCTGCAAGATAGCCTGATCCAGACCCAATCCGCTTTCGACGCAGACCACCAGCAGATCCAGCGCATTCGGCAGGCCCCGCGCGATCTGATGCTGGCGGCGGGCCGCCAGGCGACGCACATATTCGTTGGGGCCGAAGAAGCCGACAGCGGCCGCGGCCAGGCCCACGGCGATCCTGTTGCCGGAATCAGTTGAGACTCCCGCCATAAACGTAATCACCAGCAGGGGGAAGATAATTCCGGTAGCGACCTTAGCGCCGTAGAGAACCTTGAGGGCGCCTTCCTTGCGGATGCCCGCCCGGATCAGCCGGCGCTGCATCACCGTCACGTCCTTGGGGGACTGGGGAACAAAGTTGCCGAGACGCTTGATGATCTCGTGGAACGCCAGGCTGGGATGCTCGCCTTGAACATCGGCTGGCCCCACCGCGCCCACCACGCGCTCCATGGCTTCCTTGGGCCGCACGTACAACTTCATGCCGACGGCCGTCGCCACCCCCACCATCGCCACGAAGATCAGAATTGTGAGCAGAAACATGGCTAGACCTCGATGTTCACGATTTTCTTCATGATCAAGTACCCGAGCAGTTGCAGCCCGATACCGGCCGCCATCATGACTTGGCCGACGTCGTCGGTGAAGAAGAATTTCACGTAGTCCGGATTGGTGTAAAACATCAAAACGGCGACCGCAATCGGGATGCAGCTCAGCGTGGCGGCCGTCATCCTTCCGTGCGCGCTGACCGCCCGGATGCGCCCCCGCAGCTTGAAGCGCTCGCGGATGACGTAGGCCAGCTTGTCAAGAATTTCGGCCAGGTTGCCGCCCGTGCGCTTCTGCAGCAGCACTGCGGACACAAAGAAGTGCACGTCCAGGGAGGGGACACGCTTGGCCAGGCCCTGCAAAGCCACCTCGATGGGAAGTCCCAGGTTGTGCTCTTCGAAGGTGCGGCGGAATTCGCCGGACACGGGCTCGGCGAACTCGCGATAAATCATTTCGAGCGATACGGAAAACGCATGGCCTGCGCGCATGGAACGCGAGATAAACTCCAGCGTTTCCGGGAATATGGCTTCGAATTTCCGCAAACGGCCCCGGCGCTGAAGCCAGACCCATACGAACGGAGCAGGCGCTGCTACCAGGCCCGCCACCAGAGCGAGCACCTTGGGGATCGGCAGGAACAGCCAGGCGACCAGGAATGCCGCGGCGAACGCCATAATGCACAAATGCACCAGACGAGCTGGACTCCAGCGCAAGCCGGCTTGCTCCAGAAACAGCTGGATCTTGGGACCCAACTGATACTTTTCCACCAACAGCTGGGCGAACTTGTTCCCGCCCTTTACGGTCTGGATGATGGACTGCTCGCCTCGGCCCTCCTTAACCTTCTTCTGGGCGGCCTTACCGATTCCGGTCAGACGTTGCTTGATCTTGTCGGCGTCCGAGCTCTTAAAATACTTGGAGATCAGGAACCAGGCCGCCACAGCGGCCAGCCAAACCACGATCGCCGAAACTAAGAATCCCATGACGTCAGACCTCCACCACTTCGTCGAAGAGATCCGGCCGCAAGCGGATGCCGGCGCTCAACAGCTTTTCGTAAAATTTCGGACGGATGCCGGTGGCGGCGAAGCGGCCTAATACTTTCCCGTCCGGATCCAGGCCGCGCTTGTCGAACACGAACAGGTCCTGCAGCGTGACCACTTCCCCTTCCATGCCCGTGACTTCCGTGATAGAAATCACGCGACGCGAACCGTCGCTCATACGCGACGCCTGCACCAGTACGTTCACAGCGCTAGCGATCTGCTGGCGGATCGAGACCATCTGCATATTCGCATTGGCCAGCGAAACCATGACCTCCAAGCGGCTGACGGCGTCACGCGGGGAGTTGGCGTGGACGGTGGTGAGCGACCCGTCATGACCGGTATTCATGGCCTGCAACATGTCCAGGGCTTCCTCGCCGCGGACTTCTCCTACCACGATGCGGTCGGGACGCATACGCAAGCTGTTCACCAGCAATTCGCGCTGGCGAACGGCGCCCGAGCCTTCGAGGTTGGCGGGGCGGGTCTCCAGGCGCGCCACATGCGGCTGCTTCAACTGCAGTTCCGCCGCGTCTTCGATGGTGACGATGCGCTCCTTCCCGTTAATGAAGCAGGACAGCGCGTTCAGCAGAGTGGTCTTACCGGAGCCGGTTCCGCCCGAGATGATGATGTTCAGGCGGGCCTTGACCGCCGCCTCGAGCAGTTCCATCATGCCGGGAGACATCGCCTTGCGGTCCACCAGGTCGGGCGGCATCAGCTTGTCGGTCGAAAAACGGCGGATGGAGAGCAGCGGACCGTCCACCGCCAGCGGCGGGATGATGGCATTGACGCGCGATCCGTCGCTCAGGCGGGCGTCCACCATGGGCGTCGATTCGTCGATGCGGCGGCCCACCTGGCTGACGATCTTGTCGATGATCCGCAGCAGGTGCTGGTCGTCGCGGAAGGTGACGTTGGTCAGCTCCAGGAGACCCTTTTTTTCGATATAGACCTGCCGGAACGTGTTCACCAGGATGTCGGAGATGCCCGGGTCCTGGAGCAGCGGCTCGAGCGGCCCCAGGCCGAATACTTCGTCCAGAACCTCGTCGCTGATCTGCTGTTTTTCAAGCGAGCTGAGCAGGGTCGGCTCCGCGTCGATCAGCTGGATCACCGCTTGGCGCACTTCGGCTCGGACGCGCTGGTTATCGATGGTGGCCAGCGCCTCCAGGTTGATCTTGTCCACCAGCTTGCGGTGGAGCGTGAACTTCAGCTCCTGATATTCGGGCTTCAGGCTGGTCTTCTGGCGGCCTGCGTTCTTCAGCAGCCTCTGTTCCCAGGAGATCTGTTGGTTGCTCTTGTTTCCGGTTTCTAAGGACGTGAACATAAGGGATTTTCTAAAACCTGGAATTCTTCAAAACCTCAAACTTGCGACAGCGCGGCCCGCAGCTCACGCGTGCCCGGGGATGGCGGTCTTCCGCTCGCACCGCACAGCCGTTGCGCGACATTTTCAATGGCCCGGCCCAAATCGTTTTCCGTGCCCAGAGGCTGGCCCAGCGTCACCACGCGGTGGAGCGCAAAATAGTCGTTGGGAAGGCTGGCATGGACGCTGCAGCCGAACAGCTTTTCCATATCTCCGATCCCGATCTCCTCCCGCCGGTCCAGGCGGTTTACCAGCACGTGGAAGCGTTCCTGCGGAAAGCCCAGTTGGTTAAGCATGTTCAGAGCTTTGCGTGTCAGATGCAAACTCGGAAGGTCCGCAGTGGATACCAGAAAGGCCCGTTCGCATTCCGCCGTCGCCATCAGGCTGGTGGGGCTGAAAACCGTAGGAAGGTCCAGGATCACCCAGTCATAGATCCGGCGAGCCTGTTCCACGAGCATCCGCAGGCGGGCACCGTCGACCGGGTCTGCAAAGGGGATGGCGGGCGCCGGCAGGATATCCACGCCGCCGTAATTGACGGCCAGAGAATTCCATAAGGTCGCATCCAAATGCTCGACGTGCTGCAGCGCGTCCACCAGGGAATAGTTGTGGCTCAGCTTCAAATAAAACCCGATGGTGCCGCCGGTCAGGTCGCAATCCACCAGCAGAATTTTTTTACCGGTCAAGCGGTGCAGGGAAAACGCTGTTTGCGTGGCCACCGTGGAGGCTCCCGAGCCCGGTTTCGAACTGCTGAAGGCGATGGCATGGCCCGCTTCGGCGCGGTGTAAATTCTCGGGCACCACCAGCCGGCGCAGCCGCGAGATGGCGTCCCTCTGCGTGGACAGATCAAAGGGAGCGTATAGAAACTCGACCGCTCCCGCCCGCAGGCTTTGCAAAATCGCCTGGGAGTCATTGTACGAGTGCAGTCCGACCACCTGCATGGAGGCGTTCAGGGATGCGATATAACGCACCAGTTCGACCGCCGTCGCGGGGTCCGACGCCAGGTCCAGCAACACCACTTGCGGCTTAAGCTGGCGGGCCCGGATCTCCAGGGTCTGGTGCGGCGGATAGTTCTTGAGATCCGCCAGAATCTGAAAACCGCGGGTTTGGGGAATGGTCTCCAGAAACTTCTGCGCGAGTTCGCGATCCGGCGCAATCAGAAGCGCGGTGATTTCCGGACCGTTTTGTAGTAACAAACTCACCAGAGCATCTCCCGCATCCAATCCATCGCGGATTCCTTTTCGCTTACTTCTTGCCGCCGGACTTGGCCGGCTGTGCGTCTTTGGGCTCGAGCCGCTTCAGGAACTCCTTGGGGAAGTTCGGCTGCGGCTTGGGATCGTTGGGGCCCAGGGCTTCGGTCACTTCCGGCGTGACTAGCATGACCAGCTCCGTGTTGTTTTTCCTCTCGATCTTGCTCTTGAACAGCGCTCCCAGGACCGGAATGCTGCTGATGATGGGGATCTTGTTCATCGCCTCGGTTTCCCGGTTATCCATCAGTCCGGCCACCACAAACGTCTGGCCTTCGGCCAGCTCGACGTTGGTTTCGGCTCGGCGGGTGGAGAGCGCGGGAATCAGGAACCCCTGTAATGTGACCGCGTTGGCGACATCGATCGTCGACACCTCCTGCCGCAAAGCCAGTTTGATGGTGTTGTTCCCGGTCAACTGCGGAGTAAACAGCAAGCGGATGCCAAACTCTTTGAACTGGATGGTTACGGCTCCCGCGGCAGCGCCGCCCTGCAAGATCGGCACTGGGAACTCGCCCCCGACCAGGAAAGTGGCTTCCTTCCCGTTGGTCGTCACCAGATTCGGCTCGGCGAGAATCTGCAGGACGTCTTGCTCCTCCAGGGCTTTGATGAAGGCAGCAATATTTAAGTCCGGGCGGAACGCAAATATGTTCAGGGCGTCGGTCACGGATATGGTGCCCGCGGAAACAGTGCCGTTAGCCGAGGGAGTATTGGTGGGAGTCACCGAATTGGCGCCGCCGAACTGTCCGGTGGTGACGCCTCCGAGGGTATTCAGGGCACCGTTAGAGAGCAGGTTCACGCCGTACTGCTGCGCCGTGGAACGGTCCAGCTCAGCGAATTTGACGCGCAGCAGAATCTGCTTATCAACCGGACCGGGAGCCACGGTCAGGTTGTTCACCACTGTTTTGGCGAAGGTCGCCGAGAGCGCTACCGCCCGGTCGGCAACGTCTTTGCTCGAAACCGTGCCATTCACCGAAATCGAATCGCGCGAGCTGTGAAGATCGATTTTCTCGCTGGGGAAGGTGTCTTGCAGAATGCGGCGCAGCGGGTCCAGGTTGAGCTCCACCGTCACGTTATAGAACATGCGCTGATCGGACTTGCTCCAGACCACCATGGTGGCCGAGCCCAGCCCCTTGCCGGACATGAGGATTTCCCGGGTCGTCACCGGGTTGGCATCCACGATCTCCGGATTGCTGGTGGAGATCTGGCGGATATCGCCGGGGTAGTCGATCACGATGCTCTTGCCGACGGTGATCCGCAGATCCTCGGCGCTTTGCGCCAGGCACGTTCCCGCCGCCAGCCCTAGAAGCGCCGCTGTGAATACGATCCGGCGCAGCTGCCCGGCAGTGGCATTGTCAAACACGCGAATGGGAGTCATAGTCGTTTCCTTGGGTTGCATCAGTGTGATCAGTGTGGCGGCCCTCAGTTACCCCTGGGGATCACTTCCACGGTCTTTTTGTCCCCGCGGATAACCACGATCTGGTCCGGGGGAGGAGGCGGAGGTGGCGCGATCGGCACTGCGACCGGTGCGGCGACCATCACCACCGGCTGGGCCGGGGCGCGCTTGGCCGGAGCCGCAGGAGCGGCCGGGCGACGAGCCGCGCCATACAGCTCGGCGACAAAGCGTCCGGGAGTCTTCTCGACGCCGTCGTCGCTGGAGTTGCGCAAGATCAGCTGGATGCGGCCTTCGCCATTGGCTAGCGTCAGTGTTTCCGCATCGGCCGGCGTCACCAGCAAGGTCACCGTGGAAACCGAAACCGGACTGCCGCGTGCGTCCGCCTGCATGGCTTGTCCGGCGGATAGGACCAGAACATTCTGCAGGACCGTGGTGGTCATGTTGCTGTCCCCGCTGGGTGGATGGCCGGTAACCAGCACGTCCACGCGCAGGCCCGGCAGGACGAATCCGGCGGCGCCCGCTACGTCGTTGACGCGAACCGTGACCGCCCGCATGCCCACAGGAATGGTCGGCGCCAAACCCAGGCCGCTTCCCTTTACCGCCAGGCGGCCTTCCAGCAGCGGCTCATCCAGCAGGATGTTCGACACCACCGGCCGGTCCAGAACTTCCTCCACTTTTGTGAACGCTCCCTTGGGGTACGAGTCCTGGGAGACCTTCATTAATTTCACGTCCGCGGGCTTGACCATGACTCCGATGCCTAGCGGACGTGTGGCCACTACGACGTCCTTCATGTCGCCCGCCTCGGGCTTCTTGGGGCCGCTTCCGCGCGAGGTCATCTGATAGAACACGCTCGAAACCACCAGCGCGAATACTAGACTGACGCCCAACACCGTCAGAAACCTGCGATCCATACTTGTTCTCCTCTATTCCTGCCCGCTAAACTCGTGCCACCAGCGACAACCAGACCCCCAGCGCAATCGCTGGCGCGTAAGGAATCGAATCCTGACCCTCAACTGGTTTGGCCGTTGCACCTAGCGCACGCCCCAAGGCGCGCACACCCAAAACTCCCGCGGCGATCACGCCGCCCACACCGGCTATCCACAGCGCGGCGGCGATCAGTTGATGAAAGCCAAGCAACGCACCGAAGCCCGCCATCAGCTTTATGTCGCCCCCGCCCATTCCGCCCAGCAGGTAAAAAATCAGGAAGACGGCGAAACCAGCCGCTGTCCCGATTCCGGCGTACAACAATCCCCTTAGCCCGCTTTGTCCGATCTGCCAGCCGAAGCCAGCCGCCAACGCCGACAGCGGAATCCAATTGGCGATCTGCCGCCGCGCGAGATCATCGATCATCGCCGCCAGCCCCACCAGAACCGCGATCCACACTTGAGCGTTCACCGGATCCCTCGAAAGCGGCCGGAATGTTCCGGCGCCTCCCGTACTTGACTTTCGACAACGACCGGGCTGGCCGGAGCCGGCGCGGGCGCCTTCTTGCGCTTCAAATTCGGACGCTCCAGCATCATCGGTGCGAGAAAACCCGCTTGCAGCGCGAACTCCGCCAGGTCTTTCCCGGACGGCAGCCGCCAGCTCATCGGATCCATCCATTCCATGGGAATCCGAGGAATACGAGTAGCGCGAAGACGACGATCGATACTGCTCCCCCGCTCGCCCGCACCCTTCTCCGCCATTTCCGCTGTTAGCTCCTACTGGATACTCATTCGGCCGCGTCGGGGCTTTTCATTAGCCCCACCCAAACCATGGGTCTATGGCGCATAGAACCTTGGTTCCGCAGGGGATTTCCCCGGGCGTAGGTATTCGTAAGTATTTAGGAGGAGCTTCGAGCTAAGAGGATCCGCTTACCGTCGTCTTCCACCACCCGCCACTCCGGAGCCAGTTTCAGGATTTGGGCTAGAGACGACTCCACTGGCAGCAGCGCCAGGTTGAAACGGTATTTGTCCAGTATCTGCCGCCAGTCCCATGCGCCGTTGGTGAGGCGAAGGTAATCGTTACCAACCTCCGGCCCATAGAAATCGCTGCGGCCGTCGATGAACACCTTCTGCGCGGGGTTGACGTAGATCAGGAAGTCGGCCCACTGATCCGTGGTCAGGACGCGGGACTGCAAGATTAGGTCGCTGTGGGCGCGGACGATCTTCACGGGGAACACGAATTCCGGAAAATCCTGGGGCCACTTTATGGGAGGACCCATGAACACCAGCGCGGCCACAGCCGCGGCAGGCCAGGCGCTGGTTCGCCGGAATCCCTTGAGCGCATCGGCCGCCATCAGGTTCAGAATCCCCGGCAGCGAGCTCTTCCTGACGTGAGCCGTCCATCGGTTCCACCAGTCGCTCAACTGCGAGGCAATGATGGGGGCAGTCACCGTAATGAAGATGGGAGCGTGGCGTACGCCGCCCAGCGCCATGTGCGCCCAGAACACGATCCACAGTCCTTCGACCACCCTCCAGCGGCGGAACTGGGCCCCCGCCACAATCAGCCCGATCAGCAACAGAGCTTCAAACTGGAGCATGTTTTCCGAGCGGAAACTCGGAGATTGGAATTCCTGAATCACGTTCCGGATCCAATCCGAGCGCAGGTATTCGATCACGTGCACGTGCAGGTTCCAGCCGTACGGGTTCACCAGCGACGCGGCCATGCAAGCCAGCGTCAGCTTGCTATAACGCACGGCGTCGCGAATGGTGCCTGCGAAGCCAAACCAGGCCTCGATCGCGCTTCCCACGGCCGCTAGTCCCAGCACCGCGATCAGCGCCAGGAATCCGCCATGCAGGTTGGTCCACACCATGGCGAGGGGCACCAGCCACCAGATCCTGGAGCCGGGCCGCTTGCGGTCCTCTTCAATGACCCATACCGAAATCGAAAGCAGCAGCAGGGTCAGCAGGTGCGGGCGAGCCAGGAAGTGCATGCTGGATCCGCCCACGCCCAGCAGTGCGACCATCAGTGCCACCAATAAGTGCACACCGCGGTGGACCATCCTGCGAACCAGCGTTACCGCGAACAGAGCGATCAGAACGGCCGCCATCAACACAATTCCCTTGAGTCCCGCAATCCGGTGCAAACCGCCGTCCAGCACGTCGGTCAGCCACTCCCACGCGTACCAGGGCGCATCGGGTTTCGAAAATGAGTACAAATCATGGGTCGGAACGGCGTGGTGATTCAGGATGTATTCGCCGGTCCGGATGTGCCAGCCGACATCGGCATCCGCCAGCAAGCCCTCCCAGCCGGCTGCGCCGGAGCTCATGAACAGCCAGACCAGAATCGCCAGGAAGAATAAATCGGACAAAGACGGAATCAGCACGCGCGCCCAGCGATGCGTGAGAACGGTTTCCATCCGCGGCACGGACGGACGAATCGCGGTGAGCGTTTGCGTAGGTATCATGCGATGCTCTCCTGCTTCTGTCGACTCATCCACGACAGACTGGCAAGAAACGTGAGCAGCGCCAGCGGCGTAGCGGCCGCCCAGGGAGATCCGGCCAGACCCAGAAGAAACGGAATGGGCGTGAGCAGCGTCGCTGCCATGATGCGTGGCCACCTGGCACAGCTTTCGAACATCGCGAGCCACAGGCTTGCCAGCAATAGTCCCGCGTCGTACCCATAAACGTGCGGCGCCACCAGCAGGGATCCGGCGCTGGCTGCGGCGACGGCACGCCACAGAGGCGCTCGCCAGCAGGCCCCGGCGGTTAAGATCACGGCTGCTGCCGTCAACAGTCCGGTAACCGTAATGTTGTCGATTCTGAGATTCAGTGCCAGGCCGCGCACGTTGATCATGAGCTCGGGCGAAGGACTCAAGTGGCGCAGGTCCGTCAGGCGCAGGAGCGCGACGTACTTCGCCAGCCCACTGGGACCGGCCAACGCCAGCGACACCAACACTTCGGCAACCACCGCGACAGAAGCTCCCGCGAGCATCCGCCAGCGCCTCTGCATCAGCAGCGCGAGCGGCCACAACAGAAACAAGTGGAACTTGACCAGGCCGGCGCCCAGTATCATCCCGCTTTGGAAATCGCTCCCGCGATTTGCCAACGCAAAAACACCCAGCACAATCAACAGGACCAGCACGCAGTCCTGGCCATGCGCGATCCCCAACGCGGTGGGAAGATACATCGAGCCGAAGATCAAAGCATCAGCTCCCCAGCGCCGGAACGCCCAGACCCAGGTTCCGGCGAGCACCCCGGCTTGCACGCCCACCCACGCCCAGAAAGCCGCTCCAAACGGCAGCCAGGCCAGCGGGGTCAGAAGGAGCGCATAAAACGGCGGACGCACGAAAGGCACCAGTTCCGGTAACTGAGGCGCGTATTCCTGCTCGCGCTGGAGCTGGACCTCCGGCACATGCATGGCGGCGAAGACTCCATCGCGCGCGAGCGACGCGCCTGCATACAGGTTCAGGAAGTCATGCAGCCGGGCTCCCGGGACCAGAATCGAACCCAGCATAGTCCAGAAGGCGCAAAACGTCATTACGGCCAGCACGGCGTAAAGCGGAACGGCGGGCTTACTTCCGTCCGGGCTCCGCACCGCCGGCGGCGCCGCCGGGATCGTTTGCGTCGGGTTCACTACCTAGTTATTCGCCTTGCTGGTGCGTGTACTTTAGCGGTTCCGGGCGATCTTCGGAACCAGGGCCCTTCTTGGTCACGTCAGGCGTTACGCCCAGCGGGACTGTGGTGGCGTCCAAACCCAGCAGTTTGCGGCCCTGAATGGCCAGCTCGAAGCGGTCCTTTACGCCGGTTTTCTCGAAAATATGCATCAGATGCACTTTCACCGTTCCGGGGGTGATCGAAAGAGCCTGGGCGATTTCCTTGTTCTTGTGACCTTCACAAATCTGTTGCACGATCTGCTTCTCACGGGGTGTGAGGCGCGGGGCAGACCGCCGGTCAGCGCCATCGGGAGACTGCTCCGGTGAGCCCTCGATCCATACGTCGCCGCGCGCCACCGCGCGGAGGCAGTCGATCAACGCCCCTATCGGCATGGTCTTTTTCACGATTCCGCGCGCGCCGCAGCGCAGGGCGCGGAAGCAGTCCACTTCCGCCAGATCGTTGACCCACAGCACAGCCTGACAGCGACCAGCCGCGTTCTTCACGTCGGCGATGAACTCGAACACCGCCTTCAGTCCGGCCGCATGATCCAGCAGCACGATGTCGGGTTGTCTCTGTCGAACCGAAGCGAACGCGTCACCAAGTGCGGGCGCCGACCCGATGTAGTCAAAATCCTCTGAACCGGCCAACACTTTGGCCAGCCCTTCGAGGACAATGGGCTGCGATTCACACGCGAATACAGAGACACGGCTCAAGTG
The DNA here is from genome assembly GCA_020073345.1 of Terriglobia bacterium. Lineage (GTDB taxonomy): Bacteria > Acidobacteriota > Terriglobia > Bryobacterales > Bryobacteraceae > Palsa-187. Next base: position 197,570 of record JAIQFI010000001.1, read on the forward strand.
GGTTTGCCTTTGGATGGTAGATCGTCGCGCCATCGGGGCGCGGATAGGTACTAAGTGTCGATTGAGCGTAAGCCGTTGGAAATGTGACGCACTGGCGCGTGCCCCATTTTCAGGGAACCGTCGCGTTCACCGGCGGGGAATTCTCTCGCAATTCGTCTGTGGAACCGGAGGCCAGCATCAGGCCGATGACAGCGACCCCGGATGCCGCCAGTCCCCAGGCCGTCAGCCAACCGCGTTCGATCAAAAATCCGCCCAGAGGTGGTGCGACAATCATCGACACGGAATTGAGCGACTGCGTTAATCCCAGCACCACACCTTGCTCTTCGCGCGGAGTCGCCTGGGTGATGAGGCTGGTGAGCGTCGGCCGGACCAATCCGCCGATCGTGCTCACTACGGTCGCCAGCGCCAGCATCGGAATCGAATGGCAAAATGCCAGGAGGGCGTACCCACACGCGTAACTCATGAAACCGGTCCTGTTCAGGGCGCGCTCGCCGAAGCGCTTGACCAGCCGCCCAAGCGCCGGTCCCTGGAGAAGAATTCCCACTAAACCGGCGAAGGCCCAGGTGTAGCCGACCTGTTCGGGACCAAACGGTTTGCCAGCCCAGGTGAGGCGGCGTTCCAGCACCAGCGGCATGCCCGCGATGAACATCGAAAAACTGAACGTGAAACTGAGAAACTGCCACAGCTTTGGCGCCAGAGCCGGTTGACGAAAATACTCCGCGTAGGCGCCCCACTGGACCAGGGAGAGTCGCTTGCCGCCGGGACCCGCGATGCCCTTCCCGGCTCCGGCCGGCGTGACCGCCGGCAGGAGGAGATAAGTGGTGATGATGCTGGTGGCAGACAGCGCGGCTGCCGCGAAGATCGGATAACGATAGTCGTATTTGGCAAGCAATCCGGAAATCGCCGGCCCGATCAGGAATCCCAACCCGAACGCGATGCCGATGATGCCGAATGATTTCGCGCGGTCCTTTGGCTCAGTGACATCGGAGATGTAGGCTTGCGCCAGAGAAAGATTCCCCGCGGTACACCCGTCGATGGCGCGCGCCACAAACAATATCCAGAGCGACGGCGCAAACGCCGTGATCAGGAATCCAGTGCAGGTTCCCGCCTGGCTCACCAGCAGCAGCGGCTTGCGCCCGGTGTGATCCGAGAGCCGCCCCAGCAGAGGACCGGAAAACAACTGGCAGGCCGCGTAGATCCCGATAAGCCAGCCGACCTCGGTCGGGCTGGCGCCCATTTTTTCGGCATAAAACGGCAGTAGCGGGATCATGATCGTCAGACCGAGGACGTCCACGGCGACGATCAGGAAAATGGCGAGCAGCGGCGAGCGAACCAAATTCCATGATCCCACGGCGGGCGCAAGGGCCGCTGCCGTAGAATGGATTTAATGCACCCAAATGAGGAGTTCTACCGCATCCAGAAGCTGCCGCCCTACGTGTTCGCCGTCATCAATGAGATGAAGGCCAAGGCACGTGCGGCACAGCTTGATGTGGTGGACCTGGGGATGGGAAATCCCGACGGCGCCACGCCCCGACCGATTGTCGCCAAGCTGGTGGAAGCCGCGCGCAACCAGCGTAACCATCGCTACTCGATGTCCAAGGGCATCCCGCACCTGCGCCAGGAGATCGTCAAGCGCTACCAGAAAAATTACGGAGTCATGCTCGATCCGGAGAAGGAAGCCATCGTTACCATCGGGGCGAAAGATGCGCTGGCGCACCTGCTGTTCGCCGTGATCGGACCGGGCGACGCGGTGGTGTCGCCCAACCCGTGCTATCCCATCCATCAGTACGGCGTCATCATGGCCGAAGGCCACGCCTGCGTGCTGCCGATGCCGACGCCGGCGGATTTTCTCCAATCGCTCACCGACCTATACAAGAAATCATCCAAAGCGCCGAAGATGATTTTGATCTCGTTCCCGCACAATCCCACCACGCAGTGCGTGGATCTCGATTTCTTCAAGGAGATTATCCGGCTCGCGGCGCATCACGGAACGATGGTGGTGCACGATTTCGCGTACGCCGATCTCGGCTTCGACGGCTACAGACCGCCCAGCATGATGCAAGTCGAGGGAGCCAAGGAAGTCGGCGTCGAGATTTTCTCGATGTCCAAGAGCTACAACATGGCCGGCTGGCGCGTCGGATTCTGCCTGGGGAATTCCAGGATGATCGGCGCGCTGGCGCGCATCAAGAGCTATCTGGACTACGGCGTGTTTCAGCCTATCCAGATCGCATCGATTATCGCGCTGCGAGAGTGCGAAGAGGACACCAAAAAGATCTGCGCGATGTATCAGAAACGCAGAGACGTCTTGATTAAGGGGCTGAACGATGCGGGCTGGCCGGTGGAGCCTCCCAAGGGAACTATGTTCGTGTGGGCCCCGCTGCCGGAAAAGCACAAGCACCTGACGTCGCTCGAGTTCTCGAAGTTGATGCTGGAGAAGGCGCTGGTGGCAGTCTCGCCCGGTATCGGCTTCGGGCCGCTGGGCGAAGGTCACGTGCGGTTTGCGCTGATCGAGAATCCGCAACGCACCCGCCAGGCGACAGCGGGAATTAAGAAGATGCTAGCGGGCTAGGCGGTAGTTGCCTACTTTGAATTCGGTTTCCGTCCAGGGCCAAGTTGGACAAAATCCTTGGACGTTTCTACAAGCGCTGTTCTCGAGCAGATGTCTGTGAAATATTCCGCCGGCTCGCCTTGCCTGCGAGCATAGACGAGCAGGTACCTACCAACCTCAAGGAAGGTTGGCCAAAAACCAATGCACGCAGTAGTTTCCTTGAATGCAGGCATCTCGAAGGTCTGGGGAACATCGCCCTTCCAGACTCGATCAACAGTGAAGACGACTACTCTGCCGAATTCACTATCCCGAAATGCGGTTATCCGGCCGCGAAAAACGATATCGGCGTGCTTTCGAGCGTCGCGAACGTTCGGAGAAACACAGTCACAGCCGCAAGTTAAACTCGCCCCTAGTGTTAGGAATACGATGAGACGAAGCACGGAATTATCGTATCAACTTACGCCGCTCTTACTACCCACCTTCATCCGCTTCCGCGATGCTACAAAGTCGGACACCTCCCACAGCCGATCCGTAACTCCACGGGCCATGCCGGGTCTCATGCGAAGCGAGCGATGGATCTTCACGAAGTTGTACGAGAAGTACGTTATCGTCTTCGATTCCAGCCGCGGCTTTCCGCTTGAGCGGACATCAATCCTGCTCGCTAAATACCTTCACCAAGCTCTTTCCGTACGGATAAAAGCGGTCCTTCTCGCCTCGCGCCCACGCCGCCTTCATCTCCGGACTCGTAATGTCCCAATCCGGGCGGCATTTCTTCAGCACCGCCCGCAGGTCTTGCCGAAGCTCCTCGACCGTCGGGCGGCCGAAGAACCAATAGCCGTTGTAAATCTTGTACACGACCAGCCCAGGCTCCAGCACAATAGTGTGCGGGATCATCGGATTGTGCCCCGGATCGGTGTACTCGGCGATGTCGAGATCCTTCTGGATGGTACGGCCCGCATCCGATAAGAAAGGCCAGTGCGCGTCCACGGCGGTCCGATTCTCATTGGTCTCCAGCAAATTGTCGGTGCTGATGGTGACCAGGCGGCAATACCCGACCTCCATTTCGCGATGAAGTTGGACCAGCCCCTCGGCTTGCCGCCGATCCTTCGGGCAATAGCTTCCCCGGCTCAACACCAGGATCATCGGATCGGGCCCCTGCAGATCCGAGAGCTTGCGACGTTTACCAGTGTGATCGGTTAACTCATAGTCGGGGAAGCCAGCGCCGGGTACGATGTCTGCTCGCATGCCCCATTCTAGGCGCGCTTAATACAGCGCGTTAAACAGCAGTTTGAAGGTCCCGTGTGGCTGCCCCCGAAACGCGACCTCGGGACCCAACAGCACCACTCGCCCCGCGCCGAGTTTCGCCTCGGCGATGGCCGTAGATCCCTCCAGATGCTCCTGTCCCCAGGCCCATCCGCTGGCGAGCGTCTCCCGCCCGGCGAACCACGCCACGTTCTGAACGCCGCTCCCCAGATGGAACACCGGGCTGCTGTCGAAGAACACGATCGCTTCCGGTCCCATGCCGAAGGCCAGCGGATTCGTGGTGTCCACCGACGCGCGCATCAGCGATCCGGGCACGTAAAATTGCTCGCGCGAGAGTCCTGCCAGCGGCTCGGTCACCGGCACACCCAGCAGTTCGGCCAGGCTGGTCGAGCTGCCGATGGTGACGAGCGATCCCCCGCCCTCGACAAATTGCTTGAGCTGCGGAACCGTTTTCTCTTCAGTGATGCGGCCCAGCCACGCTCGGTATTCCGCAGGAATACTGGAAGGTGACGGCTGACCTCCGCCGCCCGCGCCTTTGCGGAACGCGCCGTCCGTGAGCACCAGAACGTCGAACCGGCGTCGCAAATTGCCCGCATCGAGCGTCTGCGGATACACCACCTCGAACGGAAACTCGAACTGTTCGAACAGCCAGCGGGTCCACCCCGAAGGAGCGAGGCCGCCGTACTGATCGTAGAGGCCGATGCGCAGCGGCTTGAGCTTAATAAGGTCCCCGCCAAGTCGCGTAGCCGATGCCTGGACCGGCACGCCGAGCTCAGCTGCACCCTTTTCCAGAACGCCGCGCGCCACGGAACTGGTCGGGACCCAGATCGTCCCATCGCGCTTCAGCCAATAAACCTCGCTACCCGCCTTCAGTAGCCGGTTCACCAGCGTGAAGGAATGGTTGATGCGGTGACTGATCAGGTATCCGGCAGGATTGGCAGGCCCGAGAATCGATTTGGCGGGAAAATCGACCAGGCCGCCAACCTTGGCAAATGGCCCGTCGAAGCCGTCGAAAATCCGGTCGAACTTGATCCCCATTTGCAGCGCCAGAGTCCAGCCGGCGATGTCGTAGGGCGGAACCGGCGGACCCCCGGGAAAACGCACGTCGTTGGGATGATCCTGCGGCTCGAACATATCGAGCACGTGCGGGCGGAACGCCTGGGCCGTCTTCACCACAAACGAACCCGCAGGGTAAGTCTTGCCCGCCGCTTGAAATTCGGCCGTCGATCGGAGCACCGTGATCCCGGTCCTCAGCAGCGCGTTGACGAACTTGACCGCCGTGGGGAAATCGTCCTGATTCGCCGGAATCACGTAGCCGCGCGGATCGCGATATTGCGCATCGTGCAGTACAGTGTCGTACAGCGTCGCAGGGAAGTTCCCCCCCAAAGATCTCGATTGCCCCGCCGCAGTGGCGCGCAGCGCCTCGATCCGTTTGGGCGTAACGGTCCAGCTATCCTGGCTGCCCTTCTCGATCGAGTTCTTCGCCATCCTATAAATGTTGAACAGCAGCGTCTCGCGGTAGCGTGAGGCGTAATCCAGAACGGCTCGATTCTGGCTGATGTCGTAGTCAATCGATTGCCGATAATGCCAGCGCTGCGGCGCGATCGGCAGCGGTTCGTCGCTTTGAGGCAACTGCTTGTCGGGGACCAGCGGAATATCGATGGGCGCGGGGCCTCCGATGATTTCCGTCAGGATCCCGATCATATTGTGAAAATAGGCAATCGTGCGCAGGCCGCCGTTCCACCAGGTATCGTAGTTCGAGCCGCTGCGCATGGCCGATCCGCCTTTGCCCTCTTCCACCAGGCGGCTGTGCATGGCCGATCCCACTATTTCAATGCCGAGTGGGATCAACGGATCGAGATTGTAGTTGAACGGATCGCGGAACGGCGGGATGAACACCACCGCGCCCGCGGGCCCGGTCTGGTGATGGTTATAGACGATCTGCGGAAACCACTCCAGGAACAACTGCCGGTTCATGTTGGTGGTTTCGGGCATGGCGGACAGGAAGAAATCACGATTGTCGTCGTGGCCGACATATTTGTTGTAAAGACGCGGGAGTCCGTTCAGACTGCGCTTGGCCGGATCGGCCTCGCGCATGTACCAGTTGGCGACCAGCTCCTGTCCGTCGGGATTCGCCTGCACATAAAGCTGGATCGTGTCGTCCAGCAGGCGCATGGTTTCCGGATCGTTGCGGCTGACCATCTGGTAGACCATCTCCATGAGCTGCTGCGAGCCGACGGTCTCGTTCGCGTGCAGGCCGCCGTCGATCCAGACCACGGCTTTGCCTTCGCGCGCGAGCGCATGCGCCTGGTCATCTGTAAGGCCCTCTGCGAGGGCCAGCCTTCGGGCGATGTTCTTATAGCGGTCGAGATTCCGGAGGTTATCGGGCGAGCTGACGATCGCCATGTACTGCCGCCGCCCCTCAGCCGTAGCGCCGATGTCGACCAGCTTCACGCGGTCCGATTCGGCCGCCAGCTTCTTCCAATATTTTTCGAGCTGCGTGTAGTTGGCGACCTGGTAGTCGTCGCCCAGGTTGAACCCGAGCGCCTCTTTGGGAGATGTGACGGGCGTGGCCCCAGCCGCGGTACCCGCGACCACCAGCGCCGCAAGTATCCAGCTCCGAAGTCGCCAGGCTCTGATCATCAATTATTTCTTCAACGCCGCGGTCCAGTTCAGCACGGCCGTGAATTGTTCTTGGCTGGTGGGACGGGCGATCGGCATGGCCAGAAGGAATCGTTTGCCATCCGCTGCAACGTCGCCCATCGAACCGGGCGTGTTGCCTCGTACGAATGTGGGCGGCGTCTGGAAAAGCATCTTGGGCTCGCCGGCGTGGAAGGATGGACTCGTGGAGACCTCCACTGCCATAACCTTTCCGTCATTGGTCAAGTAGTAGATCTCCTTGCCGTCCGACCGCCACCTTGGCATGCCCGTTGCGCCGCCTTTCGAAACGAGGAATTCCCCAGCGGGCGCGCCTCCCGAAGCGCCCGCGCCGGCCTCCGCGTTGAACGGCTGGACGTAAATCTCATTTCGGCCGGACCGGTTCGAGATGTATGCAGCCCAACGGCGGTCGGGCGAGAAGCGTCCCCCCAGCTCAGTGAACTCCGTGTGTACGAACACGACAGGCTTCCGTTCCGCCTTCCCGTCTCCCTTCATGGGCAAAGCCCACACGTCGAAGGCGGTTTTTGGATCATTGAGTCCAAACAACAAGAATCGTCCGTCGCTGGACCAGTGGGTGGGACCCAACAATCCCTCTTCTTTCCACAGCAGTTCCTCCGTTCCCGCGCCGCTGGAAGCGATTTGATAAATCCCCAAGACGCCCCCGGGGTTCGCCGTATATGCGATGTGGCTTCCGTCGGGAGACCACACGCCGGAGCTGGTCACCAGGGCACGCGCAGTCGTTAGTCTGTTGCTCGTTCCGCGTGACAGATCCATCACCCAGAGGTCGCCTGCCTCGACCACCGCCGCCCGCGTCGCGTCTGGCGATAGCAGCAGGTTGGTGTAGGGCCCAGGGTCTCCCGCGGTCCCCAGCATCCTCCCATCACGGCCATACCAGGTGAGCTGCGAAATCTCATCCGCACCGCCGGAGCCTCCGCCGCGGTAGACCAGTACACCGCTGGCCGATGCCGCGAAGAAGCCGTATGAAGAACCCGAGGTTCCTAACCCTGCCGCTCCGACTCGTTCAGCGATCGGTATCGGGTCCCCTGCCAATTCGAGGTGTCCGGTATCCAATGTTTGGGCGAGCACACTTCCGTCGCGCAGAAACAGCAACTGGTCTTTGCCAGCGCTGAGGGAGGGCGCGAAGACGGCGTTCGTCGCAGTGGACAACAACCGTTTGGCGTGCTGTTCCTGGGGCTTCGCGTCCAGGGACGCGACGTACACCGCCCTGTTCCCCGGATCGCTGGAAGCGGCCAGATAGATGAAATGCCGCCCGTCTGGGAGGAAGGACGGGAACAGATGCGAGCTCTCGTGCCGCGAAAGATCCAGAGCTGTTATGGGCAACGGATTCCCGCCCCCCGAGGACACGCGCCACAAAGCCTGGTTCTGTGTGCCGAAGACGATCTCTCCCTCGCGGTTCCATGAGCCGCCGCGGAAGGCCCCGGCGGGCAGATCGCAGATGGTTTGAGCGGGACCGCCGGAAATGTCGATCTTCTTGAGCTTCCGGTGGCTAACGAATACAACAAACTTGCTGTCGGGAGACCAAAACGTGAATCCACCGCCCTCGGTATCGGGCAGAAGGTGTGATTCAAGTGAATCTAGGGTCCGGATCGACAACTGCGAAAACGTTTTGCCCGGCTCCGTTGCGGAAAATACCAGCCGGCGTCCGTCCGGAGACACACTGAACGGGATCACGTTGTTATTTTCGGGCGCCGGAATCTGGAAGCGCGTCTGCACATCGGATGTTGCGGACGTTCTGCCGCGCACATACAGGTAACCGAGGCCAGCGACGGCTACCAGCAGCACCGCCGTCACGCTCGGCCACAGCCAGGATCTCTTTTGTGCAGGCGGGGCAGTCTGCGCCATCGCGGGCGAGTCATCCACCAGCTGCATCACATCGCCGATGTGCCGCAGCCGCTGCTGCGGGTCTTTCTCCAGGCACTTCTTGAGCAGCCGCTGTACCTGTGGCGGAACCTTATCCCACTTCGGCTCTTCTTTCAAAACCGAAGCCAGAACTTCGGTGATGGTCTCGCCGTGGAACAGCCGTTTCCCGGTGACCATCTCGTACAGCACCACGCCGAACGCCCAGATGTCGGCGCGCTTGTCGACGGTCTTGCCCTTGGCCTGCTCGGGCGCCATGTACGCGGCTGTCCCGAGGATCACGCCGGCCTCGGTCGCGGCCCCCACGGTCAGCGTGGGCGAATGTTCGGACTGCACTGCCGCGATCCCGCCCGTCTTGGCCAGCCCGAAGTCGAGAACCTTGACAGTGCCGTCCGGCTTGATCTTGACGTTGCCGGGCTTCAGGTCCCGGTGCACGATTCCTTTTTCGTGCGCCGCGTCCAGCGCGTCGGCGATCTGCCGGGCGATCGGCAGCGCCTCATCGAGCGGGAGCGCACCCTCCTTGATGCGCTCGGCCAGCGTCGGGCCTTCCACCAGCTCCATCACCAGGTAATTCGGACCGACATCGTAAAGGTGGCAGATGCTGGGATGATTCAGCGCCGCGACGGCGTGGGCTTCGCGCGAGAACCGCTCGCTGAAGCGCTCCGACGAGACTTTGATGGCCACGTCGCGGTTGAGCCGGGGATCGTGCGCGCGGTAGACCTCGCCCATGCCGCCCGCGCCGATCGGTTCAAGGACGCGATAGGGACCAAGCTGCTCGCCAGACTTGAGGATCATGACGGTTCCTCGCTTTATGTCCTGATAGTGTACCTGATGGCGTTGTCGGGGTCGGGTACTCTCCGGGCCTGCTCTTTTTGTTCGCACCTTAGGGCAGGATTGGCCGAAGTCAGCTATACTGGGGGTGTTCGAAGACTTCAATCCCTTTGGTGCAGGAGATCCCGTGAAGCGTGCCGGCTCCGACGATTCCCTCCGTTGCTCTTTTTGCCATAAAAGCCAGGATGTTGTTGGTAAACTGATCTCCTCCCCCTCGGACTACCCGCGTGCCTACATCTGCGATGAGTGCATTGCCGTCTGCAACTCGATCCTCGAGGACGACCGCAATGAGCAGCAGTACGGAGCCCCCCACAAGCTACCCAAGCCTCTGGAACTAAAGGAATACCTGGATCAGTACGTGATCGGTCAGGACGCCACTAAGAAGAAACTGGCCGTGGCCGTCTACAATCACTACAAGCGCATCCAGATGAATAAGCAGCGCTCGGGCGAAGTGGAGCTGTCGAAATCCAACATCCTGCTGATCGGGCCCACCGGTACGGGAAAGACCTTACTGGCACAGACACTCGCCCGGATTCTGGATGTGCCGTTCGCCATAGTCGACGCGACCACGCTGACCGAAGCCGGGTACGTGGGCGAGGACGTCGAAAACATCATCCTCCGGCTGCTGCAGAACGCCGATTGGGACGTCCAGCGCTGCCAGCAAGGCATCATCTATATTGATGAAATCGACAAGATCGGGCGCAAGGACGAGAATCCCTCTATTACGCGCGACGTTTCCGGAGAAGGAGTCCAGCAGGCGCTCCTGAAGATCCTGGAGGGCACGGTCGCCAACGTTCCGCCGCAGGGCGGGCGCAAGCACCCGCACCAGGAATTCACCCCGGTGGACACCACCAATATTCTGTTCATCTGTGGTGGCGCCTTCATTGGCCTCGAAAAGACCATCGCCCGGCGCGTGGGTACGCGGACCATCGGCTTTTCGAACAGTCATGACGAGACTGCGGCGGCCTCTACCAGGCGTCCCGGCAGCTCGGGCCGGCGCGATGTGTCTATGTTGGAACAGGTCCAGCCCGTCGATCTGATTAAGGGCGGCTTTATTCCCGAGTTCATCGGGCGGCTGCCTGTAGTGGCCGTACTCGAAGATTTGAGCAAGGATGCGCTGGTTCAGATCTTGACCAAGCCCAAGAACGCTATCATACGGCAATATCAGAAACTGTTCGAGTTCGAAAACGTGCGGCTGAAGTTCAGCGACGACGCCCTGGAAGCCATCGCGCAACTGGCGATGGAGCGAAAGGTGGGCGCGCGCGGGTTGCGGATGATCTTGGAGGATCTGATGCTCGACCTGATGTACTACTTGCCGTCGTATAAGAAGGTTCGCGAATTCCTGGTGACCAAAGAGATGGTCATGACGCAAAAGATTAATATGGCGCTGTTGGAAAAGGCAGGATGATCACTTCCAAAGAAAAATCCGATTCACGAAAGCTCCCGATGATGCCCATCCGGGACGTCGTGATCTTTCCGCACATGATGACGCCGTTCGTGGTTGGCCGCGAATCGAGCGTGCGTGCGCTTGAAGAGGCGCTGGCGGGCGATCGCAAGATTTTCCTGGCCACGCAGCACGATGCCAGCGTGGACGAGCCCCGGCCGGATGAGATTTTCTCCGTCGGAACGGTCGCCAATATCGTGCAGAGCCTGAGACAATCGGACGGCAATATCAAAGTTCTGGTCGAAGGCGTCGAGCGCGGGAAGGTCGTCAGCGTCAACGAAGAAGACGGATATTTCCGCGCCACGGTGCGCACCTTCAGTTATCGCATTGATGCGGGACCGCAGCTGGACGCGCTGATCTCGCGCGTCACCAACCTGTTCGAGCAGTACGTCAAGATCAGCCAGAACGTCAACTACGACAACATGGTGGCCGCGGTTCGCACGGACGATCCGGGCAAGCTCGGCGATACCGTGGGCGCGAACCTGCAGCTTTCGATCGAGGAGAAGCAGGAGCTGCTTGAGATCTTCGATCCCATCGACCGGCTGACACGCGTCGCGGAGATGCTGGACATCGAGATCGAGAAGCTCAATGTCGACCGCACCATCCAGGGCCGCGTGAAGCGCCAGATGGAAAAGGCGCAGAAGGAATACTACCTCAACGAGAAGATCAAGGCCATCCAGAAAGAACTGGGCCGCGGCGAGAAGAGCGAATTCGACGAGCTGAAGAAGAAGATCGAATCCGCCGGCATGACCAAGGACGCCCTGGAAAAGGCCATGGCCGAGCTGAAGCGGCTGGAGCAGATGCCGCCCATGTCGGCTGAGTCCACCGTTTCGCGCAATTATCTCGACTGGCTCCTGGCGGTGCCATGGAAGAAGCGCTCCAAGGAAATCCGCGACCTGCCCTTCGCGCAGTCCGTGCTCGAAGGCGATCACTATGGCCTCGAGAAGATCAAGGAGCGCATTCTCGAATTCCTGGCGGTCCGCCGTCTGGTCAAGGACCCCAAGGGATCCATCCTGTGCTTTGTCGGGGCTCCCGGCGTCGGAAAGACGTCCTTGGGAATGTCGATCGCCAAAGCCACCGGACGCAAGTTCGTGCGCCTGTCGCTCGGCGGCGTGCGCGATGAAGCCGAAGTCCGTGGCCACCGGCGCACCTACATTGGCGCCCTGCCCGGGCAGATTCTCCAGATGATGAAGAAAGCCGGGGTTCGCAATCCGGTCTTTATGCTGGACGAAATCGACAAGATGTCGACCGATTTCCGCGGCGATCCGTCGGCGGCATTGCTCGAAGTGCTCGATCCGGAGCAGAACTACATGTTCATGGATCATTACCTGGACGTCGAGTATGACCTGAGCCAGGTCTTCTTCATCGCCACGGCTAACGTGATGCACACCATCCCGCCGGCCCTGCAGGATCGCATGGAAGTGATCCGGCTCTCGGGCTATACCGAGCTCGAAAAGATGGAGATCGCCAAACGTTTTCTGGTTCCCAAGCAGCGCAAGGAAACCGGCCTGGCCAGCGATGACCGCATCGAGTTCACCCAGGAAGGCATTGAGGAACTGGTCCAGCATTACACGCGGGAGGCGGGCGTCCGCAACCTGGAGCGCGAAATCGGAAATGTCTGCCGCAAGGTAGCGCGCTCGGTGGTGAATGCGCAAGCGGAACCCAAGAAGAAGGACCATCCCAAGACGGTGGTCACCGCCGCGAAGGTGAACGAACTGCTCGGTCCTCAGAAGTTTCGCGAACAGGAAGCCGAGAAGAAGAACGAAATCGGCGCGACGCTGGGTCTGGCCTGGACCGAGGTGGGCGGGTCGATTCTCGGCACCGAAGCCGCGATCATGGAAGGCCGCGGAAAACTGACCACTACCGGCAAGCTGGGCGACGTAATGCAGGAATCGGCCCAGGCGGCGATGAGCTACGTGCGCTCGCGTGCCCATCACTTTGGGCTGCCGCGCGATTTCTACCGGCACATCGATATTCACCTGCATGTTCCCGAAGGCGCGATCCCGAAAGACGGCCCGTCGGCGGGAATCACAATTGCGACCAGCATCACCAGCGCGCTGACCAGCATTCCGGTGCGCGCCGATATCGCCATGACCGGCGAAATCACGGTTCGGGGCCGCGTGCTGCCCATCGGCGGCCTGAAAGAGAAACTACTGGCTGCCCACCGCCACGGTATCCGTGAAGTGGTGCTGCCGGCCGACAACGAAAAAGATCTGCCGGACCTTCCGGATATCATCCGCAAGGAAATGAAAATGCACTTCGTATCGTCGATGGATGAGGTACTGAAGCTGGCTCTCGAAAGGGAAATCGAGATGGCGCCGATGGCGGGGCTGTTGACCGCAGCCGAGATCGTGGAGCGATCCAGGGAAGACAAGGTAACGCACTAGCCGGGGTCAGGGGCCAGCGACCAGGGGCCAGTAAACCGCGATATGGCTGCCCGGTTTATAATAAGTGCAGCCAGACCGGAGCAGTTTCCTCCGGAGGCGGACCCGGAAATCGCTTTTCTGGGCCGCAGTAATGTCGGCAAATCCAGCCTGCTGAATGCGCTGGTGGGGGCCGACGGGCTGGCAAAAACCAGTTCCTGGCCGGGCCGTACGCAGTTGATCAACTTCTACCAGGTTGACGACGGTTTCCGTTTTGTCGATCTGCCAGGATATGGATTCGCCAAAGTCCCCCAGGAAACCCGGAAGCAATGGAAAGCGCTGATCGAGCAATACATGCTCGGACGGAGCGCCCTGAAGCTGACGGTGATTCTGCTGGATGCCAGGCGCGGATGGATGGAGAAGGATGTCGAGTTGCGGGACTGGCTGGAGTTCCACAATCGCCCTTTCTTGGTAGTTGTTACCAAAATTGACAAGCTCAAGACGCAGAAAGAAAGGCATCAAAGCCAGAGCGCGATCCGGAAGAACTACTCCGGCGAGCTGCTCGAATGCTCGGCCGTCACCGGCCGGGGAGTGAGGGAAATTTGGCAAGCGATTTCGAAAACAAAGACGATGCAGTAACTCCTCCTGAGGGGCAAGCTCCGCAGGAAACCGCCAAGCCGGAAGGAAAGCCCGAGTCCGGCAGAGGCAGGGCCAAGGCGGCCGATAAGGCAGCGGCGGAGCCCAAAGCGGCAGTGGAGCCGAAACCCGCAGTCGAAGCGGCGCCTCCGGCGGAGTTCAAGCCGGCGCCCAACGGCGAGCCCCCTGCGGCGGCGGCCGATACGCCTCCCAGCGAAACAAAAGAGGCGGGGCCTCCTCCGCAGCCCAGCGGGCGGATGTTCGACAACCGGCGCCGCGCCCAGGGCAACGTCGGCAAGAACGGCAACGCGCTCGACCTGGTGGAGCTCAAGGACATGAGCATCCAGAAGCTCAACGACATCGCCAAGGATCTGGGTGTTCAGGGCTTCGCGGGACTGCGCAAGCAGGAGTTGATCTTCAAGATCCTGCAGGTGCAGGCTGAAAAGAGCGGCCTGATCTTCTCGGAAGGCGTGCTGGAGTGCCTGCCTGACGGTTTCGGATTCCTGCGCGCGCCCGAGTACAATTACCTGCCCGGACCCGACGACGTCTACGTCTCACCCTCGCAGATCCGGCGCTTCGACCTCCGCACCGGGGACACCGTCAGCGGCCAGATCCGCCCGCCCAAGGAAGGCGAGCGATACTTCGCGCTCATCAAAGTCGACGCGATCAACTTCGAGCCGCCGGAGGAAGCGCGCAACAAGATTTTCTTCGACAACCTCACGCCTCTTTATCCCCAGGCCCGGTTGAAGATGGAGACCACCAAGGACAATTACTCGGGCCGCGTGATGGACCTGCTGACGCCCATCGGCAAAGGCCAGCGCGGGCTGATCGTGGCCGCGCCGCGCACCGGCAAGACCATGCTGCTGCAGTCGATCGCCAACTCGATCACCGCCAACCATCCGGAAGTCACCCTGATCGTGCTGCTCATTGATGAGCGTCCCGAGGAAGTCACCGACATGCAGCGCTCGGTCAAGGGCGAGGTGATCAGCTCCACTTTCGACGAGCCCGCCTCGCGGCACGTGCAGGTGGCCGAAATGGTGATCGAAAAGGCCAAGCGCCTGATCGAGCACAAGAAAGACGTGGTGATTCTGCTCGATTCGATCACCCGCCTGGCGCGAGCCTACAACACCGTCGTACCGCCGTCGGGCAAGGTCCTCTCGGGCGGCGTCGATTCGAACGCCCTGCAGCGCCCCAAGCGCTTCTTCGGCGCGGCGCGCAACATCGAAGAGGGCGGATCGCTGACCATCGTCGCTTCGGCCCTGGTCGATACCGGCAGCCGCATGGACGACGTGATTTTCGAAGAGTTCAAAGGCACCGGCAACATGGAAATCCATCTGGACCGCAAGCTGATGGACAAGCGCGTATTCCCGGCCATCGATATCAGCAAGTCCGGCACTCGCAAGGAAGAGCTACTGCTGCCGCGCGAGGAGCTGAACCGCGTGTGGGTGCTGCGCAAGGTGCTCAACCCGCTGTCACCGGTCGAAAGCATGGAGCTGCTGATCGACAAACTGTCCAAGACCGGCAGCAACGCGCAGTTCCTGTCCGCCATGAGCGGATAACACGCTCTGGTCTATCGCGAATAAAGAAGGGCAGGCGATTTTGTTTCCTACAAATCGCCTGCCCTTCTCCGTCTTGCGCGTTATTTAGTTAGAAAACAAAGCGGCCCACGATCACGCCCTGCCGCGGCAGGAGGTTCGCCACGCTGCCGAAAGCGGTCGGGGTGGTGGTATTGATTTGACCGAAGCCGGAGGACGTGTTGCCGTTCGCGAGCCTGGTTTGAGTTGCGTTGGCGTTGCTGGCGGCGGGATCGCTCCAGAACCCGCGATTGAACACGTTCGTCAATTCCATCCGTATGTTGAAACTCATGCTCTCTTTAATCTGGAAGGTGCGGCCCAGGTTCATGTTCTCGATCGGACGGCGCTGCGTCCGGTAGTCGCTGTAATAAGCGGCCGAGGTGCCGAACTGGCCGGTGGCCGGATCGGTCCACGCCTTCGGATTCAGCACGAAGGTCGTGTTCGGATCGTAACAGTGGCAGTTGAGATCCACAGTATACAGCGGCTGGCCGGGTACGCGATTCGCGAAACTGGCACCCTGGAAGAGGTAATTGTTCAGGCTGCTGTTGGCGGCGGGCACTGGGATGGGAGTGCCACTCCCGTATTGGAGGTACACGCCGTAGGTCCAATCCTTCGCCGCAAAGGAGAAAATCTTGTTACCACGAAGCTTCGGCGTAGTGTAGTTTGCCGAGATGTTGAACAGGTAGGGCTGGTCGTATCTCGAAATATACTTGTTCGTGCTCCGGTTGAAGACATCGTTGAAAACTGCGTTACCCGTAGTGCCCGGATTGGGCTCGCCGATCTCAGTGCCATTCGTAAGTGACTTCTGCCAAGTGAATGTGCCGAGCAAGGTCAGTCCATGGGAGAGGCGCTTGGTAGCCTTGACCTGTAGCGAATCGTACCAGGTCTTCCCCAGAGGGTCCCAGTAAACGGGAATGGTGGTAAATTGCGGGAACGGTCGTAACAACTGGGCTACAGTCTGCGTGAGAGGGAACCCCGCGTAGGCCGGCTTGTTGAATCCACGCGCCGCCGCCGTCGGCGAATTCAGCAGCGACCTCAACAGGGCCTGGTCAGCCGCGCTGTTAATGTCGATGTTGTACGCTTTCAGGCTGTCCGGCGTGTTTGCATCCAGGTTTAGCAGCGCAGGCGCCTGCCACCACACGCCACGGTTGGCTACGTACGCGGCTTCGACTACCATGTCGCGGAAGATTTCGCGCTGTACGCCGGCGCTCCACTGGTATTGCCTGGCCGGCCGGCCAGCGTTCTGGTCCATGAATACGGGTCCGGTTCCGGGAACCGGAGCCGAGGTCGGAAACTGGCCCGCATTGAAGTTGGGCCAGGCCGGCGGGTACGCGGTCGTCGGGTAACCTTGCGCCAGGGTCGTGATCGGAGAGCCGAAGGTGGGCGTGGCGTTGCTGGCGGAGGAGCCGGCCAATCCGCCGGCGGCGTTGTTGTTTACGGCGGTTCCGCCGTACACGATGCCAAAACCCACACGGATCACGGTCTTGGGGTCCAGTTGATAGGCGACGCCTAAGCGGGGTCCGAAGGCGAAGGGGTAATTGTGGGCAATGTCGCAGTTGCAGCGGCCCGGCCCTGAGTTTCCGTCATAGATCGCAGCCCCCAGCCTGCCGCCGGCCGATGGATTCGGCGTGGTAGCAGAAAACTCCGGGGCACGGCCGTACTGTTCACGCAAGTACGTCGAATAGTCGTAACGTAAACCGTAATCCAGTGTCAGCTTGCGAGTCACCTTCCAGGTGTCCTGGGCATACAGCCCGAACTGCTTCTTGCCCATTCGGGGTGTCGTGAGTCTGGAGATGCCGATGGAATCAGCCCCACCCAGAAGGAAACTGGCGTACGCGAAACCGGCATTGAAACCTGCCACCGGGGTGTTTTGAAAAGGTTGTCCGGTTTCCGCGGGGGCGAATGTGTACGTACCGAGAGTGTTTCCATTTACTTTCGGCGGATAGCCTTGGGTCTGGAATTCCGAGCCGAACTTATAGGTATGATTGCCCCGGACGGAGGTGACGTTTAGGTTGAACGAGGGGGTCTGGGTGATTTGGTTCGATCCTGCTTCTGAGCCAATGGTCTTGATACCTCCGGTTCCGTTCCCGGTAGGATTGGCCAGGGTAGCACCCTGGAGCAATCCGGAGATGGTTGGGAACCAAGTGTGAGACATGCCCCCCTTGAGGCCCAGTTGCGCTTCCGCGTCGTAATTCGTGAGCTCGCCGGTTCTGGTCACGGAGGGAACCAGAAAATAATTGCTCCGGTAACCTGCTCCGAAGTGCAACAACGTCGTCGCGGTCAGCGAGTAATCGTAGTTCAGACGATACAGAGGCGCGTTTTGGAAGGTTCCGAGAGCTTCCGTAATCGGGTCCGGGAATCCGTCGGACCGCCCGAAAATTGTGTTCCCATCCGGATTCGAGGTCTTCGTGCGTTGGTAGAAAAACGACAGTTTGCCTTTAGGTCCGATGGTCTGGTCGGCCTTGATCGACGGAACCTCGGTCGTTCGATGCGTTCCATAAGCCTGCAGGTAGTTCCTGATCAGCCCGTTGGGCGTGGGCCCGCTAGGCCCCGGAAACAGCGCCTGAATTTTCGCGGCGACCGGATCGAAGCGGTCGATAGGAATCTTGTTATTCGGGAACTGGTCCCGAACCTGCACGCCGTTGACCAGCTGCACGGTTTTGGGGTCGAATATCTGGCCTTCGAGCACCTGGCGCTGGAGAGGATCCCCGTTAGGGCAGCTCGGTGATGGACAGATGACGTGAGTAATTGCCCCAGGACTGCAATTGGCTGGAATGGCGCAAGTAAAATCACCGGTGCGATACGCTGCGATAGGAATGGTTTGAAACTGGTTGTTGACCTCAGTGGTCTCCCGGAATTGCTCGAAGCTGAAGAAGAAGAACGTCTTATCCCGGCCGTTGTACACCTTGGGAATCCAAACCGGACCGCCCACGGTAAACCCATAATCGTTCCTGCGCGCGCGGGGGCGGGGATTACCGGTGGGACTATTGGTGTACGGATTCCCCGCGTTGAAAACTTCGTTGACGAAGTAATCGTAAGCCGTCCCGTGGAACTGGTTGGTGCCGGACTTCATCGTGACGTTGAAGACGCCGCCGCCCACCTGGCCATATTCAGCCGCGAAATTACTGGTCTGAATCGCGAACTCCTGAATCGCATCCACGCTGGGCTGGGTCTGCGCGGGAACTCCGGGTGTACCGGTGTTGGATGCATCCTGGCCCTCGATCCGGAAGGATTGCGAGTTGCCGGGGGTGCCGTTAATGCGTACCAGAGCATTAGGAACGAACGTCGTTCCGGGGATCAATTGCACCGCGGAGTACGGGTTGCGAATGCCCGCGCTTCCGGAGAGCGTGCCCCCGATCCCCAATACCGGGAGCTCATCCAAGGTCTTGGCGGCTACGTTGTGACTCAACTCGCCGCTTTCAGTCTTGAGCAGCGTGGCCGCTTCGGTGACGGTTACGGAATCGGAAGTGGCCCCCACTTCCAAAGTGACGTCGATTCGCAAAGTTTGCGCGACCTGCACCGTAAGGCCCGAGCGGGTGTATTTCTTAAAACCGGGTACGGTGACCGTGACCTGGTAGCTACCGACCGGTAGCTGCACCAGCGTGTAGTTTCCCGTAGTCGACGTTGCGCCCTCATACGCCACTCCGGTTTCCACGTTCTTAGCCTGAATCGGCGCATTGGCGACCACGGCTCCCGCCGGATCGGATACAGTTCCAGTGATCGTTCCGCGATCGCTCTGGGCGAACGCGCAGACGCCAAGCACGAGACAGCAAACAGAAAGAGACAGTAACCTCATGACCAACCCCCTTAAAGCGCGAAAGCGGAATGACCCACTTCCGCATCGACCACTGGGAAGTTACTCTACACCCGTAAGCGACCGGCGTCAAGCAGTTGAGGCGGGTGCAATGATGTCAGGAGCGGCTAAACGCTCTTTTTGAACGCAAAACCCTGCGCTTAAAACGTGATGCGAGCCACGATGTTGCCTTGCCGCGGGGCGATGGGCGCCAGGTTCAACAGGGCCCCGAAGCCTGAAGCAGTGGTGCCGTTCGGATTGCGAACCTGGACACTAGTAGTCGCATTCGTCAGGTTGAGGATCGTAGGAGTGCCCCCGACGGCCGCCGCGCCCGTGCCTACGCTGGCGATGAAAGCGCGGTTGAAGATGTTGCTGAATTCACCGCGAATACTGAAGCTGATTCTCTCGGCAAACCGGAAGGTCCGCCCGATATTCAGATTCTCCTGAGGACGGCGCTGCTGCCGGTAATCGGTGTAGTACGCGGCCGCAGTTCCAAACGTGCCGGGAGCGGGCTCGGCCCAGGCTTTCGGATTCAGAATGAAGGTGTTCCGCGGGTCGTAACAATGGCAATTCTGGTCCACGGTGAATAGTGGCACATCAGGCACGCGGTTGGCGAAGGTGCTCTGACCCAGGATGCTCGCCAGCGGCGGATTGCCGGCTATGCCCTGGGCGCTGGGAGCCAGATACGGCTGACCGCTGCGGTAGGCGACGAACATCCCCAAAGTCCAATCGCGGGTGACCGCCCCTAAAATCTTGTTTCCGGGCGCCTTCGGCGTAACGTAACTAAACGAGAACACCAGCACGAGCGGCTGGTCTGTGGACGAGATGTACTTGCCGTTCGGCCGGTTGAAAATATCGTTGAGCGACCCACTCGAAGCGGTACCAAAATTGGGTTCGCGATCCGCTCCCATGATTAGATTCTTCTCCCAGGTAAATGCGGTGCTGAAACTCAGTCCGTGGGAGAACCGCTTGTCGCCTTTCACTTGTAGTGAGTCATACCAGGTCTTGCCGAGCGGGTCATAAGCGATCGGTATCGTAGTGAACTGCGGGAAGGGCCGCAGGGACTGAAATACTGTCTGGGATAGATTGAAGCCAGCGTACGGCGGGGTGTTGAATCCGCGGGCCACCGATGCCGCCGAACTCAAGGAAGACGCCAACAGCGTCCGGTCCGCCAGGTTATTAATCGGATCAAGGCCACGCGCGTTCAGGCGCGCGTAGGACACCGCGTTGTAATCGATCATTCCAGGGGCCTGCCACCAGATCCCGCGATTGCCCACGTAGGTGGCCTCCACCACGAAGTCCTTGGTGATCTCGCGTTGGAGCCCGATACTCCATTGATACTGTCTCGCCGGCCGCCCTGCATTAGGGTCGTAACTAGTGGGGCCAGGGCCTGGGGTCGGGAAACTAGTGGGGAAAAAAGCAGGATCGTAGCTCGGCCAAGCCCGAGGATTAAATTGACTTAGGTAGCCCGTCGACAATGTCGTCAGGGCATTGCCAAAGATAGGGGCGGTTCCGGAACCCGACGCATTGGCAACCGTAGCGGCAGCTCCGTTGTTCTGTTCGGTGCCGTTGTAGACAATGCCAAAGCCGGCGCGAAGGACTGTTTTGGAAATGATTTGATAGGCGACCCCGAGCCGTGGACCAAAAGCAAACGGGTAGTTATGAGAAATGTTGCAGTTGCACCGAAGCGGTCCGTTCCCGTCGTAAATTGCGGCGCCCGGGATGCCCGCCTTCGGATTGATGGCGGTGGACGAAAAACCCGGCGCGCGCCCATACTGCTCCTGTAAGTACGTCGAGTAGTCATAGCGGAGACCATAATCCAGCGTGAGTTTACGCGTTATTTTCCAGGTGTCCTGGGCATATAGGCCGAGTTGTTTCTTGCCCAGCCGGGGATCGGTTGGTCCCGACATAGCGATCGACTTGACTTGACCCAAAAGGAAGCTGGCGTACCCCAAACCAACATTGGCTCCGCCCACGGCAGTCTGCTGGAACGGCTGGCCAGTCTGGTCGGCGGCGAACGTGTACGTGCCGTCGTTGCCGATGGCCGGGGCTATCGAGCCCTCAGTCTTGAATTCCGCCCCGTACTTAAACGTGTGATTGTTTTTGACCGATGTCAGATAGGCCACAAACGTGGGAGTCTGGGTAACCGGGTAAACTGCCGGAGTGGTCTCGCCGAAATCCTTCATGCCGCCCAACAAAGGGTCCGACAGAGATGCAATGCGCGGAAGCAACAGGTGGAGCAGGCCGCCTTTCAAGCCGAGTTCCTTCTCGGCATCGAAGGGCGCGCCCGTGGAGACGGTCTGCCCGTCCGCAGTCAGGGACGGAGTTCCGAAAGACGTCTTACGGTAGCCTGCGCCCAAGTGCAGCAACATGGTCGGCGTGAGAGTGTAGTCGAAGTTCAGCCGGTACAGCGGAGACTTGACGAAAGAGGCGAGCGAAGTTGTCAGGTGGCCGGGCAAACCATCCCCCTGCTGAAGCCCTGTTCCGCCGATCGTATCCTGGCCGGAGCGCTGCCAGAAGAACGTGAGCTTCGCCTTGGATCCAATCGCTTGGTCGACCTTAATCGACGGGACGTAACGTTTGTCCGAACTGGGATACGGATTGATGAAGTTGTTGATAAGAGCACCTGAGTTGGCTCCGATCGGCGCCGGGAACAGATTCTGGAGCTTCACCGAAACGGGATCGAACCGTGTGGGATCGATCTTGTTGCCCACGAACTGATCCCGGTAAACCTTGCCCGTAGCGGCATCGGTATGGAACGAAAGGGGATCGTAGATCATCCCCTGGAGCATGGTCCGGTTCAAGGGATCCACTCCAACCGTTCGCGCGTTGGGCAGAATCGCCGCGCTGAAATCGCCCAGGCGATAGGCCGCAGTCGGAACGGTCTTGGGATCGTTGGCGTTGGTTTGGGTTACCTTGTACTGTTCCCAGCTGATAAAGAAGAAAGTCTTATCGCGGCCGTTGTAGATTTTGGGAATCCACACCGGGCCACCGATAGTGTAGCCATAGTCGTTTCGACGGGTGACCGGCCTGAGGAGCTTCCCGTTTCCGTTGTCGGTGTAGGGCTGGCCCGCGTTCAGCGCTTCGTTGACCAAATACTCGTAGACGCTGCCATGGAACTGATTGGTGCCCGACCTCATGGTGATGTTCAAGACCCCGCCGCCCACTTGCCCGTATTCGGCGGCAAAATTGGAGGTCTGGACGGCCACTTCCTGGATGGCATCGACGCTGGGCTGGTTCTGCGTGGGGAAACTGGGCAACTGGGCATTGGACGCATCCTGCCCTTCAATCCGGTAGTTGGCCGAGTTAGACGGAGCGCCGTTGACGCGGATGTCGCTCGCCGATACGGTGCCCGGAATCATGTCCATGATGCGGTACGGGTTGCGAAGTCCCGCGGTGACGACGAATAGAGGAAGCTCTTTCAACTGGCCTACGTTGACGGTGTGGCTGAGCTCTCCGCTTTCCGTCTTCAAGAGCGGAGCCGCTTCCGTGACGGTGACCGCCTCCGAGGTCGCCCCGACCTCAAGCGGGACGTCGACGCGCAGGGTTTGTGCAACGCCCACCTGCAGGCCCGTGCGGACATACTTCTTGAATCCCTGGACAACGACCGTCAGTTCGTAGTTGCCCACCGGCAACTGGAGCAGCGCGTAGTTGCCGGTGGTCGACGCCGCGGCTTCGTACAAGGCGCCGGTCTCAACGTTTCTGGCTTGAATGGGCGCACTGGCAACCACAGCACCTGCCGGATCGGAAACGGTTCCCGTAATGGTTCCGCGGTCGCTCTGCGCGAGCGCGCTCACGGCCAGCACCAGACAGCAGACGGAAAGAGACAAAAACCTCATGACCAACCCCCTTAGCCGAGAATAACGCCTAACCCGGAAATGGATCGACGATCACCCATCCCCTTTCGAAACTGCTCGGGAGTTTACACCCGCGAGCGACCGGCGTCAAGCCGTGAGGCCGGGTGCCATAATGCCGGTATGGGCCGCATCCGTATCCTGTCCGACACCGTCGCGAACAAAATCGCGGCCGGAGAGGTCGTGGAGCGGCCAGCCAGCGTGGTCAAGGAGCTGCTCGAAAACTCACTGGATGCCGGGGCGAGCGAATTTCGCATTGAGGTCGAAGCCGGCGGGCGAAGGCTGATCCGCCTGGCCGACGATGGCTCCGGAATGCTCCGCGACGATGCGCTGCTGGCCTTCGAGCGCCACGCCACCAGCAAGCTGGCCGACGTGAAGGATCTGCTCTCGATCGCCACGCTGGGATTTCGCGGTGAAGCGCTGCCCTCCATCGCTTCGGTGTCGCGGTTGCTGCTCGAAACCCGTTCGCCCGAGGAGCAATCCGGAACGGCGGTCGAATTCGCCGGCGGAAAACTGCTGCGGTGCGACGAAGCGGCGCTGGGAGCCGGTACCGTCATCACCATTCGCGATCTGTTCTTCAACGTTCCGGCGCGCAAGAAGTTCCTGCGGTCCGAGCAGACCGAAATCGCCCACATCGCCTCGCTGGTCACGCACTATAGCCTGGCGCATCCCGGTAAGACATTCGTGCTGCGGCACAACAATGCCGAGCTGCTCAGCGTCACTCCGGTGGCGACACTCCGCGAACGCGTGTTTCAGGTGTTCGGCAGCCAGATTCTTGACGATCTGGTGGATCTGGGCGATCGCAACCGGGACCTGAATATGCCGACCGAGCCAGAAGAGCCGCAGTTCACTCGGCGATTCCGGCTGCGGGGATTCGTCAGCGGTCCGCAGGTTCAGAAATACAACCGCAACTCGATCTACTTGTTCGTCAACGGCCGCCTGATTCGCGACCGCCTGCTGCTGCATGCGATTTCGGCCGCGTATCACAATCTGATGCCGCCGGCTTGTTATCCCTTCGCGCTGCTGTTTCTGGATTGCGACGCCGAAGAAGTCGACGTCAACGTGCATCCGTCCAAGACCGAAGTGCGGTTCCGGCACGGATCGGTGGTCCATGATTTCGTCCGCGATACCATTCGCGATATCCTCATGGCCCAGCGGCCGGCGTCGAATATCCCAGCCCCCACGCCTCCGCAGCCTGGAGCCGGGCTGCCGTTCTCGGAGTTCAGCCAGCGAATCGAGAGTATGAACTTTCCCTCCTTCAGCGCGGCGGCGGCAAGTACGGATACTGCCGTGTTGCCGGAATTCATTTTGCGGCGTCCCGTTTCGCCCGAGCCTAGATTCGAGTTTGAACCGGCCCCGCCAACACAGAAACTGGCCATGCCCGACACGCATGGGCCGCTCTTCCCGGACGCTGAACCTCTGAGTCCCGAAAGTCTGGATGCGCTGAGCGACCTCCGCCCGCTGGGACAGATCCATGACAGCTTCATCATCGCCGCGGGACGCGACGGGTTGTGGATCATCGACCAGCACGTAGCCCATGAACGGATTCTGTTCGAACAAGTGTTAGCCCAGCGCGCCAGCGGCGGGACCGAGAGCCAGCGGCTGCTGGTGCCCCTGGTGATCGGCCTGAGCGCCGCGCAGCAGATCGAATACGCGCGCATCGCCGAGGAACTGGACGCGCTGGGATTCGAGACCGAGCCGTTCGGCAACCGCACGGTCGCGGTGAAAGCAGCGCCGGCCGGTATTCCCGCGCCGGAGATCGAAAAAGTGCTGTTTGAAATCCTGGAAATTTCAGAGCGGGAACTGCGCGGCGCCTCGCTCGATGATGTTCGCCGCGCCATGGCTGCCTCCATTGCCTGCCGCGCCGCCATCAAGATCAACATGCGGCTGGAGCCGGCCAAAATCGACTGGCTGCTGCGGAGCCTCGCGGCGACTTCCTGTCCCATGAGCTGCCCGCACGGGCGTCCCATCGCGCTGCGCTACTCGACCCGCGATATTCTGAAGAGCTTCCATCGCATCTGAACTCTGATAACGTTGACTGAATAGCGACACATGGCCCTGAAAAAGACGCCCGCTGCGTCCCAGCGAACTTTTCCCATCGTCGGAGTGGGAGCGTCGGCCGGGGGCCTGGAAGCATTCCGGAGCCTGTTGCAGGCGCTGCCCGCGAGA
The DNA here is from genome assembly GCA_020073345.1 of Terriglobia bacterium. Taxonomy (GTDB): domain Bacteria; phylum Acidobacteriota; class Terriglobia; order Bryobacterales; family Bryobacteraceae; genus Palsa-187. The sequence goes on from JAIQFI010000001.1 coordinate 222,581, forward strand.
ACCGGCATGGCCTTTGTGCTGGTCCAGCACCTGGACCCGGAGCACGAGAGCCTGCTCACCAGGTTGCTCTCCCATGCCACCCGCATGCCCGTGACAGAGGTCACCGAAGGCGTCGCCGTCCAACCCGATCACGTGTATGTAATCCCGCCCAACAAAGCCCTGGGAATTCGCCACGGGGTTCTCCATCTGCTGGCGCGAAAAAGGCAAGACCCCAGGCACATGCCGGTCGACTCTTTCTTTCACTCGCTGGCCGAAAACGAAGGCAGCAGGGCGATTGGAGTCATCCTTTCCGGAGTCGCCTCCGACGGAACACTCGGACTGGCAGCGATCAAAGCGGCGGGAGGAATCACCTTCGCCCAAGATTCAAGATCTGCGAAATACGATGGCATGCCGCGCAGCGCGATTGCCGCCGGATGCGTGGATTTCATCCTGCCGCCGGAAGGCATCGCCCGGGAGATCCGGCGCATCAGTCTGCATCCCTACCTGGGCACGCCGGATCATGCGGCGCCGGGGGGTGGCCGGGGCCAGCGTAGCGAAGACCTGCTCAAGATCTTCGCACTCCTGCGCAATGCCACCGACGTCGACTTCACCAACTACAAGCGCTCCACCATCAACCGGCGGATCGCCCGCCGCATGGTGCTGCACAAGATTTCGAGCCTCCGCCAGTATCTCAAGCACCTTCATGAAAATCGGACCGAGATCATGGCCCTGTGCGAGGACCTGCTGATCCACGTCACCAGTTTTTTTCGCGAGCCGGATGCCTTCCGCGCGCTGAAGGACACCGTCTTGCCCAGGATCTTTCGCGGCAAGGCACCCGGCGAACCGCTGCGCGTCTGGGTGGCGGGCTGTTCCACGGGCGAGGAGGTGTACTCGATCGCCATCACGGTGCTGGAGTATTTGCAGCAACACAAAAGTTCCGTACCGATTCAAATCTTCGGGACAGACGTCAGCGAGGCCGTCCTCGAGACCGCCCGGGCGGGAATCTATTCTGAAAGCGCCATGTCGACCGTCTCGGCGGCGCGCACGCGCGAATTCTTCGTCAGCGCCGACGGTGGGTACCAGATCATCAAGCGGGTTCGGGAAATGTGCATTTTTGCGCGCCAGGATCTGACCAAGGATCCTCCTTATTCGCGGCTGGACCTCTTGACCTGCCGGAATGTACTGATCTACATGGAGCCGGTGCTTCAGAAGAAGGTCATGACGTTCCTGCACTACGCACTGAAGCCGCATGGATTCCTGATGTTGGGAAAGTCCGAATCCATCAGCGGTTTTTCGGAGTTGTTCACACCCGTGGGACGAAAACACAAAATCTATTCGAAAAAGTCTTCCGGCAGTCGCACGGCTTTGGATATGCCCGCGGCGCACCCCAAGCACCCACCCGCGGAAACCTCAGAAACGGATGGGCCCACGCGGTTCGATCCTCAGAAGGAAGCGGACCGCATCGTGATGGACCACTACGCGCCCGCGGGCCTGGTGGCGGGCAGCGATCTCCAGATCCTGAACTTTCGAGGGAATGTGGCGCCGTATCTCGCGCCTTCACCGGGCCAGGCAAGCCTCAGCCTGCTCAACATGGTCCGGCCGGAGTTCGCGGTGGAGCTGCGAACCGCCATTCACCGGGCGGCAAAGCAGGACGTTCCCGTCCACAAAGAAGGCATCCTCATCAAGCGGAACGGCCAACTGAACGAAGTGAACCTGGAAGTGGTGCCCTTCAAGGCACATACGGAGGAGCGATTCTTCCTGGTGCTGTTTCACGAGAGCCGCGTCCCGGATTCAGAAGAATCGGCGACGCCGGCCTCCAAAACAAAATCCCCCCGCAACGGCGGGCTGGAAGTGACCCGGCTCCAGCGGGAATTGCAGACCACCAAGGGACACCTGCAATCCATCATCGAAGAGCATGAAGCCACCAACGAAGAGCTGAAATCCGCCAACGAGGAAGTCCTCTCGAGCAACGAGGAACTGCAAAGCACGAACGAGGAACTGGAGACCGCACAGGAAGAGTTGCAATCCAGCAACGAAGAGCTGGCGACCATCAATGAACAGCTTCAGAATCGCAACCAGGAACTGAGCCAGCTCAGCGACGACTGGACCAACCTGCTGAGCGGGCTCAACATTCCGGTAGTCATGCTGGGCAAGGACCGCCGCATCCGAAGGTTCACGGCGCCGGCCGAGAAGCTTCTGAACCTGCTCCCGGCCGACATCGGCCGGCTCATCAATCACATCCGGCCGAACGTGAAGATCCCCGACGCGGACGGGTTGATCGCAGAGGTGATGGAGAAAGTGAGCCAGAAGGAACTGGAGACTCAGGATCGCGACGGCCGCTGGTACTCGATGCGTCTGCGGCCGTACCGGACGGCCGACAACCGAATCGACGGCGTGCTGATGATTTTCATCGACATTCACGATCTCAAGATGACACAGGGGGCTTTGCGTGAAAAGAACAGCTTCTCCGAAGCGGTCATGGAATCGTCCGGAGCTTTGGTGATGGTGACCGACTCGGACGGCCGCGTGACGTCCTTCAATCGTGCTTGTCAGATTGTCAGCGGGTGCAAACTGGAGGAACTGGCCGGCAAAGTCATCTGGGACAGTCCCCTGATCCCTAAGGAGGAAATCGAGGCGGAGCGAACCATCTACCGGCATCTGATGCGCGGGCGGGCTTCGCTCCAGCATGAAAATCACTGGGTCGCGAAAGACGGAGCGACACGATTGATCTCCTGGAACATCGCGGCCATGCCTCACGCCGCCGGGCATCCCCACCACGTGGTCCGCATCGGGACGGATGTCACCGAGCGCCGAGAAATGGAGGCCGCGCTCCAAGCCGGCGAAACCGCGCTCCGTCAAAGCCAAGCGGAATTGCAAGCACTGGCCGGGGGCTTGGTCACCGCGCAGGAAGAGGAACGCGCGCACGTCGCGCGAGAGCTTCATGACGACATCAGTCAGAAGCTGGCCACGCTGAATCTGGAAGCGGAGAGGACTCTGCGCGCGGAACGGCGGGATGACGGCAGCCTGCGCAACGAAATGGGGCTCTTGTGCCGCCGCCTGCGCGGGATTCTGCGCGACGTCGAGCAAACCGCCTACCAGTTGCATCCTTCTTCTCTCGATCATCTGGGGTTGTCCGTGGCGCTGAAGTCGTATTGTGCGGATTTCGGTAAACAAAACGGCATTGACATGCGCTGTACGGAGCGGAACCTGCCCCGCGCCATCCCCCCTCGCCTGGGGTTGACCATCTACCGCGTGGTCCAGGAAGCGTTGCGCAACGTTGCCAAGCATTCCGGGGCACGCCGGGCGACCGTTTCCGTCGCTGGCAAGAATGGTGAAATCATCCTGACCGTCAAGGATTCCGGCCGCGGATTCGACCCGGCGCGGTCCAAAAAGCGCGGGCTGGGGCTGATCAGCATGGAGGAACGGGTTAGGCAGGCCGGAGGCGTCTTTTCCGTGAAAACGACGCCCGGGGCTGGGGTCAAAATCGCCGTCCGCGTGCCCATCCCGGGAAACCGGGCGGGAAAGCGCTAGAATCCTAGGTGCACTACTCGATTGTGCAGTCCACCATGCGAAAGGCCACTTGACGCGCCGGGCCAGAGTTCTACTGGCGGACGATCATCCGCTGTTTCTCGAGGGCGTTTGCCGTCTCCTCGAACACAAGTACGAAGTGGTAGGAACCGTGGCCGATGGCAAGGCCCTGGTTCTCGCGGCGCAACAACTTCGGCCGGACATCATCGTAATGGACATCTCCATGCCGGAAATGAACGGCCTCGCGGCTGCTCAGGTCATCAGCAAGACCGTCCCATCCGCCAAGTTCATCGTTTTGTCCGTGCACACCGAACAGGCATACGTCAGCGAGGCATTCCGGGTAGGCGCACGAGGCTACGTCTCAAAACGCGCCGCGGCGGCCGAACTGCTCACCGCGATCAAGCAGGTGCTGGAGGGACGCACGTACGTGACTCCGCTGGTCAACGCTGGGACGCCGGCGGTATCCAAGGACACAAAGCGGCTCACACTGCGGCAATTAGAAATCCTGCGGCTGGTGGCGGAGGGCTACCAAAACAAGGAAATCGCCGAGCTTCTCAAGATTTCAGTGAAAACCGTGGAATTCCACAAGACTCGCATTATGAGCGAGCTGGACATCCACACGCCTGCCGGATTGACTCGTTACGCCATCGATCACGGGATCGCCGCAGCCTAGGGTTCGACCTAGTTCCTCTCCACGGGTGAAGGCAGTGATACTGGGCTCGGTGGCTCTCCGCAGTCAAAGCACGCCTCGAAAACGCCTGTTGGTGCATCTGTCTCAGGCCGTGGAAATGCTCGCCCTTAGGAGAGCGCCGAGCACCCACGTGGTACCGCTGAACGGCGGCTTGGACGGGAAGGTGACCGTCCAGTGTTTCGAGGTGAGCCGCCACGAGTTCACGCATTTCGAGAACGTGTCCGAGGCCCTCATGAGGCTCGATATGGGCACCTATGGAAGGTGCACGCGCTGCGGCGGGCGTATCGAGGACGACGTGCTGGCCGAGACGCCGTTGGCTACCCGGTGCCTGGAATGCGCGGTTCAAGGACCCCAGCCGTAATCCGCTTTTACTCGCGCGACTTCCGCCACACTCCAGGCCTGCGCCGGGCAACCACGCGGATACCGAGGTTCTTCCGCGTCATAGATCTCGGCGATAGAGCCGACGCAGCCGGTTTGGGCCGCTTCGGCCTCCAGCTTCGCAACCAGATCCCGGCAGTACGCAAGATTCGCCTCTGTTTTTCCGAAGGCTGCCAAATAGGCGTCGATAAACGGGCCTAGCAGCCAGGGCCAAACCGTGCCTTGATGGTAAGCTCCGTCGCGCTCGACCGGAGAACCCTGGTAATGGGGCTTGTAACCGGGATCGGAACACTCCAGTGTGCGAAGGCCTACGGACGTCAGCAGCTCACGCTCGACGATCCGGACGACCCCTTGCTGCTGATCACCTTGCAGGAGCCCGAAGGGCAGACTGACCGCGAAGATCTGGTTCGGGCGAAGCTTGGCGACCGGGCCTTCAGGACCCAATACATCGTACAAGCACTCACGCTGGGGATTCCAGAAGGCCGCTCGAAAACTGTCGCGGACGTGATCGGCCTCGGCGCGGTAGCCCTCCGCGGCGGGATCGTCCAGTATCTTTCCCCATTTGGCCATGAGACACAACGCGCCGTGCCAGAGTGCGTTGATTTCCACCGGTTTGCCGTGACGGGGCGTAACGATCCAGTCGCCGACTTTGGCATCCATCCACGTGAGCTGCGTGTTTTGCGAACCCGCAGCCAATAGATGGTCCAAGAGATCGACTTTGATATCGAACCAGGTGCCACGCCGGTGCCAATCGATGATCTCCTTCGCGGCCGGGTAGAACACGTCGCGAAGAAACACTTTGTCACCGCTGGCATTAAGCAACGCGCGGACGGCCTGGAACATCCACAGGGTTGCGTCGGCTGTGTTGTACTCGGGCGTCTCGCCGGCGTCAGGAAAACGATTGGGGATTATTCCTTGATTGCGGAATTGGAGAAAGCCTTCGATGATCTGGCGTGCTTCATCGAGACGCCCGGGTGCGATCAACAGTCCCGGCAGGCTGATCATGGTATCGCGGCCCCAGTCGGTGAACCAGGGATAGCCGGCGATGATGGTGGGCTTGCCGTCGGCGCGGCGGACGATGAAGGGATCGCGTTTTCCAGGCGGCTCAATCGCATCGGTCTGATCGATCGAAGCGCACACGGGAGTCCATTCCCCGGGCCGTAAATCCATCGTCAGGACGCCGGGTGTGAACAGATCCTCGCGGAAATCGAGTCCGCGGTCGAGCTCGGCCAGATACTCGATGTTGAGATACCAGCGCGGATCTTGGGTGAACGCGCCTGCAGAGCGGAATTCGAGCGGCGGCAAACCTGCATAGGGGGACGAATCGGCATGCCTGAGCGAGTGATAGTCGCGGTAAGCCAGAAAGGGCCGGATCCGGAGCATCGCGGCGTGGTCACAGCGATAGCGAACCACGACTGCCTGCCTGCCAGGGACCAAGAATATCTGCCGCTCGAATTTGACGCCAGCGAGATCGTAGCCCCACGTGGCGCAGGGGTCCGTGCGAAAACCTTCCAGAAACTCGAGGCCGTCACTCACCAGCTTGCCGGGATACTGGCAACTGCCGAGCGCAAAGGTCCGGTCGCCAGCCACAACTTCTTCTTCGAAGCGCGAAAGCAGAGCGTAGCGTTCGGTGGGAGGCTTCAGCGACGCGACCAGTAGGGCGTGATACCGCCTGGTATTGAGTCCGGCGACGGTGCCCATGGCGAACGCGCCGGTGCCGTTGGTTTCGAGCCACTCGCGTTGGCCCGACCCTTGCATCATTTGGTCACGTCGCGATGGGTTTCCTTGACGCGATATCCGGCCTGGGTGAGCCGCTTGCGAAGCTCGTGGGCGATCATCACGCTGCGATGGTGCCCGCCGGTACAGCCGAACGAGATGGTGAGATAGCTCTTGCCTTCTTCGATGTAATGCGGCAAAAGGTAGATCAGCAGCTCGGAGATGCGCTCGATGAACTCCTGGGTTTGAGGGAATGAGCGGATGTAGCGCGCCACGCTGGGGTTCTTGCCGGTCAGTTTCTTGAATGCCGGAATGTAGTTCGGATTGGGCAGGAAGCGAACATCGAATATCAGGTCGCTGTCAGCCGGCACTCCGTGACGATACCCGAAGCTGATGATGTGCACCAGGATGCCGGACGGCCCGGGACGCTGGCCGCCAAAGGTGGAGTGAATGGTCTCGCGCAGCTCGTGCACATTGAACTTGCTGGTGTTGATAATGGGCTCGGCCAGAGCGCGGATGGGCTTCAGGCGCTCGCGCTCCCGGAGGATGCTGGCCGCCACGCTTTGACCCGTCCCCAGGGGGTGGGGACGGCGCGTTTCGCTGAAGCGGCGGATCAGGGCGGAGTCGTCGGCGTCGAGGAAAACCAGCCGGGTGGGCACCAGCCGGCGGATGCGATTGAACAGCTTGGGAAACTTCTCGAGCGCGGTGCCCTCGCGGATATCCACAACCATAGCAGCCCGCCGGATGTTCGTGGCGTTTTTGACCAGCTCGGCGAATTTCGGAATCAGGTCGATGGGCAGGTTGTCCACCGAATAGTAGCCCAGATCTTCCAGGGCCTTGAGCACCGTACCTTTACCGGACCCGCTCAGACCGGTGATGATCACCAGCTCGGTTTTATCGACCGGGCGCGGGGGTCGCGGAGAGGGTTCCGGCATTGTGCAGAATCAGGATTCGATCAGGTCGAAGTGTCCGTCGCGCCGGCGCACCAGCACGCAGAGGCCCTCGCGTTCGGAATCGCGATCGGCATCGCGATACACAAGGTAGTCGCGATTCTGGTCCATTTCCAACAGAGCCTCATCGAGCGTCATGGGTTTGCGCCGCCCCACCCCATTCACCCTGAAAACTCGTTTCGCGAGGGTCTCGCCGCCGGGCCCAGCGCTGGCTTCGCCCGGAGATTCAGCGGACCGCCCCTCGCCCTTGTGCCGATGTGTCGCGCGCCACTTCGTCCGCTGCTTCACAGCCTGACTGTCCAGCTTCGCGAGCGCCGCGGAAAGGGCGGTGAACAGGTCGATATCCGAGCCATGGCCCACCAGCTTGTGATCGTGAAATTGCAGCGTGACTTCCGCGCAGCACATGCGCCGTTCCTGGGTCACGATCACGTGAGCCTCGCGCTCGCCTCGCCCGTCCAGAAGCTTGGCTAGCTTGGCGAACTTGCCATCCAGCTTCTGCTGGATCTTGACAGGCAATGCATGGGGCATTCCCTTGTAAGTGACTCTCATACATTTAACGGTCCTTAGGAACGCACCCGGCGCTGATGAGTAGACGGAATGCGCATGTCCTCGCGGTACTTGGCGACGGTACGGCGAGTGACTTCGATTCCCTCCCCCTGCAGGCGCTCGGTGATCTGTTCGTCAGTCAGCGGATGCATGGGATCTTCCTCCTCAATCATCTTCTTGACTCTACGCTTCAGAATCAGCAGCGGCGTGGCGCCGCCGCCAGGGCCCTGTACGGCCTCGGAGAAAAAGTACCGCAGCTCAAAAACGCCCTGGGGAGTGTGCGCATATTTGTTGGAAACGGCGCGGCTCACCGTGGAAGGATGCACGCCAATCTCCTCGGCGATTTCCTTGATCATCATGGGCTTCAGTTGATCGATCCCGAACTCCAGGAAATCCATCTGGCGGCGCACCACCGACTGGCAGACTTTGAGAATGGTCTGCTTGCGCTGCTCGATATTCTTCATGAGTTGGATGGCCGAGGCGTAGCGTTCTTTTATATAACTTCGGACTTCCCGGTTAGGCTCCTGCTCGCGATCGAGCATGCGGCGGTATTGCGGATTCAGTCGAAGCTGCGGAACATCGTCGTCGCTGATCTGGATGAGATAATCCTCGCCGTCCTTGGAGATGTAGACGTCCGGCTCCACCTGGCGCGCTCCCGGGCCCGAATAACGCAGGCCCGGCCGGGGATCCAGGTGCTTGATCACGTCGAGCGCGATCTGAATGTGTTCCATCGGGCGCTTGAGCAGCCGGGCCAGCTCCTTGGGTTGCCGGGTTTCCACCAGTTTCAGGTGATCGAACACGACTTGCCACGCCACGCCGTCCTTGGCGCCGCGGCTTTCGAGCTGCAGCAGGAGGCACTCGCGAAGGTCGGATGCAGCCACACCCGCGGGGTCGAGCGTTTGCACCACGTGAATGGCTTCCTTGACCTCCTCCAGCTTGTGACCGCCTTCAGCCGCCATCTCTTCGGGGCTCGACAGGAGATAACCGTTTTCGTCCAGGTTGCCGACCACGCCGTCCGCGGCGTCCCGAACTTCTTCGCTAAGGGCGATCAGGGAAAGTTGCGAATGCAGGTGGTCGGACAGGGTGACGGGCGAGGAGAGGAAGGTTTCAAAAGACGGTTTGTCGACGTTTTCGGAAGCGGGGCTCTTGTAACCAGGATCGAGATAGTCGTCGAAGTAGGAACCGAAGTCGATTTCGTCGAAGGGGTCGGCTGGCGCGGGCGCCTCGGCGGTTTCAGGAGCCGTGGTGTTAGCGGCCGCGTCGGCGGCGGGGCTCGCCGGAGCTTCGACTTCCGCATGTTCGACAACAGGGACGTTGGCTGAATCGACACCTTCGGTGGTGTAGGCGCCATCCGACACGTCCACTTCCACCGGACCGGAGGTTACATCGAGGATGGATTGGTCGGCGGGATCGGCCATGCGCTCGGCCTCGAGCAGCGGCTGCAATTCTTCGGGAGTCAGTTCTTCGCCGCCCTCGCCGGATTCTTCAAGAACGGGGTTCTGGGAGATTTCCGCCTGAATCATGTCCTTCAGTTCCAGACGGTTCAGTTGCAGCAGGCTGACCATCTGCACCAGCCCGGGCGTAAGGATCTGCTTCTGCTGGACCCTTACCTGCAGTCTGGGGGAGAGTGAACTCATGACTCACTTCGAGTTTATCACTGGCTGTTAGATGCGCGTCGTGCCAACTTGCGTTACGGGAAATGCCCTTCGAGGTCTACCACATGCAGATCCTGACGAGCTGGAGCCGCGGGGACATCCGCGACAATTCCAGCGGATGGCACTAAAAACGACCCAAATCCGAGTCGCCACGCTGCTTTTGGCCGTATGGCCCGCGCTGGCCCAGGTAACCGTTACGGTGAAACCGGTCTCCATGCCGGGTGCTCAGAGCAAACTGGGCAGCGCGCGATATCCCCAACCGCATGGCCGACGATTTGCTGACCCGGCAGTCTTCCAACTCGTTCTGGAGCGTTGTGGCGCGCTGGGGGCCGCCCCTGCTGACCGCGGCGGGCACGGCTTACGGGCCCACGGCATCGGCGCCGGAAAGAATACGCAGGCGTGGATCGGGCAGGGCATCGCACTGGCGCCTCTGCTGTTTGTGCGAGCCGGGGTCCAATAGCATGGGCGCGACTGGACCGCATTTCTCTGAATCCGAACTGGCCTGTCCCCACTGCGGCGTGAACGGCTGCCGGCAGGAGCTGGTGGATGCGCTGGAGGCGTTTCGCGCGCTGGCTGGTAAACCGGTGATGATCGATTCGGCCTACCGGTGCCCGCAGCACAACGCGCAGGCTGGCGGCGCGGGCAAGAGCGAGCATGTCGAGGGGATGGCTGCCGACGTTCGCGTGGAGGGAATGACAGCGGCGCAACTGGAAGAGGTGGCGCGCGGGATTCCGGCTATCCGCGGAATCGGCCGGGCGGACCACCAGCAGTACGTTCACATCGACGTGCGACTCACGCGCACGCTCGCCCAATGGTGTTATTCGCTGAAGGGCAAGTGGTGCAGCTATTACCCGCCCCTGGCAGAGGCAGCGTAAACCTCTAGCGCGGCTCGCTGCGCTTGGTCACCTTGGGTCGCTCCGCTTCACCTGTACGCGGCGGCGGCCTTGCTCCAGGTTCCCGGCGGCGGTTTGTTTCGCGGCCTCGCCGACCTTGATGTTGTTCACCACCTTTTTTGCGCCCGCCGACTTGGCCATCCGCGTCGCGGAGCCCTTGTGCTGGACCACATCCGTGGTTCCCTCCCAATAGGCGACGCCACCCTGCACCCGCACGGTGAACCCATCCTTGCCGATTTTGGATTTAGCGAGCCGCGCCCGGATTTCGGCTTCAATCTGGACATCTTGAGAGGCGGTGGTGCCCTGAGGCGGAGGCGGGGACGCCTTGGATTTGGTTTGCGCGGAAAGGCTAGATAACGCGAGCGCCAGCAGCAGGATTATTCTCGGCATGCTGATTTAGTCGCGCGCGGACGACAAGAATCTCAAAGATTCGCTTGCAGTTCCTTCAGGCTGACGGCGACACTGCCCATCCGGCCGATCGCAATGCCCGCAGCTTCGGAAGCAAGCCGCATGGCCTGGCTCCAGGAAGCGCCCGCTGTGACCGCCATGGCGATCACGGCCAGGACGGTATCGCCCGCGCCAGTGACGTCGAACACTTGGCGGGGCGTGGAGGCCAAGTGCTCGGGTGGCTGGGATTCAGCGAAGAGCGTCATGCCCTCAGAACCTTCGGTGACCAGGATATGCATACCTGGCATGCTCGCGGCCAAGCGGCTTCCGGCGGCCAGGGTTTCATCGTGGGTGGTGGCGGCCGGCAGTCCGGTTAAAAGGCTCAGCTCCAGGCGGTTGGGCTTCAGCAGGAAAACTCCCCGGTAGCGAGCCGCATCGGCGCCCTTGGGATCCGCAAACACGCGTTTTCCGAGGCGGCGCGCCTCGCCGATGACGGCATCGAGAAGGGGAGCGGTGAGGAACCCCTTGGCGTAATCGGAAATCACGATGGCTCCAGCGTTGGTCAAATCCTGTCTCACGGCCTTCAGAACGGCATCCGCGATATCCGTTGAAATGGGATGGCTGGCTTCCTCGTCGACACGAACCACTTGCTGATGAGCGGCGATCACACGAGTCTTGGTGGTGGTGGGACGGCTGGCATCGGCGATCAGACCGGCGGTTTCGACGCCCTGGGCGCTCAGCGCGGCCCGCAGCTCATCGGCGTGTCCGTCTTTGCCCGTAACCCCAAAAAGGCTGACGCGTGCGCCCAAGGCCGCCAGATTGGCGGCAGTGTTCCCCGCCCCGCCCGGCTGGAGTGTGGTGCGCTGCTTGCGAACCACGGGCACGGGCGCTTCGGGCGATAAGCGCGAGGCCTGACCCCACCAATACCAGTCCAGAATCACGTCCCCTAGGACCAGAATTCGCTGTCCGGGAAACCCCTTCAGAATGTCGGCAAGCCCCACTCCGGCTTACTCTAACATAAGGACCACATGGACCCCGGCGAAAAAATCCTTTCCCTGGAACAGATGGACCAATGGGTCGCCGCCGAGAAGTCTGGCGGCCGGCGGATCGGTTTCACTTGCGGCAGTTTCGATCTGCTGCACGCGGGCCATGTCCAATATCTCGGCGCCGCGCGCGAGCTGTGCGACCGCCTGATCGTCGCGGTGAACTCGGACGCGTCAGTCTCCCGATATAAGAGCCCGCTGCGCCCCATTGTGCCGGAGCGCGAGCGGATGTACGTGGTGGCGGGCCTGGCGGCGGTGGACGCCGTGACGCTGATGGAAGAGGACCGTCCGCTATCGCTGTTGCTGCGCTGGAAGCCGGATCTGTATATCAAGGGCGGCGACTATGCGGAGGCTTCATTGCGCTCAGCCGACGCCGTGAAGGAGTACGGCGGAAAAGTCGCGGTGGTCAAGTCGGGCTTCGAGACGAGCAGTTCGAGAATCATGGAACGCATCGGAGTGCTAGGCGCTCACGGGGCACCCGACATCGCCAGTAGCCGGGGTTCTCGAGGCTTAGTGCTGCTCGATCGCGACGGGACGCTCATCCGCAACGTGCCTTTCCTCCACGATCCGGCGAAAGTGGAGATCCTGCCAGGAGTGATCGACGGTCTGCTGAAGCTTCAGGCGGCGGAGTTGAGGCTGGCCATCGTGACCAACCAGCAGGGCATCGGGCTGGGCTACTACACGGTCCAGGACTTCATTGCGGTGAACCAGCGCCTGCTGCGTGAGCTGGGCGCGCGGGGAGTTCGCATTTCGAAAATTTACTTCTGTCCGCATTCGCTCGGCGAGCGGTGCTCCTGCCGCAAGCCGGCGACGGGTATGATCACGCGCGCCATGCGGGAGTTCGGAGTCGCGCCGTCGCTGACTTTTCTGGTGGGCGATTCGGACGACGATATGCAGGCGGGAGCCGATGCTGGCTGCCAGACGGTGCGTGTAGATGAAAAAGGATTCGGATCGGCGGCGGAGCAGATCCTGTCGCTGAGAGGGACTTGATCAGCGTGGTCATCGGTGTCGTCGGCGGTTCCAGGAGAAGGCCGCCAGACCGATGAAAAAGATCCCGGGGAAAACACTGTCAGCAGGGCGGCCTATCACGAACAACACGATGAGGGCGGCTGCTGCCATGGTACAGGCAAGAAGCGCCAAACCCGCCGTTACCGTCCATGGCATCATCACCAACACGCCGCCCAGGACTTCAACCGCGCCAGTTACATACCTGAACCACTGCCCCACTCCGATCTGCTGAAACAACCTGACCCATGACGACTGCGGGTCTGAAGAGAATTTCTCGGCTCCTGCCAGGACGAAGACCAAGGCGATCGCCCCGCGGAACATCCAATCGCTCAGGACGTTGCGGCGCTCGCCCACGGTCTCGAACATGCAATGTTTATAACAGATCGAAAGCTCATCCCGTCCCAGGGCCATTCAAGGGTTTTTCCCAGGCAGCCGATAGAAAGACGATGACCCGTCATGAAACGGCGCCTCGGGAGATCGCGCTCGACGAGCCCTTGGAGGCCGAAGGAAAATCCCGCCTGAAGCTGGTTTACGGCGCGGCGTTAGGGATGGTCCTTTTCTTCCTGCACCAAGCCGCGATCATCTCCGGCGCTATAGCCCCGCCCCCGGGCTATGAACCCGCATGGGCCATTCGCAGCCTGGACTTGCCGCAGTATCTCACCTGGCTCGCCGCTGGACGCACAAGTTTCCTGATCCCCAACTACCACGCGCCTTGGGTTACCGAGCCGGCGCTCATCCAACCTCTCTTTCTCGTGGCCGGATGGATTCCCCTGCCTCCGTTGGCCGCATATCATGTCCTCAGCCTGGCGCTGTACATGGTGGCGGGCATGGCACTGGTGTATGCAGTTCGCGTCTTCTGCCCCGAACATCCGGGGTACGCGCTGCTGGCTTCCGCTTGCGCGGTTCCGCTGGGTCTTCTGGTTCTCGCCGCAGGCGGGCTTGTTCACTCGCTGGTGCTATTCGCGCTGGGACTTTCGGGGCTGGTCGACTACGCATACAACAGCGCCGATGGCTTATTCCGAGGGGGATTGGCCGCTTCTCCAACACAAAGCCTCGGAACCGCTTTCGTGCTGCTCTTCATGGCGGTATTGGCCGGATACATCCGGGATGGACGACGCGGCTACGCTCGAATCCTGATGGCACTGGCGTTCTTTTCGGCGTTTTTCCATCCGTTTGAAATCTTCGTAATGATTGCGGCCTCGGCGATCCCGCTGTGGCAATGTGGCCGCATCAAAACCTGGATGGGCGTGACGGCTGCAGGGTTGCTCGGCCTGGCGCCTTACATATTCGCCAGCACTCGCTCGGAGTGGGTGAGAGATGTCGGTGAGCGCATCCAGTCTCCGATGTATCCCTTCTGGATTCCGGAGAATTTCGGCATTCCATTCTTCCTTCTGGCCTATCTTCTTTTGATGCGGTTCCGCATGCCTCGCCCGGAAGACCGGGTTTTGCAAAACTGGCTGCTGGCGACCATCGTGCTGGCCTTCGTTCCAGGAATCGCCTTCGCGCACCACTTGTTTAACGGTTATGCGTACTGTGTCGGTCTCCTCCTGGTCCGAAGGCTGGCGTCGGATACCCAGCTCCTTCCGTTGTTGAAGCGAAATCGAAGACCGGCGCTAGCGGCTATGGCGGGAGTGGCTCTGATGTCGGGTTTTTCCCTCTTCGTGCTGTACCGCCAGATTTGGAAGGATGGCAGACGCGCCGACACCGAGTGGCTTCTCTCCGCGGTCCGCCCCGTTTCGGAACGGCCCCTCTTAGAATGGCTTCGCACCCACGCGGCTCCCGGCGATCTGGTTCTGAGTCCGACGGATTTGTCGCCCTGGGTTGCAACGCTACCCTTGACCAGCTTCGCCAGCCACGATTTCTTCAGCATCACTTACACGGAACAGGCGAAGTTAGCCGTTGGGTTCTATCTCGGTGACAACATGCAACGGGACCTGCTGGACGCATACGGAGTCCGTATCGCGGTTGTGCCCGAATCCAGCCGGGCGTTGGATCACCTTCCGGCCTATGCTTTCAGAGAGAGCGTCGGACCCTGGCGGATCTACGAGTTCCCGCAGGCGCGGATGAAGCCGTACCCGGGTTTGGCGTCGCTCGATCCGACTCTCCAACCTTCTCCTCGAACGAAAACGCTCGAGTGGCTAGCCCGCCTGCGCCAGCGTTAAGAACCGGAACATCTGGTACTTTGAAAGAGTGAAGTATTGGCTGTCTTTGGGTTTCCTGACGGTGCTGGCGGTTCTGGTCCTGGCCGCCCCTCCCGGGAATCTTCCCAACCTGCCGAATCTCGAAGGTCTCCCGCCCACGGCCGATACCATTTCGATTGCCTCGCTGAACCTGGCGCACGAGGCGAGTTTCGAGAAGGTTCTGCATGACGTCGAAGCCGCTCCCCGGCTGCGCAATGCCGATGTTCTTCTTCTGCAGGAAGTCGCCCATGTGGAAGGAGGCCCCAGCATCGCCAGCCGCCTGGCTGAGCGGATGAACTATTCCGTGGCTTTTTCGCCGGAAGGGCCGAAGATTTACGATCGGGGTCTGGCGGTAGTGAGCAAGTTCCCGATTGAGGACTCCAAGGTTGAGTGGCTGACGCCCTATAACCTGCATTTCCACACACGCCACCGGTTTGCCCTGGCCGTGAAACTACGCGTTCCGGCAGGCGAGCTTCGCATCTGGAACGCGCACCTGGATACCCGCATCAATCCCGATCAGCGGCTGGGCCAACTCGATCCGGTGATGCAGGAGGCGGCCAAGCTCACGGGTCCGCGGCTGATCGGCGGAGATTTCAATACCAACGACTTTTATTGGATCGACCATGTGCTGCCGATTCCGCACGGCGGCGGGTACCGGTCCACAGTACGGCGCGCCATGGCAAAGTTTGGATTTCAAACGCCGTTCCAGGACCAGTTGACCACGCTGCCGATCCTGCGCCAGCATCTGGATTGGCTGTTCGTGAACGGACTGGAACCGCTCAGCTCGAGCGCCGAGCCAATTCCTTTTTCCGATCATCACGCGATCTGGGCGGCCTTCCGCGTGGCTCGGCAAGACCCGGGAACGGGGCTTAGCGATACCGCAGTTGATCGTCGATGATTTTGGCGGCCGTGGCCTCGGAGTCCACTCTATAAGTGCCGTTGGCGTAGGCTCGCGCGATCTGCTCGATGCGCTCCTGCCGTTCCGGAGAATCGGCCGCCAGCGATCGAAGGCTCCTCACCAGCTCGGAAAGATGAACATCGTCACCGGCCGTATCCGAACCGGCTCGAGAGACCGGCTTCCTGCCCGATTCGCCGGCCGCGTTCAAAGGCGAGAGGTTGGTCTTGTGAACTTTCATTTCTTAACCGCTGCCTAAGGTGATTGACCTACACTTCAGAGTCTCTCATTTTTGAGCAAAAGGGCGCAAGGCGGCGGCCGGTCACAGGCCTCATTGTATACTGAGGCTCGAATGACCCGCCGAAAGTGGAAAGGAGACTACGTCTTTCTCCTTGAAAACCTGGTGCTCAAGGATTTCCGGATCCGCTACCGGAACATGAGCCTGGGCATCTTGTGGTCGCTGATCAACCCCCTGGTGATGATGGGAGTGCTGACCTTCATCTTCGGGTACGTCTACGGCAAACAGACGCCGCCTTCCTTCCCTCTTTTCGTCCTCTGCGGGTTGGTTCCCTTCAATTTCTTCACGGCTGCCTGGCTCAGCGGGACCTCGTCGATTGTCGCTAATGCCCCGTTGGTGAAGCGCGTACCCGTGCCACGCGAAGTGGTTCCGATCGCGGCGGTATTTTCCAATTGCATTCACCTGGCGATCCAGGTGGCGCTGCTGCTGGTCATGGCGTTTTTCTTCGGCTTTTACCCCAACCCCTACTGGCTCTGGTTGCTGCCCTTGTGGCTTCTTTACATTGCGTTCGTATGCGGAATTTCCCTGATATCCAGCGCTGTCAGCGTATTCATCCGGGACACGCAGTACGTGGTGGAATCGTTCAACGTGGTGCTGTTCTGGCTGGTGCCGGTGTTTTACTCGTTCGATATCATTCCGCAGGAGTACAAGACCGTCTATCAAATCAACCCCGTGGCGGCGCTGGTGCTGGCGATGCGCAACATCCTGCTGGAACACAAGCCACCGCCGGCCGCGCTGATCGAGAAGATGGTGATCGCGGCGGCGGTAGCGCTCGGTATCGGACTGCTGGTGTTCGGCAGGTTGAAACGCCGTTTTTACGAGTACATCTGAAGGTGGAGCGGGCTTTAGCCCGCTACGGGGACTTCAGTCCCCGAACTTTCGAGCGGCGGCTAAAGCCACCGTTGCAAGCTGAAGCCCGCTCCACAACGCGCGCCATTAGGCACTGGCCATTTCATCGGCCCAGGGAAGCGCTTCGCGGTAGGCTGCGCCGACCAAGTCAGGGGGGGTACCGAGGTCGCCTGCCAGGCGCTCCACTTCCTTCCAGTCCGCCATTTCATACCGGCGGACCAGCATGTAGATCCTGTTCAGGACGCTTTCTTCCGATGCCTGCCCACGCAATACCGATTCAATGGGAGGCGCCAGCCCCAGCTCCTTTAAGGCGTCCCCCAGGGGACGGTCCAGAAGCGCGTCCAGCATGGAAAACAGGCCGACCAGAAAGGCTTGATCTTCGATGCCTTGCCCGGTGGCTAGCCCTAACAGCTCGCAGAATCGGCCGCGCACCAGGGATTGGGTGATCAGCTCACCGGGCTTGTCCTCGGCGATGGTGTGCAGCGCCGCAATCGCGATCCATTTCCGGATGCCATATTCCCCTAAAACCACCAAGGCCCGGCGTATGGAGTGGATCTTGCTTTGCCGCCCGAAGCGGGCCGAGTTGGCATAGCGCAGCAGCTTGTAGGAGAACGCCACGTCTTGAGAGATCAAAGACGTCAGCCGGTTGAAATCGAGCTCGGGGCGGTGCGCTTCCTGAATCAGCCGCAAACAGTGGATTTTAACGGCCGGGATTTGGGTACCCTGCATCACTACCGGGCGCGCGAAGAAGTAGCCTTGAAAATAGTCGTATCCCGCGCGCAGAGCCCAGCGGAAATCCGCGTCCGTTTCCACCTTTTCGGAGAGCATGCGGATGCCCCTGGCGTGGAATTCCCGGAGCATGACTTCCTGCTGCGCCTTGGGAGTACCCATTTCCACCTTGATCAGGTTGGCAAGCTCAATCAAGGGCTCCATATGGGGGCTGGGCTGGAAATCGTCCAGCGCGATCCGATACCCCTGCTCCCGCATCGCGCGGACCGATGCCACGACCTCCGTATCCGGCTCGATATCCTCGGTCAGCTCGATGACGGTGCGCTGCCGGGGCAGGCAGGAGTATAAATCCTGCACCAGCATGTCCCGGCCAAAGTTAATGCAGGCGTGCTTTCCCCGCAGGAGCTTATCCCAGCCGATGGCCAGCATGCCATTGGAAACCACCTGCCGGGTCGCCGAGCTGGCGTCGGTCCCATCGAACTGCGCGGATGCCGAGCCGGACCGAAAAAGAAGTTCGTAGGCCCATACTTTGCGGTTGCGGTCGAAAATGGGTTGGCGTGCGACGAACACTTCCACCCCTTACATATCGACAAAACCCGGGCACTGTTTAGGGATTTCGCTCGGCGCGCTTGGCTTTTACCACCACGGGGGTCCCCGCAAAGTCGAATTTCTCCCGAAGACGGTTCGCCAGATGCCGCTCAGCGGAAAAATGCAGCTTGCCGGAGCCTGTACGGTCGGTAAAGACGACGAAGGTAGGCGGACGGATGGAAGCCTGGGTCAAATACTTGATCTTGGGACGATACTCCCAGCGCAGCGTTTCCACGAATCGGTTCAGCTCGCCCGTTCCGATGCGATGGGAGGCCGCCTCAAAGCCCTTACGGATCAGGGAAAAGAGCGCGGGCGTGCCCTGCCCCGTGAGGGCCGACACGAACACCACGGGAGCGTAATCCAGGAACTTCAGCCGCTCCTGAATCTGCTCCAGGAACTTCTTCCGGTTGCGTTCCTTGATGGCGTCCCACTTGTTCACGCACAGGATCACCGCGCGGCCTTCTTCGTGGGCGTATCCGGCGATGGTGGCGTCGGCCGAGAGCACACCTTCAGTGGCGTCCATCACCAGCACCGCGACGTGGCACATACGAAGATGGCGGCGCGCCATGACGACACTGAGCTTCTCGGCCATCAGATGGGTCTTGCCCTTGCGGCGGATCCCGGCCGTATCGACGAACACGTATTCGACGCCATCGCGGGTGACGGATTCATCCACGGCGTCGCGGGTGGTGCCGGCGATGGGGGAAACAATGGCCCGGTCGGAGCCGACCAGCGCATTCAGCAGCGTGGATTTCCCCACATTGGGGCGGCCCAGGATGGCCACCTTGATCTGGTTGGCGGGTTCGTTAGGTTCCGGCGCCGCTTCCGGGAAGCCCGCGGTGACGTGCTCCAGGAGCTCGTCGATTCCCAGGTGATGTTCCGCGGAAACCGGGAAGAGATGCTCGAAGCCGAGCTCGTGAAATTCGTGCGCTAAGTCCGCACGCCGCTCGCTATCGATCTTGTTGACGGCCAGGGCGACCGGCTTGCCCAGCTTGCGAAGCATCTTGGCCAGATCGCGATCCGCACCCGTCAGCTCGCTGCGGCCGTCGATCAGGAAGATTATGTGATCGGCACTTTCGAGCGCGACTCGTGCCTGACGAAGGATTTCGCTAGGTATGAGGGCGTCGTCACCCTGGATGATGCCGCCAGTATCGATCAGGTCGAATTTCCGGGCGCGGTACTGGGCTTGCCCGTAGATGCGGTCCCGCGTAATACCGGGCTCGTCGCCGACAATCGAGCGGCGCGAGCGCAGGATGGCGTTGAACAGAGTCGATTTACCGACGTTGGGACGTCCAACGATGACGACGGAGGGCTGGGCGGACACGTACCCTCATCATCGCACCCTCTACAATCAGTGCGATTCGAATCTCTTGATAAGGCTGTCCAGGGTCTGTTGATTGCCCCGTTCGAAAAAGGCCCGCATCTTCTGCGATTCCTCGTCATCGGTAAAGCCCAGCATCCGGCCCGTGAACCTGGTTTGGCGTTCGCCGACGGGTTCCAGATAGATTACCGTCCACGTTTTGGCGATCGCGTTCGGAAAGGCGAAGCCCTTGGGGTATTTAATCGTTCGGAAGGAAAACATGCGGCCGGGGTCGTAGGCCAGGATGGTATGGTGAATCGCCGCGTCGTCGTCGAGCGTGGAATCCTTGCTGTAACTGGTCTTCCAAGTCGCGCCCACGCGTAATTCGAACTCGGTCTTCGCGACCATCCAGGATTCAATTCCTTCCTTGGTCGTGAAGACTTTCCAGACTTCGCTGACGGGTGCATTTACCACACCGGTGGTCACTACCGGATCCACGGACGCGGCCTGCAGCAGCATGTTGCCGAGCAAGAGGATGAGTAATGGGATCTTATTCATAACAACCCAATAAATGAGCAGTTTGCCACTCCAAAGATCACGAGTCAACGGGTTCATGCGACCATGAAAGTTCCAATGCATTCCAACGAAACGATTCGCAACGTGGCCATCATCGCCCACGTCGACCACGGCAAAACCACGCTGGTAGACGCCATGCTCCGCCAAAGCGGCCTATTCCGGGCTAACGAACAGGTGGTCGAGCGCATGATGGATTCCAACGAACTGGAGCGCGAGCGCGGCATCACCATCCTTGCCAAAGCCACGGGCTTGCGCTACCACGACATCAAAATCAACATCGTCGACACACCCGGGCACAGCGATTTCGGGGGCGAGGTCGAGCGTGCGCTCAAGATCGTGGACGGCGTCATGCTGCTGGTGGACGCGAGCGAAGGGCCTTTACCCCAGACCCGCTATGTGCTGATGAAAGCGCTCGAGGCGCGGCTGCCGCCGATCGTGGTGATCAACAAGATCGACCGCCCGGACGCCCGCATTCAGGAAGTGCTCAACGAGGTCTACGATCTGTTCATCGACCTCGATGCCGCCGAGGATCAGCTCGATTTTCCCGTGATCTACACCAACGCGAAGGAGGGAATCGCCAAGCTGGATCCGGCCCAGGAAACCAGCGACCTGCGCATACTCTTCGACGCGATCCTGGAAAATATCCCCGCGCCCAAAGGAGATCCCGAAGGGATCCTGCAAATGCTGGTGGCGAACCTGGATTACAGCGACTATCTGGGGCGTCTGGCGATCGGCCGGGTGTTCAACGGAACCTTGCGCTTCGGCGATGAGGTATCGATCGCCAAGCTGGATGGCTCGTTTCAGAAAACGAAAATCACCAAATTGTATTCGTTCGAAGGCCTGAAGCGCGTGGATGAGACGGTGGGCCGGCCGGGAGACATTCTGGCCATCGCCGGCGTGGAGGGCATCACCATCGGCGAAACCTTGACGCACGTCGACACACCCGCGCCACTGCCGCATATCCTGATCGACGAGCCGACCATCGCGATGACGTTCACCATCAACACGTCGCCGTTTTCGGGCCGCGAAGGCACTTATGTGACATCGCGCAATCTGCGCGACAGGCTGGACAAAGAGCTGCTCACCAACGTTTCGATCCGCGTCGAAGAAGCCGGCGGTCCGGATGCCTTCAAGGTGATGGGCCGGGGGGAACTGCAGCTGGCCATCCTGATCGAGATGATGCGGCGCGAGGGCTTCGAATTAGGCGTAGGAAAACCGGAGATCCTGACAAAAACGATCGGCGGGAAACTGTGCGAGCCGCAGGAGCTGCTGGTGATCGATTGCCCGGAATCCTTCACTGGCGTAGTGATGGAAAAGATGGGCACGCGCAAGGGCAAAATGCAGAAGATGATCAACCACGGCTCGGGCCGCGTGCGCCTGGAGTTTCTGGTGCCTTCGCGCGGGCTGATCGGACTGCGCAGCGAGATGCTGACGGATACCAAGGGCACCGCCATCATGAATTCTCTGTTCGAGGGCTACATCGAGTGGCAGGGAGACATTCCGTCGCGTCCAACGGGATCGCTGGTGGCCGACCGCGCGGGCAGGACCACCGGCTACGCGATCTTCAATTTGCAGGAGAGAGGCGAGATGTTCGTGTCGCCCGCTACGGAAGTCTACGAAGGCATGATCGTCGGCGAGAACGCGCGCGATACGGATTTGGATGTGAACATCGTCAAAGAGAAAAAGCTGACGAATATGCGCGCTTCCTCGGCTGACGAAGCCATCCGGCTGGTGCCGCCGCGCCTGCTGAACCTGGAGCAGGCCATCGAGTTCATCCGCGATGACGAACTGGTGGAAGTAACCCCCCAGTCCATCCGGCTGCGCAAAAAAGTGCTCAAATCAAATCAACGATAGAGTATTTTGTTTTATCTAAAAGTCCTTTACTATCAGTATCTTGAGTAATATTATCGGCGTTCCTGTATTTTGCAAACGCCGCTTACGGTGCGATACTAAACGTCAATAACGATGACTCTGGTGAGCGAGGCGATCGCCCGATATCACAAACTCATCGAGAGCGAACCCTACATCGACCTGGCATGGGCACATGCGCTGCAAGAGCGCATCAAGTCCGAAAAATTGGACGGCAGGCCCGTGTCGCCGGTGCTACGGCCGCACTTGATCACGCAGAAGGACTACGCCGCACTGGTGCGCGCGTCCGAGACGCTGCTCTCGGCGATCGCGCGCGTGGAGAAGCTGGCTCTGGAGACACCCGCGTTGCTGGCGCGGTTGCAACTGCTTCCCGCGGAAAAGATGCTGGCGGCGGTGGATCCGGGGTATGCGTCGGTCGGAATCACGGCGCTGCTGGATGCGTCAATCAATGATGGCTCGCTGCACTTCACAGGCTTCAGCGCCGAAGCGCCCGCGGGCGTTCTGTACGGAGACGCGCTGTCCGATCTGTATTACGAAGCTCCGCCCGTCAAACAATTTCGCAAGAAATACAAGCTGCAGAAGCTGGGCGGCGCCAAACATCTGCTAAGCGGCCTGCTCAAAGCGTACAAGGAATTCGGCGGAAAACAAAAGAAACCGAACATCGCTATTGTCGAATTCCGCGCGCCCTTTTCAGCCGCATCGAGCGATCATGCCCTGCTGGCCGGATTCTTCGCCCGCGAGGGGTATCCCACTGAAGTGGTTTCGCCGGAGCAGCTCGAGTACCGCAACAATGTTTTGCGGCGGGGCGATTTCAACATCGACATCCTGTACCGCCGCATCAAGGTGCAGGAGTTCCTGGTGCGCTTCGACCTTAACCATCCCCTGGTGCGCGCTTACAAAGACCGCGCGATTTGCATGGTGAACAGCTTCCGCGCCGATATCGGCTCCAAGCGCGTGATCTTCGACCTGCTCACCGACGAGAAGATCACAGGCAAGTTCCCGGCGGCCGAACGGCGGGCGATCAAGGACTATGTGCCGTGGACCCGGCTGGTGCAGGCCGCCAAAACCACCTACAATAACCGCTCGGTAGACCTGCCCGAATTCGTCATGAAGCATCGGAACAAGCTGGTGCTCAAGCCCAACGATGACTCGACAGATCTGCACCCGGTGCGGGGCGCGGACGTAGATGAAGCAGCTTGGGAAAAAGCTCTGCGGCAAGCCATGCGGACTCCTTTCGTCGTGCAGGAGGCGGTTGAGCCCACGCACGCCGTGTTCCCATTGATGCAGTACGGCAGCCTGATGATGAAGGATATGGTGGTGCACCTCCATCCGCACGCTTTCCTGGGCAAGGTCCACGGGGCGTCGAGCTGGCTGAGCGTCGCGGGCGCGTCGGGATTTTCGACACTCACCGGGCTGGCGCCGACGTTTCTGCTCGAAGGCAAGTAGTTTTTCCTGGCGTTCCTGAAAATCGTGGAGCAGGCGCCTGCAACTGGGTGCTTCAGCACCCGCATCGAATCGGAAGCTGAAGCCTCCGTTGCAAGCTGAAGCTTGCTCCACTTCGTTCCCGCCAAGGTACGATTGATTATGAAGTCGGTCACTAAAGCCGTCCGCAATCCGCAACAACCCATTCCGTCGAAGGAATCGGGTTGGAAGAAACTTCAAGGCGCTGCGGCCGGCACCGATCTGATCAAGTTGTTTGCCGCGCATAAGAAGCGCGAGCGCAGACATGGAAGGTGATCATACCCGCTATTCCGCTTTCTCCACGGTCACCTTCGCCCGGAGATTCGCTACACCCCCGGTAGGGCGCTCATCCGTTACCGTGACCGCGATGGCATCGTCCAGCCAATCGTGAACCGTGCCGTCGGGATCGTGCGAGGCCAGGGTAAGCGTGTAGGCGCGCGGACACAAGTCGCAAAGGAATGAGAACACCACGGTGACGCTGTCTCCAGCGGCGCGCGGGCCTAGCTTGATCCGCTCCAGCTCCGTATTGGTGCCGTACACCTCGAAGCCCACTTGCGTGCGAATCAGCAGTCCGAGCACGGGGTCTTCCACTGCCGCGTTGTAGCGCACGGTGGCCCGAACAGTAGCCATTTCGCCGCTCTTCCATACTATGGTCGACTGACCCTCTGCGCCAAGCGTCTCAATGGACATGAGCTCAGCCCGGCCATCGCCGTGCCGGAACACGGGCGCCAGACGGGGCGGAATCGTTTCGCCCCAACTGCGGACGCGCTCGGCGACGTGTCTCCGGTACTTGGCCAGGGTTTCCTTGGGATCGCCTTTGGCCGCGATCCGGCCGCCGTCCAGCCACCATACTTCATCGCACAGCAGTTCCAGCAAGCTATCTTCGTGCGAGGCCAGCAGAACAATCGCCCCGCCGCGACGCAACCGGTCAAGACCGGTGAGCGTGCGTGCCCGCACCACCGCGTCCTGAGTGGCGAGGGATTGATCCAGGGCAATGACGGCGGCCGGCGCGAGATTTAGTGAATCGCCCAACGCCACATAACGGCGTTCGGGACCCGCGAGGACCTCGCCGCTTTCCGGTTGTGCCGAACCACCGGCAAGTTTTAACAGCTCGACTACGCCCGAGCCTTTTTCGCCAATCACTCCAATGATGACCCCGGCGGGAGCCACCACCGAGATCCCACTCAGCGGCGCCAGGACCGCATTCCGAAACTCAAGGGACATTAAGAAACAGGATACGTCACCGGAGGGACGCGTCGTCGGAGCAAGTGTTATCGACAACGGTGTTCCAAGCTGGTGACACGCCCGGACCGAACCTGATGCAGCGGGATTTCATCTGGTGACCCGAGATCCGGTTGCCTTGGATCACGTTACCGCGGGTCTCTTCCAGACGAACCGCACCGCGGCTGACATAGATCCCGCTTTCGAGCATCGCCGGCTCGTCGGGCTTGTAGATACAGCCGAATTGCTTGGCGTTTTCATTGCAGCCGGCCAGGTTCATCCGGAGGAACTGGTTTCCAGTGATTCTGTTCCGGCTGCCCATCAGGAAGAGCGCACCAAACTTCGACCCGTCAATAATGTTTCCGCTCAGCTCGATATTGTCGGAATGCGTATCGGGATGCGTGTTGCCGATCGCGATCGCAAAGCTCCCGTGCGGATAGTCCGCGGCGGTCTTACGGTTGGTGCAGCGGTTGCCGCGCACCGCTCCATCGTGAAAGCCGTCCAGGTCGATGCACTGGCCATTGACTTCCTCAAACGTGTTGCCGATATATTCGGACCGATCCACGTTTCCGGCGGTGTCGATCGCAATCGGGATACCCAGGTTTTCGATATCGACGATGCCGGTGGGAAAACCGACATTGACGCCCGTGTTTCCTTCCACGCGGACGCGCGTGGCATGGCCCACCTGGATCGCGTCCCGGCCGACCGTGTCGAAATGGTTGTTGGTGAAGGTCCCATCCTGCTGCCTCGGGGCGCGAAACAAAGAGTGCGTCCAAAGGGCGTTTCCCAGAATTCCGCGAAACGTTGATTCGGTCACCTCGAAAGTGGAAGTTCCTTCTTCGAATAGGATCCCGCCGCTTAGGTTGTTGCGCCCGCGCGCGTTCTTCGAACCAGAATCTTCGACGGTAGCGCCCCAGATGCGGACGTGGTTGGACTGGCTGACCAGGATCGGGAAGTTGACGACATTGGTCAGGCGCAGGCGCTCGATTTGGAGCCCCGCGACCCTATTCACCAGCACGCCGTTACTGGGATACCAGACGCGGAATACGTTCTCGGGTGGGGCCATCTCAAGCGGCTTCGCAAGTTTGTCGCGATTGCCGTCAATATCCAGGGAGTGGAGATGGATGCGCTCGGCGTTCTCGAGCACCAGCACTGCCCTGCCCTTGAAGTTGTCGGCGGCCTTCAGGCGCGTTTCGTTGCCGACGATTTCGAGGTCATGAGCGCCGGGGGCGAGCGTCAGTTCGGTGGAGACTTCCACCGTGCCTCTGGGAAGGCGGATGATTCCGGTAGTTTGTGACCCAAGCGTCTTGCGGAGGCGCGCTTCGGAGGATCCGCAACCGGCCAGCAGCACCGCAGCTAGAAGAGTGGCGACGCCTACGGCGCTTTGGTCCACTGGCCGATCCAATCCAGGAACTGCGAATACCACAGCACCGTGTTCTGCGGCTTCAGGACCCAATGTCCTTCGTCGGGAAACAGCAGGAGCTTTGAAGGCACCTTCTGCGATTGCAACGCCGTGAACAACTGTATCCCCTGGCCCACCGGAACACGGAAATCCTGCTCGCCGTGAATCACCAGCGTGGGCGTCTTGAAATCCTTGACGAAATAACTCGGAGACCACTTGGAGTACAGCTCCGGGTTGTCCCAGGGCATCCCTCGGAACTCCCATTGGACGAACCACAGCTCCTCGGTCTCGGCTGCCATGCTGCGCAGATCGAAGACGCCGTCGTGCGTCACGAACGCTTTGAAGCGATCCGTATGGCCGAGCATCCAGTCGATCATGTATCCGCCGTACGAGCCGCCGGCCGCCGCCATGCGGGCGGGATCGGCATAAGGCAGCGCCGACACGCTGTCCACTACCGCCATGATGTCGTCGTAAACCTTGCCGCCCCAGTCGCCGCTGATCTCCTCCGTGTACTTCTGGCCGTAGCCGGTGGACCCGCGCGGATTCGGCATGACCACCAGGTATCCGGCACCGGCGAACACCTGGGCGTTCCAGCGGTAGGTCCACTCTTCTCCCCACGATCCCTGCGGTCCGCCGTGAATCAGGACCAGCACCGGATATTTCTTCGTTGGCGAGAAGTCAGGCGGCTTCACGACGAAAGCATGCACGCGGGTCTTATCCGAACTATCGGCGTACATCTCTTCGAGCGGCGTGAGCGCGGCATTCGACAAGACCGCGTCGTTCAAGTGTGTCAGCGGCACTCCCGTGCCGCCGTTCGAAGTCGCGCGATAAATCTCGGTAGGATGCGAGCCGCTGACCTCGGTGTAGATCATGGTGCGTCCGTCGGAGGTGAACTGTACGTCGTCCAGGGTGGATGCCCCCGCGATGATGTTGCGCGAGCCGCCGCCGGTCGCCTGGATCATTTGCAGTCCCGTACGGCCCCGATCCTCCACGGTGAAGAACAACCGCGTGGAATCGGGCGACCAGGTGACGCTTCCCACCCAGCGGTCCAGGTTTTCCGTCAGGTTCGTGGTGCGGCCCGTGACGCGGTCGAGCTCCATTAGCCGCCAGCGGTCGCTTTCATATCCGGCGCGCGGTTGGGAACGGAATGCGAGGAACTTTCCATCGGGCGAGTAAAGCGGCGTATTGTCCGCCCCGGGGCCGGTCGTGATCTTTTTGACGTCGCCGCCGCCAATCGGCACCACGTAAATATCCGAGTTGGTGCTGGTGGCTTGATCCGGATCCACGTTCATCGCGAACGCAACTTCATTGGAATCGGGCGAAATCGCGTAGTCATCCTGCCCGCCGAGCGAGAACGGCGGAACCGCATTTGGTCCGGGCGTCAGCTCTTTGAGATTCGTGCCATCCGTATCCACCGCCATCAAGTGCCTCCGGCGCGCTCCCTGCCACTGGTTCCAGTGACGGAAGAGCAGCGTTGTATAAACGCGGGCCTTGACCTTGTTCTTCGACTCCTCGTCGAGCTTGCGCTGGTTGCAGCCGTCGTCGGCACCGCATTCCGGGTAGACGCTCGACAGGAACACGATCTTCTTGCCATCGGGCGAAACCAGAATGCCGTCGGCCTCGGCCGCGAACTTGGTGACCTGATGCGCGTTCGATCCGTCCGCATTCATTACCCATATTTGAGAAGAACCGCCGCGGTTCGAAGCGAAGTAAATCTGCCTGGAATCGGGGGACCAGCGCGGACGTTCATTCGCGGTTCCCTCGGTGGTGAGCTGGCGCGGCGCGCCGCCTTGCACCGGCACCACGTAAACCTGCGAGGGCTTGGTGTTCTTCTCGAGATCCACCCTCTGCACACTGAAGGCGACCTGAGTTCCGTCGGGCGACAGAACCGGCTCGTTGATGCGCGCGAGCCTCAGCATCGTATCGACCGTAAACGGCTGCTTTTGGCCCATCAATGGATGGAGGCAGACGGCCGAGGCGCACAGGAAGGCTAGGACAATCCTTCGCATACTACTAGTTTAGCGGGCCTTAGCAAGAAATTGAAACAAAGCTTTTGGACCGATCATCCGATAAGTAGAGGTGAACCACATGTTACGTTCTGCTCGGTTCGCTCTATTCGTTGGCCTGGGCGCCGCTATCCCGGTGGCCGCCAGGCTCGACCCGCCTCGGAAACAGGATCAGGAAAAGCAACAGACCAAGGACCCGAAGAAAAAGGTCGCGCCCGCCAAAGTCGGACCCGCCAAGCAAGACAGCTCTCCCGGCGAGCGCCTCGATCGGCGCAACTCCCGCATGAAAGAACGGAACCGGGAAATCGACGGCTTGGTGAACAAACCGAAACAGTAAGCTAGTCCCGCGCCGCGCGTTCAGCCATGTACCGTTCCAACCACTGAAGAGCTTCTTCTTGATTTGAAAACGCCCCGTCCGCCTGCGCTTCGTACGCAGCAGTGGTCACCTCGCCGATGTGCTTTCCGGGCTGGCTATCGAAATAGGGCATTACATGCCGGCCCAGAATTAGCGGCGCCTGGGGACCGTGATCGACGGCTTGCGCCTGGGCCATCTCGCGAATCCGAATCGCGCCCTCCGGCAGCCCGGCCGGAAGGGGCGGCCGGCCCGAATGATCTGCTTCGATCAGACGCAATAGGTCGGCGATGGTAGCGGGCGCCAAGCGCATGGCGAGCCGCCGCACCGCCCGCGGCGTCGCTTCGCGGCCAATGCTCGAACTTGCCAGGTGATTCTCGACCATCGGGACCACACGATCCGTGATCGCGCTCTTGATGCCGATGCGTTCGAGAAATCCGCGCGCCATGGGCCCACCATCGGCTTCGTGTCCCCAGGAGGTCCAGCGCATCTTGCCTTCGCGCTCGCGCAGCATGGTGGTGGTGGCTTTGGCGAAATCGTGCGAGAGCGCGGCGAATACCAGAACGGCGCGGTCATCGCCTTCCAGCTGTTCCCGCGTGGCGATCCGGGCGGCAGCATCCACGACGAACATGGTGTGCGTGCCGACGTCGCCCTCCGGGTGCCAGTGAGGATCCTGCGGGACACCTGCGAGCCGGTCGATTTCGGGGAAATGAGCGCTCCAGCCCGAAGCCTTCAGATATTCGGCGATCCGGCCGGGGCGCGAGCTTTTCACGGCCCACTTCATGAATTCATCCGCGACTCGCTCGCGTGCGATTGTGCGATAGTGATCGACAATTGTCTGACACAAGGCGGCTGTTCCCCCGTCGAGCGCCAGGTCGAACCGGCAGGCGAACTGCATCCCGCGCAGCACGCGCAACGGATCCTCGGCGAACGCGTCACTGGTCGCCCGCAGGACGCGATTCCTCAAGTCCTCGCCGCCGCCGAAGAAATCCAGGAGTTCGTCCGCCACCGGATCGTAGGCCATGGCGTTGATCGTGAAGTCGCGGCGGCTGGCCGCTTCGCGGGGTGTGATGTTCGAATCGAAGGTGGCATGGAAGTCGCGATGCCCGAGGCCGAGTTTGCTG
Source organism: Terriglobia bacterium (assembly GCA_020073345.1). Taxonomy (GTDB): domain Bacteria; phylum Acidobacteriota; class Terriglobia; order Bryobacterales; family Bryobacteraceae; genus Palsa-187. The sequence goes on from JAIQFI010000001.1 coordinate 252,205, forward strand.
TCGCGGCGGGGAACGCTGAAGTCGTACTCATGACCACCCGTATTGAGTTTCACGACGCCGAAGCTCTTGCCCACCAGGTCGACGCGTCCGTGCCGGGCGAGAAGGCCGGCCAGGTGATCGTAGGCAATACCGTAGACCTCGATATCGAAGTCCTTGGGTTCGCCGCCCAGCAGCGCATCCCTCACCGCGCCACCCACCACCACGGCCCGATAACCGGCCGAGTGCAGATCGCGTACGATCTGATCCAGCAGCAGGGGAAGCTCCAGCCTCATCGTAACCATCATCACTCACCCACAAATTCTCGCCATTGGCCGGGCGGATCGCCCAACTCGGTGGATACCCGACTCCTTTGGTCCGATATGGTGTATAGTGGGAATGGAGTTATGGACCTAGTTGCAACTAGCTATCGAAATGCCGTTACTCCAAAGGTTTGACATTGCAGTATTCCAGTAAGGATACTTGGTTCGAGATGCAAATGGCTGTCAAGAAGGCTCGATACGCGAAACACAACCCGGAAGCCACCAACCTCATGCAGTTGAAACATGGAGAATCGGGGATCCTGGATCGTTTGGATTTGCCCGAAGATGATGCTCGGCGGCTGATGGAGCTCGGGTTTCTCCCCGGGCATGCGATCACGCCGGGCCACTCGGCGCCGGGTGGCGATCCGCGGGTGTTCCGCGTGGATGGGTCCGAGGTTGCCCTGCGGCGCGATACGGCGCGGCGGCTGATTCTGCGGCAGGGTACAGCCGCGAAGGTGTAACAGGTTAGGCTCTATGAGCGATTGCCACGGGTGCTCCGTCGCGACCCTTCCACCGCCACCGGCGATTGATGCGCGCCGGCACATCGTGGCGATCGTGGGTCCGCCCAACTCCGGCAAATCGACTCTGTTCAACCGGCTCACCGGTCTGCGGCAGAAAGTAGCGAACTTCCCCGGCGTGACGGTGGAGCATCGCATGGGCAAGGTCAAGGTTGAGGGCGGGCGCGAAGTTTTCGCGATCGATCTCCCCGGCGTCTACAGCCTGGAACCCCGCACGGAAGACGAGCGCGTCACGCACGACGTTCTGCTCGGGCAGATGAAGGATCTGCCTAAGCCGGACGCAGTTCTTCTCATCCTCGATTCCACTAACCTGGCTCGCCATCTGGTGCTGGCCGCGCCGGTGCTCAGCCTGGGCTTGCCGACACTGGTGATCCTGAACATGGCCGACGACCTGTCGCGCCGCGGCGGCGGCGTGGACGTTGCCGAGCTGAGCATGCAGCTAGGATCGCCCGTGGCTCTGGTAAGCGCCTCGCGCGGTCAGGGATTCGATAAAGTGTTCCAGTTTCTCGCAGGGGCCACGCATACCACTCCGCGCGCGGCGCCGCTGATGCAACTGCCGGTGATTCAGGACATCCCTAAGTGCCGGGCCTGGGCTGCAAATGTCGGCTCGAAAGGCAAATATCACCCGCCGGCTCCGCCGCACTGGACGCGCCGCCTGGACGCCGTCTTCCTGCATCCCGTTGCGGGGCCGCTGATCTTCGCGGTTGTGGTCCTGGCCGTATTTCAGTCGATCTTTTTCTGGGCCCAGCCCGCGATGGTCCTGTTGCAAGGGGCCATCCTATCGCTAGGAACATGGGTCGGCTCCCTGATTCCCAACCCTACTCTGCACTCGCTCGTAGTCGATGGAGTCTTCAAAGGCGTCGGAAGCGTCGTCGTGTTTCTGCCTCAAATTCTGTTGCTGTTCTTGTTTATCGGAATCCTGGAGGATTCCGGCTACCTCGCCCGGGCCGCGCTGATCGCCGACCGCACCATGGCGCGCTTCGGTCTCCAAGGCAAGAGTTTCATTCCGCTGCTATCCGCGTATGCCTGCGCCGTACCGGCCATCATGGCGACGCGCACCATCGAGAATAAACGCGACCGCATTGCCACGATTCTGATTGCGCCGTTCATGACATGCTCGGCGCGTCTGATGCCGTATACCCTGCTGATTTCGGCATTCATTCCCAGGAAGCCTCTGCTCGGCGCCGTTCTCGGTATGCAAGCGGCCGTGCTGCTGGGCCTGTACCTTCTCGGTTTCCTGGCCGCGATTTTCACCGCGAGACTGCTCAAATCAACCATCCTCAAGAGCAACCGGTCCTCGTTCATGCTGGAGATGCCTCCGTACCGCTGGCCGACTCTCCGCTCACTCGGACTGAGGTTAGTCGACCGGTCGAAAGTTTTCTTGCGACGCGCAGGCACCGTGATCCTAGCGGTGGCGCTGGTCATCTGGGTTTTGGCGCACCTTCCCGTACACAACGGCCAGCCTCCGGAAATCGGACAGAGCGTCGTCGGCATGATCGGGCATGCGGTGGAGCCGGCCATCAAGCCTCTGGGGTTCAACTGGAAGATCGGCATCGGACTGATCACCTCGCTGGCGGCGCGGGAAGTGATCGTCGGCACGCTAGGGACGATTTACGGTATCGAGAACCCGTCGGAGAAGTCCGAGGGCTTGCAGCACGCACTCCAGCAGGATCTTACTCTGGGCGGCGCCGTGGCCTTGATGGTGTTCTTCGCCTTCGCCATGCAGTGCATGTCGACCATCGCTGTAGTGCGCCGGGAAACGGGAGGCTGGCGTTGGCCCGCCATACAGTTCGGCTATATGACCATGGTGGCGTACGTCTCTGCGTTCGTGGCGAACAAGCTCGTCACCCTCTGGTTCTAGCTCGTTTCCAAAGCACGTACCACAGAAGCCCGCCAGCGACGATCGCCACGGACGCGTACCCAACATAGCGGTGTAGCAGTTCCGCGACGTGCCGCCAGTTCTCTCCCAGAAAGTAGCCCAGAGTGAGGAACGTGGTCACCCACAACGCTCCCCCGGTCCACGCGTAAGCGGCGAATGTGCGCAACTCCAGCCCTGAAGTTCCGGCTAACAGTGCGGTGAAGTGACGCACCCCGGCGATGTAGTAGCCGACGAAGAGCGCCCAGTGCCCCATGTGCTCGAACCAGCGGTGCACCCTGAGAAGCCGGGTTTCGGTCAGGTGGACGTATTTGCCGTATCGCTGGACAGCGCCCAGGCCGAGAGTTCGTCCCAGCACGTAGCTCAAGCTGATGCCCGTCCAGGCTCCGGCCACGGCGGCGGCGAACGCGCCGACCGGATGCAGTTTGCCCCGGAAGATCAAATAGCCGGTAAAAACCAGCAGCGTTTCATCCGGAATGGGGAGGCCGACGACGCCCAGCGCCAGAAGCAGGTACAACGCCCCGTAACCATGCGCGGCGACCCAGGCAAAGACGCCTTCCATCTTGCTCGACGTGTCCCTCCATGTGTTCTACGATAGCGTCCCAGGGTATCCTGTGAGTAGGCGATGCGATACTTATTCCTCACCGTCGGTGGCATTCTGGCCGTACTTTCCGCCACTTTCGCCTTCCAGCAGGCCAGCCCGGCAACGGAACAGCGGGCCATGCTCGACAAATACTGCGTCACCTGCCACAACCAGCGCCTAAAAACCGGCGGCTTGACGCTGGATAACCTGAACCTCGACCGCATCACAGACAACGCCGAGACCTGGGAGAAAGTTCTGCGCAAGCTACACGGTGGCATGATGCCGCCGCAGGGTATGCCGCGACCCGACGAGGCCACGGTGAACCAGTTCATGGAGTGGCTCGAAACTTCGCTCGATCGCGCCGCAGCGACCCATCCCGAACCCGGCCGCTCGACCATCCATCGCCTCAATCGCACCGAATACGGGAACGCGATCCACGATCTTCTCGACTTGGATATCGATGCCGCCTCGTTCCTGCCCGCCGACGACGAAGCCAACGGATTCGACAACATCGCCGATGTGTTGCGCTTCTCCCCATCGCTGCTCGAACAATACCTATCCGCATCGGACAAGATCTCGAGCCTGGCTGTCGGCGACCCATCGATCACTCCCATCAGCCTGGTGTTTCAGGCTCCTCCCGATCTCGACCAGGAACACCACATCGAGGGACTGCCTTTGGGGACGCGTGGCGGAATCCTGGTCCACTACAACTTTCCCCTGGACGGTGAATACGACTTCCGTGTTTTCCTGCTCCAGAACATCGTCGGATACGTGCCCGGCCTGGAGTATGCGCACCAGCTTGAAATCAGCATCGACGGCCAGCGCGTGTTTCTGGCGCAGGTGGGCGGCGAGGAAGACAACAAGATGTCCGACGCCAACCTGGGCGTCGCCAAGGACACTCTCGATGCGCGCTTGCGGACGCGTATCCCGGTTAAGGCCGGACCGCGAAGCGTCGTCGTGACGTTTCTCCGCCGCAACTCCGCGCCCTCCGACGAGCCTTTGCAGCCGTTCACTCGCGACCACGATCTGCAGAACATGAATGGCATCCCGCGGATCGACCGCATGCAGATCACCGGACCGTTCAATGCCACCGGCCCCGGCGATACGCCCAGCCGCCATCGTATTTTTTCCTGCCGTCCAGCGAACGCCGCTGCCGAACTCCCTTGCGCCCGCGCGATCCTGACCAACCTTGCGCGCCGGGCCTATCGACGGCCGGTGACAGGCGCCGATCTTGAAAACCTGCTCAGCTTCTACCAATCCGCGCGCAACAAGAAGAATTTCGACGCGGGGATCGAAACGGCTCTGCGGCTGATTCTGACGAATCCGAAGTTCCTGTTCCGCATGGAAACCGATCCGGCGGGTGCCGCGCCCGGCTCGATGCATCCGGTCAGCGACCTGGAACTCGCGTCTCGCCTTTCGTTCTTCCTGTGGAGCACGATTCCCGACGATCAACTCATCACCATCGCCTCGCAAGGAAAGCTCAGAGATCCGGCGATCCTGGAACAGCAAGTCAAGCGCATGCTCGCAGACGACCGTTCCGAAGCACTGGTGAAAAACTTTGCCGGGCAGTGGCTGCTGCTGCGCAATCTGCCGAACGTGCTACCGGACCCAAACGAATTCCCGAATTTCGACGACAACCTGCGGCAGGCGTTCCGGCGCGAGACCGAAATGCTCTTCGAGAGCATCATGCGCGAAGATCGCAACGTGGTCGACCTGCTCACCGCCGATTACACCTTTGTCAACGAGCGCCTCGCCAAGCATTACGGCATCCCGGGCGTCTACGGCAGCCAATTCCGGAGGGTGAAGCTGGCCAACGAGGAACGGCGAGGACTGCTCGGCCAGGGCAGCATCCTGACGGTGACGTCGGAAGCCAACCGGACGTCGCCGGTGAAGCGCGGTAAATTTATCCTGGAAGCAATCTTGGGGACGCCGCCGCCGGCGCCGCCACCCAACGTCCCGCCGCTCAAGGAAAACGAGGGTGCACAGGCTCTATCGGTACGCGCGCGCCTCGAAGAGCATCGCAAGAGTCCCGCTTGCTCAGGATGTCACGCCGTGATGGACCCGCTGGGATTTTCGCTCGAGAATTTCGACGGCGTGGGCGAGTGGCGCACCAGGGAGCCGGGAGGCGCGGTGGATCCGTCCGGCCAGCTTGCCGATGGAACCAAGGTGGACGGTCCGGTTGCGTTGCGCAAGGCGATCCTCAAGCACCCCGAGCAGTTCGTGCGAACGCTCACCGAGAAAATGCTGACCTACGGTCTGGGCCGGGGCCTCGAGTATTACGACATGCCGACAGTCCGCGGAATCGCCCGGGACGCTGCCCGCAACGATAACAAGTTCTCAAGCGTCGTGTTGGGGATCGTGAAGAGCACGCCCTTCCAGATGCGCCGGGTGCAGGATGCCCCGGTGACCGCGTCTAGACAGTAGGTCCGGCCTCCAGGCCGGACTCATACCCAAAACTCAGGAAACCTCCGGGGCGCTCGCTGCATCCTAATCGGCGTGACACCGCATAAATGGTTGTCTCTCGCCTGTCTTCTGGCAGCGCCCCTGGCTGCACCGTTAGTCGCCCAACCCCTCGCTCGCCAGTTCAGCTTCAGTATGGGTACCGGCGGCGCGATTCCTCGCGAAGACCTGTCGTCTCTTATGACCACCTCGCCCCTTCTGCGTGTCGGATTCGGGTACCGGCCCATCCGGTACCTTCAGGCCGACTGGGGCCTGGACGCTGTCTTTCACGCGGCGGGTGTCCGCGACTTCCAGGACACCATCATCGGGCGGCTCAAGATCCGGGACAACGAAGTTATGATTCCTTTCGGCGGACGCGCGATTCTCCCCCTGCCGGGCCAGCGGGTCGAGCTGTTCGGCGGCGGCGGCGCGACCTACCTGCACTACGGCGAATCCGTCGAGGTCCCCGGCGGTGGTGAGGATAGCGGTTTCAACTGCCGGACGTGCCGGTCGCGAGGCGGTTGGGGCTATTACGCCCTCGCCGGCGTCAACGTTGCCGTCGAAGGGAGCCACCGGTTCTGGGTCGGGGTCGAGACGCGCTTGTTCCACGGAAAAACCAACGGCGATCCTCTGGGCGCGGTTCCGCCGCTGGAGACCACTGACACCTGGATCAACACCGCGGCCGTCTTCACCTTCCGGTTCCCTTGATTGCCCGAACCTGTTGAAAACGTGAGAAAATGGGTAAGGACGTGTTCTCATGCTGATCACGAAGAAGCACCTGCCCCGTCGCACCTTCCTCCGCGGGATGGGCGTCACCATGGCGCTCCCTCTGCTCGATTCCATGATTCCGGCGCAAACTTTGACCCGGAAGACCGCAGCCGCAGCGTCACCGCGCCTCGGATTCGTCTACGTGCCGCACGGCGCGATCATGGATAAGTGGACGCCTGCTACTGAAGGCGCAGGTTTCGAATTCTCGCCGATCCTGAAGCCGCTCGAGCCGTTCCGCGATCGTCTGAACATTGTCAGCGGTCTGGGACATCGTGCAGCCGATTCCACGGCCGTCCATTCACTCAGCCCGACGACGTGGTTGAGCGGCGTGCGCCCCAAGCCTACGCAAGGCACCGACGCGTTCGCCGGCGTAACCGCGGACCAAGTCGCCGCGCAAGCTATCGGTCAGGATACGATCCTGCCTTCCATGGAGCTTGCCATCGAAGACCACTCCGGATTGATCGGCGCATGCGACCGCGACTACGGCTGCATTTACATGAACACTCTCTCCTGGCGGACGCCCACCACGCCTCTGCCGATGGAGATCAACCCGCGCAAAGTATTCGAGCGGATGTTCGGGCAGGGCGGCACCGCCGCCGACCGGCTCGCCCGCATCGAAGGCGACCGCAGCATCCTGGATGCGGTGACCAAGGAAGCCACCGGCTTGCAAGCCAAGCTCGGCCCGCAGGATCGCATCAAGATCAGCGAGTATCTGGAAAATGTCCGCGAAATCGAACGGCGCATCCAGAAAGCCAGCCAGCAAGTCGACCCCAACATGAAGCTGCCCGAGCAGCCGGCGGGAATCCCGTTCTCCTACGAAGAGCACGTCGGGATCATGTACGATCTTCTGGCTCTCGCCTATCAGGCCAACATCAGCCGCGTGTTCACGTTCATGATGGCGCGCGAGGTCAGCAACCGGACCTACCCGCAAGTGGGTGTGAGTGACGGTCATCACGCCACATCGCACCACCAGAATCGCGCGGACAAGATCGAGAAGCTGGTCAAGATCCAGAATTATCACCTCACGCTGTTCACCAAGTTCCTGCAAAAGCTCAGCACCACTCAAGATGGCGACGGGTCGCTACTCGATCACTCTCTGATCCTCTACGGCAGTAACATGAGCAATAGCAATGCTCATAACCACTTCCCCTTGCCGACCCTCTTGCTCGGCGGCGGAGCGGGCACTATGAAGGGCGGCCATCACATCAAGCAGCCCGATCACACGCCCATGACCAATGTCCTTCTGACCATGCTGCACAAGGCCGGGGTCCCGGTCGAGAGCCTGGGCGACAGCACCGGCGTCATCGAGACGGCGTAAGGAGCGATCATGCGTCTGCTCGGATCACTGATTCTGTTCGCAGTCGCGTGTGTTGCCGCGGACATCAACGCCCCCGAAGCTGACGGGACCACTCCCCTGCACTGGGCCGTTCGCGCCGACGATCTGGCGAAGGTAAACAAGCTACTGGCCGCGGGGGCCAATGCCAAGGCCGCGAATCGCTATGGCGTCACGCCTCTCTACCTGGCGTGCCAGAACGCGAACGCCGCGATGATTGAACGGCTGCTCAAAGCCGGCGCGGATGCGAACTCCGTATCGACCGACGGCGAGACCGCGCTGATGACCGTCGCACGCACCGGAGTAGTCGAAGCCGCGAAGGCTTTGCTCGACCATGGCGCGAAAGTCGACGCCCGCGAGGAATGGCACGGGCAGACCGCCCTGATGTGGGCGGTAGATGAACAGCATCCCGCCATGGTGAAAGAGCTGATTGCGCACGGCGCGGACGTCAACGCGGTCTCGAATGTCAACAAGTGGGAACGGCAAAAAACCTCGGAGCCGCGTGACAAATGGCTGCCCCTGGGCGGCCTGACTCCGCTGCTGTTCGCGGCGCGCCAGGGATGCGTCGAGTGCGAGCAGGTCTTGCTCGACGCCGGTGCCAAGGTCAACACGGTGGATCCGGACGGCATCAGTCCGGTGCTGATGGCGATCATCAACGGGCACTACGACGCCGCTGCGCTCCTGCTCAACAAGGGTGCGGATCCAAATCTGGCCGACGATACTGGCCGGACAGCCTTGTTTTCGGCGGTCGACTTCAACACCATGCCGGTTTCGAACCGCCCTTCGCCTCGGGTGATCGACAACCAGATGACTAGTTTGGAGCTGATTAAGTTGCTCCTGGATAAAGGCGCGAATGTGAATGCGCAACTGACGAAGCAGCAGCCTTATCGCACCAAGCTTGATCGCGGCGACGATACGATGCTCACCACCGGCACCACGCCATTGCTTCGCGCCGCCAAAGCCGCCGACCTTCCTGCCATGCGCCTGCTGCTCGCCAAAGGCGCCGATCCGAAGCTCGCCACACGCGCGGGGATCACTCCTCTGATGGCCGCGGCGGGACTGGGCTCGAAAGAGGAAGACACCACCGGCCGCTTCAAGACCGAAGCGGAAGCGATCGAAGCGATTCAACTGTGCCTGGATGCAGGAGTCGACATCAACTCCGCGAATGGACAAGGGCAAACCGCCCTGCATGCCGCCGCGCTCAAGGGCTATGACAAGGTGGTGCAGTTCCTCGCCGATCGTGGCGCGAACCTCAACGCGAAGGATAAGCAGGGCAAGACTCCTCTTGATGCGGCGCTCGGGCTGGCTGGCGGCAGTGGTGGCTTCGACGGCAGCCGCCGGGATGTGCATGAATCGACCGCGGAACTCCTGAAGAGACTCATGGCGAAGTCGCAATAGCAAGCGTTGGCACCTTTCTTGCTCTGAATTCGTTCATGCGGTTCTGTTACTCCCGTATTTCACTTCTTCTGCTCGCTGCACTTTCCCCGGCTATTGCCCAATCTCTCAGCGTGGGACTCAAGGCCGGAGTGAGCCTTCGCGAGGAGTTCAGCGGTTCCTTTGGTGTTGTCCGCGACGAGTCAAAACGATACACGGTTGGACCCATGGTGGACTTGCGCCTTCCGCTACACTTCGCACTTGAATTCGACGCGCTGTACCGGCGGGAAGGATATACGCTGCAGAATTTCGATTCTAACTTTTTCCATAGCTATGGTGGCCGGGAGCGCAGCAATTCGTGGGAGTTCCCGATCGTTGCGAAATATCGCCTGCCCGGTGCCGCTCGAGTTGAACCCTATGTTGGCATTGGGTATGCCCCTCGCATCGTGTACGGCTCGCAGGTCGATACCTATATACAGAACGATCTGAGCGGCAATGTCATGTCAGTGTCGTCGACTACACGCAATTCGAATTACGACGCTACTCATGGCCTGGTGATCGAAGGTGGCTTCAACCTTCCGGTGCCGCACTTCCACGTCTCTCCTGAAATCCGATATACGCGCTGGCACACACCGTTTCTTGACGTCGTGGGCTTGTATAACCTTTACTTCTCCCAGCGAAATCAAGTCGAGGTGTTATTCGGCCTGACGTGGCATTGATGGCTTCTCGCTATTTGCCCCGCGATTCGGACAGAACGACAGCGTCTCCTTCTCGCAGGGCGCGAGCTTCTGATACGGCGTCCGCAAGCGCCTCCTGGTCCCTCGCCACCAGTGCCAGACGCACGCCAGCTCGCGCAAGAGCCATCGCCATTCCCTTGCCGAGCCCGCGGCCGGCGCCCGTGATCAGCCCAACTCGTTCTTTTAACCCGTCAGTTTCCATCAGGGGCTATTGTGCCGGGCGATGGAAAGTCACTCCGCCTACATTGGCAACGTCGTTGCTTATAGGTTCGCCGATGAGATTCTTTTTCCCGAGCTTGTGCCTTCTCATTTTCGCGTCGCTATCCCCCGCGATCTCCCAATCCCTCAGCGTGGGAATCAAGGCCGGCGCGAGACTTGGTGATGAGTTCAACGGTTCCGTTGATACTATTCACGACGAGTCAAAACGATACGCCGTTGGCCCCATGCTGGACTTGCGTCTTCCGCTGCGTTTGGGAATCGAGTTGGACGCGTTATATCAGCCGCTCGGATACACCGTCCACACTTTCGACTTCGACTTCTTCCATAGCTTAACGATCCGGGAGCGAAGTAGTTCGTGGTACTTCCCGATCATCGCGAAATATCGTCTGCCTGGCGCCGCTCGGGTTGCGCCCTATGTTGGCGTTGGATACGCCCCTCGCATCGTGCACGGCTCGCAGTCCGTGAACCGTATAACATATGACGTCTTGACTGGCAACATCAGGGCCATGTCCTCGTCTAAACGCGATACGAATTACGACACAACACATGGCTTGGTTATTGAAGGCGGCTTGCACCTTCCCGTGTCGCGCCTTTTTATCTCGCCTGAACTACGATATACGCGCTGGAAGAGACCGTTTCTCAACGCCCCGGATCTGCCCGGTATCTACTCCTCTCAGCAAGATCAAGTCGAGATTTTATTCGGCCTAACGTGGCATTAGTCGCTTCCCTCTATTTGCCTCGCGATTCCGACAAGATCACAGCATCTCCCTCCCGCAGGTCACCGGATACTACCTCGGTGTACAGGCCGTCAGAAATCCCGACCTGTATCCTGCGCGCTTCCGGCATCCCTGCGTTATTCAGCACATAGACTGTCTGCTCGGTCTGCGGACCTTTTTGCTGCGACTGCGGCGGAGGTTTGACCACGGGACCCGCCTTATCGTCGGCAGGTTTATACCGCAGAGCGCTGTTGGAGACTCTCAGGACATTCTCTCGCACCTGGACCGGAATTCGAATGTTGGCGGTCATGCCCGGCAGCAGTTCCAGATCAGGGTTGGGAACGTCCATCACTGCGTCATAGGTGATCACGTTCTGAACATTGATCGGCGACTTGCGCACTTGGCGAACCGTCGCGTTAAATGTCCGCTTGGGTAGCGCGTCCACGGTAAACTGCGCGATCTGCCCGACGCGCACTCTGGCGACGTCGGCCTCATCGATGTCCGCGTCCACCTGCATCTTGGCCAGATCCTGCGCGACCTGAAAAAGCTCCGGGGCGGCGAAATTCGAAGCTACGGTCTGTCCGGCGTCCACATCCCGGGATATGACAACCCCATCGATAGGTGATGTGATGCGGGTGTGATCCAGGTCTAGTTTGGCTTGTTCCAGGGCTCCCTCGGCTTGCCGGACCTGGGCTTCCGCGGTCACTTCCTGAATTTTGGCGGCATCCAGCGCCTCCCGCATCTCGTCGATGGTCGTCTCGGCGACTTGTTCCTGCGCATCGCTCACTTCCCGGTCGGCGACTGCGACGTCGTAAGTGGCCTTGGCGCTTTCGAACTGGTCATCCGAGACGATCGAACTCGCCGCAAGTTTTTGTTGCCGGTCGGCGGTGATCTTGGCTTCCCGCTCGCCCGCCAGCGCTTGCGCGACTAGTGCCTTCTGGCTTTCAGCAGTGGCCTGCGCCGTGCGGATATCGGTCTCGGCTTTCTGCACTGTCGCCTTCGCCGCGACCACCGCTGCCCGTGCGCTGTCGAGCGCCGCCTGAGCCTGATTCACTTTTTCCTGGAACGGCAGTGGGTCGATCTCGGCCAGGAGCTGCCCCTTGTGCACCTGGCTATTGAAGTCTGCGTGGAGGGCCTTCACGATGCCCGAAACCTGGCTGCCCACCGGCACCGTGAGGAGCGCGCTGCAGGTGCCGGTTACGGAAACGGTGGACTGGATTCTCCCCTCCTGCACCGCCTCCGTCCTGTATTGCTTCGCACTACCTAAGTGCTCATACCTCCAGGTGCCCACGGCGACGGCACACATTCCCGCGCTCAGCAGAAGTGTCTGGCGTATTTTCATAACGGCGTGGCCTTCCGCCGGTACAGACGGCTCGTCATTCCAGACCGTTACTGTGCCATTTGGGCATGCTGGCTCAATGACTTGAACCCGGCGGCGACGGGGAAACCGATTCCATGATACGATCAGGCTCCGAAAGGCACTAAAGACTGATGCGACAGCTTCGATGGTTCTTCGCGATCATAGTTGCGGTCCCGGCCTTCCTGGATGGCGGGCCAATTTACGGAGTAATCCTTTTTAATTCCCAGGCCGTCCGCGGCGCGGCTATCAGCATCGCTTGCCCGGGTGCGCCCCCGGCCAATGGTTCGACTCTCGACGATGGATCTTATCGGGTTCCTGTTCCGCGGCAGGGACGGTGCACGTTCACCGTCAAAAGCGGCAACATACAGGCTAGCGCCGAGGTCGTCTCCCTGCAAGACGCCGCGCAATACAACTTTGTGGTGGTGGCAGCCGGTGGCGGATATGAACTTAGACGTAGATAAACCGGCGGCGGACAAGCCCCCCAAAGGCGACGGCACCCAGAAGACCGGCGGTCTCGACTGGATGGAATTGTCGAAGGTGGTGGCCATGCCGCTCGTGACGCTTCTCGTGGGCGGTTACTTCAGCTATTCCATCAGTTCGCGACAGGAGGCTGACCAGCGTGGCCAACTGTACGCCAGTATGATGAGCAAGCGCGAAGAATCCGATTCGGCCTTGCGCAAGGACATGTTTCAGTCTATTCTCGCCACTTTCATGAACAAGAAAGACAAACAACCGCTGGCGGAAGAGCTGGAACAGGAAGTCTTGAACATCGAGCTGATGGCCTACAATTTCCATGAATCACTGGATCTGGGTCCGCTGTTCAAGCACGTGCAACGCAATCTGATAAATGCCAAGGGGAGCGCCGACGAGAATCTGATGGTGCGCGTCGAGAAAGTCGCCAAGGAAGTAAAGGCTCAGCAGCTGGCGGTGCTGGCCGACAAGGGCGAAGTGGATTGGGCAAATCTCGATCTTGACGCGATGACAGCCACATTCGGGAAATCGATGGTGGATCCGCCGCCAGACAAGAAGCGCGGCGGCCCGACGTTGTGCATGTCCATCGATTCCGACAGCGGAGAAACCCACTGGCGCCAGTTCTCGCTCAGGTTTCTCGACTTCAATAAGGAGAGGCGGGAGGCGGAAATCAGCCTGTCGGTTTCGAAGCCCTTATCCAAGGAGGAGTGCGGGGCAATTCAGGATTCCAAGAAGGAAATGGATAACGTTGAGGCCCATGCGCAGTTTTGGGTTGGATTATTCGCGTTTCCGATGATCGACAATACGCATTTGACTCACAGTGAACGTTGCGCGGTATCGGTGACGGATATTCCCGACGAAAACAATGTGCGGATCGCCGTGTCATTTTTCCAGGCTTCCCGCGCTTCGTTGAAGGACAAGCTCTACTACGACGAAATCCTGCATGACGTCGTCGGCGGTAAACCGGAGAAAGACAGGTAGACTGCGGCCGTACAGGAGGTTTTATGACGTTTCGGCTTCGTACCGCAATAAGTATGGCCTGCCTTACGGGCGTGGCATTGCTGGTTATGACGGGATCCGTGGCGTATCCCCAAGACGACTCGGACAAATCCAATCAGAGCGAGAAGAAGAAGCCTGAGGCCAGAAAGGTGGACGTCAAGGTCAAGGTTTCCGCGACGGACGGGAAGCGGCTTCCCGCCAACTCGGTGGTGGAAATATCCGGCCAAGAGTCCCCTTGCGGAAACCTGAACTCCAATGACGCCAGAGCCACGGTCGACGACAAAGGGGAAGCGATCTTCCACGGCGTTCCCGCCTGCAAGGTTAGTGTAAAAATCAACCTGAACGAATATCTGCCGGTGACGAAAAGGGTTGATTTGACAGACTACAAGTCGTGCGCGCCGCAAACACCGTGTGAAGTTGTCGCCTTGGTACTCGAGCCAGTTCACTAGAATCAGAATCGCGCTTTCGCGAGGCTGAGATCAGGAGCATATGCTAGCCTGAGAGCAAGCTGGAGGGCGTATGCGCGTGTTTACTCTGGGTTTGGTAACGGCCTCTTTCGCCATTGCCCAGACTCCCACATTTAGTAAGGATGTCGCACCGATCCTGCAAAAACATTGCCAGGAGTGTCATCGCGCGGGCGAAATCGGCCCCATGCCGCTGTTGAGCTTTGCCGACACGCGGCCGTGGGCGAAGTCCATCAAGGAGGCGGTGGTTTCCCGCCGGATGCCGCCCTGGTACGCCGATCCGCACTACGGGAAATTCTCCAATGACCGGTCGCTGACGCAGGCCGAGATCAATACGCTGGTCGCTTGGGCCGATAACGGGGCGCAGCAGGGTAATGCAAAGGACGCTCCGCCGCCGCGCGAGTTCGCCGAAGGCTGGCAGATCGGCAAGCCCGATCTGGTGCTCGATACGGGAGTCGATTTCAAGGTTCCCGCGCAAGGAACCATCCAGTACACGCACTTCGTGGTGCCCACAGGCTTCACCGAAGACAAGTGGATCAAGGAGATCGAGGTTCGGCCGGGGAACAAGGCCGTGGTGCATCACGTGGTGCTCTACGCGCGGCCGAAGGGCTCACAGTTCATGGGCGAGGCCAAGCCCGGCGAGCCGTACGTCCTGCCGAATGCCGGACAGGCTCCGCGCCAGCGTCCGCCGCAGGGCGATCGGGCTCAACTCTACGGCATCAATGGAGGCGCATATGAAATGGCCGCCGTGTACGTGCCCGGCGGCATCGCGTACCGCGTTCTTCCCGACCAGGCTCGCCTGATTCCGGCCGGAGCCGATCTGATCTTTCAGATGCACTACACTTCCAACGGGAAGGAAGGCGTCGACCGCACCAAGGTGGGGATCGTGTTCGCGAAAGAGCCTCCCAAGGAGCGCGTAGTGAACACGTTCATCATGAACCAGACGCTGCGCATTCCGCCCGGCGAAGGCGATCATCGCGTGGACGGCAAAGTGACGCTGCAGCAGGACGCCACGCTGGAGTCACTGTTTCCGCACATGCACCTGCGCGGGAAAGCGTTCGAGTACACCGCAACGTTTCCTAACGGCGAGACCCGGACTCTGCTCAGAGTGCCGCGGTACGACTTCAATTGGCAGCTCACCTATTATCTGGATCAGCCCATCGTCTTGCCTGCGGGGACGCAACTCACAGCGACTGCCTATTACGACAACTCGGCCAACAACAAGTTCAATCCCGATCCGTCGAAAGAGGTCTACTGGGGCGATCAGAGCTGGGAAGAGATGCTGGCCGGGTTCGTGGACCTGGCAATTCCAGTTAACATGAATCCGGTTGATCTGGTGCGTCCCAAAACTTCGCGTTGATCAGTCCCAGGGGCTCTTGGTTCCGTACGGCAGGCTGGTGCCCATCGCCTCGATCTCGTGGATCTTGCCACTGCGGATCTTGAAGATCTCGCCGGCCTGCAGGTTCGATGTGCCGCCGCCCATGGGGATCACGTCCACGCCCGGTACGCCCTGGATCTTGATGCTCCTGACGCCGCCGCGGTGCTGGAACATCGGGAAGCTGAACACCAGCCCCTTTTGCTCGTCGACGACGGTCAGCCTGCGTGGCCACAGCCGGGTGATGAAGCTCAGCACCTGGCTATCGATCTGCGCCGTGCAGCTCAGCGTCCCGATCACCGCCATATCTTGGTTGGCCTTGGGCGAGCCAAGGTCCACCGGCCACGGAACCGGCGTCTTGTTGTGCGTAGTCTGACCACCGTTTTCGTGCCGCTCGCAGTCGTCGGCGAACGGAGCGATACTGCCCTTGCCGTGCTCGATCGCCTCGAAGTAGGAATCTGCCGCGTCGATCATTACTTGCCGCGGGGTCCGCTCATTATCATTAACGTCGGCCAGCAGCCCGGGCCGAGCGGTAACGAGATTCTGCATGCGACCGGGGCGCATGTTGCGCGCCAGCACGTGCTCGATCTCGGTGATCTTGCCGCCGATCACCTTCAGGCGCATGGCGATGATCAGGGGCTTGTCCCACTCCTTCATCACGCCATAGAACGCGACCTGGCTGCTGGCGGGATCGACCGCATAGATCTTGAAGGTCGTGGGCGCCTCGGACGCTCCCACCCATAGTCCTTCGCCGACCTGGATCTCGGCCGTGTTCTCGGTGTACCGCACGCCCTTGGCCAGCGGCAGGCCGGAAGGATCGTGCTTGACCATCGCCGCGAGGTAGCGGTCGACCAGACCGGTCATACAAGCGCGATCGCAGGGGTTGGGCAACTGCGCCCAGGCGCTGGATGCAAATAAGATGACGAGGGAAATGGAGGTTCTCACGCCCAACGATTATATACACTGAAGAAACTACTATGTGGACTCGCATCCCCGACATCGTTGGACCCGTGTGGCTTGCGATCTTTATCATCTGGGCCATTAGCGGGCTCACGGTGAAGGATACGGTCCGCTCCAAGTCCGACGCGCGAGCGCGCCTCATGGTGTGGGGCGTCCTGCTGGGCTGGTTCATTCTGTTCAACCCGAGGTTCCGTCCGGGCGCGCTGGCCGAACGATTCGTTCCGGTCGGACCGGCCGCCACCTACCCCGGAGCAGCGCTGACGATCGTGGGACTCGGATTCGCCCTGTGGGCGCGCTTCGCCATCGGCCGCAACTGGGGCGGCGCCATCACCGTGCAGGAAGGCCACAAGGTAGTTCGCAGCGGGCCCTATGCGCTGGTGCGGCACCCGATCTATTCGGGCTTCATGCTGGCCACCTTCGGCACGGCGATCATTTTTGGCGAAGTGGGCGGATTGGTCTCGACAGCGCTGGTGGTGATCTGCTGGGGGTACAAAGCGCGCCTGGAAGAGTCCTTCATGATCGAGCAGTTCGGCGCGGAGTACGAACAGTATCGCCACGAGGTTAAGGGACTGATTCCCGGAGTCTGGTAATTTCGCCGCTCGCCGGTCCCAAAGCGCCGTTCGTCGAAAATCTGGTAACCACCCGCGCCGCCGAGAGTACAGTTAGGTATGCTCTTTCGATGTTTTGTTCTAACCGCGACGGCTGCCGGTTTCCTGGCCGCCGCTGACTCGAAGGATATCCGCCGCAGCTTCCCGTTGGACAGCCACGGCCACGTAACTATCGACACCTACAAGGGATCGATCCGCGTCTCGACGTGGGACCGGAATGAGATCGACGTCGCGGTCCGGATCGAAGAAGATGGCGATGTGTTCGCCCAGAGCATAAGGTATGCCGACGTCCGCTTCGACGCATCGGCTTCCGATCTTCGGATCACCAGCAACGATCAATGGTCTTTTTTCCTGGACGGGTCCCCACCCCTGTATCACTACACGATTCGGATGCCGCGCGCCGCGAGTCTGCGGATCAAGGACTACAAATCCGAAACCGATGTCAGCGATCTGGCCGGCGAATTTGAAGTCAACACTTACAAGGGCTCCGTCCAACTGAGGAATCATACCGGCGGGCTGATGGTGAATACTTACAAAGGCGAAGTGCGGGCCGACTTTGCCGCAGTCACCGCACCCGTCCGGATCGAGACCTACAAAGGCAGCATCGATCTCCGGATGCCTCGTGAGAGCCGTTTCGATCTATCTACCGACTTGGGACGCCGGGGAGGCGACCCGGATAACGATTTCGCGCGTTATGTCCGGACGTCGAACTTGCGCGATCGCGTACATCGCTCACAGGTCAATGGAGGAGGCCCGGAAGTGCGGGTGCGGTCCTACAAAGGCGAGTTCAGGCTGCGCGCCCGCTGAGTCGAGAGCACCAGGGCCGCGGACAGTCCGCAGGCGGCGGCCAGCGATAGCCACACTCCCGGCATCGCCGGGTTTCCGGTCACGTGAATCAGATACGTGCAGATGGCCGGCGTGAAACCTCCGAAGACCGCGGTCGCCAGGCTGTAGGCCACCGAGAATCCGGAGGTGCGGACCTCCACGGGCATGATCTCGGTCAAGTACACCGCCATCGCGCCATTGTAGGCCGCATACACAAATGCCAGCCACAGCTCCACCATCAAGAGCCGGGAAAACGACGGCGCGCTCACTAGCCAGCTCAGCGTGGGATAGGCGGTGAGCAGCGCCGCGATCGTGCACGCGATCAGAATCGGGCGGCGCCCGATCCGGTCGGATAGCGCGCCCGAAAGCGGCAGCACTAAAAGATTGCAGGCGCCCACGCACAGCGTAACGATCAGATTTCCCGACGCCGCCAGATGCAGGACGCTCGCACCGAACGTAGGCGTGTAGGCGGTGACGAAGTAGAAGCTGACAGTGGTCATGGTCGCCATCATCATGCCGAGCAGGACCAGCCTCCAGTTGGCGGCAACCGAGCGGGCGATCTCGGCCGGCCGCGGGGCGTGCGTGCGCTGGAGAAACGCTTCGGTCTCTTCGAGCGAACGGCGCAGCATCAATAAGAAGGGCAGCAGCGTGCAGCCCGCCAGGAACGGAATCCGCCAGCCCCACTGCTGGATCTGGCCGGTGGACAGGGTCAACGTCAGTACCAGCCCGATCACGGCGGCGAACATCACGGCCACCTGCTGGCTCGCGGATTGCCACGCGACGTAGAATCCCTTGCGTCCTGCGGTGGCGATTTCGGAAAGATACACCGAGACGCCGCCCAGCTCGACGCCCGCCGAGAAACCTTGCAAGAGCCGCCCGACCAGCACCAGCAAAGGCGCGGCCAAGCCTATGGCCACGTAGCCGGGCAGCAGCGCGATCGACAGGGTTCCCACT
Source organism: Terriglobia bacterium (assembly GCA_020073345.1). Classification (GTDB taxonomy): domain Bacteria; phylum Acidobacteriota; class Terriglobia; order Bryobacterales; family Bryobacteraceae; genus Palsa-187. Next base: position 271,083 of record JAIQFI010000001.1, read on the forward strand.
GCCATCAGCGCAAGCGTCATAAGAAGACCCTTGCGGCGGCCGTGATGGTCGATATAAGCGCCCAGCATGATCGCTCCCAGGGGTCGCATGAGGAACCCCGCGCCGAAGGTCGCCAGTGAGAGCATCAGCGAAGCGTACTCGTTCCCGCTGGGGAAGAACGTGACGGCAATCGCGGCGGCGTAGTAGGCGAAGATCTGGAAATCGTACATTTCCAGAGCGTTCCCGGCCGCGACGCGGACCACCCGGCGGACCTGCGAAGTCCGGACTTGGGTCGCTACGGGCGGATTGAGGCTGGTCGGGGTGGCCATGGCGGCTTCCGTCCAAGCATACCTCCACCCTTGGGCATGTGGCGCGAAAAAATGCAGTAACAAAACGAACCCAAGCAGGTATTAATGCCATCGCGGAACGAGGTCCATTTCAAGGTTCAACGGTGCGCAGGCCGGAAAAGCCGGGATCAAGGGCCAAATGGCTGGAAGGAGTGAAAATAGACTTCTCTGAAATTGGGAAATTCGGGCGAGGTATGCCCCTTGACACCCAAATAAAGTGTTGATAATGTTTTTCACAGTTTTGGTCAGGAAAGCGGGGAAAGGGGTAATGAGCACCATGTTGAAAACTGTGTTCGGGGTCCTTTTCGTGTCTGCCGCGATGTGGGCGCAGACATCTCAGATCAACGGAGTCGTCAAAGATTCGAGCGGTTCGGTCATGCCGGGCGCAGCGATCAAAGCGACCCAGACAGCCACGGGCGTGGTCCGCACCGCGACCAGCGGAACGGACGGCAGTTACGCGATTCCGAATCTTCCTACCGGCCCCTACCTGGTGGAAGTGACCAAGGAGGGTTTCAGCCGGTTCGTGCAGATGGGTATCGTGCTCGAGGTCGCCAGTAACGCCACACTTGACGTCGCCATGAAAGTCGGCGCGGTCAGCGAACAAGTCACCGTCGAGGCCACCACGATGCAGGTGGAAACCCGCACCAACAGCATCGGCCAAGTGGTGGACAACAAGCGCATCATGGAAATGCCCCTGAATGGGCGCGACGTCCACTCGCTCATCTTCCTGGCCGGCATGGCCAACTTCCCCGGCAACAACTCGCTTCAGAGCGTGCGAAATTACCCCACGGTAGTGGTAACCGTCGCTGGCGGAATGCCGGATTCGGTGGCCTACGCGCTGGACGGCGTGGTGCACCAGGATCCCTACAACAACCTGAGCCTTCCGCTGCCGTTCCCGGACGCCGTGCAGGAATTCAAAGTCGAGTGGAGCGCATCCCAGCCGCAGTACGGCTTTCACTCCACGGCGACCGTGAATGCCGCGACCAAGTCCGGCACCAACCAGTTTCATGGCGATCTGTTCGAGTTCCTACGAAACTACCACCTCAATGCGAATGACTTTTTCAGCAATCAGGCCGGCAAGCCGCGCGACACCTATAAACGCAACCAGTTCGGCGGAGTGATCGGCGGGCCCATCCAGAAGGACAAGCTGTTTTTCTTTGGCGGCTATCAGCGAACCACGTTACGTTCGGACGGCACCGCGAACACCGCTTTCATTCCCACCCCAGCTATGGCGACGGGCGATTTCAGCTCTATCACGACGCCTCTGCCGTCGTCGCTAGGGTTTGTTGGCAACAAGATTTCACCTACGCTGCTCGACAAGACGGCTCTAAACATCTTTAAGACCATTCCCGCGACGGCGGACCCCACAGGGAAAACATTTTTCTCTACGGTAGGCAACCAGGACGAGGATCTGTATACCGGGAAGGTGGATTATCAGCTCAACTCGAAAAACAGCGTCTTCGGACGCATCATTGCCGCGAAATTAAGCCAGGGCTCTTCCTATGACGGGAAGAATCCACTCACCATCGCCAACTACGGCCTGGACGATCTGGTGTATGGAATAGCCCTGGGGCATACCTGGGTGATCAGCCCGAGTCTCGTCAGTTCGCTGCGGCTCGGCGCGAACCGGACCAACATCGCGAAAGTGCCAGACCAGTACGGTTCGTTCAACGATTTCGGCGCCAATGTCTCGCCCCTGGGCGGCAAGAACATTGCGGTCACCACGACCGGATTCTTCACCATCGGCGGCGGAGGGGCAGCGCCAGGAGTATCTCACAACGGACCGCTGTGGTCGATCAATGAGGACCTGAATTGGGTCAAGGGATCGCACCAGTTCGGGTTCGGCGGCGCCATTTACCATCAGCAGTTGAATTACTGGTCCGGCGGCGGCGTGAACGCCACGGGTCTGGCGACCTTCGATGGATCAGGGGCCACGTCGAATGCTCTTGTCAACTTCATGCTGGGGTCGCCGACAACTTGGAGTCAGGGTACGCTGTATGGTTACTACAGCCGGCAATATTACGGGGCACTGTATGCTCAGGACAACTGGAAGATCGGCCGGCGGCTGACCGTGAATTACGGCGTCCGATGGGAACCATACACAGCGGTGTTTCAGAAATACGACCACCAGGATTTGCATTTCGATCCCGCGCTCTTCACGAAGAATGTGCGCAGCTCCTTTTACCAGAACGCTCCGGCAGGTTTGGTATTCTCGGGAGATCCACAGTATACCTGCGGAAACTCCTTCAACTGCCCCAAGTGGAACAAGTTTTTCCCGCGCGTCGGATTCGCCTGGGACCCCAAGGGCGATGGCCGTATGACCATTCGCGTGGGGTATGGCATGTTCGGAGACCGGATGAGCATGCTCTCTCTAAGCCAGGAGCAGTTCGGCGCACCTTTCGGCAATACGGTCAGTGTGTCTGGCGCTAATCTAACCGATCCCTGGGCGAAATACCCGGGCGGAGCGGGAGGACTCCTGCCGGCCGGCCAAAACCCCATGGCCATCCTGGCTGCGCGCAGCGGATTCGGTAACGCTGCCGCGAATATTCCCTTCCCCACCTTTGGCAGCTATATCAGCTCTCCGCTCAGCGACTTCAAGCCGACCTATGTCAATCAATACAATGTGAGCGTCCAAAGGCAGGTTGGGAAAGACTGGCTGCTGAGCGCGAATTTTGTCGCAACCAGCACGATCCATATGGTGAGCGGGACGAATTTGAATCCGGCAATCTACACCGCTGGAACTACCACTACTGCGAATGGCTGCCCCGTCATTGCAGGTACTGCTACATTTCCCCTTTCCTGCGTGGGCAACCAGAATCAGCGCCGGCCACTCTTCCTGCAGAACGCTGCACTCGGGCAGTACTATTCAGGCATCGGCCTGGTGGACGATGGCGGGACCGCGACTTATGATGGCCTGAATCTATCGGCGCAGAAGCGGCTGAGTCATGGCATCAACGTGCTGGTCAACTACACCTGGTCGCATTGCATCAGCGATCAGTGGTTCCAGAATCCCACCGCGGGTAACGGGAACTCTATCCCGGGCGATCGGCGGAAATGGCGAGGCAACTGCCAAGGACTGGACCAGCGTCAATTGTTCCAGGTCAGCATGGTGGGCACGACTCCGAAATTCAACAACCGGATCGCGCGGATGCTGGGCAGCAATTGGCAGTTCGCTCCGAACCTGGAAATCAAGTCCTCCCAGTTCTTCACCATCGTCACCGGATCGGATGTGGCCCTGACCACGACCATCAACCAGACCCCCAATCAGCTCCTTGCGGACCCGTATCCCGCCAATCAAAGCGTCGATAAGTGGCTGATCAGCACGGCGCCGCAAATACGCGCCGACCTCCGGGATACCAGCCCGGCTTTTGCCAACGCAGCTACGGGCAGCTACGGCAATCTGGGCTACAACAACCTGAAAGGCCCCGGGATCTTTCAGTTGAACATCGCCGTTTCCAGGAACTTCCGCATTCGGGAAGGCCAGACGCTGCAACTGCGAGGCGAGGCTTTCAACCTGCCCAATCACCTGAACCCGGGCACCCCGGGCGGCGTATCCCCAACGAATTTTGGCGGCATCGCAACGTTGAGCGCTCCGAACTTCGGAGCGATCACCAACGACATCAGCGGCACCAACGGCGGGCTGATCCCCGGCGACTACCGCGTGGTCCAGCTGGCGATGAAGTTTATTTTCTAGCGGTCTTCGGAAAAAATACGCCCGGCAGCAATTGGATGCGTTCAGCAGAGTGCGGAGCGCATCTTCTCAGTTGGATGCGCTTAGCAGGGTACGCAACGCATCCATGCGGCCGCCGGGCATGCCCACTAACAGATCTTCCGGGAACCGCCGGTACTTCAGAATCTCCTTGTAGGTCCGCTGGTATGCCATGGAGTTCAGGCCCAGGCCGGCGATGTACTGCAGCCGCATATTCAGGTCGCCGTTGATTTGGGCGTGAGCGAGGAGCGGCTGGAGATCCCGGGCGCGGCCGGCGTACGTCGCCAAAAGCTCGATCGCGGAATGAAATCCCACTTCGCCGAGCGATGCGCTAACCGGCGCATAACCTGCTTGATCCAGGCGCGCCTGGAGAGCATCCACATTGATCGGACCGGGCCGGGCCTGGCCTAGCAGCACCAGATCAAAGCCGTCCCCGTTCAGGTTGTTGCTCCAGATGGTTCCCTCCGGAAAGACGGCGAAGAAGGTGGCCAGTTCGGTTTTGATGGTATCGGGATCGCTGTCGTAAATCGGGAGCCACTGCGCCACCACGCCGTCCGGATTCAAGTGCTGCTTCACCAGCCCGTAGTATTCCTTCGAATACAAAACGGAAGTGCCCTTCACCCAGGGATGGATGGGATCGGTCGTAATCACGTCGAATTTATCGCGCGTGGTGAAGATGTAGTGGCGCGCGTCGTCATAGACCATGTGTGTGTGGGCGTTATGCAGCACTTCGTAATTCTGCTTGCCGAAGTACTGAGTGGAGGCCGGCGGAATGAAAGGCTCCAGCTCGCAAATGACCAGGTTCTCGAGTTCCGGATAGCGGGTGAACGATCCGGCGGTGACGCCCGCTCCAAAACCCACTACGAGCACGGATTTCGGGCTGGGATCGAGCAGCGCCGGCACGTGCCCCATCATTCGCTCCAGGCGCATATCCAGGATCGCGGTGGACGCCTCGGCCTTGCCGCTGACGTAGAAATGGCGCTGGCCCGCCCGCTCGGCGATCAAGATCGAGGAGTTGACGCCCTCTCCGCGAAACAGAACTTTGGTCGGATTGGCTTGATCGTAGAGATCGGCAGCGCGGAGGATCGGCGCAATCCGGCGGCCGTAGGCGATCACTTCCCACGGCACGTCCTTGACCGTCGCGGCCAGTCCCCAACCAAGAAGCACCCCCGCGGCGGCGAAGGCGGCCAGGCGGGCCTTCCGGCCGGCGAACTCGGCTACGGATGTCCCCGCCACAATGGCCGCCAGGACCGCGATCGCGATCAGAATCTGCTGCGACTCGCGCGATCCTACCGTGGGAATGAACCATAAACTGAAGGCCAGCGAGCCCACGATCGAGCCCGCGGTGTTGATGGCGTAGACCCGGCCAGCGGCCCGTGCCGGATCGTCGCCGGGCGCGATCACGGAAGCCAGGGCCAGGGGAAAACTCGCGCCCCAAAACAGCGTGGCGGGAAGGATCGCCCAGGTCGCGCGGGCCAAGTCCAGCTCGAAGTTGAACCACGGGTCGAGCGACAGCCAGGGGTCCACCGGCCAGTACGGCAGCGAGTGCGCCATGGTGTAGCCGGTCCAGGCCAGCGCCCCGGCGAGTAGGATCTGGCAGGCAGCCAGCGCCAGCCGCGGACGTTCGAGCCGCCGCGCCAGAGACGAGCCCGCACCGCTTCCCGCCCACAGCCCCAGCAGGAAGACCGCCAGAATGATCGAGAAGGTGTAAACGGTGGGGCCCAGCAGCAACGATAGCAGGCGCGTCCAGACAACTTCGGCGCCGAGCGCGGTCAGACCGGAGAGCGCGATCGCCGCATATACTAGCGTTGCCCCCGAGAGCAGGCGAGGCTGGGCCAGGTCTGGGTGCGCCCCGGCAGCATGTGTCAACGCCGAATAGCCGCCGCGCGAGCCCACCACGGCCGCGCATAAGGCGACCGCAGCATTGATCGCGACGGCAACGTAGGTCGCCACCGCCATATCGTAAATGCGCAACAGGTAGAATCCCGCGATCAGGCACCCGGCTACTGCGCCGGCGATGTTGGCGCTGTACAGGAATCCCATCCTGGAAACGCCCGAGGACGATGTCCCCACCCAGCGTGCGATGGCCGGAAGCGAGGCGCCCATCAACAGCGTCGGGGGCAGCAGGCACACCGCCGCGACCAGTCCCCGCGCCACGAGCCCGGAGGACCCCGCAAGATAGATGCGGCCTACTAAAGGAATCCCGAGCAGCACTAGCAAGCCCAGCACGCCGATGCCGGCTTCGAGCAGCGCATAGACCCGCAGCGGGTGCCGGCCGGGGGGAACGAGCCGAGCCAGTAACGCGCTGCCGGCACACAAGCCTCCCATGTAAGCGGCTAACAGCAGGCCCAGCGAGACCGCCGAGGATCCGATCACCAGTTGCAGCAATTGCAGCCAGACGATCTCATAGATCAGGGCCGCACAACCGCTGGCTGCCATCAATATCAGGAGCAACGAAAAGGTCCAGCGCGAGCCGGAAGGCGCTTCGATTGGTCCGGATTCGGGCCGGATTCTTGGCTGGGCGCTGGAAGTCACCTATCCAACGTACACCTTAGAAACGCCGAACGGAGATGCCAATTACCAGCCCTAAAAAGGTTGCGCGATTCCGCCGATTGACCAGGTAGCGAAATGTTCGTCGATCATTACGAGATTCTGCAGATCAGCCCCAACGCCGATGCCGAGACCATCCGCCGCGTCTATCGGATGCAAGCACAGCGATTTCACCCCGACAACCTGGAGAGCGGAAATGCGGCAGCTTTCCGCAGGATTTCTGACGCGTACGAGGTGTTAATCGATCCAAATCGGCGGGCTGCGTACGACCGCGATCACCGGGAGGCGCGAAAGCGTGAGGCTATCGGTGTGCCAGTTTCACCGCCCGCTGGGCCACCGGTGATGGATGAGATGCGACGCCGGGAGGAAATCCTGGCCCTGCTCTATAGCAGGAGGTTTTCGCATCCGCAGCAGCCGAGTCTCGGCCTGCGCGACCTTGAAGCGCTGCTGAACACACCCAAGGGCGATCTCGAGTTTAGCCTCTGGTATCTGAAGGAAAGTGGATACCTGATCCGCACCGATAGCGCTCACCACACCATCACGCTAAAAGGCGTTCAGTTCGCGGAAGGCCTCAAAACAGGCACCGCGAAATGGCTGGACGGCGTCCAGGGCTGAGGACTACTTGCCGCGGCCCTTGGGGCCTTGCGCGATCATCGGGAGGGCGATGATCCAGTCCGTATTGCCGGTCCTGGACACTGCATAGAGCGTCTTTCGATCGGGGCCGCTGAAGGTCACGGTAATCACAGGCCTGGGCGTCGGGATGACGCCGAGATACTTCCCGGTTGGATCGAACACCTGGATGCCGTTAGCCTGCGCGGTCACGTAGAGCCGACCGGCGGAGTCAAAGGTGCTGCCGTCGCCGCCTCCTCCGGCTTCGAGCTTCGCGAATTCGCGCTGATTGGTGAGCGAGCCATCCTTCTGGACGTCAAACGCCGCGAGCGTCGCTCCGTTGGTCACGTAAAGATGCTTTTCGTCGGGGCTAAGAACGATACCGTTCGGGTTGATGTTCTCACCATACTTGGTGACCGTGCCTTTCGAGTCCGCATGAAAGACTCCACCCATGGTGAAGTACACTCCGCCCTTGCTGTCGGCAGTCATATCGTTGAGCGTGCCGCCCAGGCAATCCAGAGGATCGCCGTTGTTCTTGTTGACCAGAGTTTTGCGCTGCGGCTCAAGCTGCTCGATCGATTGATTGAGCCCCCGGTTCAGCACAAACAGGTACTTGCCGTTCATCGCCACCGAGCCTGAGGTATTCAAGCCGGTATAAGCATTGGAGACTTTGCCGTTCTTATCGAGCTTCACGACATTGCTGTTATCGTTCTGAGCGAGCAGAATACCACCGTCCTTGGTGGCGACGATGCCGTCGGCATTGTTCCCTTCCACTTGCCAAACGTCTTTCCACTGCTGGCCCGCGGCGATGACGCCGGGGATCGCCGCGATCTCTTTGGGGCCTGACGCCGCCGGAGCAGCCGGGCCCTTCCCTTGTCCGCCCTTGGCTGGCCCTCCGCCTTTTGCGGCGCCACCTCTGCCCGGAGCCGGAGCAGGCGGAACCTTGCAAGTCTTGATCAGGTCCTGATATTTGGCGTCCTGAGGAGCCTGCACTCCCGGCCCCGTCCGCGGCGCGGCGGGAGGCTGTTGGCACAACGCAGCCGTCAAACCGAGCGCACCCATCAGAATCGTAGACATTGCTGTGAATTTCATTAGAGCCTCCTGGATCATAATAAGGTCGCGCGTTCCAGAATATCAATACTGGCAGGGCGGTGGCACCATGGGAGTGATATGCTTGCGGGAGTATGAAAACTCGCCTCTTGCCAGTTTTGGGCCTATGCTTGGGATTCGGCGCGCTGCTGATGCTCGCTCAGCTCCCCGCTCCTAACGCTGCGGGCGTCTCGGCCGGGCACGACATCATGATCGTCAAGGATTTGGAGGGCGCCAATAGGTTCTGGACTGCGCTCGGGGCTGAACCTGCGCAGCTGGGCACCCTCAAGCTGATCAAGCTCCCCGGCGTCCTCTATTTGATGCGCGCCTACGATACCAAGGGCGGCACCGAGAACAAGGGCGGCACGGAGGGTTCATCGGTCGAGTATCTCGGATATAAGGTCAAAAACCTCAAGGAAACTCTCGCCAAAATGGACGCTGCGGGCTTCAAGCCAATGCCCGGTGCAACCTCGAAGCGGGCGCTCCTCCTGACGCCGGACGCGATAAAGGTTCGCCTCTCCGAGGACCCCAAGCTCACCACGCCGGTCGCCTCCGACATGATCCAGATGGACGTCCCGAACGTCAAGGAAGCCCAGGCCTGGTACGAGAAGTGGTTCGGCGCCAAGCTGGTGAAGGACGGCAATGAGACTCTCGCCGATATCCCCGGCCATCGCATCTTGTTTGCCGAAGCGAAAACGCCCGTCGCCGGCACACGCGGTCGCGCCTTTGACCGCATCGGACTCGAAGTCAAGAACCTCGAGGATCAATGCAAAAGGCTGGAAGGCGCGGGAATCAAGCTGGACGGTAAGGGTTACAACAAGGCTAAGAACATGGACCTGGCGGTGTGCCTGATCACCGATCCCTGGGGAACCTATATCGAGATGAGTGAAGGGCTCGCAGCAGTAAAATAATCCGAGGATCTAAATATGAAACGCACTCTGCACGTTGCGGCTCTGCTCGCCGCCGCCGGCGCGGCCTATTTGGCCTGGACCGGATCGACTTTCGCGCAGGCTCCTCCCGCGAATCCGCAAGCGAAGGGCAAGCAGCAAGGCAAGCAAACCGGATCGGCCGGAACCGAATCCGGATGGGCCGCGTTCCAGACCCGCTGCATGGGCTGCCACGGCAACGCCGCTGTCCCCGCGGCGCAATCGCCCGAGCAGATCCGCCAGATGTCGCCGGAGCGCATCTACACGTCGCTGACCACCGGCAGCATGAAGACGCAAGGCGATGCGTTGAGCGAAGATCAGCGCCGCATGCTTGCGACGTTCATGTCGGCCCGCCCGCTCGGGAGCCTTGCTGAAGGCGCTGCGGCGAGCATGCCCAACCGTTGCGCGTCGAACCCGGCCATGACCGATCCGGCGTCTGGACCGGCATGGAACGGATGGGGCGTGGATAGTGGCAACACTCGCTTCCAGCCGGCTAAGAATGCGGGACTGACCGCGGCGCAGGTTCCCAATCTCAAGCTCAAGTGGGCCTTTGGCGTTCCGACCGGCATGTCGCAATACAACCAGCCGACCATCGTTTCGGGACGCGTGTTTCTAGGCACCGATACGGGCTACGTCTATTCGCTGGACGCTAAGACCGGCTGTGTCTACTGGTCGTTCCAGACCAAGGCGGCAGTTCGGGGCGCGCTCAGTGTCGGTCCGGTGAAGGGCAAAGGTTCCACCAAGTACGGCGTGTTCTTCGGCGATTTCCGTACCTATGTCTACGGCCTGGATGCGCAAACCGGCCAGCAGATCTGGTCGACCAGGGCGGACGACCATTTCATCGCGCGCATCACGGCGGCTCCCATCTTCCATGACGGGAAGGTGTATGTGCCGGTGTCGTCGTCGGAAGAGTTTCAGGCGGGGAATCTGGATTATCCCTGCTGCACGTCGCGCGGCAGCGTGGTCGCGTTCGACGCCAGCAATGGCGAGCGGCTCTGGAAAACATACGTCATGGATGAGCCCAAGCCGGTACGAAAGAATTCCAAGGGAGTGCAGCTCTATGCGCCCGCGGGCGGGTCGGTGTGGAACTCCCCGACCATCGACACCAAGCTCAACGCCATCTATTTCGGCACGGGCGATGCTGAAACCGAACCTGCGGCCAAGACGAGCGATGCCGTCATGGCGCTGGATCTGAAAACCGGCAAGGAACTGTGGCACTACCAGATTCAGGAAAACGACGCATTCCTGGGCGGCTGCGGCGGCGGCGCCAACAAGTCCGATAACTGCCCGGTAAATCCTGGACCGGATCTGGATATCGGCAACTCGCCGATCCTGAAGACGCTGCCGGATGGCAAGAGAATCCTGCTCACGGCGGGCAAGGACGGCCGGGTGTTCGCGCTGGATCCGGATAAGAAGGGCGCGCTCCTGTGGATGACCAATGCGGCGCCTCCACCGCCCCCCGGAGCCACTGGATTTGCTCGTTTAGGCGGGATCGTGTGGGGCGGCGCGGCCGATGATCGCAACGTTTATTACGGACTCAACTCCGGCGGCATGTCGGCTCTGAGGCTCACCACCGGTGAAAAGGTCTGGTACACGCCCTTGGCGAAGGACACCCCGCGTGTGAATAACGCCGCCGCCGTCAGCGCGATTCCCGGAGTCGCGTTCGTGGCGGGATCGGACGGCGTTCTGCACGCGCTTTCCGCGGCCGACGGAAAAATCATCTGGGAATACAATACTGCCCGCGATTTCGATACAGTCAATAAGGTTCCCGCCCACGGCGGGGCTATTAATTCGATTGGTCCTACAATCGTCAACGGGATGTTATTCATAGGCTCTGGGTACGCAGTCAGCGGAGGCAATTTCGGTAACGCACTCTTAGCGTTCTCGCTCGAGTAATGCCATCATTTACACCATATACACAACCCAAAAGGAGAACACTATGAAAAACACTCGATACATCCTGGGCGCGGCCATCTTGCTAATGAGCGCGTGCATGGCATTTGGCCAGGCCAAAGATGGCAAAGGCAAAGGAGACGGCAAAGGCAAAGGGGGACCTCCTCCGCCGATGAGTTTCTTCGTCACCAGCGTGGGCAAAGGAAACGGCGCCGATCTGGGCGGCCTGGCGGGCGCAGACGCGCATTGCCAGATGCTCGCTGCGGCCGCAGGGCGCGGAAGCAGCACTTGGCACGCCTATCTCAGCACTCAGGGAGCGGGCGCGGTGAATGCGCGCGATCGCATCGGGGCGGGTCCGTGGGCCAACGCTAAAGGCCAAGTGATCGCGGCCAATGTCGCCGAGCTGCACGGAGATACGCTCGAAATCGCTCGCATGGGCAACCGTATTACCAAAACCTCGGCTATTAACGAAAAAGGTGAGGTTATGAACGGCGTCGGCGATACGCCGAACGAGCACGATATCCTCACCGGATCGCAGCCGGACGGACGCGCGTACACCGATGCCGCGGACCACACGTGCAACAACTGGACCAGCAGCGGCATGGGGACAGCGCAGCTCGGCCACTTCGATCGCATGGGCGGCGGGAACGCGTCTTGGAACTCGGTTCATCCCAGCCAGGGATGCAGCCAGCCGAACCTGGTAGCAACCGGCGGCGCCGGCAAGCTGTACTGTTTCGCGATCAACTAATGCGCAGTCCGCTGGGGCTTGGCGCGATTATTGCCGCTGGATTGCTTTCGGCGCAAGATGGATCGTCGTTGTACGATCGCACCTGTGCGTCGTGTCACAACGGCGGCAACGATCGCGCGCCCAGCCGCGACGCCCTCCGGTCCATGTCCGCCGACCGTGTTCTGGCGGCGATGGAAACCGGACCGATGATTAGCATGGCGGTCCGTCTCACCACGGCGGATCGCCGCGCTATCGCGGAATTTGTCAGCGGCAAACCGATTGGGCAGCCGCTGGTCACTACGCCTTCGGCGAAAGCAATGTGCCCTGCTTCTGAGGCGAGCTTCACGCTCGCCGGTTCCATGTGGACCGGTTGGGGGGTGAACACGAGTAACACCCGGTTCCAGAGCACCGCTGGGATTGGCGCCGCGGAAGTGCCGCGCCTCAAAGTGAAATGGGCCTTCGCGTTTCCTGGCGATATCCAAGCGTATTCGCAACCGACCATCGCTGGAGGACGCGTGTTCGTCGGCAGCGCCGGCGGTAAAGTCTATTCGCTCGAGGCGAAAACCGGTTGCGTCCATTGGTTCTTCGAGGCGGATTCGGGAGTGCGCAGCGCGGTCACCCTGGCTCGTGTGGGATCAGGTAACGTTGCCTTCTTCGGCGACGGAAAAGCCAACGTGTACGGCGTGGACGCGACTACGGGCAAGCAACTCTGGAAGACCAAGGCCGACGCGTTTCCCGTCGCGGGAATCACCAGCTCGCCGGTCTTCTACAACGGACGGATTTACATCGGCGTAAAGAGCGGCGAGGAGGCTTCCGGCGCGGATCCTCACTACGAGTGCTGCCGTTTTCGCGGAAGCGTAGTCGCGCTGGATGCCGCCACTGGGAAGCAGGTTTGGAAGACCTACCTGGTCGACGAGCCCAAGCGCACCACTAAGAACAAAGCTGGTGCGCAGCTCTGGGCGCCCTCCGGCGTTTCGGTGTGGAGCACCCCAGCCATCGATGGACAAAGGAATGCCGTCTACGTCACCACCGGCAACAACTACACTGACCCGGCGACGCGGATGAGCGACGCGTTCGTGGCTCTGGACCTGAACTCGGGCAAGATTCTTTGGTCGCGGCAGATGACGCCGAAGGACGCGTACACAGCCGCGTGCCGCCTGCCCGATAAAACCAACTGCGCCGAATCGAACGGTCCCGATTTCGACTTCGGGTCATCGCCGATTTTAGTCGCGCTACCCAGTGGAAAACGCGCGCTGATCGCCGGACAGAAATCGGGCGTAGTTTACGCAGTCGATCCCGATAATCAGGGCGAGGTTTTGTGGCAAACACGAGTTGGCAAGGGCGGTACGATGGGCGGCGTTCAGTGGGGCTCGGCGGCGGACCAGAACAATGTGTACGTCGCCGTGTCCGACATCGGACGCATCATGTTGACCTACAGCACGTCGACCGATGCCGATCCCAAACAGGGCGGCGGCATGTTCGCCTTGCGCTTGAACAATGGCGAAAACGTTTGGTATACGGCGCCAAAGCCGTGTGGGCAGCAGCCTCGATGCAGTCCCGCGCAATCCGCCGCGGTGACCGCGATCCCCGGCGTGGCCTTTTCCGGATCGGTGGATGGCCACCTGCGGGCATATTCGTCGGCCGATGGCAAAATCGTCTGGGATTATGACACCGCACAAGCCTATGAGACGGTAAATGGCGTACCGGGACACGGCGGTTCACTGGATGGTCCCGGCCCAGCTATCGCCGACGGCATGCTGTTCGTGAATTCGGGATATCCCACCGCCGGCGGCATGTCCGGCAACGTGCTGCTGGCGTTTTCGGTGGACGGCAATTAATTCCTTTGCGATCCAGCCATTTACGGGTTCCTGAGTGGTCACGCTACTTGTGTGGACCCCGGAAAAGGAGTAAACTTACTCCAACGTTGTTGTGTTCGCTTGGGGTATTGAATTGAGGGAGGTCTTTATAATGAAGTTTTTCTCGCTTGTACTTTGTCTTCTATTGTCCACGTCCGCGATTTTCGCGCAGGGCGCTTTGGGCACGATCACCGGAACAGTGTCCGATCCTAGCGGCGCGGTGGTGGGTAACGCTTCGATCGAGGTCAAGAATCAGGCCACTGGCCAAGTCTTCAGAACAGTGTCCACACCCACAGGCAACTACTCGGTGGCCCAGCTGCCGGTTGGATCCTACGAACTGACGGCCACAGTAACGGGATTCAAGACCTACAAGCGGCCGGGCCTGGATCTGGCGGCGGCGCAAATCATGCGCATCGACATTCCGCTCGAGGTCGGCTCGCAGACAGAAGCCGTTACCGTCACCGCCGAGGCTTCCCTTCTGAAGACCGAAACAGGCGACCTGACCCACAACGTCACCATGAGCACATTGACCGATCTCCCTCTTCTGGGAATCGGGGCCGCCAACTCCGGCACCAGCGGCGTGCGCAATCCCTACAACTCGCTGCAGATGCTTCCGGGCGTTAGTTCGTACAACAGCAGCGGACTATTCACCCTCAACGGCCTGGGCGGCGGAGCGGGTTTTATTCCGGCTCTGACCGAGACCATGCGCGTGGAAGGTCAAGACGCGAGCTCTCGCCTGTTCGGGACCTACGACTATACGCAGATGGGCCAGCCTAGCGTGGATTCGATTCAGGAAATTGCATACCAGACCAGCAACTACGCCGCCGAATTTGGGCAAGCGGGCGTCGCGGTCATCAACATGACCATGAAGTCCGGCACCAACCAATATCACGGCAGCGGCTACGACTACTTCGTCAATGAGGACTTGAACGCCGGCAATCCTTTCAGCTCCACCAAAGACGGCGAGCGTGGAAAGTACCGGCCGCGTAACCGCCGCCAGGATTTCGGCGGAACCCTGGGCGGGCCGGTCTACATTCCCAAAATCTATAACGGGCACGACAAGACTTTCTTCTTCTGGAACTATGAGCAGTTCCTTGAGACCCAGCAGTACGGCTTTACCGACACCGTACCCGTGCCCGCGTATCTGAACGGCGATTTTTCCGCGATCTCACCGAATGGGACTTGCAGCCTTTGCGCCGCATACGGCATCCAGACCACCGCGTTGGGGGCCACGGACGCGCAGGGCAGGCAGTTGTTTGCGAATACCATCTACGACCCGCGCACCCGTAACACGACGGCCGCCGGCCTGGGGTACGCCGATCCGTTCGTGAACAACAAAGTTCCCCTGAACCTTATCGATGCCACCACGCAGAAGATCGAAGCGCTGCTTCCCCTGGCGCAAAACGCCAATCTCGTCGGCAATTACAGCGCGAGCGTGGCGGGCTCGCGATACTCCGCCATTCCGTCGATCAAGATCGATCACAATATCTCCTCCAAGGATAAGTTGTCCTTCTTTTGGTCCAGGATCAACACCGAGAGCCAGATCTCCTCTCCCCTGGGAGGCGCGGACGGTCTGCCACTCAATATCGGCGCATACCGGGGCACCTTCATTCCCACCTACACCACCCGGCTGAACTACGATCGCACCATGACGCCGACGCTCCTGCTGCACCTGGGCGTGGGCTTCTATCACACCAGATTCGACGACCATGCGCCCAACCTCAATTTCGATCCGGCGTCGATCGGACTGAGTGGCTTCCTGATCCACCGCCAGTTCCCCAGCATCACCGGGATGTCGAGCACCCTTTACGGAGGCATGCAGAATCTCGGAGAAGCCATCCAAACGCTCAACTACGAGGAAAAGCCAACCTTTAACGCCAACGCGACTTGGATCAAAGGAAATCACACCTACAAACTTGGGGCCGAGATGTATCTCGAGCAGGCCTACAACGGAAGCTTTTCCACGGTTACGCTGGCGACCGGTCTCAACGCGACTTCACAGCCCTTCACCCCCACCGGCAATCTGAACGGTGCCACTCTGGGCTTCGGCTACGCCAGTTGGCTGCTGGGCGACTACGGAACAACCACGTTTGGAGCCCTTAGTTCCACCAACCAGACCCCCCAATTGAATTACCGCCAAGGGAGCCAGCAGTGGGGACTGTTCCTGCAAGACACCTGGAAAATTACCCGCAAGCTCACGCTGGATTACGGCATCCGGTGGGATTATGCCACGCCATATCACGAGCAGTACGGGCGGCAGGGACAATTCGATCCGACTACCCCGAACGCTAATGCCGGCGGGCACCCGGGCGCGACACTCTATGCCAGCACGTGCGGTTGCCAGTTCTACCAGGCCACCTATCCTTATGCGATCGGGCCTCGGATCGGCCTTGCCTATCAGATCAACCCCAAGACGGTGTTTCGCGCCGGATGGGGAATCAATTACCAGTTCATTGCGGCCAGTGCGGGTGGTATTGTCAGCACCAGCGGAACCCCTGCTCTGGCTGGCATCAACGCGTTCGTAAACATCCAGGCGCCTGGCGCCATCGTATCGCCGGCCTGGCCCGTCACCGATCCAAACCGCTTTCCGCTTTTGGGTACTGTGAGTGGCGCCCCGACGATGCCGGACGCGAACCAAAACCGGCCGCCGAGAATCAACCAATGGAGCGTTGGCATCCAGCGGGAGATTTCGAGGGATCTCATCGTGGAAGCATCCTACGTGGCCAATCGCGCCGTCTGGCTGGGCGGCGGACCTCTGGGCTTCCTGAGTCAGATCTCTCCTCAACAATACGCGAAATATGGCTTGTACCCCTATCCTGGAACCGGCCCCGCGGGGACTAACAACGATGCGGATCGCGCCCTTCTGCTCCAGCCGCTTACCAGTGCTTCCGTCGTAGCCAAAGTCGGCAGGATCCTGCCCTATACCGGCTTCGCAGGAACCTCGCTGCAGAGTGCCCTATATCCATTTCCGCAGTTCGGTGCGTTGGCGCCCACCGGATCCGCAACTGGCGACAGCAGGTACGACTCTTTACAAATTAAAGCCACCAAGCGCTTCTCGCACGGCCTCCAGGCCAGCGGTGCATACACTTGGGCCAAGGGCTTCACCCGACCCAACCGGCAGGACTTCTTCAACCCCGACTCTAATCCGTGGTCGCTGCAGCAGATTCCGCCACAGGCTCTAACCTTCAACTTCACCTATACGATCCAGAAGTTCGCGTTCCTGCCCAAATACGCGAACCTGGTCACCAAGGATTGGGAGATTGGTTTCTTCGCCATATACCAAAGCGGCCAGTTCCTCGTGCCGCCTAACAGCACAACCGCGAATCAACTGACGAGCCAGGACGTGCGCACGGGTCAGCCCCTGTACCTGAAAGACATCAACAATATCCACGGTTACAATCCATATACGGATGTCGTGCTGAACCCCGCCGCTTGGGCGCAGTTGCCCTCTAACAGCGTCGGGCCAGCCACGAGTACGTTTTACAGCGATTTCCGCGGCCCGCGCCAGCCCAGGGAGAACGCGAACCTCGGCCGTCACTTCCGCATCAAGGAGCGAATGGACTTCTATATCAGGGGCGAGTTCGTCAACATCTTTAACCGGACCATCCTGCCGAATCCCAGTGCGGGACCGGTTGGATTCACGAATCCCCCTGGCCCGCAGATCAAGCCGACCTTTGGCGCGGGCGGCGGGACTATTCTGACCGGCGGGTTCGGTGTGATCAATGCTTTCAACGCACCCGGCACGGCTCCGGCTCCCACTGCCCCGCTTACGCCTCTCACCGGCCGAACGGGTACGGTGATCGCCCGGTTCACGTTCTAGGTTAAGCTGAATCAAAGTGAAGCCCGCCGCCTTAACCGGCCGGCGGGTTTTGCTTTTTAGGAACTGCTGTGCGTCTTGCTGGCATCCCGGTCATCTTCGCTGCCGCTGTGGGCGTCCTCGCGGCCGACCGTGCCTTTACCTCCTATGCGAGCGTGAAACGCGTTTTGGAGGCGCAGCGCGAACGCCTGCCCGCCGAGCTTAGAAACGCAGACGACGCCAAGTGGAGCGCCTGGAGCCGGCGCCAGGACCAGACCATTCGCGCACGTCTGGAGCAGGGCGATCTGGATTCCCTGGTCAATCTCCTGTTATTCGGGACCTCGTTCACCAAGCAGTCGCGGATCAAGGTCGAGGAAATCACCCAGGCTTCGAAGTCCGGCGCCTTGCGGGCCCGCGTGGATGATTTGGTGGCGGGTATGCGCAGTCCGGGCGGCAATGAGCGCCTCGTTTTCTTGAATGGTCTTCTGCGGCGCAAGGGAATCGATCTGGGGAGTTCCGCAACAGGCGTTTTCATCTATAACAATCTCGAACGGGTGCTTCAGGAGCGTAAGACGCTCGCCGAGCGCGCGGCGGAAGCCAAGCGCACCAACCTGCCGGATCTGGACCGGGCATCCCTTTTCTCCGATCGCGGTGTGTCGCTCGACACCAGCATTCTCCCTGATTTTTCGATCGAGCAAACCTTGCGTGACTTGAAGAAGCGCGGCATGCTGCGGGAAGGCCAGGTGGCTCGCGTGGCCGTGGTCGGGCCGGGCCTCGATTTTATCGATAAGAACGACGAATCCGGCTACGACTATTATCCCCAGCAGACGGTGCAACCTTTTGCGTTGTACGATTCGCTGGTCCGGCTAAAGCTCGCGAGAGCCAACGCCCTGTCCCTGTCAATTCTGGACATCAGCCAACGAGTGATCGACCATATCCAGCGCGCTCGCGAACGCGCCAGGAAGAACACCGGGTACGTCATCCAGTTGCCGCGTGACGTATCACGTCCGTGGCCGCCGGAGCTTGTCTCCTACTGGAGTTCGCTAGGCGACCAAGTGGGAACCGCGGTGATGCCGGTCCGGCCGCCGGAGATCTTTCAATCTCTAAACGGCGGGCAAGGCCTGGAAACGCGGGCGGTGCGAATCCGTCCGGACGCGGTGCTGGCGTGTCAGCCGACGGATCTCAATATCGTGCTCGAACGTATCGATCTGACTGCGGCGAACCGCTTCGACCTGGTGATCGGCACCAATATATTCGTTTACTACGATTCTTTCGAGCAGACGCTTGCGCTCGAGAACGCAGGCGCCATGCTGAAGCCCGGAGGTCTCCTGCTGTCAAATGACCGGCTGCCCGAGGTCCCGGGCGGTTCCATGCGGCTGGCTGGCACGACCGAGGTGCGATACGACGATCGTGGCGCTCGAGAGGTCGTCGGCTGGTATCAGGCACGCTGACGCCGGAACTTTTTCCAGACGCCACTTGTCCAATCAGCCGGGGACAACACCATGGCGATGGGAATCAAGAGAAGCACAGCCGACATCAACGTCACGCCGATGATCGACGTGCTACTGGTACTGCTGATCATCTTCATGGTCGTCCTGCCCGAGCGTTCCGTGGGGCTCGATGTGCAGGTGCCGCCGCAAACTGACGATCAAGTGCACCCGCTTCCGACCCGGAACATTGTTCTCACGGTGCTCGGCGGAGGCAAGGTGCGGCTGGACCAAGCGGATCTAAATGTCGCCGATCTGCCGGACCGGCTCCGCTGGCTCCAGGTACGGTACACGGCTGGCGTCGCATTCGTGAAGGGAGAGAACGAGCTCGACTTCGCCCAGGTGGCGGAGGTGATCGACGTCGCCAAGGGCGCCGGGTGGAAAAGAATCAGCCTGATGCCGAAGTGAAGAATCCTGTCAACACTCACGGAAATCAGCACTTCAGGGGTGTCTTCCTGCTAATTTCCGTTGCCTGACACCATCCATGACCGTATTCTTGGTGAACAAGGAGCGATCACGATGAGTCTTCAGAAAGCCAACCGAAACACTCCGCAGCAAGACCAGGGTACTCCGGCGAGGCTGGAGTCGTGGAAGGAGATCGCAGCTTACCTCCAACGCGACGCCAAAACGGCGCGCAAGTGGGAAAAGGAAGAGGGACTGCCCATCCACCGGCACACCCACAAAAGCCGGAGCAGCGTCTATGCCTACCCCAGCGAGATCGATACTTGGCGGACGACGCGAAAAGTTGTCGCCGAGCCGGTTGCGAGGCCGTTGTGGAAAATCCCTGCCTTCGCGGTTACGATGTTGCTGAGCCTGGTGATGGTCGGTAACGGCGTTCGGCCGCAGTCGGCCGAGGCGCAGCAGGGCCAGACGCGGACGCTGGTTTGCTCGGGTGCGGACTGCGACGGCTGGATCTCGCCGGACGGCAAATCCTTGCTCGCAGTCGTGAACGGCGACTTGGTTCTTCGGGAGATGGCTACTAATAAAATTCGTCGTCTTGCAGACGCGGCGGGGGTCACGCTTTGTTGCGCCCCTTTTTCGCCTGACGGATCGCGTGTGGCATACAGCCGCTATGCCGCGGCGGCCACTCTGGATAAGCCTGGGGCCGCGGAGCTGATCGTCTCCAGCGCTGACGGAACCAAGGCTCGCATGGTTCACGGCGACGCAATCGCCCGAGGCTGGTCGGCGGACGGGAAAAGGCTGCTCATCGGACAATCCGAGGCGGGCCAGCCTCCTTACCTTGCGTGGCTGGATATCGGCACCGGCGCCATTCAGAAGTTGGCGACATTCGCCAATTGGTATCTCGCCAAGGTTTCGCCGGACGGCAGGTACATCGCGTGGGGCGCCACCAAGGATGATAAGTCGGAAAACGTCTACATCATGGCGAGCGATGGCTCTGGCGAGACTGTCGTTTCGCCCAGCGCCTCGGAACAGGTACCCGTAGAGTGGACGGTCGATGGAAAGTATCTCGTATTCGCCCAAGTCGGAACAACGGTTGATCTGTGGATGGCGCGAATCACCGGCGGCAAGCCCCAAGGCAGCGCAACCAATACTCATGTAACGTTGCAGAAGGGTGTGAGTCTGAGGGGCGTTGACCGCTCTGGAGCCATCTACTATCGGACGCTCTCAAGCACGAGTGACATTTATACCGCTACGATGCACCCGGCGACGGGAAAGGTCACTTCCGCGCCGGTTCCGGTGCGGGTGAACCGAACGGGAGGAAACGTGTTGCCACGCTGGGCTCCGGATTCCCGGCGGCTGGCCTACTATTGGGCTGACCCTCGTACTTCGGGACCAAGTAGTCTTCGGGAATTGTTTGTCTACTCATTCGACTCCGGCAAGGAGGAGCGGATCGCCACACAGGCCAAGCTTGCTACGGGCGGGATTTGCTGGAGCCGTGATGGTAAGTCGATCTTGTTCAACAATGCGGACACTTCCAGGCAACCACAACCCGCTCGGTATACTCTCGGCACGAACCAGATTACGCCGCTTTTCCCAAGTGCCACACCTTTCCTCATAAGAAGTTGCGCATCCGAACTAACTGCAGGCTTTGACGAGACCGGGATCAAAGTGCGCAGCGTATCGAACGGCTCTGAGAAGCAGATTCACCAGTTCGGTCCAAACCCCGGCGTTGTGCTTCCCGTTCTTTCCCACGACGGCCGAAGCGTGGCATTTGTGTCGGCGAGCGCAGGAGCTTCTATGCTTCGCATGATCTCCAGCGACGGCGGAGCAGTGCGAGACCTGGCCAGTGCGAACGCGCCCACGGAATTCCAAACGTTGTGGGGTGCAGCGTGGTCGCCGGATGACCGCTTTATCTACTTCGCCCGTCGGCCGGACGGCAAGTCTCCGTACGAGCTGGTTCGCGTCCCCGCCGCGGGCGGGACGCCTGAAAGCATGGGCCTGAAAGTCGAGGACTTGCGAGACCTCGATATCGCTCCGGATGGAAAACACATTGCCTTCTCGATCGGCGACGTCAATCGCCCCGAGATCTGGGCGATCCAGAAGTTCCTGCCGGGGAAGTAGCGATCTACTTCTTCGGCAGCGCGAACGCCAGATATCCGCCCGGACCCGGCGGAAGCGCTTTGGCGCTGGCGGCCCGCGGAGGGGTCTGCCCCGCCCCGCCGACCGGAATGACCACGTACTCGCGGCCGCCGGTCTCGTACACTGCGGGGACGCCATCGGAGCCCGCCGGCAGGTTATATTCCCAGATCACCTTGCCGTTGTCCTGATCGTAAGCGCGGAACTTGCGGTCTGACGACGTCGCGACGAAAATCACGCCGCCGGCCGTGACGACGACTCCTCCCCGCGGGAAGTGCGCACCCGTGGGCGGATCTTGCGGCACTCCCACGACACCGCCATTCGGCACCTGCCACTTGATCGTGCCGGTATTCAGGTCGATGGCGGTGAGTTGCGACCAGGGCGGTCCAATGGCCGAAAGTCCGTTGCTCGGCTGCATCATGAAATCGTAAGGAGCGTTGTACGGTGTGAAATCGTGCTGCGGCGGTGGAGGAGGCGGCGTGGCCGGCGTCTCGGGACCAGGACCTTTTCCTTTGCCGGGGCCGCCTCGTCCGCCACGCGGAGGCCCCGGGAGTCTCAGCGTCAGCCCCATCGGCAATTCTTTCGAGACGATGTAGATCATCCCTTTGGTGGGATCGACGCCCGAGCTGCCCCAGTTCGCGCCGCCGTTGTTGCCCGGTATCTGCACGGTGCCCTTCAGGCTGGGCGGCGTGAACAAACCCTCGTTGCGCCAGGTCTGCAGCATCTCGCGCACTTTGGCTTTCTCCTCATCGGAGATGTACGGATTGATGTCCTTTTCGGTGAAAGATTGTCTGGCGAAAGCCGGAGGCTTTGTAGGAAAGGGCTGCGTCGGCCATGCTTCCTCACCGGGAACGTCCGATTTCGGCACCGGACGCTCCTCAATCGGCCACAGCGGCTTGCCGGTCTCACGCTCGAACACGAACAGGAAACCCTGTTTGGTCGGCTGCGCCACGACATCCACATTCTTGCCGTCGTGTTTCACCGTGAGCAGCTTCGGCGCCGTCGGCAGATCGTAATCCCACAGGTCGTGGTGGACCGTCTGGAAGTGCCACAGGCGTTTTCCGGTGCGCGCGTCCAGCGCCACGATGCTATTGCCGAAAAGATTCTGCCCGTGCCGGTCGGGTCCATAGAAATCGTAGCGAGCGGTACCGAACGGAATAAACACGATGCCGCGCTTCTCGTCGACGCTCATCTCATTCCAGTTATGCACACCGCCGGACGTCTTCCACGCTTCCGCGGGCCAGGTTTCGTAGCCGGTTTCGCCGGGATGCGGAACGCTGTGGAAGACCCACTTGAGTTTGCCGGTGATCACGTCGTACGCGTGGACGTCGCCGGGCGTGGCCAGATACGAATCGCCCTGATTGGCGGGCATCAGCGACATGAAAATGGTGTTTTCGAAGACGTGGCCGGGGTCGCTGCTGGACACTTGGCGAACCTCACGGTCGAGCCCATTCTTCAAGTCTGTACGGCCGTTATCGCCGAAGGACATGATGGTCTCGCCGTTGGTCGCGTTGATCGCGGTGATGGCTCCGGCGTTGGCGAAAAGCAGTCGCCGGTCCTTGCGATCCTTACTCTCCCAGTAGTTGATGCCGCGCGCCGCTCCACCGCCCTGATGCTTCCAGATCTCCTTGCCGGTCGCGGCATCCAGGGCCACAATGGCGTTCTGCGCGCCAACATACATGGTTCCGTCGACAACCACCGGATTGAACACAGGATTGTTGCCGGACTCGTACATCCAGGCGACCTGGAGCTGCTTTACGTTGCTCTTGTTGATCTGCTTGAGCGAAGAGTATTGCGAATGATCCGAGCCCCCTCCATTGGAGTCCCAGGTAGTGAAGTTGGGGGCGTTGTCGTCGGCGGCCGCGCCGATCAGAACCAGCGCTGCAGCGACTACGGCGAGCAGAAGAAGACGGGTGCGCATGAGAAAAGCCCCTCCCTGTCGCCGTAGTATACAATACGGAGCTTTTACTTCCCGGCGGTGAATCGCTTCTCGGCTTCCTGCCAGTTGACCACGTTCCACCACGCGGCGAGGTAATCCGGCCGCCGATTCTGATACTTCAAATAGTACGCGTGCTCCCACACGTCGACGCCCAGGACCGCATGCTTGCCTTCCATCAAGGGATTATCCTGATTCGGCGTGGATGTGATCTCCAAGCCCGAACTCGTCTTAACAAGCCAAGCCCAGCCCGAGCCGAAGCGGCCCACACCCGCGGCCGAAAGTTTCTCTTTGAAGGTATCGAATGTCCCGAACGCAGCGGTGATCGCCGCGGCGAGGTTGCCCACCGGCGCGCCGCCCTTGCCCGGCCCCATGATCTGCCAGAACATGCTGTGGTTCCAGTGCCCGCCGCCGTTGTTGCGAACCGCAGTGCGAATGTTGTCGGGCACGATCGCGCAGTTGTTGGCCAGCAGCTCCTCGATACTCTTCGACGCCAGCGCCGGCGCCGATTCCAGCGCCTTGTTGAGGTTCGTCACGTAGGCATTGTGGTGCTTGCCGTGGTGGATCTCCATGGTCATCTTGTCGATATGCGGCTCCAGTGCATCCGGAGCATAAGGCAGTGCAGGTAGTGTAAAAGCCATAGTCTGATTTTCCCTCAAGTTGTAGATGCGCGTTCAAAGGTGTCCGCTACACGAAACATCGCCGTCTCATTGAAGTGATTGGCGATGACTTGCAACCCCACCGGCAATCCCTCCGGAGTCTTGCCCGCAGGAACGCTCATGCAGGGGACCCCTGCCAGGTCTCCTGTCACAGTGTAGATATCGGAGAGATACATTGCCGTCGGATCGTCGACCTTCTCGCCCAGCTTGAATGCCGGGAAGGGCGATACCGGACCGACGATCGCGTCCACCTGCCCGAAGGCCTGCGCGTAGTCGCGAGCCACCAGCGCCCGCACCTTCTGCGCTTTCAGATAGTACGCATCGTAATAGCCGGCGCTCAGCACGTAGGTTCCCAGCATGATCCGGCGCTTGCACTCCGCGCCGAACCCCTCGTCGCGCGTTTGGCGATACATCTCCTGTAAAGTCCCTGCGGCCTCGGACCGGCGGGTATAGCGCACGCCGTCATAACGCGCCAGGTTCGAGCTCGCCTCCGCCGTGCAGATGATGTAGTAGCACCCCACCGCGAAGGGAGTGTGCGGCAGGCGGATCTCGCGGATCTCGCATCCGAGTTTCTGGAGCGTCTGAATGGCCGCCTGAATCACGTCGCCCGTGCCGCTCGCGAGCCCGTCGAAAAATTCCTTGGGCACGCCGATTTTCATGCCGCGAATATTTCCGTCGAGTGCCGCCACATAATCCGGAACCGGGGCGAATGCTGAAGTCGAATCCATTTCGTCGCGCCCCGCCATCACCTGCAGCAGCCGCGCGGAATCCCGCACCTTGCGTGAAAACGGCCCGATATGGTCGAGCGAGCTGGCGAACGCCGTCAGCCCGTAGCGCGATACACGTCCATAGGTCGGCGTCACGCCCGTCACGCCGCAGAACGACGCCGGCTGCCGGATCGACCCGCCGGTATCGGATCCCAGCGACAGCACTGCCGTCCCCTGCGCTACAACGGCCGCCGATCCACCGCTCGATCCTCCCGGCACGCGATCCAGCGCAACAGGATTCCGCACCGGTCCGAACGCCGAATTCTCGTTCGAAGATCCCATCGCGAACTCGTCGCAATTGGTCTTGCCGATGATCACGCCGCCCGCTTGTTCGATACGAATCACGGCAGTTGCGTCATACGGCGGAATGTAGTTCTCGAGCAGCCTCGACGCGCAGGTGGTGCGCAGCCCGCGCGTGAGAATCACGTCTTTAATAGCGATGGGCACGCCCGCGAGCGGCCCCGGATCCTGGCCCGCCGCGATCTTGTGATCCACGGCCCGCGCCGCGGCCAGCGCCCTTTCGGGCGCAAACGTCAAATAGGCATTCGTCGTGGGATTCTCAGCTTCCGCGAACTTGAGCGCTTCGCGCGCGATCTCCTCCGCGCTGACTTTCTTGGCAAGCAGCTCGGCCCGAATCGAATCGACGGTCTGACTCACTTCTCGATCACCCGAGGCACCTTGAAATATCCCTGTCCGGCAACCGGAGCGTTCGCCAGCGCGTCCGCATTCCCCAGCGGCTTACGCTCGACGTCCGCGCGGAGCGTCGCCGTCTCTTCCGCGTCATAGAGGACCTGCGACATCGGCTCCACATTCGAGGTGTCCAGCTCGCTCAGCTTGTCGATGTGCGTGAGGATCCCGTCCATGTCCTGGGTCATGCGAACGATTTCGTCCTCGGTCAAAGCGAGGTTGGCCAGCTCCGCCACTCTCCGGACTTCCTGTTCGGTGATCTTCACGCGGTCCCCAGCTTCTTCGATTGCCGGTACAACATCGCCAGGACGGGGTCGGCGATGCCGTCCGTTCCGCGCCGAGCCGATACTGCGCGCTGCGGTTTTCGCCTGGGAGGCATCGGCCGGAAGTCGATCTCTGTGACCAGCTCCTCGCCCAGCGCTTCTTTCAGATTCCGCAGCAGGAAATGGCGCAGCGTGTTGAGCTGCTTCTGCCACACCATGTCTTCCACTTCCACGATCAGGGTGCCACGCACCAGCGCCGAGGCCAGCGTGTGCGCGCCGATTTTCTTCCCCGCCGCTAGTGTCCACGCCGCCCGCGCGCGTGTTTCTGGATCGGCCATCTCCGGCGACAGCTTCAGTTTTCCGATGAGACTCCCGGCGCGTTCCATGTTCGTTGCAATACTGTGGGGGAGACTTCGATTCTACCACTAGGACCGGCGAGTTAGAGTGACAAAACCCGAGGCATGGTACCCTGCAGCGCCGCCCGCAGCAGATCGTCCAGATCCGTTCCGCCGAGCAACACCCGCTCCAGCTCGACGCCCGTCCGGAACGCGTTCCGCGTCCACGTTGCGTAGACCACGTGGCCGAACAGGGTGCTGTCGGCCACCGTCAGCTTTACCAGTTCCTCCGGCCAAAGTTCGCAAGGCAGAATGAGGCAGAGGCCAGCGTCGGAAATGTCCGCGAGCGTTCCCGAAAAACTCTGTTCCTGCTTTCTAAGCCGTGTGACTTGAACGTCCAGATCGGTTATCGAGCGGGTATGTAGGCGGCGGTCCACTGAACAAAACCATCGGTGGATTACGTAGGAGGCTTTAGGATCATTTCGTCTGCATTCTCCAGTCGTTCTGTAACGTAATTAGCTTGGTGAGGTAAATGAGTCCCATGAGGGTGCTTAAACATGTCTTCAGACGGTTCGGGCTGGCCCCGACGTTTACCGCCATCGCTCTGGTGACGCTGGCGCTCGGTATCGGCGCCAATACGGCTATCTTCAGCGTCATCAACGGGGTGCTGATCAAGCCCTTACCGTTTCCACGAGCCCAGGATTTAGTGGCGGTTGGGCACCTGGCGCCTGGAATCCCGTCCATCGGAGGAACCCTGAACTGCTCGCCCACGATGTACTTCACCTATCGCGAGGAGAACCAGACCTTTCAGGACTTTGGGCTCTGGTCGAATGGCGGAGGGACGATCACGGGCGTGGGTGATCCGGAAGCGCTACGGGCCATCGTGGTCACCGACGGCGTGCTGGAAGCCTTGGGCGTGCAACCGGCCGTCGGACGTTGGTTCTCCCGCGCCGACGACACTCCCGGAGCGCCCGATACCATGATGCTGATGTATGGGTATTGGCAGCGACGCTTCGGAGGAGATAAGTCCGTGGTCGGACGCGCCTTCAATCTCGATTCGAAGCCGCGCACCGTAATCGGGATCATGCCGCAGGACTTCCAGTTCCTGAACAACACCGCCGAGCTGATCTTGCCGCAGCAATTCGACCGCAACAAGGTCTTTCTAGGTCAGTTCGGCTTCCAGGGCATCGCACGACTGAAACCCGGAGTGACGCTGCAGCAGGCCAATACCGACGTCGGGCGCATGCTGGGCATGTGGCTAAAAGCGTGGCCCACGCCGCCCGGATTCGATCGGGCCCTGTTTGAGAATGCGCGCCTTGGTCCTGATCTCAAGCCACTGAAGCAGCAAGTGGTAGGCGATATCGGGACAGTGCTGTGGGTGCTGATGGGAACCATCGGACTGGTGCTGTTGATCGCCTGCGCGAACGTCGCGAATCTGTTGCTGGTGCGCGCCGAAGGCCGCCAGCAGGAACTGGCGATCCGGGCAGCTCTCGGCGCAGGCTGGGGAAGAATCGCGCGCGAAATGCTGATCGAGAGCCTGACCCTTGGAATCATGGGCGGCTTGCTGGGCTTGGGGCTGGCGTACGCTGCCGTCCGGATCCTGGTCGCCAAAGGACCCGCGACACTGCCGCGTCTGACCGAGATTGCGATCGATCCGCTGGTATTGGCATTCACCCTGTCGGTGTCGATGTTCGCTGGCCTGCTGTTCGGCTTGATTCCGGTGCTGAAATACGCGGGACCACACTTGGCCACCGCCTTGCGCGCCGGCGGTCGCACGTTGAGCCAGAGCCGCGAGCGGCATCGCGCCCGCAACACGCTCGTGGTGGTACAGGTGGCGTTGGCGCTGGTCCTGCTGATCGGTTCCGGCCTGATGATTCGGACGTTTCAGGCTCTCCGGAACGTTCAGCCCGGATTCACGCATCCCGAAGAACTGCAGCTGCTGCGCATTTTGGTTTCCGAAGGGCAGGTGAAAGAGCCGGAACAGGTGATGCGCATGCAGAACGCGATGCTGGATAAGCTGGCGGCGATTCCGGGAGTGACATCGGTCGCCTTGGCAGGCGACGCTCCGCTCGAAGGATTCTCCAACAATGATGTCCTGTTTGCTGAAGATAAGACTTACGCCGTCGGGCAGATCCCGCCCGTCCGCCGCTATCGGTCTGTCACGCCGGGATTCTTCAAGACCACCGGCACGCCCCTGATCGCAGGGCGCGATTTCACGTGGACCGACCTCTACGACCGGCGTCGCGTAGCGATGGTTTCTGAGAATCTGGCACGCGAAATGTGGGGCGACCCGAGCGCGGCTCTGGGGAAACGGATTCGGGAAGGCGCGGCCGATCCATGGAGCGAGATTGTCGGTGTAGTCGGCGACATTTACGACGACGGCGCGCAGAAACAGCCGCCGGCTTTCGCGTACTGGCCTGCCCTGATGAACGGCCTCTACGGACCACAGGATCGCGTCATGCGCTTCGCCGTATTCATGATTCGCACCAGGCGTGCGACCACCGAAGGCTTTCTGACCGAGGCCCGGCAGGCGATCTGGTCGGTCAACTCCAGCTTGCCGGTTTTCGCTGTAAGGACGCTGCAGGATCTCTACGACCAGTCCATGGCCCGGACATCCTTCACGCTGGTGCTGCTGGCCATCGCCGGCGCGATGGCGCTGGTGCTGGGCATCGTGGGGATTTACGGCGTGATCGCGTATGCCGTGACCCAGCGGACGCGAGAGATCGGCATCCGCATGGCGCTCGGCGCGCAGGCCGCGGGACTCCGCCAAATGTTCGTGCGCCAAGGGCTGCTGCTGGCCGGGATCGGCGCTGTTATTGGGATGGCCGCGGCCGCCGGACTGACGCGCTTGATGTCATCCCTGCTGTTCGGGGTCACGGCTCTCGACCCGCTTACGTACGCAAGCGTCGCGGCGATTCTGATCGCGGCGGCGGTGCTGGCGAGTTACTTTCCCGCGCGGAGGGCCACCCGGGTCGATCCTCTGGACGCGCTGCGCGCCGAGTAGGGCCGGGTAAAAAGGGACAGGCTACTCTGTCCACTCCCCCGATTGTGCGTCAAAACCGGAGTAATTCGGGAGGGGACAGAGCTGCCTGTCCCCTTTCTTACGAGCAGAATAGGTCCGGGCTCAGCCCGGCCGCTACTTCGTCACCGACTTCTGCCAGTTGGTGATCACGTTGACGGTAGGCTCGCCCGTTTCCCCCAGCACGTTCACCAGAAACCGCCGCCGGTCCGGATGAGGGCTGTAAGAGAAAGTATTACCCTGCGGAACGTAGGGAAGCACGCGGGCGTCAAACAGCTTTTGGGGTGACCCGATCCGCAAACCGCCGCGACCATCGGCATCCACCGTCGCAGCCATCAACGTCGTTCGCCCCGCAAGACCGGCGTTGCTGAAATACAATTCCTTGCCGTCCGAGCGCCAGCGCGGCTCGCGGCCTGCGTCCGCGGAAACCTTCCACACTTGCGAGCCGGACGGGAACGGGCGGACATACACCTCGCCTTTTCCCGACTCGTCCGAATAGTAGGCGAGCCACTTCCCGTCCGGTGAAAGCTGGCCCTGACTCTCGACCGCGTCGGTGCCCAACAGCTTCACCGCCGCTTTCTCATCCAGTTTTCCGGATTCCACGGGAGCGTACCAAATGTCCGCCCGCGTTTTCGGATTGTTCTCGGTATAAATCACGAATCGCCCGTCGCGGGACCAGTCCGACCGCGTTCTGGCCGGGGCCGCGAGATCGATCTTCTGCACGATTTGCAGCTGGCCCCCCTTCAGGTCTTTCTGATAGATGCTGAGCCCCTCCGGCCCTGTCATACTAAACCAGACCAGACTGCTGTCTGGCGCCCACAAGGCGGCGCCACCACCTTGCGATGCGGGAGGCGTCAAACGGCTCTCCGATTCGCGCACCAAATCATGCAGCCACACGGCCATGGAGCCACCCTCGTCCCGGCGCCTGGTCGCTACGGTATTCCCATCCGGCGAAAGTACCACTCCTTGTTGCTCCGACTGCGGACCCACTTTGCCCAATTCCTTGCCGGTCCGGTCAAACCACGTAAGCTGGGCCTCGCGGGAACGTCCGGCCAGATATACCAGCGTCCCATCCGCGGCAGCCGAAGCTGCCACTTGTGGAGGACTCGACGAGTAGGACGCCCCAGTGACCACAGAGATTGGATCGCCCACCGGCTGAAGGCTCCCTTCATCGAACGGTTGCGCCATGAGGGCGTTCTCTCGCAGAAACAGCACGTGCGCTCGCCCCCCCGCGCTTGCCGGCGGCGTATAGACCACGCTGGAAATGTCCGACAGAATTCTGCGGCCAGTGGGTTCGCCCAGCGTAGCTAAGTAAACGCCCTGAATAGCCTGATCACCGACCGTCTTTACGTAGAAAAAATGACTCCCATCCGGCATAAACGTGGGCTTCGAGGCGCGGTTGTTGGGATCGTCCTTGCCGACAACCATGCACTGCCCACCCTTGTTGGCATCCACGCGCCGGAGGTGCCCGTTCTCACTCCCGAAAAGAATGACTCCGTCGCGATTCCAGGTGCCTCCGCTCCCCAGCCCCGTCTCCCCGCACAGTACCTGTGCAGGCCCGCCCGCCGCCGGAATCACCTTGAGCTTGGACTCGGCAAAAAATCCGATAAAGCGGCTATCCGGAGACCAGAACGGCATCCGGGCGAAGCTCGTACCTGGCAGCGGCTGGAGTTCCCCGGAATCGAGCGTCCGAAGATAGAGCTGGGCAGTCCCTTCACGATTCAATAACAGCAGCACGCGCCGCCCGTCCGGGGACAGCTCCAGGAAACCGGCCGAACTGTTTTCCGGCAATGGAATCGACAGTCTCAGGGACCGTTCCGCCGCGGGCGCTTCGCGGAAATGCACGAATCCAAGTCTCGCCGCCAGCAGCACCGCAACGCCCGCCACCACCCAGGCAACTCCGCCGACCAGCCCCGACGGTGACGGCGGGGGCTCTGCGGCATCCAACACGAGCCGCATATCCCCGATCGCTTGCAACCGCTTCTTCGGATCTTTCCGCAAGCATTCTTCGAGCAGTCTCCGAACGCGCTGCGGGACCGCGCTTAAGTCCGGGTGCTCCTTCACCACGCTCGCCAGGGTGTCCGTGAGGTCTTCACCCTTGAACAGCCGCTGGCCGGTGATCAGTTCATACAGGACCACGCCGAAAGCCCAGATATCGGCACGAGCATCCACGCGTTTTCCCCGGGCTTGCTCGGGAGCCATATAAGCGGCTGTACCCAGGATCACCCCCGCCTGCGTCGCGGCCATGCTCAGCGTGGGCGATTGGGTAGCGCCTGCCTCCAGGCCGGCCGACGTGGACGTCGGCCCTACTTTTGCCAGGCCGAAATCCAGCACCTTGACCGTTCCATCCGGCTTGATCTTGATGTTGGCGGGCTTGAGATCCCGATGGACGACACCTTTTTCGTGCGCTTCGCCCAGCGCCTCCGCGATCTGCCGCGCGATTCCCATCGCCTCGTCTATGGGCATGGGACCGGTCGGGGACTCGCCATCGATCAACTCCATGACCAGGTAATTCGGGCCGACGTCGTAGATCGCGCAAATATTGGGATGATTTAGCGCCGCGACGGCGTGCGCCTCGCGCTCGAATCGTTCACTGAACCGCTCGGCGGAAACTTTGATGGCAACATCTCGCCGCAGGCGAGGGTCATGCGCCCGATACACCTCGCCCATCCCGCCCTTGCCGATCAGCGCGATGATCTCGTACGGCCCGAGCTTGTCACCCGCCGTGAGTGCCATGGAGTCCCAACAATTCTATCCCAGGCGATGGCCGGGTTTCGCGGGAGACGGATTTGGGGGTAAGCTAACAGGAAACACCATGAACAAACTCATCCTGTCGCTTCTCGTACTGACTGCCTCCGCTTTTGCCCAACAGCCTGCCCCCGATCCGGCCAATCCGCTGTCCTCGTGGCTGCGCGGCGCCTACATGGGGAATCGCAACAACATCGTGCGAACCGCGGAGAAAATGCCGGAAGAGAATTACGGGATGCGTCCCGGCGCCCAGCCGGAAGTGCGTACCTTCGGCCAGCAGGTATCGCACGTAGCCTTCTACAACTTTCTGTGGTGCTCGCAGGCCAAGGGTGAAAAGAATCCCAACCCGGGCAACCTCGATAAGCTGACCTCCAAGGCCGAGATCATGAAGGTGCTGAACGACGCGTTCACCTACTGCGACAGCGCCTACGCCGCGCTGACCGACGCTTCCGGCGCCGAGGTAATCGACATCACCCAGGAAAACGGCCGCCAGACGCGCAATCTGCTCATGGGGCTGTTGACCCTGAATTACGGCCACAACAACGAGATTTACGGAAGCATGGTCGTGTATCTGCGGATGAAAAACCTGACCCCGCCCGCTTCCGAGCCTCGCACGCAGCAGAAGAAGTAGCTACGGGCTCGGTGCCTTCACCCCGGCCTCCATTTGCGATATCATTTGGCAGGTACTTAGCTAGACCACGGAGGTTTCCATGAGAAATCGATGTCTCGCTTCCATTGGCGCCGCAGCCATAACCGCGATATTGGCGCTAGGGCCCACGCCTGTCGCCGGCCAGGCTCCTTCCCAGCCGAAAGCGGCGGCGAAGGCAGGGAAAACTTGGACGGCTCCACGCACCCTGGACGGCCACCCGGATCTGCAAGGTTTTTGGACCAACTCCACGCTGACGCCCTTGGAGCGACCCAAGGCTCTCGGATCGAAGGAGTTCTACACCGACGAGGAAGTCGCCGCGGCGCAAAAAAAGGACCGCGACCGCCTGGCTCTGGATCTTTCTGAAGGTCTCCCGGCCGAAAAAGGCACCGCGGCCGATGTGCACTACGATTTCGCCCAGTTTGGTTTGGACAAGGCCCAGTCCAACCTTGTATGGGATAGGCGAACTTCGCTCATCATCGGACCAACGGGCACCATTCCTGCGCTGTTGCCGGAAGCCCGGAAAAGAGCCGCCGACATCGCCGCCAAGAACCGGGGTCATGAATTCGACGGCCCCGAAAATCGGCCGCTGAGCGCGCGCTGCATCATTCTGGGCTATGACGCCGTGCCCATGCTTCCCCAGGGCTATAACAACAATTTGCAGATCATACAGGGCCAGGGATACGTGGCGATTCTGCATGAGATGAACCACTCCGTTCGGATCATCCCGACGGACGGGCAACCGCACGCGCCCCAAGGCATCCCCCAGTTGCGAGGTGACTCGAAAGGTCACTGGGAGGGCGATACCTTAGTCGTGGACGTGACCAACTTCACCGACTACAATCCCTTCCGCGGATCCGGCAACAAGTTGCACGTAGTGGAACGCTACACGCGGGTGGCCGCAGACACGATTCTGTACCGGTTTACCGTGGAAGATCCCGCGACCTGGGACCAGCCCTGGACCGCGGAGCTGGTCATGACAACCGGCCAGGGGCCGATCTACGAATTCGGCTGCCACGAGGGAAATTACGGACTTGCGAATACTCTGAACGGGGCCCGTGTCGCCGAGCAAGAAGCCGCCAGGAACGCCACTAAGTAACGCCTAAGCGGACTGTGTAATGCGATAGGTTCAGATTTTGCCCTGCCTGCTCCTGATCGTTGTCTTGGGGTTTCCCCGCCTCGCGCTCGTCTTGATGTGGCTCTTCTCGACGTACATCCAGCGCGCGTTCCACGGTGGTCTGTTGTTCCCGCTCCTCGGCTTCATCTTCCTGCCGCTCACTACGATCGTGTATGCGTGGGAAATCAACCGCGGTATGCCGACGGAGGGAATCAATCTTTTGTGGCTCCTGATCGCGGTGATTATCGATCTCGGCGGACTGGGGGGCGGCGCCCGTCGCTCCAAACGTTCCTAGCAGCGGCGTTACACTCTCAACAGGGGCGGATACGGTCTTATGTCGAAGAACCACACGGCGGCGCTCATAGCCTTCGCGTTCGCGCTGTCCACTAAAGCTCCCGCGCAATGGCTCGACTACCCGGCTCCCGGGATTCCGCGGACGCCTGACGGCAAGCCGAATCTGGCCGCGTCCGCGCCTCGCACGCCCGACGGAAAGCCGGACCTGTCGGGCATCTGGAGAGGACCCGGTGCGGGAAGTTATGATCGCAACGTCGCCAGAGACTTGAAGCCCAGCGACATTCAGCCCTGGGCCGAGGCGCTCTATCAGCAGCGCGTACGCGACATGGGAAAAGACGCCCCGCGCGCGAATTGCCTGCCCGACCCCTTTCCCTATTACCATGCCGTCGACCTGGCCAGATTCGTCCAGACTCCGGGATTGATCGTCGTTCTGTATCAGGGCACCACCAACAGCGTTCATCGAACCATCTTCACCGACGGCCGTCCGCTTCCCAAAGACCCCAATCCCGCGTGGATGGGCTACTCGGTTGGACATTGGGAGGGAGATACGCTGGTGGTCGATACCGCGGGTTTTAATGACCGAAGCTGGCTCGACATAGAAGGGCATCCTCACACGGAAGCCCTGCGCATTACCGAGCGCTTCCGGCGCCGGGATTTCGGACACATGGACCTGGAAATGACCATCGACGATCCAAAAACGTTTACCCGGCCGTTTTCGTTCCGGATGGACAAGACCCTGGACCCGGATACCGACCTTCTGGAAAGCATCTGCGAGAATGACCGCTCCGTCCCGCACATGCTAGGCGGCACGGAAATCACCAAATTGGCGCCGGAGATTCTCTCGAAATATGCGGGCACCTACGAGTATGCGCCTGGCCGCCCGGTGGTGGTCACCTTCGAAGGCGATCTCCTGTTCTTTCAGGAAGGCTCGAACCCGCTCAAGCTGCCGCTGGCGCCGAAATCGGAGACCGTCTTCGTCTCGCGCACCAACGGAGACTGGATCGAATTCAGCAGGGACGCCCAGAGCAGGGTCACGGCATTCACCTACCACAGCGGAGGCCCTGATCGAAGGGCCGTCCGCAAGTAATACTTGGCTCAAGCGTGGGGCCAGGTCTTCAACCTGCGCGCCGATTTCTAATCGGCATGCTATATCTGTCCTGTGCCGCTTCCGCTCATCCTCGCTTCTCAATCCCCCCGCCGCCGCGAGCTACTGGCCACTGCCGGCATCCCCTTCACGGTCCGAGTGCGCGAGGTCGAGGAAATTCGTGCCCCTGGTGAGCCTCCTGACGCCTACGCCCGCCGTCTGGCTTATGCCAAAGCCGAGGCTGCCTGGGAGGGTCGCAACGAAATCGTACTAGGCGCCGACACCATCGTCGTACTGGACCAGGACGTACTGGAGAAACCCCGCAACGCTGCCGACGCTCGCGCCATGCTGCGGCGTCTGGCGGGCCGCGAACACACCGTCATCACCGGCATCTGCCTGCGCCATCCAGGCGGCGTCCACATCGATAGCACCGCCACCCGCGTGCGTTTTACGCCACTGACTGAAGCGGAAATCGACGCCTACGTCGCCAGCGGCGAACCTATGGACAAGGCCGGCGCCTACGCCATCCAGGGACTCGCTTCCAAGTTCGTCGAACGCGTCGAAGGCTGTTACTTCAACGTCATCGGACTGCCTTTGTCCCAGGTGTACCGGTACTTGAAAATGCACGAATAAGCTGTAGCCTGTTACGGTGTTTCGTACGGCTCTTACCTCGGTTCTGACGTTCGCTCTAACGCTATCCGCCGCGGATCGAATGGTCAGTTCAAGTCTTGAGCTGCAGGGCAAGATCACCGGCGCCGGCAGCAAGCGCCAGCTGCGGGTGACCTTGTTCGGCGTGGAAACACCCTACATGGAAACCATTGAGGTGAATCGTGCGGGTGAATTTCACTTCCGCGCGCTCGCTCCGGGCAACTACACCGTGGCTGTGGCCCGCAAAGACTTAGGCGAAGTTCGCCGCACGGTGGTGGTGAGTGCCGCCCTGGCCGGCCCCTCCGGAGTGGTGCACGCCACCATTCCATACAGTTCGTCTGAGGCGGCCGCCAATCCCAGTGGCGGAATCGTTTCGGTTCGCCAGCTTTCCATTCCCGGAACCGCGTCAGCCAAGTACGCCGAAGCGCAAAAGCGGCTGGCCGCGCACGATCCGGATGGCGCAGCCCGTCTTCTGCAAGAGGCTATAGAGGCCGCACCCCAATACGCCTCGGCCTGGAACGCACTCGGCGTCATTGCTTTTCAAACCGGCGAAGACGACCGCGCCGAAAGTCTCTTCCGCAAATCGCTGGCAGCGGATCCCGGCGCCTTCGAGCCGCTCGTCAATCTCGGCGGCGTGTTATTGAAACGGAACGCTCCGGAGGACGCACTGCAATTTAACCAGCGCGCCGTCCACAACCGTCCGGAAGACGCTCTGGCCAACGCCCAGCTCGGAATGAATTACTTCCA
The DNA here is from genome assembly GCA_020073345.1 of Terriglobia bacterium. Classification (GTDB taxonomy): domain Bacteria; phylum Acidobacteriota; class Terriglobia; order Bryobacterales; family Bryobacteraceae; genus Palsa-187. The sequence continues at coordinate 307,539 of JAIQFI010000001.1, forward strand.
GATGGGACAGTTCGATGAGGCCGAGCAGTATTTGCTGGCGGCCAAGCGCCTGGACCCCGCGCAATTCTCCCAGCCGCAGCTCTTTCTGGCCGATATCTACGCGCGCCGCGGGAATCGAAGCGCTGCGATTCAAGAACTCGAAGACCTTCTCGCGATCCGTCCCGACGGCCCGCTATCGGACCGCATTCGCCGCGACCTGGCCCATTTGGTTCACTAGTCCGTCTTCCGCCCGCAGGTAAAACTCGAAAAGCGGCGCACGCTCGTGGTGGGCCCAGCGCCCCATCTTCCACTCTGCGCGCAGATGCTGCACATCCGCGCAGCTTGTCAGGTCCAACAGCATGGGGTAGGTGCCGCAATAGAACTTTTGCGGGAAGACAACCAGGGGACGCCAGTGTTGCCCGTCTGGAGATCCCCACACGGAAACCTCCAGGTTCTCCTGCGGGATACTACGCGTGATGCCCAGTGTTAGCCGAATGACCCTGGCTTCGACGGCGATCGCCGCCCCAATTCCATCTTGACGGACGACAGTTTCCGGCAGCAACAACATTTAGGCCAGCTTCTTGAGACGCTCTTCAGCCTCCTTCAGAGTGTCATACTTTTTCGGAAAGCAAAAGCGGATCCAGCTCTTCCCGTCCGCGGCTTTTTCGAAGAAGCTCGATCCGGGCACGGCGGCGATTCCCACCGTCTCGATCAGGTGTCGTGTAAACGTGACATCGTCGTCATCTTTACTTAACATCGAAAAGTCTGCCATCACGTAATACGCGCCGCGGGGACAGGTGCAGCGGAACCCCGCCCGCTCCAGCATTTGGAGCATCATGTTTCGTCGTTCTGCGTAATGTTGTGCAAGTTCGATGTAGTAACTCTCCGGCAGCCCCAGCGCGACCACGCCGGCTTCCTGCAGCGGCGCGGCAGCGCCAACCGTCAGAAAATCGTGCACTTTGCGAATCGATTCGGTTATGTCCGGATTTGCCAGCACCCAGCCCACGCGCCAGCCCGTCACTGAGTACGTTTTGCTCATGCTGTTGATAAGAATGGTGCGTTCGCGCATGCCGGGGAGCGTCATCATGGGGATGTGCCGCGCGCCGTCGTAGATGATGTGCTCGTAGATTTCGTCGGTGATGGCCAGCGCATCAAACTCCTGGCACAAATCGGCGATGAGTTGAAGCTGCGGGCGGTCAAACACTTGGCCGGTGGGGTTGCCGGGCGAGTTAATAATGATGGCTTTCGTTCTTGGGGAGAACGCCCGGCGAAGCTCGTCAGGATCGAACCTCCAATCCGGAGGATGGAGCTTCACGAACTTGCGATGCGCGTCGCACAGCAGCGTATCGGGCCCGAAATTTTCGTAAAACGGCTCAAAGATAATAACTTCGTCGCCGGGATTGGACACGGCAAGCAGCGAAGCGATCATGCCCTCGGTGGATCCGCAGCACACGGTGATCTCGCGCTCGGGGTCGATTTCGAGCCCGTAGTTTCGCCGGTATTTCGCCGCGATTTGGTCGCGAAAACGCTTCGCACCCCACGTAATCGCGTACTGATTGATGTCATCCGCGATGGCCTGACGCGCGGCGTCCTTCAAAATCTGGGGCGCCGGAAAGTCCGGAAACCCTTGCGCCAGATTCACGGCCTGGTGCTTCAAGGCCAGGCGAGTCATCTCGCGGATGACGCTTTCGGTGATGCCGAGTGTGCGAGCAGCGCGAAAACGGGACACTATTGTTGTTGTGGGCCGTAAATGCGGCGGTAGGCGTCGGCGTTGCGCAGCACGGCCTGGATGTAGCCGCGCGTCTGCGTGAAGGGCACGGTCTCGACGAATTCGGCGGGCTCCTGGAAGTTGCCCCATGTGAGCCACGATTTCGCCCGCGACATGCCGGCGTTATAGGCCGCCAGCGCCGCTTCCGTATGGCCGCCGAGCTGATCCGTCACCAGCCGCAGATAATAAGTCCCGAATTGAAGGTTGAGCGAAGGCTGGAACAGTTTGGCCGTGGTGTATGCGGGAATCTTCAGCTTGCGGCTGAGCTCGCGGCCAGTGGCCGGCTCGATCTGCGTCAAGCCGCGCGCATTGGCGACGGACACAACCTTGGCGTCAAACTCGGATTCCTGCCGGATCAGCGCAGCCATCAGGAACGGATCGAGCTTGTTTTGTTTCGAGAAGCGCTCCAGATCCGTGCGATAGGGCAGCGGAAACGCGAGTTGCCAGAAAGCAGGCGGCGCGGAGTCAATCGGCAGGTACAAATAATTTCCGGCGTAACTCTTGATATAGCGAATGGCCTGCGCGGGCTGGCCGTCGCCGATCAGCGCACCGAGCTGCATGGCGAGCAGATGCGGCTGATCTCCGGTCCGGGCGCCGTAACGCAGCTCGATCTCGGCCCAGTCCTTCAATCCGGCGGAAACCAGCAACTTGGCGCGGTCGATACGGGCTTGCGACGCCGCACTCGCGTCAAAAACAGTCGTGCGCGCACGCTGTGGGAAAGCGACGGCTCGCAGAAATTCGGCGGCGGCGGGAGAAGGCGGTACGGTAGCGACGGGCGTCAGGCGGTCTCGCGCCAGCATCGCATAATACTGATTCGGATATTCGCGCGCGATTTCGTCGTAGTAGGCGCGGGCAGCGGCGCGGTCGTTGGACTGTTCCGCGAGACGCCCGAGGAAGTATAGCGCGGCAGAAGCATCCTCCGACGCGGGGAACAATCGCAGGTGCGCTCGCAGAAGTTCCGTTGCATCCGATTCGCGGCGCAGGTAATGCACCCAGGCGACCTTCCAGTGGCAGCCGGCCGCCTGCTTATCCTGAGGGAAGGATTCGTAACAGGCGCGGTACAGCGGCTCATACTCGTCGGCCTTGTTTTCGGTCAGGTAGCGATTTGCCGCCGCCAGCACGGCCTGCAGCCGCCAGGTGGAGTTGGGATGGAGACGGCCGAGCTTGGCGGCCACCGCGTCCATCTCATCCAGATTATTCAGGCGGCGCGCGCTCTGCATGACGTAATACAGGCGCTCGGCATCCGCTTCGGCGGAGGCGACCTCGAGAGTCGAAAGATACTTGTAGGCGACCGCGTTCTCCTTAGCGGTGTAGCGAGCCACACCGATGCGGACGCGGGCGAGATCGCGCTCGGCGCCGCCGAGCTGCGGGACCAGAGCTTCCAATTCCTTGCGAGCACGCACGGCCTGGCCGGCATCGAGGAGCTTGATCGCGCGCCCCAGCATGGCAGTGGGCAGCGCGGGCGGATACTTTTCGCCGAGGTCCGTCTTGAACTTTTCAATTTCTGTTGAAGCAAGCCCAGCTTCCGCCGACACGGGGAACCCATAGTAGACGCGCTGGTAGTAAATGGCGGCGCTGACGCTATCGCCCGAGCCCGCGAATGCGGTGCCCATCGCCAGATCGCCCTTGGGCTGCAAGAGCACGGAGTAGTATTTGCGCAAGAGCTCCAACGCGCCGGCGGGATCGTTATTGTTGGTCAGGGCGTCCGCGGCGAGCAGTGCCGCGCGAGGAACCAAAGGCGACGGCAGCGACTGCTTGAAGACCGTATCGAGCGTCGCCGGGACTGCCGCGTAATCCTTCGACGAGGATTGGGCCGAGGCCAGGAACCAAGCGGCATAATCGGCCAGCTTGGGAAGGCGCTGGGGCAGGCCTTTGAGAGCCACGATGGCAGCGGGATAGCGGCCGGCTTCGAGCGCGTCGGCGCCGGCTTTGAGATCGATTACGGGATCGGGAGCGGCATGTAGTGAGAACGTCAGCGCGAACATGACTCCTGCGACGGCGGTGAGGACCGCCACGGCAGACAGAGCCGCGTTACGCCAGCGGGCCGGGATAGGAGGGACCAAGCAGTACCGCATCATCTTTCGCTAAGGTCTTCACCAGCTCCTGGTGCAGGTAATCGGGAACTCCATTCAAGGGTACCAGGAAGCGATCTCGGAAGGCTTTCCGGGCGGCGTCGATATGGGGGCCGAGCGCGCCGTACAAATCGCGCGCCGCGCGGCCGGATTTGACCTGGGAAGCCTGATACAGCTGGATCTCGGCCACCTTAACGCGGGCGAAGCGGAGTGCGCCGGAGTGGGTGAGCGCTCGGGCGAGTCCGGCGGCGTAGATGGCGGAGATGTCCAAACCATATTGTATCGCTAATGGTTTGGGGGCGGGCCGACCACAGGAGAACTCCAGTCGGTTCCACAGCGAGTATCCACTTTCCAGCCCGCATAGCCGGATAATGTGGGATGCATGCCAGAGGTCCTAGTTGCAACGCCGCTAAAGCACTTCGCTGTCACAAAGCCCTATAACTTTTCAGACGGCATTTCGATTCGTGAGCTAGCCCCAATCTTATGGGATATTTCCATCGTCAAAGGGTACGTATCAGAACACGAGCGTGAATATCTGGCAGAAGCGAAGTATTGGCTATGCGCCGGCAAAGAGGTTGAGCATGTATTTGGCGACGTCGGCGATGATCTCTACTCGAAAGCAACATATGCCGCTTGGGCGCTCCAAATCATTTGCCCGTCCGGTGCGAAGCATGCATTTCTGAAATTCCAGAAGAGCGACAAGGGGTACGACAACGTTGGCAGCAAGCATCCCAAGGAGCTATGCAGCACCCTTCTCGGACGTGTCACTCACCTGGAAGACCAGGGGCTTGAACGCTATTTTGATGCGGTGTATACGGGAACACAACGTGCCTTCTTAGAGAAGATCGTTCGCCTGCAGAATCCTATATCTCTCATCGAACACGGCATGCAAGTCGGAAACGTCCCCATTAGTGTGCTCCTATTCGTGATGGGCCTAGATATTCTCTTTATGGCGGGCGAAATTCGTACGTTCGTTGAGCGCCTCGGTGGATTCCTTGGTTTGGACTCGTATGTTTTCCCACCTGACTCCATCATGAACCTGCAGCCCAATACGACTGTTCGAGACGTACTTAACGACCTTTACGAGTTCCGCAATATCATAGCCCACGGACAAGAAATCCCCGAAACGCCCTATCGCCAAAAGTGCTGTCTTGTCAGTACGACAGGCTCCCCTATTAATCGTGTCGATTACACGCATGCTGAGCTGATGCTGGAATCTGCCCTATTCATGCTAACTACATCCCTCCGCAAGATTTTTGTCGAGGGCTTGTTCGATAAAGTAAAAGAGCCGGGGAGGTGGCGGGAGAAGCTGAAGCAATACGAACACCGGTACAAGGACACTGGCGGACTATCGGTAATCAAAACGCGAGGGCGCTGATGGCAGCGATGTACGGTGCCACCCGGGAAAAGATGTGCCGGTTGGAACGTTGAAGGCCATCTTGAAAAGCGCAGGCCTCGAAGGAGAACAGAAGTCATGACCTATACGGTGATTTACGAAAAAGGACCTAGTTCGTGGGCCGCTTACGTTCCGGACCTTCCAGGCGTCATCTCGGTCGGAGACTCGCGGGAAGAAGTAGAACGGCTGATTGCGGAGGCCATTCAATTTCATCTGGAAGGCATGCGCGATGAAGGGCTTGAGATTCCTCCTCCGTCCAGCTTCGCGGGTTCGATCGACGTCCAGCGGCCTGCCTAAAGAAACCTGGGCCGCTCACTGACGTTCACGGTTCGGAAGGGTCCGCGGGTTAGGGCCGACTGAAAGTCGGCCGCAGGTCTGGAGACCTGCCCCACAAGCAAGCCCACCTCAAGGCGGCAGCCAGAAATGGCAGACGGCATAAAGGCAGGCGACAAGATCGCCTGCCCTACGCTAAGTTATCCCATCAAAACTGATATTCCGCCGGGGTGATTCCTTTAGCCCGCAAGTACATCTCAGCCGAGGCTCGATGATGGGTAGTGTGGTCCATCATGAACATCAGCAGCTCCAGACCGGTCATAGTCCCCTCACCGCTGTTATAAGTCTTCGCTATCTGCGCCGGCGTGAGCTTCGACACTTTGTCGATTGAATCGTCAAACCGTTGCCGGACATACGCCAGTACGTCCTTCTTGTTCATCGAGGCCGGTTTCCCGGGATTAGGCTTGTCATTCGAAAAGGGAGCCAGAAACTCCGCCTGTTCCTGCGCGAGATGCGTGATCTGTTCCGCAAAGCTCATCTGGGGAGGGGTCAGCTTAAAGCCGAAATCCGCCTCCGGCATCTGCTCCGCCACCTTCAGCGTGAAATCACGCGAAGTCTTCAAATGCTTCACGACCACCGCCTTGATGTCAGTCTGGGCGAATGCCGGCAAACCGGCCAAAGCCATGCAGGCGATTGTCGTTCCGTGGATCAGGAATCTGGAAGCCATGGATTCTCTCCTCCTATAGATTGTAGCGATTGCGGCTAAAGGAGACTTCCCGGCCTGTCGATGAATCCGGTGCCGCATGGCTTCGCGCAGACGCACCATCGTATTCATTCTCTCGGCCGCGGCCGGGCTGACTGCGGTCTACTTTACTCCGAAACCGTTCCTCGAGATCTCGCGGCAGGAGTTGATCGCCGAAGTGCAGTCCGGGTACGTGCACGAGGTGACCATCGTCGACGGAGAAGTGGCCACGGGCGTAAGCACCAGGCGGGGAAAATTTCGCGTGGTTCTGCGGCGTGGCGACCGGAGCCTGGCCGATGAGCTGTCCAAGATGGGCGTCGAAGTGAAATTCGAAACAACACCGCTCGGCTTGATCTAGGACCCGATGAACTGCCAGGATTCGCGCAGATTGGCCGCGCCGCTAAGGGAATCGTGCGTCTTTTGGAGGATGCCCGGCTACTTGCCAAATTCTTTGATCGCGCGCTTGAATCCCGGTGCGGCGGCAGCCAGATCCTCGGGAGTCATCGTCGGCCTTACTGTAACCTGGGCGTTAAAGGCCAGGAACCACGGCTCCGCGACTCTCGGAAGTTCGGAGGAATCCTTCATGTCGAAAATAACGACTGCGCAGCGCTCGCCGCTGTCGGTGGCGACGAAATAGGCAGCTTCCGGTTTGAGATCCGCCAGGATCTTCTTCAACGTGGATTCCAACGTCCCTTTCCGCACCGCGGCGTTGGCGGTCTCGGTCGGAATCACGGCTCTCAGCAACATTCGCATGGGTATTGTCCCTCCCTCAGGGACTCTTGCGATGTTACCGCAGTGTGTTGACCGAACCTACACGCTGGGCTTCGAAGGCCGCAATCGCAGGTTCCTGCTGGAGCATGTAGCCTAGCTCGTCGATGCCTTCAACCAAGCACTGCTTGGCGAAGCTGTCGATGGGAAATTCGACTACGCGTCCGCTGGGGAGCGTGACAGTCTGGGCTGCCAGGTCTATCTTCACCGTGGCCCACGGCGATTTCAGCAGTTCGGCATGGGCATCGGCGGGAACCACTACGGGCAGAAGCTGGTTCTTGAGGGCGTTGCCTTTGAAAATATCCGCGAAGGAGGTGCTGATCACTGCGCGAATGCCGGATTGCACCAGCGCCCACGGAGCGTGCTCGCGCGAGCTGCCGCAGCCGAAGTTGTCGCCGGTCACCAGAATCTGGACGCCCTTCGCTTCCGGCTTGTTGAGGACGAAGTCCGGTTTAGGTGTCCCGTCGGCGTTGAGCCGCCAGTCGCGGAACAAGCCCTCGCCCAAGCCTTCTTTCGAAATCGACTTGAGGTAGCGCGCCGGGATGATCTGATCGGTATCGATGTTGTCAACAGGCAGAACGGCGATCTTGCTTTCGATTTTTTCGAATTTCATGGTGATCCTATAAGAGCGTCCGAACGTCTGTCACGACGCCGGTGACTGCCGACGCCGCGGCCGTGAGCGGGCTCGCCAGGAACGTCCGCCCGCCCTTGCCCTGCCGGCCTTCGAAGTTGCGATTGCTGGTCGAGACGCTGTACTCGCCGGGCTCGAGCTGATCGCCATTCATCGCCAGGCACATGGAGCAGCCGGCTTCGCGGAAATCGGCGCCCGCCTCACGGAAGATTTTGTCCAGACCCTCGGCCTCGGCCTGTTTCTTCACTTGCATCGATCCCGGGACCACCAGCATGCGGACATGCGGATTGACCTTGCGGCCTTTCATCACACTCGCGGCCGCGCGCAGATCGGAAATGCGGGAGTTGGTGCAGCTCCCCACGAATACCACGTCGATCTTGTGCCCCTTGAGCTGCTTCCCGGGCTCGAGATCCATGTACTTCAGGGCCTTGATCAAATCGGATTTCTCGATCGGGTCGGACACCGAAGCGGGATCGGGGATCGCGCCCGAGATGGGGATGCCCATGCCTGGATTCGTGCCGAACGTGACCATTGGTTCGAGCGTGCTTGCATCGAGCGTCAGCTCTTTCGCGTACTGCGCACCTTGATCGGTCGGAAGCTGCTTCCAGCGTGCGAGCGCCGCGTCCCAATCGGCACCCTTGGGTGCGAACTCACGACCGGAGATGTACTGATAAGTCGTATCGTCGGGCGCGACCAGACCGGCGCGAGCGCCGCCTTCGATCGACATGTTGCAGATGGTCATGCGCTCCTCCATCGAGAGCGAGCTAATGGTGGAGCCCTGATACTCGAACACGGTTCCGGTGCCGCCGCCGATGCCGATCTTCGCGATCACCGCCAGAATAATGTCCTTCGCGGACACGCCCGGCTTGAGCGCGCCTTCCACGCGAATCGCGTAGGACTTCGAGGGAGTCTGCAGCAGACATTGCGTGGCGAACACGTGCCCTACCTGACTGGTTCCGATGCCGAAAGCCAGCGCGCCAAAGGCTCCGTGCGTCGCCGTGTGGCTGTCGCCGCAGACGATGGTCATGCCGGGCTGGGTAAGTCCCTGCTCCGGACCGATCACGTGCACGATGCCCTGCTTGGTGGTTTTCAGATCGTAGAGGCGGATGCCGAAATCCTTGCAGTTCTGGGTCATCTGATCCAGTTGCGCCTTGCCGATGGGATCGAGCATCGGAAGATCGCGCGACGTCGTCGGCGTGCTGTGATCCATGGTCGCGATGGTCAGATCCGGGCGTCGAACTTTCAGCCCACGTTCGCGAAGGGTCGAGAAGGCCTGCGGAGAGGTCACTTCATGCGTGAGATGCAGGTCGATGTAGAGCAGCGCCGGAGCTCCCGGCTTCTCGGCGACTACGTGGCTGTCCCAGATTTTTTCTACGATCGTACGCGGTTTCATAAAGCTTCACTCACTGCTTTCCCGACTTCTTGAGTCGTCGCGGGCTTGCCCTTCGGTCTCAGGTCGGCCGTGACGCGGCCCGATTCGAGCACTTTGCCGATGGCGTTGTTCACGGCGTTGGCTTCCTTCATGAGCCCGAACGTATACTCGAGCATGGCGGCCACGCTGCCGATGGCTCCCAGCGGATTGGCCTTGTTCTGGCCCGCGATGTCCGGCGCCGACCCGTGCACAGGCTCGTACAGTCCTTTCTTCTCGCCTAGCGAAGCCGAAGGCAGCATGCCGATCGACCCGGCCAGAATTCCCCCTACATCACTCAGGATATCGCCGAAGGTATTTTCGGTCAGCATGACGTCGAATTGGCGAGGATTCAGCACCATCTGCATGGCGGCGTTGTCCACCAGCATGTGCTCGAGCTGGATGTTGGGGTATTGCTTGGCGACCTCGATCACCACCTTGCGCCAGAACTGCGAAACCTCCAGCACGTTCGATTTGTCGACGCTGGTAACTTTCTTGCGCCGGTTCCCCGCCAGCTTAAACGCGGTGTGCGTGACGCGCTCGACTTCCTTGCGGGTGTACGACATAGTGTTGAAGGCGCGATCGTTATCGATGCCGCGCGGCTGGCCATAGTAGAGACCACCGGTCAGCTCGCGGACGATGATCATGTCCGTACCTTCCACCACGTGATTCTTGAGCGGCGACGAATCGACCAGCGCGGGCCACGTGCGCACCGGACGCAAATTCGCGAACACGTCCAGCACGCGGCGCATGCCGAGCAGTCCAGCCTCGGGACGCTGGCTGGGCGGAGCCGCATCGAACTCCGGCAATCCCACGGCGCCCATGAGCGTGGCGTCGGCCTTCTGGCAAAGCTCCTCGGTTTCCTTGGGAAACGGCGTGCCGGTCTTATGTATGGCTACACCGCCAAGGAGTCCTTCGGACAGGTCCAAGGTGTGGCCGAATTTCTTGCCGACGGCTTTCAACACTTCTACCGCCGCGGCGGTCACTTCCGTACCAATCCCGTCGCCGGGCAACAACAGTATCTTTAGATTCATTCCGTCCTATTTTTCGGTGATGCTGAAGGAAAGCTGCTAGCTGGCGGTCACGCCTGTTTGCTTGGTTTCTTCCACCACTTCGCGCGCGAGGCCGATAATCTCTTCGTTGCGAAGGCCCTTCTTGCGGTCGGCCAGCTCCGTAAAACGATGGTACACCGTATCGAGCTGCTCCTTGGTGAGCGGCATGCCTAAATCCTCGCAGCGCTTGGCCAGCGCGTGACGGCCGCTGTGCTTGCCGAGCACCAGTTTCGATTCGGGCACGCCCACCGACTTCGGATCCATGATTTCGTACGTGGTCCGCTCCTTCAGGAATCCGTCCTGATGGATGCCGGCTTCATGCGCGAAGGCGTTCTCGCCGACAATTGCCTTGTTGGGCTGCGGCCCAAAGGTGATCAGCGAGGTGAGCAGCTGGCTGCACGGGAATAGATGCTCGGTCACAATGCGGGTTTCGAACGGAAGTAGATCACGGCGGGTGTTCAGCGCCATGACCACTTCTTCCAGCGCGGCGTTGCCGGCCCGCTCGCCGATGCCGTTGATGGTGCATTCGATTTGACGTGCACCGCCCTGAATCGCCGCCAGCGAATTCGCTACCGCCAGGCCCAGGTCGTCATGGCAGTGTACGCTGACGACCGCGGAGTCTCCCAAAGCTTTTACGATTCGCGCGATCAGCGCGCGATACTCCTCGGGGATGGAAAACCCTACGGTGTCCGGAAGATTCACGGTCCGGGCGCCCGCCGCGACTACTGCGCGCGATACTTGCTCGAGGTAATCCGGATCGGTCCGGGTCGCGTCTTCGGCCGAGAATTCTACGTCATCGCAATACTCGCGAGCCAGCCGTACCGCGGCTACGGCTTCATCTAAAACCTGCTGCCGCGACTTCTTCAGCTTGTGCTTCAGATGGATGTCGCTGGTCGCGATAAAAGTATGGATGCGCGGGCGACGTGCGTTCTTGAGCGAAGTGGCTGCCGCCAGGATGTCGCCGCGGTTCGAGCGGGCCAGCGCCGCGACGCTTACCCAGGGAAATTCGCGCGCCACCGCGTCCACCGCTTCCGAATCGCCCTGCGAGGCGATGGGAAACCCGGCTTCGAGAATATCGACGCCCAGTTCCACCAGCTTGGCCGCCATGCGGAGTTTTTCCGCCACGGTCATGCTGCATCCGGGCGATTGCTCCCCGTCACGCAACGTGGTGTCGAAGATATATACTCGATCGGCCATTCGGTCCTCCCGTAAACCACATTATCAAGGCTCGGCGATGGATTTGGCAAATCAATAAGATTGTAAGGTAGTATAATGTTGCTTTATGGAACTGCACCCCCTGCGCGTGTTCCTGACCGTCGCGACCGAACGCAGTTTTTCGCGCGCGGCGGAGAAGCTGCTGCGGACCCAGCCTGCGGTTTCCCTTGCGATTCAACGACTTGAAGGCGAGGTTGGGGAGAAGTTGATCGACCGGTCCGCCAAGGATCTGCTGCTGACCGACGCCGGCCAGATAGTGCTGGACTACGCCCGCCGCTTCGAGCATCTGCAGGGCGATCTGGAAAACGCCATGGCCGAGTTGCGCGACAAGTCCTCGGGCCGCCTGACCATTGGCGCGAACGAGTCGTCGACGCTCTATCTGCTGGATCACATCGGGCGCTATCGCGCGAAGTTTCCGAAGATCAAGGTGCAGGTGCGCCGCAGCCAGTCGAGCAAGATCCCGTCGCAACTGGTCGACGGCGAGTTGGAGCTCGGGATACTGACCTACGATCCGGAAGACGACCGGCTGGTCTCGCAGGTGATTTACACGGATCATCTTTCGTTCATTGTGTCGCCGCAGCATAAGCTCGCCAAGCGCGACCAGGTGGCCATCAAGGAACTGGCGGGCGAGACATTCATCGCGCACAACGTGGTCTCGCCGTACCGCGGCGTGGTCATTCGCGAATTCCAGCGCCACAAAGTGCCGCTCAATATGGATGTGGAAATGCCGACCATCGAGTCGATCCGCAAAATGGTCGAGCGGAATGAGGGCGTCGCGTTCCTGCCGCGCATGTGCGTGGAGCAGGAGATTCGTCACGGCTTGCTCAAGGAGATCAAGGTGAAGCAGCTGGTGGTGGAGCGCAAGATCCGGCTGGCGTACCCGGCTCGGCGGGCGCTGAGCCACGCAGCGCAGGCGTTTTTGGAGGTGGTGGGGGCCGCCTCTTCAGCCTGTTAGAATTGAGTTTCCCCATGAAAATCGCTATCGGCGCGGATCATGCCGGGTTCGAGCTTAAGAACCAGCTCGGGGATTCCCTGCGCCAGACCGGCCACGAGGTGTGCGACTTCGGAACGAATTCGGCCGAGTCGAGCGACTATCCGGACTATGCTGTCCGTGTCGCCAAGGCCGTGGCTTCCGGGACTGTCGAACGCGGCGTGCTGGTCTGCGGCAGCGGAGTCGGCATGTCGATCGCGGCGAACAAGGTGAATGGCGTCCGCGCGGCGCTGGGCGTGAGCCTTGAAGAAGTACGCCTCACGCGCGCCCACAACAATCTGAACGTCCTGACTCTCGGGGCACGCTTCACCGATCCGGCGCTGGCTCTCGAACTGGTGCGAGCCTTTTTAGAAACGCCCTTTGAAGGGGGCCGCCACGAACGCCGCGTCAAAAAAATAGCGGAGATGGAAGAGCAAGCATGACCGAACAGGAACGCATGGCACGGCCGCTCGCGGAAGTGGATCCGGAAATCTCCGAAGCCATCCGTAACGAAACAGAGCGGCAGAATTCGCATTTGGAATTGATCGCCAGCGAGAACTTTACCTCCCGGGCGATCCTGGAGGCCACCGGCAGCGTTTTCACCAACAAGTACGCGGAAGGCTACCCCGCCAAGCGTTATTACGGCGGGTGCGAGTTTACAGACATCGTCGAGAATCTGGCCCGCGAGCGCGCGAAGAAGCTGTTCCATGCCGAGTACGCCAACGTGCAGCCGCACTCCGGTTCTCAGGCCAATGAGGCTGCTTACGCTGCCGTTGTAAACCCCGGCGATACGGTCCTGGGCCTGAACCTGGCGCACGGCGGGCATCTGACCCACGGCAATCCGCTGAATTTTTCGGGCAAGACGTATAAGATCGTGCCCTACGGTGTGAATCGTGACGACGAGCGTATCGATTACGGCGAGCTCGCGCGGCTGGCTGAGGAGCACAAGCCGAAGATGATCATCGCGGGCGGCAGCGCGTACCCTCGCACGCTCGACTTTCCGCGTTTCCGGCAAGTCGCTGACAGCGTGGGCGCGCTACTGTTGGTCGACATGGCGCACTTCTCGGGACTCGTGGCGGCGGGCCTGCACCCGAATCCTTGCGAGTGGGCCGATATCGTCACATCCACCACGCACAAGACGCTACGCGGGCCCCGCAGCGGCCTCATTCTGGCGAAGGAGAAATACGGCCCGGCCATCGACAAATCCCTGTTCCCCGGCGTGCAGGGCGGACCGCTGGTGCACGTGATCGCGGCCAAGGCGGTGTGCTTTCGCGAGGCGGCGACTCCCGAATTCGTGGCGTACTCACGCCAGGTTCTGGCGAATGCGCGCACCCTGGCGGAGAGTTTGCAGCAAGCGGGTTTCCGGATCGTCTCGGGCGGCACCGACACCCATTTGCTGTTGGCGGACGTCTTCGCGAAAGGCATTCGCGGCAAGGATGCGCAATCTGCGCTGGAACGCGCCAACATCACCGCCAACCGTAACGCGATCCCGTTCGACCAGAATCCTCCCTTCAACCCCAGCGGGATGCGTTTCGGCAGTCCCGCGGTCACCACGCGGGGATTCCGCGAGCCCGAAATTCGCGAAGTCGCCAGACTCATCGGCCGGGTTCTCGATAACATCCAGAGCGAAGACGTTGTGAACGAAGTCCGCCGTGCGGTGCGAGTACTGACGGACCGGTTTCCCTTGTACGCCTGGAAGCTCACGCCCGCAGCATTCCGATAGGGGTAGTGATGCCGCGGCACATCGTCATCGACGTCCGTCGCCTGGGTGACTTCGGGATCGGAACTTACATCCGTAACCTGGTTCAAGCGCTGGCACGCCTGGACAAGGAGAGTCGCTACACGCTGGTCACACTTCCCAAGCACGCCCAGGAACTGTCCGGACTGGGGCCCAATTTCGGCACCGCGGAGTATGTCCGGTCAGATACTGATGTCATAGAAAATGCCGCCTTTCCCTTTTTCCTCCGCCGCCTTTATCCGGATTTAGTGCATATTCCTCTGAATTCCGTCCCCTATTGGATGCAGCGGCCTTACGTGGTGACCATCCACGACATGAGTAGCCTGCTTTACCCGGCGCGCGGCGACGTGCGTGGCGCGATGCATCAGGAACGTTATCGACGCGGCGCGGCCCGCGCGGAACGCATCATCGCCGTATCCCATTCGACGCGCCGCGACATCGAAAGCTTCATGCGCATTCCCACCGAGCGCATTCGCACCATCTACAGCGCTCCCGATCCCTCCTTCGCCATCGATCCGCCGGACACCAGCCAAGACCAGCAGATTCTTCAACGCTATTCCATACAGCCTCCCTTCATCCTCTATGCCGGGACCATCCGCCCCCAAAAGAATGTCCCGCGGCTGGTGGAAGCGTTCGCCGTGATTCGCTCCGAGCTTGAAAACCATCCACTTTTCGGCCATCTCAAGCTTGTGATTATCGGCGACGAGCTCTCCCGATATCCCGCCGTGCGGCGCGCCGTGGTGGCCACGCGCGTGGAACCGTTCGTACGGTTTCTGGGGTTCGTTCCACTGGACACGCTGAAGGTTTTCTATCGTGCCGCCACGCTTTTCGCCTTTCCGTCGCTCTACGAAGGCTTCGGGCTTGCTCCTCTGGAAGCCATGGCGTGCGGGACTCCGGTGGTCGCCTCGGATGTTCCGGCCCTGGTGGAAGCCGTAGGTGATGCAGCCGAACTGGTTACGCCCGACAATCTTTTCGACGTCGCCCGCGGTCTGCGATCGGTGCTGCTGGACGAAGACCGGCGGCGAGGATTATCTCAAACAGGCCGCGCTCGCGCGCAACGTTTCGACTGGGACGACACAGCTCGCGCCGTATTAGATGTCTATCGGGAAATAACGTCATAGACTTCCAAAATATGGTTTGACTTATTCCAGTACTCGCAGTACTATTACCGTACAATCCTTGGGAAGCAGGACGGAATGTGTGTTCGTCGAAAGGAAGTCTCACTTATGGATTGGACGCGGTCAGAGACTCTCGCTTTGGCCATGCCTCAGTGTACGCAATGCCACGGATCGGGATTGCGTCTTGCAAGAAAGGGTGTGCTGACACCCTGTAACTGCGTGCTGCGCGGTATTTTCCGGATCTGCTACGACCGGTTCGTGAAATGCGTAACCCAGGAGCGGCACCTGAGCCGACTCTCCTTGGAGCCCCATGTGGGGCGCCAGCGGCCGAATACCTGGGGAAGGAAAGATGAGGAGTTTATCGCGGATTTTTCCCTAGTCTCGCGCAGGGCTTTGAGCGACGACGAGTACCGGCTCTTTCGATATCACTTTTTGCTGGGGGCGGACTGGAAGCTGTGCACACGCAAACTGGGGATGGATCGCGGAAATTTTTTCCACAGCGTCTACCGGATCGAACAGAAGCTGGGCCGCCTCTTCCGGGAGCTGGAGCCCTATCCGCTGTTTCCGCTCGACGATTATTTTCACGGGCCATCGCGCATGGCGCCTGCGTTTAGCCCGGTTGCGCACCGGGAGAACGCACTGCATCCTCGCCTACCGCCCATCGGCAAGACGGCGTGAGCTAAAGAAACGCTGCAACAGCTCGGCGCATTCGGCGCCCAGCACGCCTTCCACGATCTCGACGCGGTGATTCAGGACGTCTGTGTCAGCCAGTCGAAACTTACTGCGAACACCGCCGAAGCGGAGATCGCGCGCACCAAACACCAGGCGGGAAATGCGTGCCGCCACTAACGCGCCCGCGCACATCACGCAGGGCTCCAGCGTCGCGTACATCGTGGCGCCTTCCAGCCGGTAATTGCCGATTGCGGCGGCCGCCTCGCGCACGGCCAGGATTTCGGCATGCGCGGTCGGGTCGTTGCGTGAGATGGGAGAATTTCGGCCGCGCCCCACCACGCGGCCGTCGAGCACGACCACCGCGCCGACCGGGACCTCCCCCCCGCGCTCGGCTTCCCGGGCCAGTTCCAGCGCCTCCCGAAGAAAATCTTCGTCCGACAAAAGCTACACCGGAACGCCTTCGATAATGCATTGCGGCGCGGGCATGGGAATGATTCGCTCCAGACGGAAGCCCGATGCGGCGAACAACTCACGGAACTGCCGCTCGGTGCGCTCCATACCGCCAGGTAGCACGAGCATTTCCAAGTCGACGATTTTCGACATAGCAGGTTCGTTGCCAGCGGGCACGACCTGATCCACTACCAGCAGCCGGCCACCGGGACGAATTCCCTTGCGGCAATTGCTGAGAATCTTGATGCACTCCGGATCGTACCAATCGTGGATGATGAACTTCATGATGTAGGCGTCGGCGCCCGCGGGGACGGACTCCAAAATGTTTACGGCTTCGAGCGTGCTTCGATTCGCGAGCCGGTCCAGGATGCCCGCTTTCCTGGCGCCTTCAATCACGTGGGGCATCTCCGCTAAGGTCCCCCGCAGCTTTGGCGCTTGGTCCAGAATGGCCGCCAGCAGCGTTCCGTGACCGCCGGCCACGTCCACGATATGCTCAAAGCGCGAGAAATCATAACTCTGAACGACCGCAGCGGCGTCACCCGAAGACAGATCCGTCATCGCCTGATTGAAATTGCCGGTCTTCTCCGGATGCTGAGCCATCCAGTCGAACATTGGCATGCCGTTCAACTTGTACGACGCCGGCTTGCCGGTTTCGACGCACCACGGCAGTTGTTCCCAAAAGCGGATGTGCCAGTCGTCGGTCAGCATCATCGCCATATGGCGGACACAGGGCTTGGCGTTCGTTCGCAGCGGCTCGGAAAGCGGAGTTTGCGCAAACCTCCCATCCTCCAGTTCCGTGAAGACCCCGACGCTCGCATTGGCGCGCAGCAGCCGGTACAGCGGACGTTCCTGGGTGCCGGTGAGCGATGCCAGTTCCTTAGGACTTTTGGGGCCAGACTCCAAATGGTCGGCGATGCCGAAATGCGCGGCTGCGGAAATCGCGCTCGACACCCACTTCCCCAGGAGCATTTGCACCAAGGCCCCGTGGGGTGGGGGCGATTGAGCTGGTTGTGACATAAGTACCGATCATTATACGGGCACTACCGATCGAACAGCGCAAGCTGGGGATCGTGCGGCCAGAGTTCCGGCTCGGTCCGGTGGGATTTGCGATCGAGGCCGTAACGCTTTCGGATGTTCTCGACGCGTTCCTGAATCATTGCCGGATACGCGCCGCGCAGATACGCGGTGCGCTCGTATCGTTCGCGATACTTGCGTACCAGCTCCGGAAAGCGCTCTTCGAGAAACGGCAGGAACACCTGATACGCGCAGGGCTTGAGGAACAAGATGTTCGCCCACAATGAGACCGCGCCCGCGGCTGCGGCCTCGCGCGCCAGAGCGTCCAGGCTCGACTCGTTGTCATTGATGAGAGGCATCACCGGCGCGCAACCCACCACCACCTTGAGTCCCGCGTCCGCCAGACTGCGCACGGCGGCGAGACGAAGATCGGGGCGCGGCGCCGTCGGTTCGAGCGCGCGGGCCAATTCGCGATCGACTGTGGTCACCGTCACGGAAACCGTCAGATAGTGCCTCCTGGCGATCTCCTTGAGCAGATCCAGGTCGCGCGGTATCAAATCGGACTTGGTCGTAATCCCGAGCCGCAGGCCGGCGAAGGCGGCGAACACCTCCAGCATCTTGCGCGTCACCCCGTAGCGGCGCTCGGCGGGTTGATAGGGATCGGTCGCGGTTCCGAGCGCGACGGTTTCCCCCAGCGGCAGCGCGCGTAATTCCTCGCTGAATCGAACGGCGTCGAAGGCCTTGGCGAAAATCTTGCGCTCGAACGCTTCCGGGTCGCGTAGCTCCATGAACTCGTGGGTGTAGCGCGCATAGCAATACTTGCAACCAAACTCGCAGCCGCGATAGGGGTTGATGGTCCAGCGGAAGGGCAGACGCGTGCTGTCACAGCGGGCGAGATACGAACGGGCGCCCAACTCAAAATACTCGACGCGCCGCTTGGGTTCGAGGCACGGCGCTTCGGCCGCCATGCGGGCGATGCCGATTAAGTTCGACACCTCCGCATGTTCGCCTTTCCTTCGCCAACTGTCAAGCTGGATAGTTTCCCGCTATGTAGTTGTGAAGATGCCTGATCGTCTGCTGCTGAGACGTGATCACCCAGTTCACCAAGTCACCAATCGAAAGCATTCCAACAATGCTGTCTCCCTCGAGCACAGGAAGGTGGCGGACGCGGCGATTGGTCATGATTCGCATGGCCTCGGCAACCGTTTTTTCCGGTGTGACAAACAGCGCCGGCGTGGTCATGATTTCCCGAACGCGAGTCTCCTGCGAGCTGCGGCCCTTGAGGATCACTTTTCGGGCGTAGTCGCGCTCGGAGACAATGCCGGCGAGCTGTCCTCCGATCAGCACCACCAGGCAGCCGATCTGGCGTTCGGACATAGTCTCGATGGCACGGTAGACCGTCTCGTCCGGAGTGATGGACCAGACCTGATTCTTGCCTTTTAGTCGAAGCAGGGAGCGAACCGGTTCATCGAAGCGGATCGCATTTTCTTGAAGCGCGGGGGCGGGTTGCATAGTGGACCTCCCGCCCGAATCATCCGCCCTGATTTCGAGAGAGTCAAGGGGATCCGGCAACCCTCCGGTCGATCGCCGGTTGCTATATACTGGCTCCTGTTTATGATCAAGAAATCGATGGCTGTTCTGGCGGTGCTGGTGGGATCTTCATGGATTGCATCGTCCTGGCAGAATGACGCGAAGTCAGTGATCGCCACGGCGGCTAAAGCGATCGGAGCGGAGAATCTCAAGAGTATCGAGTACTCCGGCTCGGGTTACGATTTCACGCTGGGGCAGGCTCCGAATCCCAGTTCGCCGTGGCCGAAGTTTAACGACAAGACGTACACACGGCTGATCGGCTTCGAGCCCCTGGGTTCGCGGATGCAGAGAGTACGTACACAGGCCGAGAATCCTCCGCGCGGCGGCGGCCAGCAGCCGGTCATTGGCGAGCAGCAGCAGAACCAGGTGGTCGCGCCCGGTTCCCCGCAAGCCGCGACCTTGATGGATGACCTGATGATGTCGGTGCCCTACGGATTCCTGCGGGCGGCATCGGCGGCTCCGGACACGAAGGTGACGTCCAAAACCGTGGGCGGGAAGAAGTACTCGGTCCTGACGTTCACCGCTCTGAACAAGGCTCCGGCCAGCGGCTACCTCAACAATCAGGGCATTCTCGAGCGCGTGGAGACCAAGATCGACAACAACGTCCTCGGCGATATTCCGTTCGAGACGACGTTCGACGGATACAAAGATTTCGGCGGCGTGAAATTCCCCACCCACATCGTCCAGAAGCAGGGCGGGTTTCCGGTTCTGGATCTCACGATCACCGACGTAAAACCCAACGTTCCTGTCAGTATTGATCAAGGCAAAGGTGGCGCTCCGGCGGCAGCGCCTGCGGCGGCGACCTCTGAAAAGCTGGGTGACGGCGTGTACCTCATCCTCGGCGGCTACGGAGCACTGGCGGTCGAGATGACGGATCACATTGTTGTCGTGGAAGGTCCGCAGAGCGATCAGCGCGCCGACGCCGTGATCGCCGAAGCCAAGCGGCTGATTCCGAACAAGCCGATCCGCTACGTGGTCAACACCCACTCGCATTTCGACCACGCCGGCGGCCTGCGGGCGTTCGTGGCCGAAGGAGCCACCGTCATCACGCAGGAGATCAACAAGCCGTACTACGAGAAAATCTGGGCGAATCCACACACACTGAGTCCAGACAAGCTCGCCAAGGCTCCGAAGAAGCCCGCCTTCAAAACCGTGGGCGAAAAGATGGTCCTGACGGACGGAACGCACACCATCGAGCTGTATCATATGACCAACTTCCTGCATCACGACGGCATGCTGCTGGCGTACCTGCCCAAGGAAAAGATTCTGCTCGAAGCCGACGCGTTCAATCCGCCGGCACAGGTGTTGACCCAGACACCGGCGACCATCAGTCCTTATAATCAGAGCCTGGCGGCGAACATCGAACGCCTGAAACTGGACGTCCAACGCATTATTCCGGTCCACTTGCCGGCCGACAACCGCAAGGTGACCATGACAGAGCTAATGAAAGCGATCGGAAAGGGGTGACAGCATGAAACGCAATTTGTACGTAGGCGCCGCGTTCCTGGGAACGCTGGGCGGGCTGTGGATCGGATCAGAAGTTCTCGCCAAGCGAGCCGAAGGCGCGAGCGTGATGGCTCCGCGCTTCGAAGTGGATCCGCTGTGGCCCAAGCCTCTGCCCAATCACTGGATTCTTGGCCAGACCATCGGCGTGTCGGTGGACGCGCAGGATCACGTGTGGATCATCCATCGCGCCGGATCGCTTGAAGCCGGTGAGGTGCACGCCACCACGACGCCGCCGACGGCTCAATGCTGCGCGCCGGCGCCGCCCGTTCTCGAATTCGATCAGGCGGGCAACCTTCTCCATCATTGGGGTGGTCCCGGAGACGGATACAACTGGCCGGACTCGAACCACGGCATCACGGTCGATTACAAAGGCAATGTCTGGATCGGCGGCAACGGCCGCGGGGCTGCCGCGGCGGCCACGAAGGACGGTAAGGGCAAGCAGGCCAAACAGGAATTCAAGCTGGAAGAGGGACAGGTCGGCGGCGTGCAGCCGTTCAACGACAACATGGTCCTGAAGTTCACCCAGGAGGGCAAATTCCTGATGCAGATCGGCAAACCAGGTCGCAGCAAAGGCAGCAACGACACCGAAAACCTGCGGCTGCCGGCCAAGCTGACGATCGATCCCAAGACCAACGAGCTATATGTGGCCGACGGCTATGGCAATCATCGCGTGATCGTGTTCGACGCCGATACCGGGAAGTACAAGCGGCATTGGGGCGCGTATGGCAAACGTCCAGACGACGTAGATCAGGGCCCGTACAATCCTTCGGCGCCGCCGCCTCAGCAGTTCCGCAATCCGGTGCATTGCGCCGAGCTGTCGGTCGACAACATGTTGTATGTCTGCGATCGCGTGAATGACCGCGTGCAGGTGTTCAAACCGGACGGAACATATATCAAGGAGATGTTCTACGAAAAAGAGACGCTCGGTTCCGGATCCGCGTGGGACATCGCCTTCTCGAAAGATCCGCAGCAAAAGTACATCTACCTGGCGGACGGCGAAAACGACCGGGTGCACATCATTGACCGCCAGTCGCTGGAACTGCTCACAACGTTCGGCGAAGGCGGACGCCAGCCTGGCGAATTCTACGGCGTGCACAGCATCGCGGTCGACTCGAAGGGCAACATCTATACCACCGAGACTTATCGCGGCCAGCGCGTGCAGCGGTTCCTGTACAAGGGACTGGCGGCCGTCACCAAGAAGGATCAGGGCGTGGTCTGGCCCGCCAAGAAATAGGAGAGTCTCATGAGGATATTGAGTAAAACGATTTTGGGCGGGGCCGTAGTGCTGTTCGCCCTTTCGGCGCAGCAGCCGACCTGTAACAAGTGCAATGCCAGCTACGTGAGCAACGAGGAGATCCAGGCGTATCTAAAACGGGCTCAGGACAACGGTCTCGTGGATCAGCAGACTCGCGCGGTGAGTATCGGGAAGGCCAACATCGGGATCGGCGTGGTGTATCGCGGCAAGCTGGACAAGCCCGCGAACGATTCCGTCGCCGAGCACGATCTGGTGAGCGAGGTGTATCACGTGATCGACGGGTCGGCGACGCTGGTCACGGGCCCCGATATCGCCGACATGACGCGCCGGCCTGCCGACCTGCAGACGGTCCGCGAGTTCAACGGACCGGGCAACGGCGGCTCGACCATTCGCAACGGCGTGACGCACGAGCTCAAAGCGGGCGATGTGATCGTGATTCCCGCGGGCACCGGGCACTGGTTCACCAAGATCGACGATCACATTCGCTACGTCATGGTGCGGATCGACCCGGACAAGGTGCTGCCGTTGAAGGATGAGGCTGCATCGCAGGCGTATCTGAAGAGTCCTGTGACCAACGGAAAAGGTAAGGGCAAAGGGAAGCAATAGGAAAAATGCATGCGGAAACTCTTTGTCCTAGTTCCCTTGATCGCGAGCAGCTCGCTAGCCTTCGCGCAGGCACCGGGCAAGGGTGCAGCCAAAGGCGGAGGGCGCGGTGCGCCCGCGGTCCCCGGATACGAAGTCAGCGCTGACCGCAAGGTCACCTTCAAGCTGCGCGCCCCGGAGGCGACCAATGTGGCCGTGTCCGGCGATTTCGGCAAAGAGGCTCTAGACCACCGAGCCCATGACGAAAGGTCAGGACGGCGTGTGGAGCGCGACCATCGGTCCGCTGCGTGCCGCGATCTACCATTACAGGTTCACTGTGAACGGCGTTGGGGCCAACGATCCTTCGAATCCCATGCTGGGCGCGGCGGACCGAGCCGTCGGGCAGTCGTTATTCGAAGTGAAGGGCGACAAGCCGTCGCCGTGGTCCGTCCAAGCCGTACCGCATGGCAACATCCACATCAACACGTACGTATCGAAGACCATGAACGCCCCGCGGAACATCTACATCTATACTCCTCCCGGTTACGAAACCTCGACCGCGCGCTATCCGGCGTTATACCTGATGCACGGAGCGGGCGGGAGCGAATCAAGCTGGATCGCGGAAGGTCGGGCGAATCTGATTCTCGACAACCTGATCGCCGAAGGCAAAGCCAAACCGATGATCATCGTGATGCCCTACGGGCGTGCGGGCCAATCGACGACGTTTGGTCCGGCTCCGGTGGTGGTTCCTGAAGATCAGAAGAATTTGACGTTCCCGAATGACGTGGTGCCGGACGTGATCGATTACGTCGAGAAGAATTACCGGATTGCGGCGGGCGCCGACAACCGCGCGATCGCCGGCTTGTCGATGGGCGGCAATCAGACGCTGATCATTGGCTTAAACCACCTGGATTTGTTTCACTACGTAGGTGCGTTCAGCCCGGTGATCATGAATGCGAACGCCGATCAGGACTTCAAGACTCTGTTCGCGGACGCGGCGGGGTCCAACAAGAAGCTGAAGGTGTTCAACATTTATATCGGCAAGGAAGACACGCTATATATGTCGAACGTCAGCTTCCACCAATTGCTCGACCAGCACCAGATTAAGCACGTCTTCACGGAAACGGAAGGCGCGCACGTGTGGTGGAACTGGCGCGACTACCTGGTGGACTACGCGCCGCGCCTGTTCCGATAGCCGGCCAGTCGCACCGCAGCCAGCCCCAGAAAACTGATCGCGATTCCGGCGACGGCGTCCGCGGCGTAGTGATAGCGGCCGTATACCGTCGCTATGGCGACGCAGAGCCCGTAGACAGCCATCGTCCAACCGATCCAGCGGCGCGTGGGCAGGATTTCGACCAGGCCCCAGGCGGCGGCTAAAGCCGAGGACACATGCGCGCTGGGGAAGACGCTCGAATGGATGTCGAAGTTCACGGCGATCCACAGGTTCACTCGCCGCAGGAAGGTGACGATGGTCGGCAGATTCTCGCCGGGAAAGGCAATGCGGGGCGAGTCGGAGAGAAAATACGGAAATAGCGCATAGGCGCCGAGCGTGCCCGCCAGGTAGGCCAGCCAGAAGTGATTGATGCGATCGCGGCGGCCGTTCGCAAGAAGTGCCCACAACGCTACCGGCGCCGCCGCATACACCAGCACGTAGCATAGTTCGAAGAAGTTCGGCAGCAGGGATCCGGCACTCTCAATGCCCGCCCGGAAGGCATCATGGTCGAACAGCACGCGGTCCCACACGATCCAGGTTTGCTCCAAGTGATGATCGCGAACCGCCGGCGTGAACCAGTTCATTTCCTCGAACGCGGCCAGCGTGAGCGGAAGGGGCGCAAAATCCCGGAGCCAGGATTCCCTACGGGCGAGCCCGAGCACGAATGCGGCAACTACGGCCGCGAGAATCCACGGTTTCCAGAAAGACGAGATGAAGAAGAGAGAGATGATCGCGACGTAGGTGAAATAGGCGAGAAGGAACCACTCGGAGGAGCGGAGTCGCGGCACCCGACTAGTTTAGGCCACGCGGCGGATGATGGTGAACGGCAGCGTCACAATGGCCCAAACCAGATGCAGCACCCCGCCGACGGCAATCCCGACCAGGCGGAAGGGCAGCAGAATCAGCCAGACGATTGGGTAGAGTACCAGCGCGGCTAGGGCCAGGGGCCAACAAAGTACGAATAAGATGCACCAAAGCAGAAAAGTGAACATCCTGATCTAACGTACGCAGGCGGGGCAAAGAAAGTTCCGCTATTGGACTGCATCGGCCGCGTGGTACGAACTTCGGACCAGAGGACCGCTTTCCACGTGCCGGAAGCCCATCTCGTAGCCTTGGCGCTTCAATTCCGCGAACTCTTCCATCGGGACGTAACGGATGATCGGCAAGTGCTTGGCAGACGGCCGTAAGTATTGTCCCAGCGTGAGGATATCGACGTTGGCCGTCCGCAGATCGCGCATCACGGTGGCGACTTCGTCGAGAGTTTCGCCCAGCCCAAGCATCAACCCTGACTTGGTTGGGGTGCCGGGCGCAGTTTTTTTGACATACGCCAGCATATCGAGCGACCGCTCGTAGCGCGCGCCCAAACGAACCTGGCGATAGAGGCGCGGCACGGTCTCGGTGTTGTGATTGAGGATGTCCGGCGCCGCGTCGAGCACTGTGTCCATGGCCGCGTGCGAGCCCTGGAAATCCGGCACGAGCACCTCGACACCGCAGCCCCCGTTTTCATGAGCCCGCTCACGAATGGCGCGAATGGTCAGCGCGAACAGCTCGGCGCCGCCGTCCTTGCGGTCGTCGCGATTCACGCTGGTGATGACAGCGAACTTCAACCCGAGAGCTGCGCAGGCTTCGGCTACACGCCGAGGCTCGTCATAATCCACCGGCTGAGGTCCACCTTTTTGCACCGCGCAAAATCCGCAGCGGCGGGTGCAGACGTTGCCCAGGATCATGAAAGTGGCGGTGCGCCGATTCCAACAGTCGCCGATGTTGGGGCAGGCCGCGCTCTCACATACCGTGTGGAGCTGCAGATCCTCAACTAATTGCTTGAGCTGGCGATAGTTGTCGCCCACGGGAGCGGGCGCGCGCAGCCAAGCTGGACGCTGCCCTCCGGGCAGCACGGAGCCGCGCGATTTACTGTCAATCCTGACGAGCACCTACCTTCATCCTAACAACTCAGCGATTCTGGTCTCCAAAATCCTCGATTCTGAGAAGCTTTCCGCATGCCGGAAGAATTTGGGAGCCATTTCGTAGGCGCGGCGCGGGATGAACCCGATGATCTCGCCAGCCACAGCTTCGGTCCCATGCTCGCGAGCGGCGGAGGCGATCGTTTCGTAGACACGCTCCAGCGGCGTCTCCGCGAAGTTGGTCAGGTTCATGGAAACCTGGGCGCAATCGCGCGACGCTAGATAGATGCCCATGGCTTTCACGTGAGGAAACCCGCCGGAGGACTCTCGGATTTTGCGGGCGATGGCTTGCGCGATCGCGGCATCGCGCGTCGCGAGCTGGACGTTGTAAGCGATCAGGATTCCGCGAGCTCCCACCATGGACGCGCCCGCCGTGGGGTGTGCTGCGAGGTTTCCGACGTCGGGCGGCGCGCCGTCGAAGTCCTTCCTTCGCACGCGTTCAAGACGTTGCCGTCCGGGACTGCGAGCGGCGTGCTCATAGAAGTACACCGGTACGCCGCAGCGCCGCCAGATCTCTTCGCCCGCGCGATGCGCCGCGGCGACGGCCTCATCCATCGTCGAATCGTCCAAGGGAATAAACGGAATCACGTCGGCCGCGCCCACCCGGGGATGGACGCCCTGGTGCGCGGAGAGGTCGATCAGTTCCGCGGCCTTCCCCGTCCCGCGCACCGCGGCCTCGACAACCACGTCAGGAGTTCCGGCGAAGGTCATCACGCTGCGGTTATGATCGGTGTCCGATTCCCAGCCGAGCAGCAGGACGCCGGGAGTCTGCGCAATCGCGTCCGCGATCGCACGCACCACGGCTTGATCGCGGCCCTCGGAAAAGTTCGGAACGCATTCCAGCATCGCGTACGATCATAAAGAGTGCCCACCCTCGGACGCAAGAAAGAGCCACGCAAGAAGACACTAGATCGAGTGCTGTCACAGGCCGGAGTAGGCTCGCGCAAGGAAGCCCGGCAGTGGATCGGCGCGGGACGCGTGGCGGTGGATGGCAAGAAGATCCAGACGCCGGACGCCTGGGTCGACCCGCAACATCAGCGTGTCACGCTGGACGGCCGGCCGTTACGCGCGGCCAGGAAGATCTACCTCCTGCTGTACAAGCCCAAGGGCTACGTCACCACCTACAAAGACCCCGATGGCCGTCCGACGGTTTACGATCTACTCAAAGACGTTCCGGAAAAGGTATTTTCCGCGGGCCGGCTGGACCTGGATTCAAGCGGCCTGCTGATCTTCACCAACGACGGTGAATTCGCCGATCACATCACCAGTCCGGAGTCGCATGTGCCGAAGACGTACTTGGTCAAGGCTTCGATGCTGCTCACCGACGACCAGCTCGATCAGTTGCGCCGCGGCGTGGTTCTGACGGATGGCCTTACGCGGCCGGCCGAGGTAAAACGCATCCGCGATTCGGGCCGCTACACGTTTTTCGAGATCACGATTACAGAGGGGCGCAATCGCCAGGTCCGGCGGATGGTAGAAACGCTGGGGGCCAAAGTCCTGAAGCTGGTCCGAACGGGGATCGGGAGCATCCGGATCGGGGATTTGCAGATCGGGAAATACCGTGCGCTAAGCGACCGGGAACTTCGCGGACTTGCCTAGTTCTTGCCCGGCGTGGAAAACGGTTCCAGTTCGCCGGTGTCCTGTCCGCGGCGGCCTGGCAATGCGTCCAGCACTTGCGGCAATTCCAGGTCGCCACCGCGCCCGTACCGGTTCAGAGTGATCGCGGCCGCGTGCAGGATTACGCCCAGTCCGATCCAAAGCTGCCAGTGAGAAAAAGTGCCCGTAATGTCAAACTGGCCGGCCAAGCCCATGTCTGAAGCCAGGCGCCAGAACCCGAGCGAGTAGGCCATCAGGGACGCCGGCACGAGGAGCGCGCCGAAAGCCGCCGATACTGCCCGATTGGTACCCCTCCGATGCTGCCGTGGGCGACCCTGTGGAAAACGGATCTTGACAATCATAACCCTACATCGCCAGATTCATTTTACCAGGAATAGGTTTCAAGAACTTTTTGTTCCAGTTCCGGGACATGGGAAGTCTAACATCAGAATGCTGGCATGTTCTGTCGAACGGGCGGCTGACCCGCCGATGGCAGCGGAGTGTTAGAATCTCAGCAGTCTTTATCTGGGGGCGGAGGAGAAGCGATGCGGCTATGTACGGACTGGTCGAAGCGCAAACTGTGGTTAGCCCTGGTCCTGGTTGCTTCGGCCGCCTGGGCCTCCGGCCAGGATCTGGCCGCGGAGGCCTGGCGCCTGGAAAGCAGCGGGGATGCCGAACAAGCGCTCCGCCGGCTTCAGCAGGCCGCCACAGGCGCTCCTAACGACCCGTCGACTCTGCGGGCCTACGCCGAATTCCTGGCTGCGCATCGCGATCCGGCTGCGCGCGAAGCTTATGCCAGGCTCGGTCAGCTTCTGCAACGGACCAACGCCCCAGCCGCACAACGCGCCGCGGTGGCGGAGCGCCTGGCGGTATTGGACCTTCTCGCCGGAGACCGGGAAGCCTCGGCGCGTCATTTGCAGGATTATTCCGCGCAGGGAGGCAAGGAATTGGCGCTCCCGCCGGCTCGGATCCTCGCGCCCCCCAACTACATCGAAATCCCCGGACCGCTTCGTTCCTTCGCGCGCATGGCGGCGATGACGCCGGAGGTCAACCCCAACGATCTGCTGCCTGCCCTGGCCCGCAACATCATCACCAACGGCTACCGGGCGACCACTGCAAACGAAGCGCTGGAGCAGACCGAGTACCTCAAGCTGGTGATTCGTTATCTCTCCCAAGCGCGTGAACTTGAGAAGCTGGCCGGTTCGGACAAGACCCTCCGCATCGACATGTGCGAGTCGCCGGCCACCGCGGACCTGCTGCGCGTGATCGGATTCCGCATGCGCGGCGGCTGCGGATCGGACCTGGTGCTCGAAACCGTAAACGCCTCGCGCGCCTTCCTCACTACCGATTCAGGATTTCCGCTGGCCGAGCTGGAACTGGCGCTGCGCACCAACCGGCCGTTCACGCTCGATTATCGGCCCACGCGCGTTCCGATCCTCTACGCGGTGGATTACTGGCAGCCAGTGGCAAAAGATAAGGCTCAAGACAAGAACCAGGGCGAGTTTATCGATTACCTGCTGGGCGATCCCTCCCTGTGCCGGCTGTATGTGGCGCTATCCAAGCTGGATCTGGAAACGGCCGAGCAACTGCGCCAGGCGATCCCGTCGGCGCGGCTCAAGATCTACGCGCATGTCCTGGATTTCTTCGGCGGCATGTTCCAGATCCGCGGCGGGAAGGCCGTGGTTCCGGGCGGCGCACGGAGCGAAAAAGAATGGGCCGACCTGAACGGAGGTGTCACCCCGGATAAGGGCGCGGCCTTCATCGAGCGAATGATCACGCGCGACGACGGGTGGCTGGCCAGCTACTTCGACTCGCTGGCCCGTATCGAAGGTCCGGTGAAGGACTACTTGACGGATCCCGAAAGGCTGAAGCGATTCTACGCGGCTATCAAAGGCAAGGTCACCAGCCCCGGTCCGGCCCGGCCGGTGTTCCGGTCCAATACCGATATGCTGCTGCTGACCACGCGGTTGCGCCTGGATACGGATGGCAAGCCGCATCTTCCGGGCGGCCTCGAAATCTGGAAGCGGCTATTCGCCGAGCACCCCGAGGGTAAGTACGACGCCAAGCTCACCCGCGCCGCGCCGCAGTGGAAGGACGCCGACGACGTGCTCGAAGCTCTTTTCGGTCTGTGCCGCAAAGCGGCCGAAAATGAGCCGCTGAAAATCTTCATGGCGCTGACCGACATCGACCGGCGGCGCTCCAAGCCCCTGGAGCCGGCCACCATGGACAGACTGGCCCGGAATTACCGGACGCTGTCCGCGCAGTATCCGTTGTTCGCGGAAGTTCCCACCTTGACGGATTCCACGGTGTCGGCGTACCTGGAAACCACGCGCAGCATCAACGCGATTCGCAACCAGGGGCTGCGAGCCGACGCGGCCGGCACCGCGCAAGCCTTGATCGGCCTGTGGCAGATCTTCGTCCGCCAGCAGAGCGTTCCCCGCGCCGCAGCGGACGCAACCCTGGCATCACTTCTGGAGCCGTTTGCGCAAATCCGCACGGACCGCGACGTTTTCGACGCCGGCCGGGCTGGAATCCGAAATCTGCTGCAGGCTGCCAAGTCTCCCGCCGGCATTTCACCGCAGGACCGGATGTTGGACCTGCTGGCCGGTGGCGTTCCGGAAGGGGTCTCCGATACGCACCAGCACATGGTGGAGGATCTGATCCGGATCTTCGAAGCCCAGCGCCTGGTCCCACTGACTACCATCTTCGACCTGGCGGACAATCTGGATAGCGTCGGCAAGGGGCAGCCGCTGAACACCGCGCTCACCGGACGCCTGGCGACGCGCATATCCGAGATCCAGCTGCCGCGCAATTCCCTGAGCAGCCCCGAAAGATCCACGCTCTCCTTCGGCTACTGGACCGAGCAGCACATCGAAGACCAGCGCAAGCTGAATCTGCGCGCCGCCATCGACAAGGCGGCCAAGGACCCGCAGAAGCTGAGCGACCTGCGCGGCGAGCTATCCGGATTCCTGCGGGACACGCTGGTGGGATTCAACTACATGTACTACGCGCCGCCCGGCGCGCAGGTGCTGCGGACCAATCCGCTGTTCGTCCGCGGCCACGACTTTATCGGGATTCAAGGAGCCAACCAAACCTGGGGCTTCACTTATGTGCCCGGCAGCGGGTGGCCATCCAACGCCGGCGGACGTCTGGCCGGATCGCTGGCTTCCCTACCGTACGCGCTAGCGGAAGCGGAGGAAAATTTCCTGATCCCGTCGCATGAGCAGGCGCTGATTTGGGGCGACCTGGTTCCGCAGATCATGCTCACGGCGATCGTTCCGCGATGGGGGAACGTGTCACCCGTGCAGACCCACTGGGTGGGAATCCATATGGCTTACGGGGAGTCGCTTCTGGGCCGGTCGGCGTTGAACGCGGATCGGAGGCGGCAGGTGATTGCCACACTGGAGCCATACCTGGCTCCCGGACGCCTGCGGAAAATCGACGATTTGCTCCAATCCGGCGAGCCCAGGATAGCCCTGGAAAACGTCTTGCCTTCGGAAATGTACCTGCTCGCACGCGCTATGGCGGGTCAGGACCGCGAATCCCCGTTGGCGGGGGAGATCCGGCGAATGGCAGCCGAAGCGCCCGCCCAACTCAGCCCCGAGGCGATCTCTGAGGCGTTCGGAACTCCCAAGCCGACCTTGGCGAATACTTACGGTTTGGAATTGCTGAATCTTCGCACCTTCCCGACTCTCATGGGCTACTCCAGCCGGATCCTGGCGGAGAGCTGGGAATCGAACCTGCTGTACTACGGGGCCCTGGCGGACGAAATCCATGCCCAGCCCGAGCAGATGAACCTTCTGGTCCCGTCCTGGACCCAGCAGACTGTGGAAAATATTTTCGCCACGCACCTGGAGGACTGGCCGGCGTTGTTGCGTTCGCTGCGAGTAGTGGGCGACGATGTCAGGGAGAAGGCGCGCAGGCAGACGCAGGCGAGCAACTCGGAGGTAATCGCGCGGTGATACGAAGACTTGGGTTCATCCTCCTGGTGGTGGCGCTGGCGGTGGCGCAGGACCGCCCCGTTTTTCGCGTTAAGGTCGACTTGGTGGTGCTCAGTTTCACCATCACCGACAACAAGGGGCACTACGTCAACGGCCTGAAACCCTCGGATTTCCGGATCCTGGAGGACGGCATCCCGCAGAAGCTTACGACGTTTTCGGAAGGGAACAAACCGCCGGTGGAGGTCGCGGCGGATGGGACAACGAAGCCGATCGTGGTGGATGTGGCTAGCACCAGCGCTGGCACCACACCCGGCGCGGAAACCCGCTCGGATTCGTTCGTCGGAACGAACGTCTTCGTGCTGTTTGACACCAGCAACTACATGTATCGCGGGTTCGTCTATGCCTCGGATGCGATCGCCGATTTCATCCGCGGTCTGGACCGGGCTGATTCGGTGGCGGTGTACACCTACTCCCGGAATTTGTCGCGCGCCGCGGGGTTGACCAAAGAGCGTAATGAAGCCATCTCCGGCCTGCGCGGAGCCGTGGCTGGCGACGATTCGGCGCTCTATAACGCGCTGCTGCTGACCATACGCGATGCGGCCAAAGTGCCCGGGCGCAAGGTGGTGATCGTGTTCTCGAATGGTCCCGACAACGCCAGCATGGTGGCCCCGGACGATGTTCGCGCGGTGGCCGAGGACGAAGGGATTCCGATTTACGTGATCTCGACCAATGAGATCAGTAAGGATCCCATTTCCGCCAACGTATTCAAGCGCATCTCGACCCGCACGGGCGGCAAGTCGTATTTCGCCACTAACTGGCAGAAGCAGGTGGAAGCGTTCGAGGCGATCCGCGAGGATCTGGGAAATTCCTACACGGTCACCTATTATCCGCAGACGAATCCTAATGAAGGGTTCCGCAAGATCAGCGTCGAGGTCGTGTCGGACGCGGGTAAGAAGTACCGTGTGCAGGCGCGCCCGGGCTATCGGCCCCGGGGTGGATTCTAAATCGGCGGCTGTCCCAGGCTTTCCGGTTAAAATGCCTGTATGGCAGCCGCTGTTGAAACCGAAATCACCCCGTACGTCCTGAATCATTTCATCGCAGGCAAGACGGTCACGCCCGGATCAGGCGATTATCTCGATAAGCTCGATCCGCGTTCCGGCGACCGTATTGCGCGCGTCGCCAACGGCAATGAAGCCGATGTGGACGCCGCCGTCCGGGCTGCCGCGGCCGCGTTTCCCGAGTGGCGCGACCGCCGCCCCATGGATCGCGCGAAGGTGATGCTCGAAATGGCGAGAGCCATCCGCAAACACGTGAAGCTGCTGGCGGAAATCGAATCGCGCGAAAACGGAACTCCCGCCGCGCAGACGCCGGCCGGGCTCGAAACCGCGGCTCGTTACTTTGAGTTTTATGCCGGACTAGTCAATACCAACCACGGCGAGACTCTCAACGTCGGCGCGGGCTATCATGCCTATACCCGCCGCGAGCCCTTTGGCGTCGTGGGCATCATCACGCCCTGGAACGTCCCGCTGAATCAGGCTGCGCGCGCTTCTGCCCCGGCGCTGGCGGCCGGGAACACGGTAGTAGTGAAACCGTCGGAGGAAACGTCGGCGACCACCGTGGAATTTGCGCGGATTGTCACCGAAGAGTGCGGATTGCCGCCGGGCGTCTTCAATGTGGTCTTGGGCGCGGGCCGCACGACGGGCTCGGCGCTGGTGTCGCATCCGTTGGTACGCAAAGTCGCGTTCACCGGAAGCGTTCGCGCGGGCAAGGAAATCGGCCATATCGCCGCCGACCGCGTGATTCCTTTGACGCTCGAGTTGGGCGGCAAGTCGCCGCACATCGTTTTCGAGGACGCCGACCTGGACAAGGCCGCCGCCAACGCCGCGAACATTTTCACCCGCAACTGCGGCCAGATCTGTTCCTCGGGAACGCGGCTGCTGGTGCAGGACGGCATCCACGATGCGTTTGTCGAAAAACTGGTGAAAGAAGTTGCAAAGATCAGCGTCGGACCGGAGGCGAACGCCTCAGTCGGTCCGCTGGCGACCAAAGCACAATACGAAAAGGTCCAGAGCTATTACCAGCTCGCCAACCAGGAAGGGGCAAAAGCGGCCATCGGCGGCGAGCTTCCGCGCGACGAGCGGCTTAAGAAAGGCTGGTTCGTCTCGCCCACGGTCTACACGGGCGTGCGAAACGACATGCGCATCGCGCGCGAAGAAATCTTTGGTCCCGTAATGGGCGTGATCCGCTTTAAGGACGAAGCCGACGCCATCCGCATCGCCAACGATTCCGAATATGGACTGGCCGCAGGACTGTGGACCCGCGACGTTAGCCGCGCGCTTCGCGTCGCCGCGCTGCTCGAAGCCGGACAGGTTTACATCAACGAATATCAGACCGGCGCGATGATCGAGACGCCTTTCGGCGGCTATAAGATGAGCGGTTATGGCCGTGAAAAAGGAGTCGAGGCGCTGCACTGCTACACGCAGGTCAAGTGCGTCACGGTGAAACTATGACCACATTCGACAAACTCAATCTCAAAGAGCAAAAGCAGATCCTGGTGCTGAACGCGCCGGCGAGCTTTGAGCCGGAACTCAAAGCACTGCGTGGGATCGCCGTTCAGCGGGATCTAAAGAGCGCCGGCCAGATTGAGTTTTCGCTCGCGTTCGTCACCAAGCAGAAGGAAGTCGATACGCTGGGAAAGGCGATCGCCAAAAAGGCTGAAGGCGACGCAGTCGTCTGGTTCGCATACCCTAAAGGCTCCTCCAAGAAATACAAGTCCGAGATCAACCGGGATTCGGGCTGGAAGATTCTCGGCGACGCGGGGTTTGAACCGGTCAGGATGGTCGCCATTGATTAGGACTTTTCCGCCGTGCGCTTCCGCCGAGCGGAGTTCATCAAGACGCTCACGCGCGGCAAGGAACACCGCATGTCCGCGAAGGGCAAAGCTCGCTAGAACAAGTTAACATCCATCCCGGCGATGAAATGGATCCCGGGAATCACGATGCGGTTCCCCTAGATGCGAACTCGCGGCCGGCATAGCTACGACTTACCAAACTGATCTCGTTCACGTCGGATGAACGCTTCGCCGCCGCCGAGAGCCTGAAAGACCTGCCTTGCAACTCCCCTTGATCCGAGAAAGGACGAATTTGAGCCAGCCGCATTGTCGGCACCGCTCTTTCCCAACCGTCGATGCGTAATCTTGCGGACGTATTCCCGTATACGCTCGGAAAGGGACCTTTGTCTCACGTTCCAAGAATATCAGTCCTTCGCATTGCATCCGGTCCGGTACAATACGAAAGCCTCGATGCCCGAACCAGTGCACTCCGCCGACTCAGCTCTGGGCAGCATCGTCACGCGGAACCTGGAAGCTTGGTACGCCGCGCAAGCCGACGTGCCTGGTATCGAAGTCCATCGCGACCCCGACATTACTTGGATGCTGAGCAACGGGACCACTTGGTCTAACAGCGGAACGTCGCTGCGATTCAATGCGAGTAAAGCCGCGCGACGGCTCGATCAGATTCTCAAGCGCTACGCGGGGCACGGCCGCGGCGTGGGATTCTGAGTCGACGATGACGCGACACCCACAGATATCGAGGAGCGCTTAAAGGAGCGAGGTCTTCGTTGCCGCAAGCGATTTTCCGGCATGTGGTGCGACCTCGCTAAACTGCCTGAGACCCCGGTTCCCGAAGGAATCCGGATCCTCCAGACGCCGCACTACTCCATGTACCAGCGCCATCCGCATCCCTACTTTGGGCCGATCACGACCAACATTCGCCGTCACGAGCTCAACCGGCTGGCGCACCTTGCGGCGCAGTGGCCCAAACGATTCTTCGACTTCGTCGCCCTGGCGGCCGGGAACCGTCCCGTAGGCGCGTGCAGCGTATTCGTGACGGAATCCGTCGCCGGATTCTACGATGTCGGCGTCCTTGAAAAAGACCGCAACCAGGGGATCGGCAGCGCGATGATCGCGTATGCTCTCCGTTTCGCGCAAGAGCGCGGCACCACGCAAGCAGTGCTGCTCTCGTCAGGAATGGGCTACGGGATGTGTGGCCGGGTTGGCTTCCGCGAGGTCTGCAAGATCGCGTATTGGTATCGGCGCTAAAAGCTTGACATATACTGGAACGGACGATGGCACTTCGTTCGGCGACCATTACGATCGCTTTGACTTCTGTATTAGCCGGCCAGGGCAAACAAGATCAAGCCAAGCAGGGCCCCTCCGGCGCTTATCAGCAGGCCGCGCGGCTTCCCGCGCGCATCCTCGATTTCAAGGCGACCCCGGCTTCCATTCAGCCCGGCCAAACCGCGATGCTGGTCTGGTCCACGGAGAATCCGAATTC
Source organism: Terriglobia bacterium (assembly GCA_020073345.1). Lineage (GTDB taxonomy): Bacteria > Acidobacteriota > Terriglobia > Bryobacterales > Bryobacteraceae > Palsa-187. The sequence continues at coordinate 342,783 of JAIQFI010000001.1, forward strand.
GGTCACTATAGAACCCGACCTCGGCACCGTCACCACTCGCGGCAGCAAGCAGGTGAAGCCTTCGGCGACCACTACCTACACACTCACCGTGCGCGGACCGAATGGCGACGTGACACGCTCGCTGAAGATCACGGTCGCCGGGACGGTCGAACGCGCCGCAACCGCAGCGCCGGCGGCTGAGGCCGTTGCTCCAAAACCCACGCCCCGCATGGCCGAGGGCAAGCCGGATCTCTCGGGAGTCTACAATTCGAGTTCGTTCAACTTCGGCGGCGTCGCGGTCCGTGGCCAGAATACTCCGATCGCGGCGACGCTGAAGAAGGGCGCCGAG
>JAIQFI010000096.1 GCA_020073345.1 Terriglobia bacterium
GTAGATGAATATCACGCTCTAAGGGCAGAACAGCAGAGGACGACGGACGAACGGCATCAAGCCTACATGAATTTTGTTAATCACAAGAAAGCTCACCAGCTCCAGTCATAGGGCGCGCGCTTTCGAGAGGGGAAACGTCGCGACTTCTGGGTTGCGAAGGGTGCAACCTACGCAACACCTTTTGCATCCAACTGGTTAGCGAAGAGTGTATGGCCTGAGTTCGCCTTGTAAGTCTCCGGATTGGTCCTGCTAGCGAAAGCGAAAGCTTCTGTCTCAGTAAGTCACAGAAAATAAAAGCAAAAGCTCGGAAGATGATGCGGGAGTATAGCAGGCTGTTAGCGGAGGGAAAATGGAATTTCACGCGCACAACTTAGCAGAATCTGATTCGTTCAACATGGTCTTGGACGAGGCGCCAGTTTCCCAGGAATTTCTGGACGCTGATTTGGAAGGCGGCAATGACGCCCGCTCCCCTTCTGAGGAGTCGGCGTATACTGACGACCCGGTGCGCGTCTACCTGAGGGAAATGGGATCTGTGCGCCTGCTTACACGGCAGGGCGAGATCGATTTGGCCCGCCGCATGGAGCGGGGCAAGTTACGGATGCGAAGGGTGCTGTCACGCTCTCAGCTCGTGCAGCAGATGGTAATGGCAATCTATGAGGACCTGTGTCAGGACAAGATCGCCCTGGAGGATCTGACCGAAATCGGCGCCAAGGATGAGAAGGTCCGCCTGCGCAAGCGCGCGGAAGCCATGCAGCAGTTTACGAAGGTGGCGAAACTGAATCGTGCCCTGCAGGCACTGGAGAAAAAGATTGCGTCGACCCCAGGCCGCCACGTGCGTGTGCATGCGGAGTTGTCTCGCAAGCTAGTCCGGCTACGGATCCGATTCTCGCAGGCGATCCGCGAAGTACCATTCTCCCCGGCACAGTGGGCAACCTTCGGGAGCGCCTTCAAGAGCGCCGGCGCCGGCTCAAGGCTACCCCGGATGCGCCGCTGTCTTGAAGCACTGCAGCACAGTGAGATGGAAGCCGAGAAGGCCAAACAAGCGCTGGTGGAGGCTAACCTCCGGCTTGTCGTTTCGGTGGCCAAGAAATACGTGAACCGGGGAATGCATCTTCTGGATTTGATCCAGGAAGGCAACATCGGCCTGATGCGCGCTGCCGACAAGTTCGACTACCATCTCGGCTATAAGTTCTCAACCTACGCGACCTGGTGGATTCGGCAATCGGTCAGCCGCGCGATCGACGACCAGTCCCGCACGATCCGAATTCCCGTCCACATGAACGAGAGCCTGACCAAGTTCGTACGGGCGTCACGCGAACTGGAAAAGGAGCTGGGCCGTACACCGACCAACGAAGAAATCGGCCGTCGGATGGATACTACGGGGCAGAAGGTCCAGGAACTGAGGGCTATCGGCCGGGATCCGGTGTCGCTCGACCTTCCAGTGGGTCGAGATGGCGAATCGGTGCTGGGGGATTTGATCGAAGATCGATGCGCCCGGCCTTTCGCGGACACGATGTTCGAGAGCGACATTCGCGAGGAAACCGAGGGAGTCTTAAAGACCCTGGCGCCAAACGAGGAAAAGATCATCCGCATGCGGTTCGGGATCGGCTACGATCGCGAGCACACGCTCGGGGAAGTTGCTCAGCAGTTCGACTTGAGCCGTGAACGAGTTCGCCAAATCGAGGCCCAAGCGCTTCGACACCTGCGCCATACGGACAGTGCGCATCGGCTGCGACCGCTCATGACCATTCAGTAAAAGAAGATGTCTAGACTATGGCGCCCACGACACTAGTCGATCAGGTCAGTTTTCGAACGGCGCAATTCGAGTTTAATGAGACCTAGACAATCCTCGCCTGCGCCACCACTGCCCCTGGAACCGGTTGTAGCCGGGGACCCCTCCAGTGCGATCTGATCGAGAGAAAGCCGCTTTTCCAACTGCGACCCGATAGTCTCGCGCTCAGCTCGAGATCGGTTTCAAGAATGGTCGGCTATGGGAGGATATCATGCTTGCCCTGGCTGCAATGGCAACTCTTATGCGCAGGCGTGGATTCCGGGTTGTTGAGAACCGAATGGCGGAGAACATGAACGGTCGGATTTCATCGGACTCACGAACAGGCTATGACGCGCTTTGCGACCCATCTTGGGCACTCGTAAGTCCATCAGAGTTGTTTTTCCAATGCTCCAAGTACGGCACCACCGCGATACCCGCGAGTGTCGGCAGCCAGAATGAAAAGAGACGATAGACAAGGACAACGACAACCGCGATTGGCGTGGGTACACTCAAGGAGCTATACAACCCCACCATCGTAGTTTCAACGACTCCGATACCGCCGAGAATCACGGTCAGCTTGCCCAGCAGTTGCGGCACTCCGTATCCCGCGATTAGCACTGGCAGACTGACGGAATGCCCTGCGGACAGGAACAGCAAGTCCAAGGTCAGCATATCAAAGCCAGTATTTAAAGCCGCACCCGCTGCTGGTCTTCGCCAGCCGCCTTCGAGCAGTCGATCCCATGCTTCCAGCAGGCGTCCCACGAAAGCCTCAGTCGCGTTGCGATCGATTGTTTTTCGCTGGAGCTTCGCGGCACAGTTGGCAATCGACATCGCTAGCGGCATGAGTCTTTCCCGATGAGTCAGGCTCCAGAGAAGCGCTCCCATACCCCCGGCGAGAATCAGTACGGCAAGAGCAAAGCCAAGAACGAGGACGCTTGAAAACTTCCCAAGCAGTATGAGAGTCAACAGGCCAAGGAGCGAGACGATCGCGAGTGTAGCGTCATTCAACACAATGGGAATCCACGCGCCGAGCCCGGCCGCCCCAGGACTCGCACCTCGCCGCCGAAGCCAGAGATACGTCATGCCCACTGTTCCCGGAACACCGCCCCCGAGAGTGCCAACGCTATTGGCTCCGGCGGTCAAAAGTGCTCCTTCCACCACAGAGACAGGTTTTGGGACCAGCCCGACCACCGCTCTGAGTAGGTATCCGCTGCCAAGATAGCTAAGGATTTGCGCGCCCAAAGAAAATGCGACGATCGGCATTTTGAGACTGAAGGCAACCTGGAAGGCCCGCTCGATCCGCGCGACTTGCGGTAATAGAAGATACAAGCTAAGCCCTAGGACGATCAGCAAAAACAGGTAACGCCTCAACTTCGTTTTCGAAGGAAAAGGAGGAAGCAGTTCGGAGTCTGCGATGATGGACGGCCGAGTATTCATGGTCTAGGTTCACTTCACATCGTCATAGTAACCAAGCAAACCGACATAATCGTCCGTTATTCTAACTCCTGCCCGCCGGCCGGCGTGCCCCGCCAGAGTGGCGCGAGAGCGACACCGACACCAGCAACCAGGAGGCTCCGAAGCCGTCGCGCCACCGCAAGAGCGAAGCCCGCGGATGCAGGTAGACCCACCGTCTTGAAGATGAAGGAGTAGGCGCCCTCGGCTGCGCCCACTTGGCCGGGAATAAAGAAGAAGGCCAAGCCTATGAACTTCGTGGCGGCTTCGATCAGGAACGGATGAAGGATCGAAAAGGGCTTCCCCGTGGTTTTAAGGAGTACGAACAGCTCCAGAACGAGAAGCGCTTGTGCAGCAAATTCGATCGCCACGATCAACAGGGAGCGCAGTGGGCGGTCGCGAAGGACGACGAATAACAGGTCCTCCGTGTCGCGAACGTCATTCTCCTTGAGCCGCACATGCTTCCCCATCCATGGCAGTCTGCTCGCGCCTCTAATTAAAGCCCCGATCAAGTAGATTCGAAAAACGATCGCGCCAAGGGCCACGAGGAGGAACGCACCCATGGTGCATATGAGTGCCTTTGCCGCGACCGACGCGGGCCTCGAAAGCTCGAAGTTAATGAGCAGGTACGTCAGGCCAGCTACGGCGAACGCAGCCGACATAAGAGTGTAGATTAGATATTCTGAAGCCGTCGCTGCCACGGCGTGCTTGGTACCCAAGCCTTGTCTCTGCAGAAGCCACACTTTAGATGGCTCAGACAGAAAAGGACCGGTAGACGTTAAGAACTGAATGGCTTCTCCGGAGAGCCTGATCCTCACGATTTCCCAATATGAGGACCGCCCACTCGCCGCGACGCATTTCCAGTACGCAAACGCCCGAATCAGTTGGTGGCCGGCGTAGATCGCAGCAATCAAACCCAAGTACCAGCCGATTCCCAAGAGCAGGGAGGTGATTTGCGCGGCACCCAGCCGGATGAGGAGATAAACAAACAAGGCACAGCCGAAACCGAACAAGACGGCACGGTAACGGTGTTTGGGTCCCGTGTTTAGCCTCCTCCAGGGCACCGGCTGTTAAGTTGACACAGGAACTTTTCGGCCGGAGCCGGCGGGCACAAGCCGGTCCCGAACTCCCTTGACCCCTGGAATCGTAAGGATCTCGTTAACTACATGCCGGTGTTTATCCGGCGATACGGTCCCGTGGAGGACCACGATTCCACTCACAACTTCTGTCTGAATATCGCTCGCCCGTTCCGTGAGATGTCCCAGGTGGCTACGAACGCGCTCGGCGACAACGTCGTCGTCCATAACTTCTTCGCCGCGTTCGAAGGCAGCGTCGGCTTTGGCGACAGCACCCTTAGCCCGGTTGAGCAGGTCTTCCGCCTTTGTCGCCACTTCGTGACCGGCCTTTCGGGCGGAGCTGGCAGCCTTCTGCTGAAGCTCTGCGCGACGGGCTTTACCGCGATGGGGATCGCAGAAGTACATGACAGTCGCGCCGACTGCGGCTCCCGCGATCATCGAAATGCCGGCGATCCAGCGATCACCGGTGGCCTCCTTCCCGCAGTTGCCTTCCGCTTCGCATCGTCTTTCTTGGGTACTCATAGCATCCTCCTTCTGATTTCAATCTGGTGTCGACTAACGTAGACCCCGCCGCTGTCAATGGTGCTTGTACGAGTCGCCCGAAAATTCCTTCAGCCGGCGGCGCGCGACGTTGAAGGCTGCATGAACCGCCATGGACGCATCTTTACGCTGAGCTCTTACTTCCAGGTGCTCTGTATTGTCCTTGCCTTCTGCACCTCGCAGTTCACCCGGCGTCGCTGCATCTTTGGCGGGAACACCAAGATCGATCCGGACTTTGGAGACGCTGCCACGACGGTCATGTTTTGGAGCCTCTACCTCCACCCGACAGGTCAGGAGCCGGTTGTAGAACTTCTCAAACTCCGCTAATTCCTGGCGGATCCGGGACTCAACAGCTTCTAACGGCTGAGTGTTGTGAAATTCGATCTGCAACGGAAATATCATGTCACTTCTCCTCCCGACTACGACGGCCGCGCCGCCAAATCGCGCTCATGCTGGTTCTGATGGTCGAGACAATACACCGTCCATGGGACGCTGTCCAGTCGATGGTCATCAATCTGGCGCCCACAGTCCACACAGGTCCCGTAGGTGCCCCTTTCGATTCGCTGCAACGCGTCGCGGACCTGAGTAAAGACGCTCCAGTCCGCAGTGGTTTCCTGAAATACACTTTCCTTG